>DIKT01000004.1 GCA_002424635.1 Desulfobulbaceae bacterium UBA5611
ATCCTGTTAAGCAAATGAAAATCAAATAAAATTAAGATCTTATAATGGCTGCCGTGCTCTGCCCTTTCTGAGGCGAGCCAACACTTTGCCGGCTCAGTCGCTTGGCAGTTGCCGCAATCGTGGGAAATGGGCTGGTTATTTGGTTAAGCCACAAAAAACTGTTGATTAACAGAAAAAAAGATGATAAAGGTCGAGCCTTATGAATGACTATTCATTAATGGCTGGCCGCGATCATAATTGATCAGGGACAGGTGGGACAATGAAGCTTGATGAGGCTTTTAGGAATCATAGGGAAAAAATTGTAGACAGGTGGGTTGATTACACGTTATCTACCTACAAATCTTCATCCTTTTTTAAAAAAGAAAAGAATAAGTTTGCCAATCCGGTTGGCGGCAATACCAGAGAGGCCTTGGATCGCTTGTTCGGCCTGCTGGCTAAGAATGCTGATCCCCAGGAGTTTGTCGCTCCCTTGGAACAGATCATGCAGATCAGGTCCATTCAGGAGTTTGCCGCCTCGGTGGCAGTAGGCCCGATTCATGCGGTAAAGCATATCACCCGTGAAGTTCTGGCCAAGGACAAGGAAAGATGTCATCTTGTTCAGGAACTCTATGATTTTGAATTTGCCGTTGATTTGGCCGTGCTTGCCGCCTTTGACCTCTATATGCAATGCCGGGAGCGTTTGTATCAGGTGCGTATCCAGGAAATAAAGACCGGCAGATATATTCTTACTGACAGTAAATGCCCGACCAATTTGCTGAAAAACGATATTCAGGAATCTCTTAAGATTGTTGAAAACCATTAACTGGGCACTGGACCGCAAGGGCTTGTTCCTTACGGGAAGTTTCCAACACTGTTCAATTTGAAGCGAGGTAAGAAATGAAGTACGCCTTCTCATTCCTGGCAGTCATTGCTCTGATATTGATTGCAGGGCTAGGATCCCAGATACCGGGTATGCAATACCTTTTTGGAGTTGCGATACCGTATCTGGCCATTATGCTCTTTGTTGGTGGGTTTGTTTACCGGATCATCCAATGGGCGAAATCACCGGTTCCCTTTTCCATTCCCACAACCTGTGGTCAAGGCGCCTCACTGGATTTTATCAAGCAGGACAAGCTTGACTGTCCAACCAAGATCTCCGAGGTGGTAGGGAGAATGTTTCTGGAGATCTTTCTCTTCAGAACACTCTTCCGCAATACCAAGTCAGAGATCCACAATGGACCAAAGGTTACCCATGAATCATCCAAGTGGCTGTGGCTGTTTGGTCTGCTTTTTCATTATTCTTTTCTGGTAATTATCATCCGGCATATGCGCCTGTTTGTTGATCCGATTCCTTTCTGGCTTTCCGCTATTGAAGGGGTGGATTCGATGCTGCAGATCGGGGCCCCCACGCTTTATCTCTCCAGTGTAGTCCTTCTGCTCGGGATCTTGTTTCTTTTCGGCCGTCGTCTGATCAATGTCCAGGTCCGCTATATCTCTCTGAATAATGATTATTTTCCGCTGGTGCTGATCTTTGCTATTGCTGTCACCGGTATCCTGATGCGTTATTTCCTGCGTACTGATATTGATATCGTCACTATCAAAAGTCTGGCTCTGGGCCTGGTGACTTTCTCGCCGGTAATCGGCGCGCAGATAGGGACTATTTTTTATATTCATCTCTTTCTGGTCTGTACCTTACTGGCCTATTTCCCCTTCAGTAAATTGATGCATATGGGCGGCGTCTTCATGAGTCCCACCAGAAACATGGCCAATGACAGTCGGGCAAAACGGCACATCAATCCCTGGAATGATCCGACGATCAAACCCCATTCTTATGCAGGATATGAGGATGAGTTCCGGGAGTTTATGGTGGATGCTGGAATTCCGGTTGATAAAGAATTACCTGCCGCAAAGGACGAAGCCTGAGATTGCCCACACCCAAAACTAGCTTATAAGGATTAGATAACGATGGCAGTTCCAAAATTAGAACAATTATCGAAAAGCGTGGTGCAGGGGCCGTCCTTGTCAACAGGAGCAGTGCCTACCAAGGACTGGACCGATGTCCCTGCGATTTTTAAACCAGGTAATTATGCCTATCAGGCTAAACAGGAAAAGGTCGAATACCTGAACAGCCAGGAGGGTCTGAATTTTCCCAACGCCCGTGAATGGTCGCCGGAAGATGATGACTGGAAGCTGCCGGAAAACTGGCAGGATATTATCCTCAAAGGACTGCGGGAGCGTCTGGATAAATTCCGGTCATTAAAGATCTTCATGGATTGTTGTGTCCGCTGCGGCGCCTGTGCCGATAAGTGCCACTTTTTCCTCGGAACCGGCGATCCCAAGAACATGCCGGTGTTGCGGGCCGAGCTGCTCAGGTCGGTTTATCGCAATGACTTTACCCTGGCCGGCAAGTTACTGGGCAAGATGGCTGGTGCTCGTGAAATGACCGTTGGCGTGCTCAAAGAGTGGTTCATGTACTCCTATCAGTGCACTGAATGCCGCCGCTGTTCCGTTTTCTGTCCTTATGGCATTGATACCGCCGAGGTCACCATGATGCTGCGCGAGCTGCTGCATCTGGTAGGCGTCGGCATCAACTGGATCCTGGAGCCCGCCTCCAACTCCAACCGTACCGGTAATCATATGGGACTGCAGCCCCATACCTTCAAGGATAATGTTGATTTCCTGGCCGAGGATATTGAAAATCTTACCGGCGTCAAAATCAATCACTCCTTTAACCGTAAGGGGGCGGAAGTCTTGTTTATCACCCCCTCCGCCGATGTCTTTGCCGAACCTGGTCTGTATACCGCCATGGGTTATCTGCTGCTCTTTGAGCATATCGGCTTGGATTATACCTGGTCAACCTATGCCTCTGAGGGTGGCAACTTCGGTCTCTTCACCAACAATGAGCTGATGAAGAAACTCAACGGCAAGATGTATGCCGAGGCCAAGCGCCTGGGCGTGAAGTATATCATCGGTGGCGAATGCGGTCATATGTGGCGCGTTATTCATCAGTATATGGATACCATGAATGGTCCGGCTGATTTCCTCGAGGTCCCAAAATCATCAATAACCGGCACCACATTTAACAATGCCGCATCGACGAAAATGGTACACATCAGTGAATTCACAGCCGATCTTATTAAGAATCACAAGTTGAAACTTGATAAGAGCCGTAATGCCCATGTTAAGGCTACTTACCATGATTCCTGCAATCCGGCGCGGGCCATGGGCCTGATGGACGAACCCCGCTATATCCTTGATCATGTCGTTGATAATTGGGTCGAGATGCCGGAGAATACTATTCGCGAACAGACCTTCTGTTGCGGTTCCGGTACCGGCTTGAATACCGATGAGATTATGGAACTCAGGATGCGGGCCGGCCTGCCACGGGCGAATGCAGTTAAACATGTGATCGACAAACATGATGTTAATACCCTCTCCTGTGTATGCGCCATTGATCGGGCAACATTAACCTCACTCATGAATTACTGGAACCCAGGATGCAATGTTTGCGGTGTTTCTGAGCTTGTTGGTAATGCCCTGGTTATGGATGGAGAAAATCGGCAAGAACTTGATGAAGGTCTCAGGACCTTAGTCTAAAGCGGACCAGAACGGAGGAAAAAGTATAATGTACAATAAAGGAACAATCATACCGGGACTGATTATCTTCGTCCTTTTTGTGACCTTCCCCATCTGGTTTAATGGTTTAAAAGCGGGGACACCGCCAAAACCTGAACTGCCGCCAGGTGGAGAAAAAAAATGTGTTGAATCGGTTGAGTATATGCGGGTCAATCATATGCAGCTACTGAATAAGTGGCGTGATAATGTCCTGCGTGACGATAATCGGGAGATTATCACCGTCGATGGAAAGAATTACCGTAAGGGCCTGCAGATGGCTTGTATGCAGTGCCATAGCAATAAAGAAAAATTCTGTGATAATTGTCATACCTATGCAGCTGTAACTCCTTATTGCTGGGACTGTCATCTGAGCCCCAAGGAAGCAGCATCTAAGGAGGAGACCCAATAATGGATAACCAGAGAAGAAAATTCCTTAAGCTTGCAGGAGCAGCTGCACTGGCAGGAATCGGAGCACCTACCCTTGTCAGGTTGAGCAGCTCTTCAGCCCTTGCCGCCGAACATGGTGCCTCTGCTGAGCCTCATGGCAAAACGATTGATCCCGGCCCGCAAGGTATACGCCTCGGCATGATCATTGATATGCGCAAATTCACGGAACAGCCGATGCTGCTTGATAGAGCGGTCACGGCCTGTAACGAGGCCCATAATATTCCGTTGATTGACAGCGCCAAGAGTGAGATCAAGTGGATCTGGAAGACACCGTTTGAAAATGCCTTTCCTGAACAGTCTTCTTATCATATGGCAAAAAATGTCAAGGATTCAGAATTTTTAGTTTTATGTAACCATTGCGATGAACCGCCTTGCGTACGGGCTTGCCCAACCCAGGCCACTTTCAAATTAAAAACCAATGGCATAGTGGCCATGGATTATCACCGCTGTATAGGATGCCGTTTTTGTATGGCGGCCTGTCCATATGGTGCCCGTAGCTTCAACTGGGAAGATCCAAGACCTTATATCAAAAAATACAATAAGGATTTTGCCACTCGTATGCGCGGGGTTGTTGAAAAGTGTACCTTCTGTGCCGAACGTTTGGCCTTGGGACTGGAGCCTGCCTGTGTTGAGGCCTGCCAGGGAACGGGAGCTATGGTTTTTGGTGATCTGAATGATGGGCAATCAGAAATCAGACAGCTTCTTGATCAAGAGTTTGCTATCCAGAGGAATCCTTCGCTGGGTACGAAACCTTCAGTCTTTTACATAGTGTGAGGAAGTTATGATTGAAAAAACACTCAAAGGCAAACCGGCTTATTGGATCTGGCTTGCAGTCTTAGGTATGTTCATAGCTGTGGGTGTTGCCTGTTATGCCCGGCAGTATCTCTTTGGTCTTGGACTGACGGGTATGAGCCGTGATGTATCATGGGGCCTTTATATCTCCCAATTTACCTTTCTCGTAGGTGTTGCTGCCGGAGGGGTGATGCTGGTTTTGCCTTATTATGTGCATGATTATAAAGCATTCGGTAAAATAACTATTCTGGGTGAGTTCCTGGCCATTGCTGCCATCATCATGTGTCTGCTCTTTATCATGGCCGATCTGGGACAACCGCTACGGGCTCTGAATGTGCTGCTTTATCCGACGCCCAGTTCTATGCTCTTTTATGATATGCTGGTGTTGAATGGCTACCTGTTTCTTAATATTCTTTGTGGCTGGGTGATCCTGACTGCGGAAAGAAAACAGGTCCATCCACCCAAATGGATCTATTTCTTTGTCTATCTGTCTATTCCTTTTGCCATTTCCATCCATACCGTAACCGCCATGCTTTACTGTGGTCTGCCGGGACGTCACTTCTGGCTGTCAGCGATCATCGCTCCCCGGTTTCTGGCTTCAGCCTTTGCCGCCGGTCCGGCCCTTATTGTTCTTGCCTGTTTGATTTTAAAACGGGTGGCTAATTTTGATGCCGGTAAGAAAGCGATGAACAAGCTGGTGACCATTATAATTTATGCCGCCCTGCTGAACACATTCTTCGTGTTGCTTGAGGTCTTTGTGGGTTATTATTCCAATATCCCCGGCCATAAACACAGTATAGAATATCTCTTTTTCGGCCTTGAACACCATGGGACCATCTATAATAATCTGGTACCCTTCATGTGGACGGCTGTGGTTTTGAATTTTGGTGCTCTGGGACTTTTTGCCTGGCCTTATGCCCGTAAAAATAATGAGTTTCTGCTGGGTCTTTCCTGCGTCATGATCTTTTTTGCCTTATGGATTGATAAAGGACTGGGTTTTGTTTTTGCCGGTTTTATACCGAATCCGCTGCATGAGATCACCGAGTATATTCCGACGGCCAATGAAATCGGGATTACCCTTGGTATCTGGGCGGTTGGCTTCTTAGTAGTGACTCTGCTCTTTAAGATTGCTGTAAGCGTAGAACATGAAATAGAAAAATAGTTGCTAAAAAGCATTGCTGTATGAAAGCCCCCGAGTGATCGGGGGCTTTTTTTTTATCTTCACTTACGGTATAGTCTGCGGGAGTTTGCGAGTTTATGTCAGGGCTGCTTTACTAAAACCGGGCATATCTGATATTTTCATTTCTGTATGGTGCTTATTCTTAGCAAGTATATGAAATAGTTATATATCCTGATAAAATTAGTCAGGAGCTATGGCGTGGTTAATGATATGAGTAAAAAAAGAATATTAATTATTTCCTATTCATTCAGCAGCCAGACTAGAAATTTATTAAATAATTTGATTGATGGTCTGGAAGAGAGTGGTGTTGACGTCTTTTGGGAGCAATTAACTACAGTCTCTGAATTAAGATTTCCAGTAGGGACTATTAATGCCACATTGCTGATGATGGTGCAGACTTTTTTTCGTAAACGCTATCCAGTTCAGCCGCTCAATCCAATTTGTTTTGAGCAGTGGGATCTTATTATTCTGGCTGGCCCGACCTGGTCATATAACCCCTGTGGTCCGGTGCTTTCTCTTCTCGATCGTGATGGCACAAGGTTATTTGCCGGTAAGACCGTCTTGCCTTTTATCTCATGCCGTGGTTATTGGCGGGTGCACTATTTTGGCCTCAAAGCCTTGCTGCGGGCTTGTGGAGCCGGGGTGGCTGCCCCTGTCGTCTTTTCTCATCCCACCCCGGAACCATGGAGGACTGTCGGCGTTTTTCTGAAATTAGCAGGGAAAGTACCGGAAGCTGGACACTCATGGTTTCGCCATTTTTATCCTAAATATGGGCATAGCAGGCAGCAGGTGGAGGATTGCCGCAAGGTAGGGCTGGAGTTGGGTACATTCATTAATACGGGCCAAGCTCTGGATCGCCCCCTTTTTCCCACACCAATCAGGAGTGAAAGAAGGGCGGCCTTTGATGGCTAGCATTAAGCCAGTAATTGCAGCGAAATTTTTGCAAGCTCTACAGAGTGCCCTGAAGATAAAACTGGTATAGCAAGTTAACCTGGTCGGCAAAAAAGAGATAGACTAGCGCGGCCAGAGAGAGAAAGGGACCAAAAGGAATGCGCATCTTAGCTCCTTTTCCTTCTTTGATCATCACTGCTATGCCAACACAGGAACCAGTCAAGGAGCTGGCAAAGATGACAAATGGCAGGGCCTGCCAGCCCAGGAAGGCTCCGATCATCGCCAGTAGTTTGATGTCGCCGCCACCCATTCCTTCCTGTTTTCGCCATAGATAATAAAACAGGGCTAAAGCATAGAGAAGACCACCACCGGTAAGCAGGCCGATAAGAGAATCTTGCCAGGTGAGTGCTGGACTAACAATGGCAAAGATGAGTCCAAGGATAATCCCAGGCAGACTGATCACATCAGGGATAATCTGATGTTGAAGATCAATCCAGATGATGATCAGGAGTGCGGCGCAAAAGAGAAAATAACCACCGGCGGTTATCGTGAGACCAAAACGGTGGA
Source organism: Desulfobulbaceae bacterium UBA5611 (assembly GCA_002424635.1). Lineage (GTDB taxonomy): Bacteria > Desulfobacterota > Desulfobulbia > Desulfobulbales > Desulfocapsaceae > UBA2270. The sequence goes on from DIKT01000004.1 coordinate 7,472, forward strand.
CTATGGCCGCAGACAGCAGGGCCATGCACAATTCTACTATCGGATAGCGCAGGGAGATCCATTGGTGACAGTGGCTGCATCTGCCCCTGAGGACAAGATAGCTGATGAGGGGAATATTCTCATACCAAGCCAGTGGATGCTGACACCCCGGACAGTGGGAAGCGGGAAAAACAATGGAGCTCTTGTCCGTGGGCAGACGATGAATGACGACATTGAGAAAACTGCCGATAATAGCGCCAAAGATCAAAGCAACAAAAAGAGTGAGAGTTGTAGGTTCCATAGTGTAATCTGAGGTCAACAATATGCAGGATTGAAATGATCGTCGGAAAGTGCGTTAACCCCTCACCGTTGTCTTAGAGCTTTTTATTGATTCTAAAAATTTATTTAATTTTCCTTAGTTATCCATATAACATAACTTTTATCATGTCTCAATTTCAAAAAAATGTCGAGCTTGTTCGCAGTGAGGTCTTGGCCCAAGATGTGATCAGGCTGACCTTTAACGCCCCGGAAATTGCCGCTGCCGCCATGCCTGGACAATTTGTCATGGTCCAGATTGCCCCTGGCCAGGATCCTCTGCTCAGGCGGCCATTCTCTATCCATCAGATTACTAAAGATGGTGCTCTGCAAATCCTTTTCAAGGTGGTAGGTCGGGGTACGAGGTTGCTTGCCCAAGTCCAAGAAGGTGCGCACTTATCACTGCTGGGTCCCCTCGGCCGAGGGTTTATCCTTGCTGCTCCTGAGAAGGCCTGTCTGGTTGGCGGTGGTATGGGCATTGCCCCGCTACTCTTTCTGGCCGGTCGTCTGAGTCAGCCGGTCCATGATGGGCCAAGGCCGAAGGTTATTCTCGGTGCCCGCAATCGGGCAGAACTGGTGCCGCTCATTGCTGCTTTTGAAAACATAGGTATAAAGGTGCTGGCCGCCACCGATGACGGCTCTTTTGGTCATCATGGTCTGGTCACTGATGTGCTGCAAGGATTAAATCTGGATTCGGCTTTTACTGTCTACAGTTGCGGTCCCCGGCCAATGATGGCGGCCATCAATCATCTTTGCCAACAGCAAAAAATTTCTTGTCAGGTCTCAGTGGAGACAGTGATGGCCTGTGGCATGGGGGCCTGTCTTGGCTGTGCTGTGGCCTTGAAAGCAGGCGGTTATGCTCATGTCTGTTCAGACGGACCGGTATTTGAGGCGGGGGAATTATTATGGAGCCTGTAATAATAACTAGCGATGCCGTTGATCTGCAAGTCGCCATTGGCAGCTTGGCACTGCAGAACCCGGTGATGACTGCCTCCGGGACATTTGGTTATGGGCGTGAGTTTGAATCTTTTGTTGATCTGAGTCGGCTGGGTGCCATAGTAGTCAAAGGGATCTCCCTGGAGCCGCGTTGTGGCAATCCGCCGCCTCGGATTGTTGAGACCGCCTGTGGCATGCTCAATGCCATCGGTCTGGAAAATGTGGGGGTCGATCGTTTTATCAGGGAGAAGATGCCCTACCTCTCAGGCCTTGGTGTTCCCGTTATCGTCAATATCCTTGGTGATTGCGTAGAAGAGTACGCCAGGCTGGCCGAACGGCTGGCTGATATCGCAGGCGTATCTGCCATTGAAATCAATATCTCCTGCCCTAATGTGAAGAAAGGCGGGGTGGCCTTTGGGACTGATCCGCAGATGGCAGCTGCCGTGACTGCGGCGGTGAAAAAGAGTTGTCGCCTGCCGATTATTGTCAAACTCTCTCCCAATGTTACCGATGTGACCCTGATGGCCAAGGCAGTTGAGGAAGCCGGCGCTGATGGCGTCTCTCTGATTAATACCTTGATCGGTATGGCCATTGACCTTGCTTCCCGCCGGCCCCGGCTGGCAAATATTATCGGCGGTTTGTCCGGACCGGCCATCAAGCCGGTCGCTTTGCGCATGGTCTATCAGGTCGCACAGGTAGTGACCATCCCGATTATCGGCATAGGCGGGATTGCCAGTGCCGAAGATGCGCTGGAATTCATGTTGGCCGGGGCCAGCGCCGTGCAGGTGGGAACCGCCAATTTTGTCAACCCCAGAGCCAGTGAGGATGTGCTTGATGGGATTACAGCTTATGCCCGGGAGCAGCAGCTGAGCTCTATTCGTGATCTGATTGGTGGCCTGCGCCTCGGCTAAGGAATATTAGGATGACAGGCTTTACCGCCCGGTAAAATACCAATAGTTCCTCGGGATCCACGATGGCGGGCGCTGCGTCTGTCAATTGCCAGCTCAAGTTCGGTCAGACAATAAAAAATAATGAGGGTAGAAAATATGCATCGCATCTGTGTGTCGATTGCCAGAGAATCAGTTGATGACGTACTTGCTGTGGCCGATCACATCAGCCCCTTGGCCGATGTGATTGAGATCAGGCTTGATCGGCTCAAGACTATTGCAGTTGCACCTTTTATCACCCGGCTGACTAAACCTCTGCTTCTGACCAACCGGCCGACATGGGAAGGCGGCTTTTTTAGCGGAGATGAAAAGTTACGGATGGCGCCGCTGCTGGAGGCTGTCCAGTTGGGAGTTGCTTATGTTGATCTGGAGCTCAAAGCCCCGGCTGCATCGCATGAGAACTTACTGGCCATGGTGGAAAAATCAGCCAGTCAGTTGATCCTGTCCTGGCATAACTTTCAGGAGACACCGACCAAAGCGGAACTGGTAGGTCGGCTGGCCATGATCCAGGATAAAGGGGCGCATATTGCCAAGATTGTGACGATGGCCCATGATCATCATGATGTCCTGCGAGTGCTCAACCTGCAGGAAGAGGCCGCCAAGATGGATATGCCGCTGATTGCCTTCTGTATGGGCCGACCTGGGATTATCAGCCGCCTGGCAACGATGGAGCTTGGCGGTTATATGACCTATTGTGCTGCCCATGAGGCTGAGGCCACGGCACCTGGTCAGCTGGCAGTCACTGTCCTGCGGCAGCTTGAGACCTTGCTGGCAGAAGGACAGGAACCGTCACGATGAGACAGATAATTAATGGCCAGACAGGCCTCTATGGGATTATCGGCAACCCGGTCCGCCACACCTTGAGCCCGGCCATGCATAATGCTGCCTTTGCCGAGCTGGGCTTAAATAACATCTACCTGCCGTTTCCGGTGTTGGATCTTGAGGCCGGCATAGCCGGTTTGAAGGCCCTGGGGGTCAAGGGAGTTAGCGTGACCATTCCCTACAAAGAGGCGGTCATACCGCTGCTTGACTCGATTGAGAATGTGGCTCAACAGATTGGGGCGGTCAATACCATCGAGATCAAAGAAGTAGACGGCCGGAAATTTGTTTATGGCAGCAATACTGATTGGTTAGGTGCCAACCGAGCCCTGGCTGAAAAAATTGATCTGCAGGGGACGCAGGTTGTTCTTCTAGGGGCCGGCGGCTCAGCCCGGG
>DIKT01000084.1:0-1745 GCA_002424635.1 Desulfobulbaceae bacterium UBA5611
AAGGAGATGTTATGAAAAAAGTTGAAGCGATTATCAAACCATTTAAGCTTGATGATGTGAAAGATGCCCTCAATGGCATTGGTATCAAGGGCATGACGATCAGTGAAGTCAAGGGCTATGGTCGGCAAAAAGGACATACCGAGATTTATCGCGGGGCCGAGTATGTGGTGGATTTCATCCCCAAGATCAAGATCGAGATCGTCGTTAATGCTGAGCAGGTCAATCAGGTGGTTGATACTATTAGAAATGCGGCTAACAGCGGTACGATTGGTGATGGCAAGATTTTTGTCACGCCGGTTGAGCGTATAGTACGGGTACGCACCGGCGAAGAGGACCATGACGCCATATAATAATCAATGAAGACAACGCATCTGCGAGCCCAGCGCGCTGCCCTGGAAAAATTGTGGCAGCAGGGTCTGAGTGGTCAGGCCCTGCTTGCCGAGCAGAGCAGGCTGGTCGATGCCTTTATCTGTCAGCATTTTCAGGAGGCGACCAGCGAACTTGCCGGCTCGATTGCCTTGGTTGCCCTTGGTGGCTATGGCCGTCAGGAGCTTTTTCCATATTCTGATATTGATCTGCTGATCCTTTATCAGCCGGAGCAGCAGGCAGAAATAAAGCAGGTGGCCGAGGCTATTCTTTATCCGCTCTGGGATACAGGACTTGAGGTAGGCCATGCTGTGCGCACTATTGCAGAATCCATGGCTCATGCCGATCAGGACTTCTTCTTTCAAGTGGCCTTGCTTGATGCCAGATTTCTAGCAGGGTCACAGCTCTTATTTGATAACTTGCTGGCTGGTTATCGTTTGCGATTTATTGACGGCGGCCGTGAAGAGTTTGTTCGCAGTATGAAGGCCTTCCGCGCCGCGCGCCGGCAGCGCTTTGGCAGTCACAGCTATCTGCTGGAGCCTCATATCAAGGAAGGGAAAGGGGGCATGCGGGATATCCAGGCCATGCTCTGGACAGCCAGGGTGGTCTTTGGTTTGGACAACCTCCAGGATATTGTCGAAGCTGGTGTTCTAGTGGCGGAAGAGCAGGAGGTTTTTTCGAGGTCCTGGAATGAACTGGTCAAGATCAGGAATCGCCTCCATTATATCAGCAGGCGTAAAAATGATCAGCTCTACTTTGAATATCAAGAAGAACTAGCTCAAGTCTTTGGCTATAAAACAAGTACCGGAACCCTGGGAGTGGAGAAATTCATGCGGGATATGCATGGGCATCTTCAGACCATTGCAGTAATCACCGATCTTTTTTTTGAGCATGTAGATGAAGTTCTGGCCCTTGCCCATAAAGGGGACAGGTCAGGCAGTAACCGGATCCTTGAAAAGGGCATTGAACTGCGCTACAATCGTCTGCATCTGGTCGTTTCCGCCCCAGATCTGGCAGCAAGGCCGTATCTGTTGATGCGTCTGTTTCTGGCGTCAGCGAGCACGGGGGCGCCTGTCCATCACCGGACGCGAAAATTTATCAGTGCCAATCTTGATCTCATTGATGACAAGATGCGGATGTCGGCGCGGATGGCCAAGCCTTTTTTGGAGCTGTTACTGTCTCCCTCCAATCCGCTGGCAGTTTTGGAGGTCATGCTGGAGACAGGGCTGCTGACGGCTTATATCCCTGAGTTCGCCAGGATCAGTACCCTGGCTCAGCATGATATTTATCATATCTATACAGTTGACCGGCATTTGTTACAGACGGTGGCTGAATTACGCATGCTGGTGGACCAGGATGCCACTATTTATCGTACGGTA
>DIKT01000084.1:1833-3634 GCA_002424635.1 Desulfobulbaceae bacterium UBA5611
CTGCTGAGCAAAGCTGTCTGGCTTTTTTGGTGCGCTATCATCTGTTCATGCCCGAGAATGCCCTGCGCCGTGATCTCAATGATGAATCATTTATCAGGCGTTGCGCCGAAACTATTGGCGATGTTGATCGACTGGCCATGCTCTATCTATTGTCCATTGCTGATTCCAGGGCCACTGGTCCGTCAGCCTGGAGTGAATGGAAGGGAGCCCTGCTTCATGAGATGTTTCTGAAAATCTCTCCCTACCTGGAGCGTGGTCAATTTGTCCATGTGCATCCTGAAGCGGTGCAGCAACAGGTGGAACAGGGAGTTGACTGGTTACGCGAACAGGTGGTGTTGCTGCTGGCGGCTGATAAGGGGGCGCCGGCCGCTACCACCAGCCATGACCTTGGTGATGACGACAGGATATCCTTGGCCATGGCCGATGTCGCCCTCCTGCCTGCTGACTACCTGCTGAGCTTTACCCCTGAGGTAGTGGCCTGGCATCTCCGTATTTGTCGAGAGAAATATCAGATTCTCCGCCAGAAGGCCCTGATTTTTCCCCAGGAGTTGAGCCAGCATTGGTCATTGTTGATTGTGGCCCGAGACCATTCCGGTCTGTTGGCAAAGATCTGTGGAGTGCTGGCGCTGCATAACCTCTCGGTGGTCAGTGCCCAGATTTTCACGTGGGAAGGAGGAGAAGCGGAGCCAGCCACTGGTGGCCTGATCCCCTGGGAAGCGGGGATGGCACTAGCCGTGGATGTCCTGGAGGTCCGTCCGCTTGATGGCCTCAGCTTTCTTGAAAAGGAGTGGCAGGCTGTTAATGATGATCTGGATCTTGCTCTTAATCATCGTCTTGGTCTTGAGCACAGAATTTCTAAGAAGCTGGCCTCGATCTATGGCCGGCAGAAGTTGCCGGAGGCGATGCTGCTGGGGCAGCAGTCCCGGATCGTGATTGCTAATGATATTTCTGATAAATATACCGTCATTGAGGTCCATTCCGATGACAGGGCCGGACAATTATACCATATTACGCAGGCCCTGGCCGGTTTTGGCATTAATATTTATCGGGCCTTTATTGCCACGGAGGTACAGCAGTTGATTGATATTTTTTATGTTCTTGATAATCAGGGTCAGAAGATCAGCGATGAGGCCTTGGCCTCTGAAATCAGAGAGGGTCTGCTCTTTGCCATAGAACGAGCTCTCTAGATATTACAAATATGTAAGTGAAATATATTATGATTACTTTTAATAATCATAATGGTAAGAAGATAGACTTGTTTCCATTGTGTGATGGTAAGATGAAATACAAAAGCATGATTAATAAATCAGGAGGAACAAACTAATGTGTGATAATGCCAATTGCTGTTGTGATAGCGGTTATGGTCAGAATGCTATCCCGGTGCCGGAACTGTTCGGGGCCAATGTTTTTAATGACCGGGTGATGAAAGAGAGATTGCCGAAGGGGACCTACAAGGCCCTGCGACGAACCATCGTGACCGGCGTAGCCCTGGCCCCTGAGGTCGCCTCGGTGGTAGCCAATGCCATGAAGGATTGGGCGATTGAGCGGGGTGCCAGTCATTATACCCACTGGTTCCAGCCCTTGACCGGTACCACGGCCGAGAAACATGATTCCTTTATCGCTCCCACCGATGATGGCGGTGTGATCATGGAGTTTTCCGGTAAACAGTTGATTCAGGGCGAGCCGGATGCCTCCTCGTTTCCGAGCGGCGGCCTGCGGGTCACTTTTGAGGCCCGGGGCTATACCGCCTGGGATTGCACTTCCCCTGCCTTTTTAAAAGAGGATACTGCCGGCGACGTAA
>DIKT01000029.1:0-105006 GCA_002424635.1 Desulfobulbaceae bacterium UBA5611
GTGGATCAAAGCCTTTGTACCATTCAGCTAGGAGACGTAGGCGCCGCTGCCCTGGATTGGGGTGGCCGAACTCAAGGCCGGCCTTGATACTGGTATCGATGTCCCAGTCATGCTCCTCCAGGCTCTTCATGTCCACTCCGGCAACCGGCCTGCCGTTCCACAGCAGCGGCTTGCTGCCGCGATATTCGATTCCCCAGTGGGCGCTCAACGGCATGAGGTCATCCGGCTCCTTGTGGAGCAGGTACTCACCGCCGCCGTACACACGCCATTCATGCCATTCGCGGGAATAGATGAGATCAACGGCTTCATAGCTGAGGTTGACCCGTTCCGGAGGATTAATACTCATGAGGAACTCATCCCCTAAGTGCGAGCTCTGATGATAAAGGCGGAAGCGGAGCGCATTATCGCCATAGCGGTAGGTGACGGGAAAGCCGATAATATAGTCCGCATTGATGAGATCGGAGGAAGAGGCCTCCAGGTTGAACTGGGCGAACAGGGCACCTTCCACATTCAACTGCAGGCCATCCCCTTCACGGCTGCCGAAGAAGCGGTACAGGCCGAAGGCCTCTCCGAAGCCGACTGCTGCCATGGTATATCGTTCATCCAGGGAACGGAAACTGTCGAGACTGACAAAGAACTGCGGCTGCTTCGGATCGGCGATAAGCGGCCGGAACAGGTTGCCTGTCGGGAAGGCTTCCGCTTCACTGGTTAGCCCCATAAACCCGCTTGGCCCTTCCGTCTTGCCGACGTCTGCCGGCTGTGCCACAATTGTCATTGCCTGCAAGCCGTCAATGGAGCGGAGCTGTTTGTCGGCAGCCTCACGTCGTAGAGGGTCATCGGTAAACAAGGTGATCCTGGCAATCCCGTTGATTATCTTCAATTGATAGCTGTCTCTCTCCCATTGCAGGTCCCGCTCAAGAATCGAAGTAATATAACCAGTCAGAAAATCATCACTGACCCTGTCTGCAGCTACTGCTGGGAGACAGGTGCACAAAAACATAAGACAGGCAGAGGCGGCGTACAGGTCAAGGTGAAGATTCATAGCAGGCCATGTGGTAATTGCGTCAGCATGATTGATGGATCTTTGTGTCGGTTCAGTATGGCGGTTACCTGCTGCAATACAAGCCCGCAGGTCAAATCCAGCGGGCTGCTCAACTTGGTCCTGCGGTCCGACCGCCTATTTACTCTCAGTGGTAGTAGTAGTGGTGGTCTTTTTTTCGATCGTTGGTTTCTCCGTCGTTGTTGTCGTCTTTCGCACTACTACTTTCTCGGCGATCATGCGATCGCCTTCAAGATTGTAATAAACGGTGACTGGTAAGCCGGATTTGACAGTTTCAATGGAGACAGGTGCACCCGTCTCGTCAACATAAGTTGTTGTCTCCGTGTAATAGTACTGGGTCGGAGATGAACTGGTTTCCGTCCGGATCACCAGGGTGTCGGGGTTGATCTCAGTGACCTGACCGGTTGATTCAGTTGTCGTGATCGTACTGACAGTCGTCTCTTCCAGTTGAGCCAATACGGAGTAAGGCATGACCAAAACGGCAAAGGTGAATACTAATGGCATTATCTTTTTCATAACATTTCCTTCTTCTATTTAACATTATCTCTATAGTCTTGATTGCTATTCGCAATAGACTGCTTGTTGATGTATGGAACTAGCCCTGATGAACGAGATAAGTGTCTAATTCTTTTCGATGGTGGTGGTAGTGGTGGTCTGTTCATTGACTACCGGTTTTTCAATAGTGGTTGTCGTTTGCCGAACGGTGCTTTCATCTTTGGATGAACAGGCCCCCAGGGTGCCAATCAGCATAAGCAGAACTAAAAAAGGCAGTAAAATTTGTTTCATTTTCATGATGGAACTCCTTGTATAGGTTTTTTGATAACTGAACAATCAATCAAATGAGAGGACTCTCCAGCGGCCATATAATTTTTTTCTTGTCAAACTAAAGTATGCAGATGTTATGCCAGTATTCCTTGCTGTTATCTTATGGCAGCTATCAGGATGATATTATGATAAAAAATATGAGAGAGTGTATTGAAAAAGGAGGTCCCCATAGTCGCAGTTTAGGGTGGTATATAACCTGTGGTTGTATTTGACCGTTTTTCCGGAATTGCGGAGATGTTAGCAATAATGCTGTTATTCGGCGAGCAGATCAGGACGCTGATAATCAATAGTCGTTCTTGTCGGTTTGCATATAGATGACCGGCGTCATCGTGCAGGAGACTGTCTGCACGTGTGTTAAATGCAAAAGGCATTTTCTCGATGCTTAAAATCGAGAAAATGCCTTGAATGTTGTTTATCTTTACTGCTCAGAATAAAGAAACGTGCAACTTTGAAATTGCTAACAATAGCGCAATAGATCCCACACTTCCTCGTTGGCGGTGCTTTCTGCCTGCAAAGGCATCCAAGCTTGAACTCGCTGGTAAAGATTATAGGACTTATTGAAATCTTTAATATGAGCCTCTGTTGTCAGAGCTGGATCTGGTGCCTTGAATGCTAATATCTTTTCCATTTTTAGTTCTACTCCAAAAATTTTATGAAATTTTTTATGTTAAAAATAAATTTATTCAGGCATAATTTCTTATGCTGCCCCAGCAGATTGTCCAGCCGGTGCATGGTCACATTCAAATGACTATCTTGGGAATATAGTCAGCGCTTCATGATTGCAACTAAAGTCAATCGTTCCATAACCGTCTGGTGCTCTGTTCTCGCTGTTCTCGCTGCCAATCGTTATGTGAACAATAGCTACAGACGTCGACCTTGGATAACGCGAATCACGATCACTATCACGGCGATGACCAGGAGGATATGAATAAAGCCGCCCATGGTGTAAGAAGAGACAAAGCCTAGGAGCCAAAGAATAACCAGGATGATAGCAATTGTTTCAAGCATGTTTTCTCCTTTTGCCATAGAAGTGGCGAATTAATTAAGAGCCCGGCCTGCAGGGCCAATAGGTCTGAGATAAAATCGTTTTACTTAATGTCGCTGCAAGTCGATATATTCGTCCCGGGACTTAGGTTCTGGGACGAATTATCATCATCGAAGGCGCATGTCATTTTTGACTGATGTGACCCCTTTGACGCCACGGGCGACCTGGACGGCCTTGTCGATGTGTGCCTGGGAACTGACGAAACCGCTCAATTGAACAACTCCTTTGAAGGTTTCAACACTGATTTCGGTAAATTTAAGTTCAGGATCTTCCAGTATTGCCGCTTTGACCTTGGTGGTGATCACAGCATCATCGACAAATTCACCAGTACTTTTTGTCTTGTCTGTTGAGGCACAACCCATGAACAAGGCCATAAGCATGATCAGTAAAAAGCCTGAAAAAATTTTTTGAAGTTTCATGATGTTTCCTCCTGATAATTTATAATAAATACCTCTGATAATTGCTAAGACCAGAGGCTCCCTAGTACATTTTTGATTCTTTTCCGGTAAACCTTTAATTTCGGCATGGGACCGTAAAGCGAAGCCCCTTGTTTTAGATAAAAGCAAAGTTTGTGCCGGATGTAAATTTCTCCTGGCGTCTTACTTATCTTCCTTATTTAGCAAGCTATTTCACCAATAGCATAATTTGTCTTCTTGCTATAAATAGTGTTAAAAAAGGTTATATTTAGCCGGTGGTTGGATATAACCACTTTGGTTCAATTCCTGACTGGGCCTTAATGTGCTATTTCTTATGAAGGTTGCTACGGCCCAGCTGGCATTAAATTCATTCTGATAACAAAGAAGAAAAAGTACTGTACAAAGCGGCGTTAGTTGATTAATATATGAGACTTTGAAATATTTCTTGGATTCGTTGACCTCCCTTCATGTCTTTGCGGAATGATAGAAAAATTCAAAATATTTTAATCTTGAGCGTGTCAAACTGCCAATTGCTTCTGGTGGCTGTTGTGGTTTATAGGTCTGTTGAATGAGGAGTTGCAGGTTCTGTGACTCCTTCTTTTTTTATTCTATCCGGGGTCGGCTTCGTTCCGGCAGGAAGATTTAGGTGTAGGGGATAGCAATCATGAGTGTAGATTTAAGTAATGTGCGGAATATAGGGATCAGCGCCCATATTGATTCAGGAAAGACGACTCTGACCGAACGCATCCTGTTTTATACGGACCGGATTCATGCCATTCACGATGTTCGTGGCAAGGATGGAGTCGGCGCTAAAATGGATTCCATGGAACTTGAAAGAGAACGTGGAATTACCATTCAGTCAGCAGCCACATTTTGCAACTGGAAGGGCAAGGATATCAATATCATTGATACTCCCGGCCATGTTGATTTTACTATTGAAGTTGAACGCGCCCTCCGGGTTCTGGATGGCGCTGTTCTGGTCCTCTGTTCAGTGGGCGGTGTGCAGTCGCAGTCCATTACTGTCAACCGGCAGATGACCCGTTATAAGGTACCTCGTATTGCCTTTATTAATAAATGTGATCGGACCGGTGCCAATCCGGAGCGGGTGACCGCCCAGTTGCGTGAAAAGCTGGGGTTGAATGCCCTTATGGTGCAAATGCCTATCGGTCTGGAAAACGATCTGGTGGGTGTGGTTGATCTGGTCACCATGAAGGCCCTATATTTTGAGGGAGAAAATGGCGAGATTATCCGCGAGGAGGAGATCCCGGCCGCCCTGCAGGCACGAGCCCAGGAAAAAAGAGAAGAGCTGCTGGAAGCGGTATCCATGTTTTCCGATGAGCTGATGGAAGTAATGCTGGAAGAAGGTGCGATTGATCCAGAGCTGATCCGTGACGCCATCCGCAAGGGCACTCTGGCCCTGGAACTTACTCCGGTCTTTGTCGGCTCCGCCTATAAGAATAAAGCGGTACAGCCCATGCTTGATGGCGTCAATGCCTATCTGCCCTGTCCCACTGATGTTGTTAATGTGGCCCTTGATCTCAATAATGAGGAAAAAGAGTTTGCCGTGACCAATAGTCCTGAAGATCCACTGATCATGCTGGCCTTCAAGCTTGAAGATGGCCGCTACGGCCAGTTGACCTATGTCCGGACCTATCAGGGCAAGCTCAACAAAGGCGATACTGTTTTTAACAGCCGTACCGGCAAGAAGGTCAAGATCGGTCGTCTATGCCGGATGCATTCCGACGAGATGGAGGATATCGAGTTCTGCGGCTCAGGCGATATCGTGGCTCTGTTCGGCGTGGATTGTGCCTCCGGTGATACCTTTTGCTCCGGCGATATCTCCTGCTCCATGAGCTCCATGCATATACCGGAGCCGGTAATCTCTTTGGCTATTGTCCCGGTGGATAATAAGGCCCAGATCAACATGTCCAAGGCCTTGAATCGTTTTACCAAGGAAGATCCGACCTTTAAGACCTTCGTCGATCATGAGACTAATGAAACCATTATCTCCGGTATGGGCGAGCTGCATCTGGAAGTTTATGTCGAGCGCATGAAACGGGAATATAATGCCGAGGTTCAGGTGGGCGCCCCCCAGGTGGCCTATCGTGAGACCATCACCGCTCGGGCCGAGTTCAACTATACCCACAAGAAACAGACCGGTGGTTCGGGTCAGTTCGGTCGGGTGGCCGGTTATATGGAGCCGCTGGAAGAGGGAGAGTATGAATTTGTTGACTCTATCGTCGGCGGTTCTATTCCCCGGGAATTTATTTCTTCCTGTGATAAGGGTTTTCAGAAGAGTCTGGTCAAGGGTTCGCTATGCGGATCAGGCGTTACCGGAGTTCGTTGCGTCATCAATGACGGCGCCTATCATGCCGTCGATTCCTCGGATGTGGCCTTCCAACTGGCAGCCATCGGCGCCTTCAAGGATGGATACATGAAGGCCAAGCCTGTGATCATGGAGCCGATCATGAAGGTCTCCGTCGAAGGACCCACCGAGTTTCAGGGGTCGATTATGGGGAGTATCAATCAGCGTCGCGGCATGATTATCGGCACCATGGAAGAGGGCAATTATACCGTGGTTGAGGCTGATGTGCCTTTATCTGAGATGTTTGGTTATTCAACCACCCTGCGGTCTTTAACCCAGGGCAAGGCCGAGTTTACTATGGAGTTTTCTGCCTTTAAGCAGGTGCCAAAACTGGTCAATGATGAGCTGATCAAAAAATATCAGAGTGAAAAGAAAAACGCTTAAGATTACTGGATAAAGGTAGTATTGTTCCGGATATGGCTTCCATAACCGGCAGATCGTCCTTGGTGGGCGAGCCAACAGATAAAAGAGGTACACGGTCATGGCGAAAAAAGACCTGGTAATGAAAAATCCCTTGCGTGTTCTGGGACTTGAAAAAAAGGTAAAAGAAAAAGGCGCTGGTATGGGCTTGGTCATAGCTCGTGCCGGTCTGGGTAAGACCGCCATTCTGGTCCAGATTGCACTGGATTCAATGTTGTGGGGCGATAAGGTGCTGCATGTCTCTATCGGTGAGAGCTTCGACAAGACCCGCGCCTGGTATGATGATATCCTTGATCTGATGGCCGCCGAAAAGAAAAATGACAACTTTCAGACTACTGTGACTGAGATCATGTCAAATCGAATGATCATGACCTTCAAGGAAAATTCTTTCAATCAGGCCAAGCTTGAAGAAAGACTGGATGATCTGGTGCAGCAGAATATTTATAAACCTGTGTGTCTGATTATTGATGGCTATGATTTTCAAAAAGGGGATCGTGCCGCCCTGCAGGAATTCAAGGAATTCATGGTTCGACGCGGCCTGAAAATGATCTGGTTCTCTGCGACGACTCATCGCGATGATGAGCGCAAGAGCCCTGTTGGCGTGCCTGCCCCCTGTCATGATATTGATGATCTTTTTGATGTGGCCCTGTTGATTGCCCCGAAGGAAGATGCTATTGATCTGAAAATTCTTAAATGTGTCGGTGGCGTGATAGATAGTGGTACCTCCTTGACGCTTGATCCTTCAACCATGCTGATCAGAAAGGCCTAGCCGAAAAAAAGCGGGCTGGCCTGTGATGTCGCCGAAATATTTGTGGGTTTATTAGTTCAAACACAGAGTGCAAAGCGGGTACCTCCTACAGGAGATACCCGCTTTTTTTGTCTAAGCCAAGTCCAGGCAGGAAATTATGAAATTTCGACCTTGTATCGATCTGCATGACGGTCAGGTAAAACAGATTATTGGCTCAACATTAAACGATGAGCGACCTGAACAGTTACGGACCAATTTTACCGCCAGTCACCCGTCTTCCTGGTTTGCCGAGCTCTACCGGCGTGACGATCTCACCGGTGGCCATATAATTAAACTGGGCCCAGGCAATGATGAGGCTGCCTTGGAAGCACTTGCTGCCTGGCCGGGCGGCATGCAGCTTGGCGGCTCAATAACGGCTGAGAATGGTGGTTTCTGGCTGGATCACGGGGCCTCCCATGTTATTGTCACCTCTTATGTGTTTCGGGACGGCCTGATTGATGAAGATAACCTGCGCCGGTTGGTGCAGGCAGTTGGCCGGGAACGGTTGGTGCTGGATCTGAGTTGTAGAAGACGAGGCGATGATTATTTTATCGTCACTGATCGTTGGCAGCGTTTTACCAAGATTACAATCAGCGCCGAGGTTCTGGCCCATTTGGCCGGCTCATGTGCCGAGTTTCTCATCCATGCTGCTGATGTCGAAGGCAAGTGTCAAGGGGTGGAGCTGGACTTGATTGGGAAACTGGCCGCCTGGTCGCCTTTGCCGGCGACTTACGCCGGAGGAGTTCGTCATATTGCTGATCTGGAACTGATCAGAGACCTTGGCCAGGGCCGACTTGATGCCACGGTCGGCAGCGCACTCGATATCTTTGGCGGCACAGAAATGACTTATGCTCAGGCCGTGTCTTTTCATCAGCAGGGTAAAATTGCAACGCCCGCCGGCAAAAGATGAGCGAAAAGCCGGCTGCCACTGATCAACCTCTTCTTGTTGAGTTGAAGCTGCAAATTCCGCAGGAGCTTGTTAGCGCTTACCAGCGTTGTTCCTGGCTTATTATCCATGAAACCGGCAGGAAACCAGTCGAAGTGATGGCTGAGATGGTGCATGATTTTCTGATCAAACACGGTTGTTGAAGTTACCGGAGTCTTTCCTTCCTGGAAGATAGATGTCTCCTTGACCTCCGGCCAGACTTTAGATACAGTGATTTTTTTTAAGCCGTTTTCAGGTATTGGTGCAATTGGTGCGGCTAATTGTTTGTTTTTAAGTTTTTTCTGGTGTCGGCAGTGAACTGTGATAGGGAAGGCCAGCTTAAAAAAATAGCAAGATTTATCGAGAGGATGCCCAGCCTGTCAACAACGGTCGGTAAGGTCCTCGAAATCTGCAGCCGAACGGATGCTTCACCCAACGAGCTGAACAAGGTTATTTCCCTTGACCCTGTGTTGACCGGTCATGTGTTGAAACTGATTAATTCGGCTTATTATTCGATGGTGTGCAAGGTCACCTCACTTACCCGGGCCATCACTATGCTGGGGATGAACACGGTCAAGAATATGGCCCTCAGCACTGCTATTATTCAAACGGTGGCCGGCTCCAGTCATGCGAAACAGCCTTTGCCGACCGTGCAATTCTGGGCCCATTCAATCGGGGTCGGGGTGAGCGCTAAGTTGCTGGCGAAGGCAAGTGGCATTGCAGTGCAGGAGTTAGAAGAGTTTTTTATTGCTGGGCTGTTGCATGATCTTGGTAAAATCCCTTTTGGCGATGACTACAGGAAGGTTTTGATGGTGGCCCGTGAGCAACAAAGGCCGCTGCTCGAGGTGGAGCAGCAATTTTTTGGCATTGATCATCAGGAAGTCGGCGACATGATTGCCGCTAAATGGAATCTGCGGGGCTTCTTGGCAAATTGTCTGTCCGGTCATCATAGCGTTGAGCTGCTGGCAGATGAAGAGCGGGTCAAGATGGCCATCGTCGCGCTGGCCAATATGTATATTAATATCCATGATATAGGTTATGCCGGCGATCCTTTTCCGGCCTACCGGAATGCTGAAAAACTGCTTGAACTGACGCGCCTGGATTGGCCTGATCTCGCTGCGATCGGTGGGGTGGTTGATATCGAGATCCAGAAAGCCCAGATCTTTTTACAGGTATGAGGCCAACTATGAAAGTTCGTTTTTGGGGAGTGAGAGGCTCGATTCCTTGTCCTGGTCCTGTGACCCACAAATATGGAGGGAATGGCGCCTGTATAGAATTGAGAATCGGCCCCGATAACAGGCTGGTGATTATTGATGCCGGCTCCGGCATCAGGGAGCTTGGCAATCACTTGATGCAGCATGATCTGCCCAAGGGACCGATCCAGGCCGATATTTTCCTTACGCATACTCACTGGGACCACATTATGGGTTATCCCTATTTTGTTCCCATTTATGTGCCCGGCAGCCGATTGAAGGTTTACGGACCGGTCACCTTTGAGGATGAGACCCTGGAAGAAGTTGTGGGCGGGCACATGAAATATCGGTATTTCCCGATCAATATGGGTGAGTTGCGATCGGATATTGAATATATCCGCTTAAAAGAGGAAGCAGCTAAGGATTACGGCCAGGGGCTGGTCCTCACGACTAAAATCCTGAATCATCCTATAACGGCCCTGGGCTA
Source organism: Desulfobulbaceae bacterium UBA5611 (assembly GCA_002424635.1). Classification (GTDB taxonomy): domain Bacteria; phylum Desulfobacterota; class Desulfobulbia; order Desulfobulbales; family Desulfocapsaceae; genus UBA2270. Next base: position 9,524 of record DIKT01000029.1, read on the forward strand.
TCGTTTTGACTATCAGGGCAAGTCCTTCTGCACCTGTTATGATTTTGAACCATTCCGCAACCTCTTTATTACCGATCCTGCTCATCCTGATTATGATGAAGCGATGGCCCTTGAAGGCGAGGAGGTGGCCAGGGAACAGAATCTGGCGGTAGAGAATTTTTTTTCCGGGGCTGATCTGTTGGTCCATGACAGCCAGTATACTGATGCCGAGTTTCACAACCGCATCGATTGGGGCCATTCCACCTGTGAGTATGCCATTGCCGCCGCTAATCGAGCCGGCGTGAAAAAGCTGGCCCTCTTTCATCATGACCCGGATCGGACTGATCAGCAGATAGATGAGATGGCCGCTACTTATTGCCAGCCTGGACGCTATGGCAATACTGAGGTCTTCTTTGCCAGAGAAGGGCAGTTGGTAGAACTGTGAAGCAGTTGTCATGAAGATTGCCCTGGTGCAGATTAATCCGGTGATTGGTGATTTTGCCGCCAATTGCCTGGCCATCAAGACTGCCGCCGAACAGGCGCTGGCAAAGGGCTGCAGCCTGGCGGTTTTTCCCGAAATGGTTGTGTCCGGTTATCCGCCCCAGGATCTTTTGGAGCGCCGCTCTTTTCTGGATGATCATGATCGCGCCATGGCCCAACTGGTGCGGGAACTGCCGCCTCTGGCCGTACTGTTCGGCTGCCTGGAACGGCGTCAGGGTCAGGGTAAAGCCTTATATAATGCGGCGGTAGTGGCGATGGGCGGCCGGATTATCCATCGGGTCCGCAAGCAGCTGCTGCCATCGTATGACGTCTTTGATGAAAACCGTTATTTTGAGCCTGGTCCTCCAGCTACGTTGTTTACGCTGGGCGATCTGAACTTTGCCATCACCATCTGTGAAGATATCTGGCATCAGGAGGCCGGCTGTTATCGCGGTGATCCGGTGGCCGCCCTGTTTGCCGACGCTCATGAGCAGGGAGAGCGGATCGATTGTCTGATTAATGTCTCAGCCTCTCCTTTCCAGCGTGATAAGGAGTTGACCCGTCATGCTCTCTTTCAATCCATCTGTTTGCGTTATCAGGTCCCCTTTTTATATGTCAACCAGGTGGGAGGTCAGGACTCCCTGCTCTTTGACGGCCGCAGTCTGGCCATGAATGCCGACGCCGAAATCGTAGCCACCGGTGCCGGTTTTGCCCCTGATCTGGTGATAGTTGATACCGACAGCTGGCAAGGCGAGATGCATGGCGAGATACAGGCGGAACCGGTAGCTGCCGTCTATGCGGCCTTAGTTATGGGGGTGCGTGATTATGTCCATAAATGCGGCTTCCATTCGGCCGTCCTTGGTCTGTCCGGTGGTATTGATTCGGCCCTGACCGCCGCCATTGCCGTGGACGCCCTGGGCGCGGACAATGTTCTCGGTCTGGCCTTGCCCTCGCCATATAGCTCTTCCGAATCCATGATTGATGCCGAGATGCTGGCGGCCAATCTGGGCTGCACTTTCAAGGTGATCCCCATCACTCCTGTGTTCTCAGCCTTTCAAGCCTCCCTGCAGCCGTTTTTTGCCGGGCTGGCTGCTGATCTGAGCGAACAGAACCTGCAGGCCCGGATCCGGGGGACGTTGCTCATGGCCCTGTCGAATAAGTTCGGTCATCTGCTGTTGTCTACCGGCAATAAAAGCGAGTTGGCGGTCGGCTATTGCACCCTTTATGGTGATATGAGCGGCGGCCTGGCGGTGATCTCGGATGTGCCCAAACAGATGGTGTATGAGCTGGCCCGCTATATAAACCGTGAGCGGATACGCATCCCCGAGAGAACCCTGACCAAGGCGCCCACCGCTGAGCTTAAAGAGAATCAGTATGATCAGGATGATCTGCCCCCCTATGCCATTTTGGACCAGATTCTGGAGAGACATCTGGAGCAGGGACAGGGTCTGACTGAACTGGTGCAGGCTGGTTTTGATGAGCATATGGTCCGTGATGTCCTGCGCAGGATCCGCCTCAATGAGTATAAACGCAAGCAGGCGCCTATGGGTTTAAAGGTGACCAGCAAGGCCTTCGGCTATGGTCGGCGCTATCCTAACGTCCAGAATTATCAGCAATAACAGCAAATAACACTCTAGTGACCGGTTACAGGTGCTGAGCCTGAAAGGCGGGCCATCTTTATAAGGAACTGATGTCGATAGTAGAAGAAAAAGGGGCAAGGCGTAAGCTTTCCCGGTTGTGGCAACAGTTGGGCCTGCTGCTGGTCCTGGTGGTTGTAGTCCTGCTGGTAATCCGGGAGCTGCAAACGAAGCGCTCGGATCAGGTTTATATTACCACCAGCGGTCGGATCGATATGTGCCTGTTCTGTCACAAGGAAGAAAAGCTGGATCCGGCCCATGATCCCCGGGTAATCGGCTGCGCCTCCTGTCATCTTGGTGATGCCATGGCCATTGACAAGGCAAAGGCCCATGCCGGGATGGTGATTAATCCCGGAGATCTGCGGGTAGTAGAGCAGACCTGCGGTGTGGAAGGCTGTCATCCCACTGATGTCCACAAGGTCAAAAATTCCCTGATGGCAACTAACCGGGGCATTATCGGCACACTGCTTTTTTACTGGGGCGAATCGGCCAGCCAGGACACCGATCTTACCGTGGAAAAACTACTGGCCGGCCAGGATAACTCGCTGGCCCTTGATTATTACCGCAAGCTCTGCGCCACTTGTCATCTGTGGAAACAGAAAAATGATCTGCCCGGAGCCCCTGATTTTTTTAATGAGAAGGGCGGCGGCTGTACGGCCTGTCATTTTGTCATGCCGGAAGGCATAGTCCGTAAAGGAGTGACCGAATTTGATGATGCGGCCAGGAGTGAAAAAGCCAAGGTCCATCCCCTGATCATCAAAAAGGTACAGGATGTCAATTGTATCCGTTGTCATAATCGCTCCGGCCGGATCGGCATCTCTTACACCGGCGTTTTTGAATCGGAAGGCTATGGTACGCCCTATGAAAAAGGAGGTTTGAGCTCCAAGCAACTGCCGGGCGCCCGTTTTTATCTGGAGATCGCCGAAGATATCCATCATAGCAAAGGACTGGCCTGTATTGATTGTCATACCCGTAATGAAATCATGGGCGATGGCGTCAGTTATGCCCATTATGAGGACCAGCTGGAGATCTCCTGCGAGATGTGCCATTCGGCCGCGCCTGGTATGACCCGCAAGGGCAAACCAGTGGCGACGATTGGCCAAAAAGCGGGGCAATGGCAGATGACCGCCAAGTTGAGCGACAAAGTCCATCCCCTGCGGCCGCCAAAGCAGGGGGTGTGCGATTTTCCCGGCCATAAACGGGTCAGTTGCGAGGCCTGCCATTCCACCTGGGTGCCGCAGTGTTATGGTTGCCACGCCAAACGGGATGCCTCCCAGACCCATCTCGACAAGTTGACTCTTAAAGAGACGTCCGGCCTGTGGGAAGAAGGCCGATCCTATATCCGCTATGAGAAACCGATGCTGGGCGTCTGGCAGGATGAGGTAGTCATCATTACCCCCGGCTGTCAGGATATCGTCACTCTGGTCAATGCCGAAGGGGAGATGGAAGGTGGTTTTAACCGTTTCACGATGGCCGCGATTAATCCCCATACCACCCAGGCGCAAGGTCGCAGCTGTGCTGAATGCCATACCTCAAGCAAGGTAGTGGGCTTAGGCGAGGGAACAGTGACCGAAAAAGACGGACAATGGTCTTTTGTTCCTCTTGATCAGGGGATAACTACCTTTGCCGGTCAGACCGTGGCCTTTGATGCCTTTGTCACCATTGACGGCCAGCAGCTGCAGCATGGTTCCCGAGCCGATCTACGTTCCTTTAACGGGGAGGAGTTGCGCAAGATTCTGCGGGTCGGACTCTGTGTTGAGTGTCACGTTGACTATAGTGATCCGGCGTGGAAAAATTATAGTGCGGCCACTAAGTGTCCCGAACAGGAGCATTAATAGCAGATAGCAGTTTTTTGGTTGAGTCGCAGGTGAGCAATTTTTTGATGAAGATCCTGATCCGCCGCACATCAGGGGCGCCAACTATTAGCTCATGATCCCAACATTTTATTGGTGCTGATCGAAGATTTCGGCAAAAACCGGGGCGATGTTCTTGAAGGTTTCGAGGATGGCCGGATCAAAATGGTGGGGCATGGTCCTGCCGTCACCCTCGGTAATAATCCGGCAGACCTTGTCGTGTGCAAAAGCAGGCTTGTAGGGTCTTGTACTGCGGAGCGCGTCATACTGATCGACGAGCATGGTGATCCTGCCCTCCAGGGGTATGGCTGCTCCTTTGAGTCCCTGCGGATAGCCGCTCCCGTCCCACCGTTCATGATGCGACCAGGCAATAGAGGCAGCCATCCGGATCCTGGGGTATTGCGATCCGGAGAGGATATTCTCGCCCATAGTAGGATGCGTCTTCATGATGGTAAATTCTTCATTGCTCAGAGGGCCCGGTTTTAACAGGATAGTGTCCGAAATGCCGATCTTGCCGATGTCATGCAGTGGGCTGGCAAAGGTTATCATTTCGACAAAGTCCATCGGCAGACACATCGCCTCCGCCATTTTATTGGCATAAAAGCCAATCCTGGCAATATGAGCCCCGGTGTCCGTATCACGAAATTCGGCGGCCGCTGTTAATCTCCGCATCATTTCGTTGCTCATCTCCCTGAGATCCTGCGTTCTCTCCCGCACCTCCTGTTCCAGTATCTGATTATGCTTGAGCACAAAGTCTTCGTATTTCTTGATCTTGAGAAGGTTCTTGACCCGGATGATTAATTCAGCCTGATCGATGGGTTTGGACAGAAAATCATTGGCCGAGACCGACAGCCCTTTTAATCTCGAGTCTCTATCGTTAAGCGCCGTCACTATAATGATTGGAATATTCTTGGTCTCCGGGGCCGCCTTTATAATTTCGCAGGCATCATAGCCATCCATGACCGGCATCATGATGTCAAGGATGATCAGGTCAGGTAGGCTCTCCCTGGCCTGCCGCACCGCACCTTCCCCGTTGACGGCCAGTTCCACTTCATAGCCCAACGGAATGAGCCATTGGGTGAGCAGCCTGAGATTGGCATCCTCATCATCAACCAGCAATATTTTTTCACTCATCTATCCAGCACCTCCCGTACTTTTGCTAACAGGTTCTTCGATTGGAACGGTTTCTGGATAAAGTCAAAACTACCCTCTGTTAACTGCGGGTTCATGATCGTGTCCATGGTATAGCCGCTCACAAAAAGTGTTTTCATGCCGGGACTGACGTTGTTGATCATCGTACTGACCTCTTGCCCGTTTTTCTTCGGCATAATCATGTCGAGCATGACGAGATTGATGCGGTCCCTGTTGGTCATGAATTTGCTGATGGCATCTTCTCCGTCTCTGGCGGTAATAACCTGATAGCCGAAAGACTCCAGCACTATTCCTGTCAATTTCCGCAAAGAATCGTCGTCTTCGGCCACCAGGATGGTCTCATCGCCGCCCTTGACGGCAATTATCTTCTCCGTCTTCATGTCCGCGGAGGCCGTTTCCGTCCCGAGAGGCAGATAAATTTTGAAGACCGTGCCCTGCCCGGGCTCGCTGTAGACCTTGATGTAGCCGCCATGCTGCTGGATTATGCCATAAGAGATGGCCAGGCCCAGCCCTGTTCCTTCACCCACACCTTTGGTGGTGAAAAAAGGTTCGAATATTCTTTTTTGCGTTTCCGCATCCATGCCATGACCGGTATCGGCAATGGTGATCAGGGCATAGCTGCCAGGCTGGCCATAACCGTACGCGGCAATATATCCTTCGTCCATTTCCTCAATGCCGGTGCTGATTATTAACCGTCCGCCCTCCGGTATGGCGTCCCTGGCATTTAAGGCCAGATTGATCAGGACTTGTTCGATCTGGCCGGCATCAGCCTGCACGATCAAGGGCCCGGTCATAAGATCCAGCTGAAAGTCAATATTCTCTCTGATAATACGAGCCAGCATTTTCTGCAAGCCCAGAATAAGTTCGTTGATATTAACGGACCTGACTTCCACCATCGATTTGCGGCTGAAGACCAGCAGTCTTTTGGTTAGATCAGCCGCCTTTTCAGCACCAAGGAGCACCTCTTGCATATCATTTTTGGTCTGACTGCCGGTGGCTAAGCTGTCCATGACCATAGCGCCATAGCCCAGGATCACATTAAGAATATTGTTGAAATCGTGCGCAATTCCTCCAGCCAGCGTACCGATGGCCTCCATCTTCTGGGCCTGCAGGAGTAGGGCCTCCAGTTTTTTTTGCTCACTGACATCCCTTATGACTTCTATCACCCCCACAGTATGTCCTTGCATATCCTTTAAAGACGAGGCGGTAACGTCAAGATATTTTATCTCTCCACCGCTGGTTATAGTCCGCGCTACCTTATGGGTGCGGCCATCTTTATAAGCCATCGCCACCGGGCATCCGTCGCAGGTCTTATCTTGATTCTCATAAGCCCGATAGCAGTGCTCGCCTATGTGATCTCCCACTAAATCTTTCATGGCCTGATTTTGGTAGGTAATGATAAAGTCTGCGTTCTGGACACTCAGTCCTTCTCCCATGGAGGCCATGATCGCTTCCAACCGGTGTTCTCCTTCATAGGCTTTGTCGAGGGCCGCCCGTAAATCATGCTCGGCCTGCTTGCGCTCGGTGATGTCACGGGCCACCCCGGTAATACCCACGGCCATGCCGAAGGCATTACGCAGCAGGGCGGCGCTGACTTCATAAGGGATTTTTCTGCCATCCTTGGTACGGAGCAGGACCGCGAAGGTAGCACTGCCTTCCCGGGCTACCTGCTGCAAAGAGTCGCTAATTGTTTTTATATCATCATGGCTGACCAAATCTTGAGGACTCATCAGGCCAATTTCGCGATCGCTATAGCCGGTAACAGTCTTTAAGGTCTTATTCCATCTGAGAAATTTACCTTTTAAGTCAAAAACCAGGAATATGTCATGCAGAGTATTGAGGGCATTTTCAATAAATACTTTTTCTTCCTGCAGGGCCTCCGCCGCCTGCTGCCGTGCCGAAACATCGCGGATATTGCATTGGGCCAGATGAGCCCTGTCGACCATATAGATATCTGCCGGTATGTCTTGGCCGGATTTAGTGGTCACCGGGACATCTTCATAATTCAGGACACCTTTCGTGGCCAGGTCCCGCATAATTCCCGGGAAATTAGAGGTATCAAGCGCGACTCCGATATCCTCCAGTTTCCTGCCGATATAATCGGCTTCCCCATAACCCAGCATCTGTTCGACGGCAGGATTAGCCTGCACGATATGACCATTTGATTTTTCGAGCAGGACTATGCCGTCACTGGCGGTCTCAAAAACACGGCGGTAACGGAATTCAGATTCAGTCAGCAGTTCCTCCAGACGCTTGCGCTCGGTGATATCTTCAACGGCCAGCAAGATGATCTGTTCTTTATGCCGACCCCTTTTAATCTGGCGGGCATTCAGCAGCATGGTGCGTCGGCCGATGGTGGCAAACTCGTGTTCGACCTCATAGTTATCAAAGCTGCTCTTTTCAGGCAGGATGGTTTCCAGCAGCTCCCGCAATCGGGGAATATCCCACTGCTTGTTGCCCAGATCATAGATAAGTTGGCCGATGGTGTCTGCCGGCTTTACCTTAAAGAATTCATAGAAGGACCGGCTGGCGGTGACCACCCTGAGGTCTTGATCCAGAGAGACCAGAGGCTCACGTACCGTGTTGATGATGCTGTCGGCAAATTCATGGGCTTCATCGGATAATTCTTTAATAACGGCCAGTTCTTGACGGGTCATTTCCAGCCCGCTTTCTATTTCCTTACGTGCTGTGATATCCTCAATCGCCAGCAGGATGATGCGTTCCTTGCCCTTTTGCCGGGTAATCTGGCGGGCATTCAGCAGCATGGTGCGCCGGCCGATGGTGGCAAACTCGTGTTCGACCTCATAGTTATCAAAGCTGCTCTTTTCAGGCAGGATGGTTTCCAGCAGCTCCCGCAATTGGGGAATATCCCACTGCTTGTTGCCCAGATCATAGATAAGCTGGCCGATGGTGTCTGCCGGCTTTACCTTAAAGAATTCATAGAAGGACCGGCTGGCGGTGACCACCCTGAGGTCTTGATCCAGAACGATCAGGGGTTCGCGCACGGTGTTGATGACGCTCTCGGCGAATTCCATGGATCTGGTGACGATTTCTTCCTTGGCCATTTACTGTCTCCTTGCTTGTGGTGCTGCCTTATACTGTAGTCCTGATCAAGATTACATAAGCGATAATTCAGGATTCTCCAAATCCCCTAAAGGGGATAAACCACCGGGTGAGCAGCCTGGGATTGCTCTCCTCATCGTCGACGATCAGTATCTTTTTACTCATCTGTCCAGCACCTCCCGCACCTTTGCCAACAGGTCTTTCGACTGAAAAGGCTTCTGGATGAAGTCAAAACCGGCCTCCGTCAACTCTTTGTTGGCGACAATCTCCATGCTATATCCGCTCATGAAGACTATTTTTATGCCGGGACAGACCTTCCTGATCGCCTCACCGACCTCTTTCCCGCTTTTCCTGGGCATGATCATGTCCAGCAGGACGAGGCCGATACGTTCCCTGTTCGCCATGAATCTGGCGATCGCCTCTTCGCCATCCTCGGCGGCGATAACCGTGTAACCGAAGGACTCCAGCACGATCCTTGACAAGTTCCTCAGGGCAGCGTCGTCCTCGGCCACCAGGACAGTCTCATCTCCGCCCTTGACAGGGACAACCCCCTCCGTTTCCTTGTCCAGAGGGACCGCTTCTTCACTGAGAGGCAGGTAAATTTTAAATATCGAGCCTTCGCCTGGTTCGCTGTAGACCTTGATGAAACCGTTATGCTGTTTTATTATGCCGTAGGAAATTGCCAGGCCGAGCCCGGTCCCTTCGTCAACAGCTTTTGTGGTAAAAAAAGGCTCGAATATCTTCTGCTGCGTTTCCGCATCCATGCCCAGCCCTGTATCGGCAACCGTGAGCAGCGCATACCTCCCAGGCCTGCCATATCCATACGCTGCCACATATTCTTCATTCAGTTCCACCAGTTCGGTGCCGATCGTCAGTCGTCCGCCCTCGGGCATGGCGTCCCTGGCATTGGTGGCCAGGTTTATCAGCACCTGCTCGATCTGGCCGGCATCGGCCAGCACGATCAAGGACCTGTCCGCAATCTCCAGATTACATTCGATACTCTCTTGGATGATCCGGACCAGGCATTTTCTGCAGGCCAAGGATAAGCTCATTGATATTAACCGGCTGCACGTCAACGGCCTGTTTTCGGCTGAAAACGAGCAGCTTTTTGGTGAGACCCGCGGCCTTGTCGGCTGCACTGAGCACCTCACGCATATCATCCTTGGGCTGACTACCGGCGGCCAAGGTGTCCATGACCATGGTGCCATAGCCCAGGATCACATTGAGGATATTATTGAAATCGTGCGCAATCCCCCCGGCCAGCGTGCCGACGGCCTCCATCTTCTGGGCCTGCAGGAGCTGGGCCTCGAGTTTCTTTTTTTCTGTAATATCATTAATAATCTCTATGGCCGATACGACCTTGCCGGATTCATCTTTCAGCGGATAGGATTTCACCTCCACATAAAAAGGTGCTCCTGTGTCGTCATAATGCGTATGGAGAGAAGAGGAATGTTTTTCCGTTTGAAAAGTACGGGCGACAGGACAGACGAAGTTTCCTTCCTCCCAGCAGGGTGTATCCACATGATGAGAAACTACATAGCAATGCTTGCCTATCACCTCTGCCAACGGCTTGCCGACAGACTCAAGATAGGCCCTGTTGGCAGTAATGATCCTGTACTCAGGGTCTATCACAACAAACCCTTCATCAACAGTCTGGAGGATGCTTCTGGTGAATTTTTCTGATTTCTTTAACTTGTCCTCGACCAGCTTCCGGGCACTGACATCGCGGATATTGCATTGGACCAGTTGCGTCCTGTCGACCAGATATATATCCGTGGTGATATATATTTCCGTGGTGACACCCGGCCCGGACTTGGTTTTCACCGGCACATCCGCGTAATTAAGGATGCCACTCTTTTCCAGATCTTGCATGATCGCCGGGAAATCACTCATGTCGAGGGGAATGCCGATATCCTGCAGCTTTTTCCCGATATACTCCGCTGCGGAATATCCCAACATCTTCTCGACCGCCTCATTCCCATGGATTATACGTCCTTCATCTTTTTCGAGCAGCACGATCCCGTCGCTGGCGGTCTCAAAGATACGCCGGTAGTGGACTTCGGACTCTTTGAGCAAGTCCTCCAGGCGCTTGCGCTCGGTGATATCCTCGATGGCCAGCAGGATAATCCGCTCCTTGCCCAACGCATGTTCAATCTGGCGGGCATTCAGCAGCATGGTGCGTCGGCCGATGGTGGCAAACTTGTGTTCGACCTCATAGTTATCAAAGCTGGTCTTTTCAGGCAGGATGGTTTCCAGCAGCTCCCGCAATTGGGGAATATCCCACTGCTTGTTGCCCAGATCATAGATAAGCTGGCCGACGGTGTCTTCCGGTTTTACCTGAAAAAAGTCATAGAAGGACCGGCTGGCGGTGACCACTCTGAGGTCTTGATCCAGAACGATCAGGGCATCGCGCACCGTGTTGATGACGCTCTCAGCAAATTCAATGGATCTTGTCTCTATTTTTTTTCTGCCCATTTCATGTCTCCTTTGTCTGGGGATGAGGCCTGATGCGGTCTCATCCCCTACCGTGCCGCATGGTGGGTTTGCAGCCTACCGGACCCATAGAAAGATTTATCAAAAATCCTATTATATTAGATATATCAGAAAAAAATGTGGAACTCCAATGTTTCATTTGACAAATGGTCATTGGTCTGTATTCCAGCCAGAGACTTCCTCGGCCAGTCATGACAGTGGCAGGTAAAGTGCAGGAAGTAAGCAGTCCTGAATAGGCAGAACGGGCAGGTATCTTGATTCTTGATTATCACTGCAGAATATTAGCAATGGCAGCGAACGGAGGTGTATATTTGTCTCCTTGTTGAGGCCGGGAGGCCGGGATGGGACAACGTGGGATTTTTTGCTCTTAGCCGCTAGTGTAATCTTCAAGCAACGTCTTGCCGGTCCCCCATCCTGACGATAATATTATGGGTTATCAATCCTTTTTCCAGAGGGATGAAGCCGTCGGCCAGACGTTGGCCATCCATCTCCACCCAGGCCACTCCGCAGACACAGTGGTCCGGATTCTCCACCTCGATCTGATAGAGGGTCCCCTCATGCCGATAGCGGAGGCTGAAGCCCTCCCAGGCGGCGGGAATCACCGGCTTGATCTGCATCCGGTCGTGGTCTATATGGAGGCCGAGAACTTCTTCGACCCAGACCCGATACATCCAGGCGGCCGAGCCGGTATACCACGTCCAGCCCCCCTGGCCGATCCGTCCCGGCAACCGGTAGACATCAGCCGCTACTACATAGGGCTCAACCCCATAGTGCCAGACCGCGGTGGCATCGCGGGCGTTCTCAATAGGATTGAGGATGCGCAATAACTGCACCGCGCGCTCGCCATCTCCTTTCCGGGCCATGGCCATGGCCATCCACAGACCGGCATGGGTATACTGACCGCCATTTTCCCGCACTCCCGGCGGATAGCTTCTGATATAGCCGGGTGAAGGTTCTGATTTATCAAAGGGCGGGGTAAAGAGCAGCACCAGCCTTTCATCCTGGCAAACGAGATGCTGCCAGGCTGATTCCAATCCCTGCTCCGCCCGTTGCGGATCAGCAGCCCCGCACAGCCAAGCCCATGATTGGGGCAGGGAATCGATCCTGGCCTCGGTGTTGCCGGCAGAACCAAGCGGCGAGCCATCATCAAAGGTACCGCGTAGATACCATTCGCCGTCCCAGCCGGCTTTTTCAATACGCTCGATCAGGGCTGATCTTTCCTCTTGATAAGACAGACTCATCTCAGGCTGCTGCAGGAGACGCGACATTTCAACCATCCCTTGCAGCAATTCACAGAGGAACCAGCCCAGCCAGACGCTTTCCCCCTTGCCCTCAGCTCCTACCAGATTCAGGCCGTCATTCCAATCGCCAGTGCCGATCAAGGGCAGGCCATGAGGGCCGATGGTCAGACCGCGGCTGACCGCCCGCCGGCAGTGTTCAAAGAGAGTAGCCCGTTCGAGAGTGACCTCGGGAATGGAGAAGACCTCGTGCTGCTCATCTGTCAGCAGTGGCGCCTTGAGGAAAGGTAGCTCGGTCTGCAGAATCTGCAGATCGCCGGTGGTCCGCACATAATGGCCAACGACATATGGCAGCCAGAGCAGATCATCACTAAAACGTGAGCGGATACCGGCGCCGGTCGGTTCATGCCACCAATGCTGGACATCACCCTCCTGGAATTGGCGGCTGGCAGCCAGCAGGATCTGGTCGCGGGCCAGTTGCGGCCGGGAGTAAAGAAAGGCCAGAACATCCTGCAGCTGATCGCGGAAACCGAAGGCGCCGCCGGACTGGTAAAAAGCGGAACGGGCCCAGAGGCGACAGCTTAAGGACTGATACTGCAACCAGCGGTTGATCAGCAGATCAGCGGCCAGATCGGGAGTATGGACCTCAACGGTGCCAAGCAGACTATCCCACCAGGACTTGGTCTGAGCAAGGGTTTCGTCAAAGGCCAGATCTGCCTGGAAGCGCAGCACCAGTTGCCGGGCCTGGTCCACTGACTCGGCTTGACCCAGCATGCAGATGATCTCCCGGCGCTCGCCCGGAGCCAGGTCAACGTAGATCCGCAGGGCGGCACAGGGGTCAAGTCCGGCGCCGGTCCGTTCTGACAGTCGGGTCAACCCCATGGCGGCCGGGTTAGCCAGCGAGCGGTTGCGGCCGATGAAGGCAGTGCGATCGCCTCCGTAGGAGTCAGCCGAAGGTGTTAAGGCGACGAAAGCCACCCGTTCCGGATATTCGGAGTGGTAAAGATTTTGGGCCAGCAGGGTCCGGGTTTCATCGTCCCAGCTGGTGATGACATGCATCTGCGAGGTCTCGCGATTCTCACCCAGAATTAATTCCACATAATAAGTCAGCGACAGGCGGCGCCTTCTGGAGGAGGCATTGATAAGCCGCAATTGTTGCAGTTTGATGGGTTGGCCGCCATCGTCATCAACGGGGACAAAGACGGTCAGCTCCTGTTCGATGCCGTTACTGTTATGCTCAAAAACCGAATAACCGGCCCCATGTCGGGCCCGATAGGCTGTGTCCTCCCGGATCGGAGCGGCCGTCGGTGACCAGAACAGGCCGCTTTCTTCATCACGGAGATAGAGGGCTTCCGAAGCCGGATCCAGCACCGGATCATTTGACCAGCCGGTCAGACGATTACGCTGGCTGTTGCCATACCAGGTGAAACCGGTCCCGGTTTCACTGACCATAGTGCCGAAGCTCGGATTGGCGATGACGTTGACCCAAGGGGCCGGAGTGTTGGTCTCGGGGCCGAGATAGATGGCATATTCCCGTCCATCCGGAGTAAAACCGCCCAGGCTGTTAAAATAGTGCAGCTCCATGAAAGGTAGAGGGGCAGAAGGTTCACCGGCAACACGTTTCAGAGCCACTTTCTCCCGCAGGGCATGAACTTCCACCGGTATCCCCAATTGCCGGGGTAAAGTACCACGGGCGGCGACCAGCACGATACTGGCGGCAAATTTAAGAAGCTTCAGGTCTTCCTCCGGAATGACCGCCGCATTACGCAGAAATACGCCGCCCGGTTGATCGTTGCGATTAAAGACGGCATTAGCCTGGATCAGGCGCTCCAGGCGTTCCATCAGTGGCCGCTCATAGCCGCCTGCCTCTTCATTAAGAATCACCAGATCGGTGGGCAAGCCGTGCATGCGCCAATAGGTATGGGCCTGGAGCATCTGGCGGGCCAGGCTGATATCCCAGGTTTTGCCTATAGTAACCAGAGTGATGGGCAGATCACCTGAAATGCCGTAAGGCCACAAGCCGGCCTGGCCCTTACGATTTTCAGCCAGACGGTGACCGGGAGCCCGGAAATTGGAATTGGGAAAGAGCAAATGACTGGCCAGCTTTTGAAAACGCCGTGCTTCATCAGGTTGGATGTGCAGCATCTGTAATTCCTGCTGAGCTGAACCCCAGGCAAAATCCATGGCTCGGGTAACAGCCTGTGGTTCGCAGTATTTAGCCATCAGCAGCATAACCTGTTCCCGACTGGAACCAGCGGCGAGCAGCAGGGACAGCTGCAGACGTTGGCCTGGTTCCAGGGTAATATTGTGGCGCAGACTTAAGCATGGTTCGAGAACAAATCCCTGATTGTTGCCGAGATCCTGCATGGCCCCCATGGGATTGGCCATTGTCCGGCCGCGTCCGATGAAACGGCGGCGATCGGTTTCAAATTGCCAGTCTTCTTCAGGGGGGCAATTATCGCCATTAGTATGCTGCAGGATCAAGCGGTGGCCGACAAACAGCGGCGGTTCATTGTCACTGCGTGGTCGTCGAAAGGCCAGCAGCGCTTGCTGTTCAGTAAGGGCCTCGGTCTGGATGAACAGCTTATTGAATGCCGGATGCTGGCGGTCGGCATTGTGGGGGGCCATAGAGAGTTCAACATAAGTAGTAAGAGCTAATCGCCGGACCTGGGCGGAATGATTGATCAGGGTAATGCGCCGCACCTCGACATCGTCTTCCGGCGAGACGATGACTTCTGTTTCGGTATGCACACCGTTATCATCACGGCGGAAGACGGCCCGGTCCCTGGTAAAATCCACGGCATACTGGGTAACTTTGCCACCGACTGGATGATAGGTGGTGGACCAGAGATGATTCTGCGCCGCCTCATAAAGGTAGCAGAAGGAGCCCATGGCATCACAGGTCGGATCTGAGCGCCAGCGGGTCAATTCCTGGCCGGTCCATTGGCTGTAGCCGCCCCCGCTGTTGGTAACCATCAAGTCGTAGCGGCCGTTGCTGAGCAGCAGTGTCTTGGGGGTAGCGGTATGCGGGGTAGTAAAGGTACTGCCGGTCGGGGTGATCAATTCTCCGGTATGGAGTACCGGCTCACTCTGCCGCGTCGAGCTGATGTGCAAGGTCGGCAGAATCGGGATGCGCTCCTGCAGGAGGAGCTCAAAGGCCCGGACCCGGGTATCGCTATGAAAACGGCGGGGGAAGGGATTATCATGGAGAAAGTTGATCAAGGCCAGAAAAGCCATGCCGTGATGGTGGGCCATATAGGCTTTGATGATGACGCCGTGCTTGCCCTGACGCTGTGTCTGGCGGCTGAAATCCATGGCCTCGAAATAACCGTAATCACCGAGCATCCCCAACCCGGCCAGTAGTTTCAGATTTTTCATAGTTTCTTGCGGCGCCACATTCAAGGCCAGCAGAGTGGCATAGGGCGCGATGACCAGCTGCTCCTCAAGCCCGCGTTTCAAGCCGAGCGCCGGGACGCCGAAGGCCTTGTACTGATAGGTTTTATTGAGATCCATATTGGCAAAGGCGGACTCGGAAATACCCCAGGGGACATGGCGTTTGCGGCCATAAGCGATCTGGGCTGTTACTGCTTCGCGGGCCGCTTTATCCAGCAGCGAGTTGTCATATGAACGCTGAAACAACAGCGGCATCAGGTACTCGAACATGGTCCCGGCCCAGCTCAGCAGTACTCGCCGGTTGCCGAGAGCACCGTAGGGACGGTTCATGGAGAACCAGTGTTCGATAGGCACATCGCCTCGGGCAATGGCGATGAAACTGCCGAACCGGGCCTCACTGGCCAGCAGGTCATAACTGGAGTCGTCAAGAAGGTCTGTAGAGACATTAAAACCGATAGCAAACAGCTTGCGCTTGGCATCATAGAGAAAACGCATGTCTAATGCTGCTGACAATTCACGGATTCTGTCAATCAAGCGTTCGGCCTGCCCCAGAGTTTCCCCGGCCAGCCATTGGGCATTAACGAAGGCGGCCCGCACCCGGTCGATCCAGGCGGAGATCACAGGGGCCACCAGCGAATTTTCCTCCCTGATGGCAGTAAGGATCAGGATGGAGTTGATCTGGTTCCGGGCCAGATCATGCAACGAAGGCGGGCACGACAGATCCTTTTTGATGGCAAGCTGAGCCACCGGTCCCAGGATGGCCAGTTCCTCTTCAGTTTTTTCGGCGAGAATTTCGATCCAGCTCAGATAGCTGTCTCTGTTGTGCGCCCAGGCCGCTGCCTGTTGTTTAAGCTCAGCCGCCCAGGGGATGACGCCGGCGGCAGCAATCACCGACTTGACATTAACCTCAGTCCGCCGTTGCAGGTGCAGAAGATCGCTAATGGTAGTGGGAGCAGCATTCCATTCCGTCAGAAGTTGATCCAGACTGCGGCGATCAAGGATAGTAATGCCTTCAAGGGCCACATGCTTTTTCAGGATCTCGCCGGTGTCAGCCAGGCCGGCAAAGGCCTTACCGTCGAGGAGTGGTCCGTGCATAAGTTCGTCGAGCCCCTTTTCCAGGGTCCACAAGGCTCCCAGCAGGTTGCCGCTGTCAACGGCCGAGACATAACGGGGTTCCAGGGGCACCAGGGTCTGAATATCATACCAGTTCAACAGATGCCCTTTATAGCGCTCCAGGCGGTTGATTGTGTCCATGGTGCTGGTCAGTAAGGCAATAACCTGGTCAATGGTCAGATAGCCGGCATCATGGGCACCAAGCGTGCTGGTCATCCACAGGCCGATGTTGGTTGGACTGGTGCGCATGGCCAGCCGGTCTTGATGAGCAACCTGATAATTATCGGGCGGCAGCCACAAGGTGTCGGCACTGACAAAGGTGGAGAAGTAGCGCCACGTCCGCCGGGCGATCTGTCTGAGAAAGCGGCGGTCAATTTCCGGCAGGGCTTGTGTCTGCTGCTGCCTCACGGGCTGCAGATTCAGGATCCATACCAGCAGCGGGGAGAGCAACCATAAGATGAGCCAAGGGGCAGCCTGCGGTAAATTGTCCGGCCTGATCTGCCGGATTGACCAGCCGACCATCAGGCTGAAGATACTGCCGATGGCCATGCTGGCCACGAAGAGCGGTTGCCGGCGGGAAACGTTCCACCAATGACTGGTTTGGGCCGTCCATTCCAGTAAGAGATGCTTGGAGAATATACTCCGGTAACAGGCGCGGATAATGGCATCGAGTGTTAACAAGGCCTGGTGAGGCAACAAGGCAGCATCGGCGCAGGCTCTCAGCAGATCGTGTAACAGTTTCGCCGGGGAAAAATATTTGAGACTCTCGGATGTGGTCGCTATAGTCAAGGGCTGGGTTAAGGGCTGAAAGAACAGTTGCAGGCCCACCACCAGCGAGGCTATGGCCCCTGCCCGGGAAGAGAGAAGCCAGGCGGCAAACAAAAGGGCCAGACTGGCGGCCGGCAAAAGACTGCGCCGCAGATTGTCCAAAATTTTCCAGCGGTTGAGTAGAGAGAGCGGGTTGACCTCAGAGGTGCCGGCTGGTTGGGGGACACGAGGTAACAGCCAGCCGGCAATCTGCCAGTCGCCGCGAATCCAGCGATGGGCCCGGCTATTATATTTTTGATATTCCAGGGGAAAATCATCGTAGAGTTCAATATCGCTTGCCAGCGCTACCCGGACATAGGACCCTTCGAGAAGATCATGGCTCAGCACCCGCTCGGCAGGTAAGCGGCCGGTAAGCAAACGGCTGAAGGCACGGACATCATATATGCCTTTGCCATGATATGAACCTTCGCCGCTTAAATCCTGATAGACATCAGAGACCAACTGGGTATAGGGATCGACTCCGACCGCATCGCTGAACAGGCGGGAAAAGATCGAGCCGTTCGTGCTCGGCAGGGTCGGGCTCACCCGTGGCTGGACGATGGTATAGCCGGATATGATTTTACCGGCCTCATCAAAACATGGCTGATTCAGGGGGTGGGCCAGGGTCTCAACCATCCGGCGGGCGGAAGCGTGTGGTAAGTGGGTATCACTATCGAGCGTGATTAAAAAACGGATATCAGCCAACCGATCCTGATCGCCGACATAGACCAGGGAAGGAGCGGTTTCCGGACGGGTGCCGTCGATTAAACGGTTCAATTCCTCCAGCTTGCCCCGTTTGCGTTCCCAACCGATGAACTTTTGTTCGGAGTCACTCCAGCTGCGTTCCCGATGAAAGAGAAAAAAACGCTCGCCCTCATGCTGATGATTTAATTCTTCAATACAGGTAACGGCCGTCTGCAGCAGCCAGCTGTCTTCTTCCCGAACAGAGGTGTCGGAATCTGTATAGTCACTGAACAGGCTGAAGAAAAGATTGTCATCCCTGTTGGCCAGGTAGCGGATCTCCAGCTTCTCAGCCTCCGCCCGAATCGTTTCAGTATTCTCCAGCAGCATCGGCACTACCACCAGGGTGCGGAAGGCATCAGGAATACCTGTATCCTCAAAATCCATCTTCGGCAGAGGGATGGGCGGCAGCAGTCGGGTGATCAGATAATTGACCAGCTGAATTGCTAATTGACTGACCGGAATCAGCAGGAAAAAAACCAGTACAACGAAGACGGCCGGCAGCGATCCGGTCTGGCCTGCAAGCGGTCTCATGCCAAAAATGACCAGGAAAATAAAAAAAGCGGTAAAACCGGCGATGCCAAGAGTGTAAATGGCGGTATGATTGCGATAGATCCAGGCCAAGGTCCGATGGCGCCTCGACTCCCGGCAGGCGAACTGGCGGGCGAGCTCCGCCCGCCCGCTGCCAATCAGCCACGTGCCGACATGTCTTAGCTTGTCATCATTTATTGCTTCCTGCTGGGTCGTGGTTGCCAGTTTAACGACGCGTTCGGCCAGATATTCCTCAGTCACGTCTGCAAGGCGGGCCAGTTCTTCAATTGCCCGGCGACAACGATCACGGGTTATGAAATCCATTTGCGGATAGATCCCGGCTGGATCATGGCGCAGTACCTGCTCCACTCGGCTAAGCTGCTCGAAGATGTCCCGCCAATCCAGCATGGCCAGCTGACGCAGACTGGTGAAGGCATTGCCGCTGGCTAACTGTTCTCTGGTCTGCCGGTTCATTTCGTAGCGATGAAGGTCGGGCAACAGTACTTTCAAAGTCCGTTCAAGCCAGTTTTTGATCGGCGCCAAGGCCGCGGCTTCATCGTAGAGTAAACCTACCAGCTGTGCCCCGAAATAAGGGGTAGGGTGTGGCTCTGCTTTGGCAAGTTCCGACAGGATCGTGAAGAGCTGGTTGGAATCGCGGCGATTGGCCGCAATTAAGCGATTAGCCCAGAAATCAGCCAACTGATGTTCTCTTAGATCAGCCAACGCGGTAACGGCCAGGCTCTGAATGCTTTCAATAAGGGCAAAGCGCAGCATCTGGGGAATAGCCCAGAGCTCGCCGATCGTCAGCGGGCGCACTGACTGGTAGGCCTCGATATAGGCCAGGATATTATCCCGGTTCAGACACATTTCGGTATGCGACACCAGATCCTTGGCCAGACCGTAGATACAGGGCATCCCCCGATAGGGCTCAGAAGCCAGGATGGGCAGCTGCTGGTAATAGCGGCGGGGCAGATTCGACAGAACCGCGCGGGCGTTGCCTTCCAGGATATACTCATTATCGAGAATCCAATCGGCAGCCGGTGTCGATTTCTGTTCCAGGCGGCTGGCTGCCGCCAGCTGGGCACAGATGTGACGAACCCAATCCCGGGATTTTTTAAAACGCTTGAGCAGTTCGGTATTGCGTTGCGGCCGTAGCTTCTCTACCTTCTGCTCGCGGGCATGACGCTGAGCATGTTCCAGCACCTGGGCCGGTAACAGTTTTACCTCAGGTCGCCGCGCCTCGGCTCGTCGTTCCTGTCTGGGATGCATGACAAACAGGACCGGTGATATATCGCCGCTTTCCCGCAGCAGAGCCAGCGGACGGGCTAAAGATTCACAGGGTGCCTGGAGAATAAGAAGGGATTCCCCGCTCATGAGCGAGCGGCTGTAATTATTGATTACTGCAGGTCCAACATGGTATCGGAAATGTCGAAACCAGAACAATGCGGCCAGAACACTGCTGCTGATACAGCCAATAATTAATATTGGCAGTAGTAGAGCCTGTTGCCACCCCGGCATCACATGCCGCCATTGCAGGAACAAAATGATACTGATAGCCAGCAGAATGGCAAGTAGTGTTACCCAGAGAGCTCGCCGCCAGAGCCAGGGACCCGGACTATGAATGTCGCCGTTGTCATCCTTGTAAACCAGGACCGTGCGGCTGAAGCCCTGGCGGGCTAAGCCCCGGAGAGCTTTTCGCGCTTCATCTTGTGTTGCAAAGTAAGCAATAAGAACGCCAATATCCATGTTTCCTTTTCACGCTGGGAGCGGTATCAAAATGGTGAATAATTTCACAGATTACAGCTTGGTTTGCCGGCTTGCTATGGCTGGCTATTAATCAATAGCCAATCTTTTTCTTAAGACTGTGGCTGCTGGTTCACCTCCTGTTCGAAACCGGGGAGGATGGCCTGAAAAAAGGCATTGCGAATCAGATTGACGATAATTTGCAGGATGCTGGTATCCGGATCATCCAGTGGCCCCGAGATATCAGTTTGAGTGGCCACTTGCTGGTGAGGGCGATTTGTCAGTAATTCGGTAAAGACTTTCACGGCCCCCACATAGAGTTTATGAAAGATACCCTTCTCTTCAGGGGTACGCATATCAGTGACTTCCATATTCTGGAAGATGGGCTTGACATAACCCTGCACCTCATTGTTGCGAATCGTCATCTCGGAAAAGAATGAAAAATCTCCTTTTTTGATATCAAATTTACCGTAAGCCTGAAAAATATTGCTCATCGCTCGCATATCTGTATTTTCGATAGCTATTTTCAGGTCCAGATGCGGGCTCCTGCTTTCCGGTCGGAAGGTGCCGGTAATCTCAGTGGCGCCGGAGCCTAAAAAACGTCCATGCAGCTGGAATGCCGAGGAACCCTCAGCAAGCTGGTTACTGAAATCCTTAACGGTCGCCTCGATATGATCGGCATATATACGGATCTTCGGATCAGTGGTCTGATTGAAATAGCCCAGTGTGCCTTTGGTAATTTTCATCAGATCAACCCGGATGATAGCGCCAGGCGCATTACTCATCTCCCTGGCGGCCTTGGTGGCCTGTTGCACCTGTTGCTGCTGCTTGGCTTCGGTCTCAGGGCGCAGGTCATAATCAGCATCAAGCCCCGTGAGCTCAATGGTCTCTAAGTGGATCTCGCTTTTTTTCGCTGCCAATTCCATCTTGCCGGTGGCGGACAATGCTCCCTGACGAATGGCCAGGTTCTGGCGCTGCATGATCGGTTTGAAATAACCAAGATCGATGTCTTTAAGGTCCGCCTGGCCTTTAAAGCCAAGACGTGGTTTCTGGAGAAAATTGGCATGACCGTCCAGGTGAAGCTGCCCCTGGTCAAAGATGACGGCGCTGGCTATAACCGGTGAGGGATAGGTCTGATCGGGCGTGAAAATATTGCGGATATTGGTGGCCTCAAGCAATATTGCGCTGGCGTGCAGCGGTGGATTAGGACCTTCGTCTAGATAAGTCAGCTCACCATTATTAACCTTCAAAACATCGATTTGCAGCGGGTAAACCGCCAGGAGAGCGTCCTGCCACCCTTTCCGGGCCAAATTGGTGTCACTGGTTACCTCTTTTCTGGCCTGCTGCAGATTGATATAGAGTTTGGGCCGGTCAATTAACAGATCACCGACCAGACTGCCTTTGATAAGGGCCCGCCAATGAATACTGGCATGCAGACGTTCGATCTTGGCGACCGGCGGCTCCGGAATGTCATTCTGGATGAGGACGAGATTGTCTAAGGTCAAAGACATCCCGATCGGATGAAAAAAAGCCTTGCCGACCCTGACCGTATAGTCCGTCAGGCTCTGATTCATCTGCCGTTCGGCATACTGACGTAAGGCCTTGATGTTTATTAGATAGGAAAAGACGGTGAGCAGAAAAAAGAACCCGCCAATCACCAGGGTCCATTTCCAGACCCGGCTTTTAGGGAAGCGAACATTGACCATAAAGTCTCCGAAAGTATCTTTTTTTGACCGTACGAATTAAAATTAACCGGTAATCACTGACCGGCCGGCCCGGGCCAGCAGATAGGCCGTGGTCATGCCGGCTATCCCGGCCCCGACAATACAGACATCGGCATGCATATCCTTGCTGAGTGGCGATGCTTCCGGCACTTCAGCTGTGGCCATCCAAATCGATGTGGTTTGTCCCGCATTGTTATCCATGGCTGTCATCCCTTGTCAATTCTTATTGGATCTTTTTGATGGGAATGCTGCAAGCGGTCTTCAGCAAGAAGAGGCGGCAGAGAAAAGAACCTCAGCCACCTCTTTGCCCTGCCACTATGTAAGTAAATACAGATATTTATTTCATGTCCGAGCGATCAACATTATACCGCCTGTCGAGATCTGTCCGGTAGGTCTCATTGTCCAGATCAGGCCAGTTATTGGCATCAAAACCTGGTTCATCTTTTAACTGTTCCTTGGAAACATTAAGAATCAACTCGGTATCATCGAAAAACATATCTTTATCTCGTTTGAACTGAAAGGCCGACAATGGCACGGCATGCATCTTGTCACCGACCCCGAGAAAACCGCCATAAGCAACGGCGACATAGCGGACCTTACCCTTGGAATCAAGCATGATGTCTTTAACTTCGCCGATGTCTTCCCCTTGAGTGTTTTTAACATTCTTGCCAATTAAGTTGGAGCCCAGAATGGCAAAACCGCCCCTCATGGTGCTGGCACTCTTAGTCATATCGCCACTTTGCATTGTGGTAGTGGTTTGGGTGCTTCTGGTATCGTCTGCTGCAAAACCGGGCGCAGTGGCAAACAGAGCGGTAACAACAAAAACGCTGAGTCCGTAATACATCCTGGAATATTTTTTCATAACTATCCTCCTGGGTATGTTAAATATGAAAGTATGTATCGCCATTACTGACATCGGGACAGGGCATAGTTCTTACCTCGCCAGTATAAACTGAGCAGGCAGACAAGTGACAGTCAGATTAATTAATGCCTTACAGAAAGGCACTTATCCCGTTCATCGGGGTTATTGATATCTGTTTTCAAAATCAGAAACCTGTCTTTCGGCCTCCTCTTTTTCAATACCATAACGTTCCTGTATCTTACCGATCAGCTCTTCGCGCTTGCCGTCGATGACATCGAGGTCATCATCTGTGAGCTTGCCCCATTGTTGTTGGGCTTGTCCTTTGGCTTGTTTCCACATCCCTTTGATTTGATCCCAATTCATGATATTGCTCCTTGTTATTGTTGAGCTTCGATAATCCACTCCATGTGGATATCAGAAAAAAACCGTCAGCAGGGCCAATAGCATTTACATAAGTAAGGAAAGATGACGGCTGACCTGCTTTAGGCGCGAGCAACTCTTGCAAACGCACTTCACTAAGAAATAATGCAAGCCTTGTGCCGAGTTTTTATCTGTCATAATACCCACCCCATCTTCCTGAATTGTGATAATTTCTTAAAGTCATTACCAGGCGGGCGGTTAGCAAGAGCTGGATGTTAAAGGTTATATATAACCAGTGGCCATATATGACCCTGCTGTGCTCTGTCGTCATCAAGTATTGAAGTATTCTATCAACACGAGCAGGGCCAGAAGTGCCAAGGCAAAACCACAGACAAACCAGCCACGTGATAAGGGTAGCAGATCCGAAAGCTGCATCTTACCGATATCGCCCCAGGTATCGATCGTGCGCTTGGTCCAGCCCGAGAGCTCTGCAAAAATCCACGAGCCGGCGATAAGCCCGGCCATACCGAACAGCGCATCCCAGTTTCCCTGGCCGAGGGCGGTTGTGGCTGTGCCCGGGCAGTAGCCCAGCAGGGCAAAACCGGCGCCGAACAGCAAACCGCCGATAATGTTAGAACCGATACGCGTTGGTGTAAGGTGCAGGTTCACTTTGGCAAAACGGTGCAGAGTAAATATGCCGCTCATGCCCACTATTATGGCTGTGAGCATGATCTTTACCACGGTCCAATCCTGGAACAATAGTTGGCCAATCAGGATATGATATTTGCCGACCCCGCCTTTTTGTAACAGAAAGCCAAAGATCAAACCAAATATCAGACCGGAAAGCAGTGGGGCTGCCTTGGGCGAACTGGACGCCAGCGGTGATGGTGAAACGGTGCTGTCGGCTTTAGTCATAATTTTCTCATAGTGTGAAGAGCAGTCTGGCGATTGTGATCCCGCCGATGAAAAAGCAGATCACGGCGATCCAGGAGGCCAGGTTGAGCTGCAGGGTCCCACTGATGCCGTGACCGCTGGTACAGCCTCCGGCCAGGCGGGCGCCGAAGGCCATGAGCAGGCCGCCGGCAAAAGCTACCAGCGCCCGCAGCAGAGTGCTGTCGCCGAAACGGGCCGTCCACATGGATGGCAGCCATTGATTGACGAATTCGCCACCAGTGAGCGCGGCAATGGTCCCGCCGCCAATGGTGGCGACAACAAAGACGAACTTCCAGTCCACCTGAGGCGGATTGTCGATGAAATAGGTAAGAGATGCCGTATGGCGGGGGGCGATCAGTTTGCCGAGAAAACCGGCCAGCTGGGCATAAAAAGAGGAGACCCCGATCGGTTTGTCGGCAAAATAAAAGGTCAGCCATGACAGCACACCGATACCCGTCCCGACTACATAAGGTGACCAGGCCGCTCGTGAATAATCACCCGCCTCCATACCAGTTGCTGCTTCGGCAATTGTATAAAGGATACACAGCAGGGCAAAACAGCCGATAAAGAATGCCGAATGTTTAAACACTAACTGGTCATCAGCAGGCAGCTGGCGTTGTGGGCTAGTTTCTTCTGCTGCTGGTTCCCGGGCCACAGGGAACCCGGCAGCGACCCACGCCTGCCAGCTGCCGGGGACGTTACAGACACAGCCGAACCCTTCTTTCTGCAGAATGCTCGTGGCCAGGCTGGCCCGATAGCCGTTGTCGCAATAGACCGCCGTCGGCCTGGTTTTATCCAGGCTGTCTAAATGCTCAGGCAATTGGCCCAGAAAAATATGGCGGGCCTGGGGAATGTGGCCTTCTTGCCACTCGCTAGGCGTGCGTACATCAAGGAGCTGTAGATTTCCTCCGGCATTTCTGATGGCCTGGACCGTCATCTGGCCGATCTGAGCCAGCGGTAGTCCGGCATTATCCCAAGCCTGCATACCGCCGACCAGATAACCGGCGAACTTGCTGTAACCGGTGCGCAGCAGCAGGCGGATAATTTTTTCGAGCCGGTCATCGGCTTCCAGCACCAGCAGGAGGGGCCGGGCAGGATCAAGCAGCCAGCCAGCCCAGAGGGAGAGCAGAGGTGAGCCGCCGATGTTGAGGGCGCCATGGATATGGCCGCCGCCAAAGGCCAGCATCATCCGGGTATCAATGAGAATATTGTCCTCGTTGGCAAGGGCCTGCTGGAATAAGGGGGCGGGAAGAGCGCGTATTGCCGGCAGTCGGCCCAGGACTGCCGGCCCGTTGGTGTTCAGCTGCTTCAGCCTCGGATAATAGGCAGGCATTGGCGGGGCGGTAGAGAGGACATAATCAATAAAACCATCTTCCTCATCAAACTGCAGTAAAGGATTGAAACGACGTTCATAACCAATGGTGCTGTGGCGCCGGTCACCAATGTTGACCCCACAGGGTGAGCCTTGACCATGGGCTGGATAAATAATTACATAATCAGCGAGTTTAAGATAAAAATCATGAATGGTATGGAACAGTTGCCCGGCCAATATTTTATCATGCTCACTACCGAGAAGATCAGGCCGGCCGACGGAATTGACAAACAGCGAATCGCCGGTGAGCACCCCCCAGGGATAGTAACGGCGCTTGTCATCAGCCAGCAGAAAAGCCACCAGCTCCGGGGTATGGCCGGGCGCATGCTTGACGGTAAGCAGCAGGGAACCGAATCTGAAGATGTCGCCATCTTTAATCACTTCATGGTCGAAGCCGTACTGGGCGCCGCCCTCATGACTGAGAAATATTTTCGCTGACTCGGCTCGGGCACCAAGCTCGCGCGCCCCACTGACGAAATCGACATGGATATGTGTTTCAAAGATGTGGGTGATCGCCAGCTGCTTCGCCCGGGCGAGCTGCAGGTAACAGTCGACATCGGGACGTGGATCGAACACGGCAGCCACACCTTCGGCAGTATCGCCGAGCAGATAGGACAGCGCAGCAATACCTTCAGTTTGAATACATTCAAAAATAAGTGCCATCAGGATGCCTCATTTTCTTATTGTTCCCTTTTATGAAGATTGGTGCGCTGTACCTTTTGCTACCGGCTCAGCCCTGAATAAATGTCAGCAAATCGACGTTAAGTTCATCCTTGTGCGTCTGAGCAAGACCATGGGGGGCACCAGGATAGATCTTCAGGATGGCACCCTTGACCAATTTGGCTGAGCGCAGGGCGGCGGCGCCGATCGGGACGATCTGATCATCATCACCATGAATGATCAGGGTCGGGATATCGAACTTCTTGAGGTCTTCACTGAAATCAGTCTCGGAGAAGGCCTTGATGCAATCAAAGGTATTCTTGTGGCCACCCTGCATGCCCTGCAGCCAGAAGGAATCGATGGTTCCCGTCGAGACTTTGGCTCCCGGCCTGTTGGCCCCGAAGAACGGACCGCCGGCTATATCTTTATAGAGTTGCGAGCGATCGGCGATAGAACCTTGACGGATCTCCTCGAATTTGGCGATCGGCAAGCCGCCGGGATTAGCTGCTGTTTGCAGCATCAACGGCGGCACCGCCGCGATCAGCGCGGCCTTGGCCACCCGGCTGGTGCCATGGCGGCCGATGTAACGGGCTACTTCACCGCCTCCGGCCGAAAAACCGATGAGGACGGTCTGCTGTAGATCGAGTGCCTCGATGAGCTCGGCGAGGTCGTCGGCGTAGGTGTCCATATCATTGCCGGTCCAAGGCTGACTCGAGCGGCCATGGCCACGACGGTCATGGGCAATGCAGCGATAGCCGCTGGAGGCCAGAAACAGCATCTGGGCCTCCCAGCTGTCGGCACTGAGGGGCCAACCGTGGCTGAACAGCACTGGCTGGCCTGTGCCCCAGTCTTTATAGTAAATCCGGGTGTCATCTCTTGTGGTAATAATGCCCATTATTGGTTCCCCTTTGTCATAAGGAGTTATCGATCTGGTCGATTAGACCTGATCCTTCCGGTTGAGTTGGTCTGGTACCACCGGCCCTTAGCGCTGTTCTTTTCGGGCTGCTTTCGAGCCATAGGTATTGGCATAAACCCAGGTAAATTCAGCGCCGAGCAGAAAGATCTGTGCGGAAAAATAAACCCACAGCAATAAAATGACCAGCGACCCGGCGGCGCCGAAACCTGAGGCGACACTGGCTTTGCCCAGATAGAGACCGATGAGCAATTTGCCGACGGCGAACAGGCAAGCGGTTACTGCCGCGCCAATCCATACATCGCGCCAGGCGATGGTAGCCCACGGCATAAATTTATAGATCAATGCAAACAGGACAGTCGTAATAGCAAATGAGATACTCAGTTCCAAGGCCTGCAGAACTACTTGCCAACCTGTGAACAGGCTACTGAGCCATTTGCCGAAGGCGGCGATGGCAGCACTGATTATGAGCGAAATCAGCAATAGAAAGCCTACGCCCAACACCATACCGAAAGAGAGCAGGCGTGTGCGCAACATATGCCATAAACCGCTCTCTTGGTCCGAAACGGGGACACGCCAGATACGGTTAAGATCGCTTTGTAATTCCCCGAACACCGTGGTGGCCCCGATTATCAGGGTAATGACGCTGCCCGCTATGGCCAGCATGCTATGAGCGGGCTCATTGGCATTTTTCAGCAGACCCTGCACGGCGCTTGCTCCTTCCTGCCCGATGAGGCCCTGGATCTGGCCGATGATTTCGCCCCGCGCTGCTTCCTGGCCAAAAACAAGGCCGGCCACTGCGATAGCGATTATCAGCAGCGGCGTAATTGAAAACAGGGTGTAGTAGGCAATGGCGGCCCCCATACTCGGGGCATAATCGTCCACCCAGGCCGTTACGGAATTTTTGCTCAGGTCCAAGATCTGTTTGAGGTGCATGCTGATCTCCTGTAAAAGCGGTTTTGCCAGCCATATCTTGCAACTGCCGGTTGTGGCTTCTTCCTGCTGTTAAGGCCGATGGCGAGATTTAAAGTTGCAGCTGTTTCATGACCTCACGCATGAAGGCGGGCAGATCGGCCGGTTTCCGGGAGGTGATCAGCTTGCCGTCAACTACTACCTCCTGATCTTCATAGAGGGCGCCGGCCTCTTGTAACTCCTCAGCTACCTTCTCATAGCAGGTGGCCCGTTTTCCCTGCATTACCCCGGCACTGATCAGGATTTGCGGGCCATGGCAGATAGCAGCAACCGGTTTATCGGCGGCAAAAAAATGGCGGGCAATCTCGAGTGCCATTGGCTCTTGTCTGATCTTAGATGGGGCCGCGCCCCCCGGCAGGACCAGGAGGGCATAGTCATCAGGTTTTATCTCCTCCAGGGTCTTGTCGACGGGTACCTCGTAGCCATGCTTGCCGGTGATAATCTCCCGGTCCATGGAGGCCACGATCACTTGCAGGCCCGCCTCCTGTAGCCGGTAATAGGGCACCAGCAGCTCCGAGTCTTCAAAATGATCCGCACTGATAATTAAGACCTTCATATGTGTCCTCCTTTAAGAAAGGTTGGCTTACCGTTTACGGCTTCGTTTGGCTGAGCCGGGACTGCACCGCCTGCCAGTCAATATTTTTGAAATAGGCCTCGATATAATCGGCCCTTTTCAGCCCGTAATCGAGCATGAAGGCATGTTCGAAGACATCCATGATTAATATCGGCCGGCATCCGGCAGGGTGGCCGCTATCATGCTCATTGATCCAGCAGTTAAAGAGCTTGCCGTTGTTATTATCCTGGTAGAGCACGGCCCAGCCGATGCCGCGCATGGCCCCGACCGCCTTGAAATCCTTTAACCAGCCATCAATGCTGCCAAAATCGGCAATCTTCTGCTGGGCCAGGCGGCTGTTGCTGTCGACTACTCCATCACCGCCCAGGGCATCAAAGTAATATTCATGCAGCCGCATGCCGTTGAATTCCCAGCTGAGCCGCCGCTTTAATTCGCCAAACTCGGGGCCGGTCGCCTTGTCTTCTTGTACCATCCGGGTCAGCGTCTCCAGCAATTTATTGGTATTGGTCACATACCCTTCATAGAGGGTAAAGTGGTTTTTCAGCAGCGCCTCACTGAATCCTGCCATGCCGATAAGCCTTGAATAATCTTTTGCCGTGTACGCCATGATAGCTCCTCCTTTTGCTGGTCGATGTGAGTTAAGGGAACGGCCTGGTACATCAAATAGACAGCCAGTCCCACGGATTTCAGCCGGTAAATTGGTACATTGTGGTAGATCCTGCGACTTTGCTTGTCGATCTCGGCCATATCAGTTGTCTCCTGCAATAATCAGGCGTTCTATATGAAGAACTGCCAAAGGGAAAATAGAATTACCAATATGAAAACGGAATCAATAAGATGAGGCGCTTTCAGGGCATATAAACCGTCATCAATTTTCGCTGAAATTCTGAGCCACCAAGGTTTGTATTGCTCTAATACCTGCACGCGGTCATCAATGGCCTTGGCCGCTCTTCTCCCACTTTCGACGGCCCCCTCAATACTCCAGACCTGGGCCTGGGTCTGCGTATGGGCGCCGGCTAAAAAAAGATTAGCCACCGGAGTCTTCTGGGCAGGAATATAGGCCTGGGTATTGGTGGTCGTGACCCATTTGGGCTGCGGATGTTTAAGGCCGTCGCGGCCAAATTCCCATTCATGCCAAACTTCAACATTGAGCAGGGTAAATTCGTGTAAGCCTTTACCACTATTTGCTTGTCGAATTAAGTCATTGAGGGCGCCACAGCTCAGGATTTGCGCTTTTACCTCTGCAATAAATTCTTCTCTGCTGCAATTATTGACCGGCTTATGATAAAGGCGGCCCGGCACACTGCTGATACATGAGGTGCCGGTCCACAGCGATTTAATATTATGGCCGAGATCTACGGTCTGATCCCACACCTGTTCCTGGGCGAAAAGGGTTAAATTAAATTCGGAATCACTAACCACCACAGCCGTGCGCTGCCGGGGGAATTTAATGGCCTCAGCAAAGGCCAATCTGAAAGAGACCTGCGCATGAGGCCCATCCTGGGTAAGCGGTTTAAACAGTCTTAATTCTTCCTGGCGCTCAAGCTCCGGAGTGACGCTTAGGATCTCAGCCGTCATGAACGGATTAATGGCCAGCAGATAAATGTCGCCTACTATCTGTTCATTGCCGCAATAAGCGGCGCTGATCCTGCTGCCATCAAATTCTAAGCGGCTGAGGCCTTTGCCCCAGCAGAACTGGACCCCTTGCTCCTGCAGATGCCTGACCCAGGGGTCAAACCAGTATTCACTGCTCGGTCCTTTGAGTAACAGCCAGCCGTCCCCGGCCCCTTGCGACCAGGCGGGACCATCATGATCGGCTTTATGCTCATGAGTCGGTTGGGTGATCAGCTGTTTTCTGAAAAAGTCACCGGTGATGTGCAAGGATACCTTCGACCAGTCGGAGCCAATCCAGGGGCCGAAACAAGAACGCCAGGTTTTGTAGGCCACCTCGCTCATTAACGGTTGCCAGGCCTCAGCGGCGTTAAGTCTGGCATAGGTCATCTGACTGCGTTTATTTGCCGTCCAGGACTTCAGCATCAGGTAAGTCGATTTCGTAAAATCCCATTTGTCCATCCTGAACATTTTATGAATACTTTTCAGGCCTTCATCATAGAATTGCGCTTTCGCCTTATCAGGGAAAATACCGAAGGCAATAGAGCGCGACAGGGCCAGATCATAGATAGTGCCCTGCTCATTAAAGGGAATCTGCTGCATGATATCGAACGTATTATGATACCAGGGGCCCATGCCGTGCCAGGAATATTCCGTGGGCATGTTGTTGTGGCTCAGCCTTGAACTGCGGAAAAATCCACCGGCCTGGTCATTAACTTCATAGACGGCCACATTGTATCCTAAGCGGGCTAATTCATGGGCTGCGCTTAAGCCGGCAATGCCAGCCCCAAAAATGATAATTTTTTGCATTTAGTTAACCTGTGCCATAAAACTGCTGCTGAGATTTTTGTTGACTGTCATTCTCATGCTCCATCATAATTTTACTGTCCGCAAACGCAAGGCGTTGCTGATGACCGAGACGGAACTGAGACTCATTGCCACGGCATACATGGGCATGACCGGCACTACCTTCTGACCGGCTGGCAGCAATTTCGGGAGAAAGGTTTTCATATATGCAGTCGGGGTCCGGATTGTTAATGGCTTTATGGGGCATCTTCAGATTTTTTATCCATATCCCCCATCATCGGACAATGAGACATGGAGCCCATACCCATCTTCATATGCTGCATCATATGTGGCATCATCTGTTCTTCCATCCTGGCCTTACGGTCCTGCATGGCGATCCGCTGCTCCACCATTTGCGTGACCACGGCTGCCAGCAGATCCAGCTTTTCGTCCTGCGATGCGCTGTTCATTTTGGTAACCTGGGCCTTGAGTTCGGCATCCTGGGCTTTTATCTCAGCCCTTATTTTTTGCTTCTCGGTCATCATGGCCTGGCAGCGGGCCATCATATCGGTCTCTGCCTTGTTTTGCGCCTCGGTGGTTACCGTAGTTTGAGAATTGTCATCAACAGCCAACGAAAGATCAGCATGGACGAGGATCAAAACCAAAGCAAGGCAGCAACTGCTGAAGAGGTTGGAATGCGTTAGTTTTTTCATTTACTTCTCCTTTCTGTGGTGATGTTTTGTGATGCTCTTAATGACTTCTTGCATGGCCGCGCCCAATCCCGCCTCTGCAGAATAAAAGCTGACTATGGCCGGAAAGGCCGCGGCTGGGTACTCTCTTATGCGCCTGCTTTTGTACCACCACAATCGCATCCCGGCTTGTCCTCCGATCCCGGCTTGTCCTCCATTTTGGCAGCAGCAGGGGTGGACATGAACTTCTCCCGGCATTGGTCGCTGCAAAAATAAAAAGTCTTGCCATCTCGTTCGCCTTTAAGGGCAGTTGCTTCATCCACAGTCATGCCGCAGATAGGGTCTTTGGTCGCGTATGTTGATTCTTGCATAGTCCGTCTCCTTTCATAGTGGTTATTGTTATGGATCAGGTTTTTTGGGCCACCTGATCCCCTTGTTGAGAACGATATTGTTAGAATAGCCAGCGCAGGCCACCTCCCCAGCCGAACCGGGAATGCCATTGGCCGATCAGCGCCAAGTTTTTGGACAATACATAGTTCAACCCCGCCCGGCTTTCCCATTTTTCGCCGCTGTCATATTCGACTTTGGCAACAACAGCCAGTCGGGGAGTGGCTGCCTGCTGGAGATCAAGGCTGACTTGGACGTCACCTGCGGTATCCACCCACAGGCGCGATTCGATATTGAAGGGCAGCAGGTAGCGCAGGCCGGCAATAGCTCTTTTTTGTCCAGCTGATCACTGATCCCGTTCAGATCGACTCCGGCCAGGATCCTGGTAAAACGGTTCAGATAATAATCATAAGTAGGCGTTAGCTCCCAATGCACCTCATCAACGCGTTGCCAACCGGCCTGCCAGTCAGCGGAGAAGATATGGCGCCTATTGGCATAAACCAGCGCGCCTTGAGCCATCTGTGATAAGACATCGACCTGACCAAACAGATAATAAGGGTCATGGTAGAGACCGGGGCGGACGGCGGCGGTGGCGGCATCGGGGGTGAAACCCTGATAATGCACCACCTGCTCCATGCCGCTTTCCATATGATAGAGCAGATGGC
This sequence comes from Desulfobulbaceae bacterium UBA5611, assembly GCA_002424635.1. GTDB lineage: Bacteria > Desulfobacterota > Desulfobulbia > Desulfobulbales > Desulfocapsaceae > UBA2270. The sequence continues at coordinate 42,255 of DIKT01000029.1, forward strand.
AGTGAAATAACCAGTCGCCGAACTCTTCTGCCGCAAGCTCAATGACCGTGGTCGTCATCGGCGGGACATTTACGGTATGCTTGAGCGGTGAAAAGTCGCCCTGGCTATTGATAACGCGGGAAAAATGGCCGTGCAGATGTATGGGATGATGCATCATGGTGCGGTTGATCATAATAAAGCGCACGACTTCATCCTGTTTGATCTCAATGTGATCGGCTGCAGATAAGGGTTTATTGTTCAGAAACCAGACGAGCCGCTCCATGTCACCGTCGAGCGTGAGCCGGATTTCCCGGACCGGCCGGGCGGCGGCAAAGGCCGTGGCCTGCAAGGCGCGCAGTTGCTCGTATGGCGGCCACGGCCGGTCGGGGCTCATGCCATCAATGGCCACTGAGGCTTGGGCACTCACATCCTCTGCTAGCAAGCCCAGCCATGTGCTGCCGGGGGCCATCACCGCTGTTTGCTGATCAGGTGCTGCCATGTCATGGCCGGCATGATCTGTCGGGGATGGAGGGGGTGCCGGTGCATCATGCGCCATTGTGTCGCTGTGCTGTCTAATCTTATGGTGATCCATCTCCTCCATGCCATTCATGCCGTGCATGCCCGGTTGGTCTAATTTGCCGGCCTTCACATCCTGCTCGGCCATGCCCATCGAGCCGGCTGGCGTTAAGGCCAGCACCCGTTGCAGAGAGAGACTGTCCATATTGGAGTAGAGATCAGGTCGCGGGATGTCCGGCGCCGCGTGCCGTGCTCCGCTGCCAAGCCACAGCAAGCTGTGCCCTGAGCCATCCTGAGAAGTGGCGCGAAATTCATAGCTGCCGTCGGCCGGTATCGTAATGATCACGTCATACGTTTCAGCGACGGCAATCAGCAGCCGTGATGCGGCAAATGGTTGCACCGGCAGCCCGTCGGCCGCTATAATCTGCAGCGGGCCGCCGGCAAACTGCACATAAAAAGAAGTGCTGGCCGAACCAGCGATCACCCGTAAACGGATTTTTTCACCGGGCTGCACGGCCAGAGACTGCTCGGCGGCCCCATTGATGAGAAAGCGCTCATAGTAGACATCGGCAATGTCCATAGGGGGCATCCGCTGAATTTCACGGGCGAAGTAATCGCCCAACATGCCCAGCCGCGTCGCTCCCAGGATACTCTGGCCACTGCCCTTGCGTAAGGAATACCATTCGTTACCGCGTTTGAGGGTGCGCAGGACTGAGTCGGCATCCTCATCGGTCCAGTCGGAGAGCATAACCACGTACTCACGGAGATGATCAACAGGATCCTCCTTCTTCGGCTTGATGACCAGCGCGCCAAAGAGGCCACGTTGCTCCTGTAACCCGGAATGGCTGTGATACCAATAGGTGCCTGCTTGTCGTAAGTCAAACTCGTAAGTAAAAGTCGTGCCGGGCGCAATGGGCGCAAAGGTCAGGAAAGGCACGCCGTCCATGTTATTGGGCAGTAAAATCCCATGCCAGTGTATCGAGGTGGCGACAGACAGGTGATTATGGACGCGGATCACCGCATGGTCCCCTTCGGTGAAATAGAGGATCGGCCCCGGCAGTTGTCCGTTGATGGCGATGGCCTCGACCGGCTGGCCGGTGAAGTTCATCTTCTGGAGGGCAATAGTGAGGTCGTATGCCACCGTGGCTGCCGCCAGATTTGTGCCCGGCAGCAACAGCGCCAAGCTGCACCACAATATTGCCGCCAGTTTGCTCAGCATCATCCGCATCCGGCGCTTGACTGGTTGCGGTAACCGGGATTTTTCATTTATCGGCTCCATTCATTGGCCTTGAAACTGCAAAAATTACGGTCAACTTTTTCTTAAAAAGCTAGCTTGTAATAAAATCGCCGCCATTGATATGAATTATCTGGCCGACCACATAAGAGGCATCGTCACTGGCCAGATAAACAAAGGCGGGTGCTACCTCGCTCGGCTGGCCGGCTCTGCCCATGGGAGTATCCTGGCCGAATTTCTGGACTTGCTCTTCATCAAAGGTCGCCGGTATTAATGGTGTCCAGATAGGACCGGGGGCCACGCCATTGACCCTGATTTGTTTGGGCACCAGATTCTGGCTTAACGATCTGGTGAAGGACACAATAGCGCCTTTGGTCGAGGAATAATCAAGAAGACGACTGCTGCCGCGGTAGGCCGTAATGCTGGTGGTATTAATGATCGAGTCGCCTGCAGATAAATACTGTAGAGCTGCTTTGGTGATATAAAACATGGAAAAAATATTGGTCCTGAAAGTAGCTTCCATCTTCTCCAGATCAAGCTCCTCCAGATCTTTGGCTACATGCTGTTCGGCGGCATTATTAACAATAATATTTATCCGGCCGAATTCGGCCGCAGTTTTTTCAACGGCCGTGCGGCAAAAGGCTTTATCGCCAATATCGCCGGCAATGATCAGACATTTGCGCCCTTCTTTTTGGACAAGTTCCAGAGTCTGTCGGGCATCTTCATCCTCTTGAAGATAGATGATGGAGATGTCTGCTCCTTCCCGGGCAAAATGCACGGCCACGGCCCGGCCAATCCCGGAATCACCGCCAGTGATGAGGGCCACTTTATTTTTCAATTTTTCACTGCCGCGATAAGTATCCTTGATAAATTCCGGTTGAGGACGCATTTTATATTCATAGCCCGGCTGCGATTGCCGCTGTTTGGGAAATTCTTTTGGTTGCATTCTTTCTCCTTTAATCAAGATTTTAGAAGAGCAGAACTTATTGAAATGGCCAGTCAAAGTGTGGCCCTGCTGCCATAAAAAACTGTCTTGAACTGCTAGCCGGTCATCCGGGCCTTTTTCTGTTCTTCAGCCTGTTCGATGCTGGCTTTGAGGCGGGCCACGATATCAATCATATTAGTCGGCTGGATCTTTACTTCCTCCGCCTCAAATTCGACACCCTCTGCTTTGGCGCGGATCATCGCCAGCATTTCTTCCCGGTAGCTGTCATGAAATTCTGTGGGCTCAAACTCGCCGCTCATGCTTTTAACGAGCAGATCGGCCATTTCTACCTCGCGTTGGCCCAGCTTCACGGCGGTTGTCGGCAGCCCGATCCCTTCTGGTTTGCGGATCTCATCCGGATAATGCATCATGTTCATGACCAGCATCTGCTCAGTCGGGCGGATGAGAGCGAGAGTTTCCTTGTCGCGCATGACCATTTTTGCCACTCCGACTTTTTGGGCCCGCTTGAGCGCATCCACCAGCAAGGCATAGGGCATGGCCCCGCCTTCATTGGGGCCAAGATAATAGGCTGTATTGAGATAGATAGGATCGATGGCTGCAGCATCGACAAATTCCTGAATCTCGATTGCCCGGGTGGCACTGCGGGCGAATTTAGCGAATTCATCATCGGACAGGGTCACATAGCGGCCTTTTTCCAACTCGTATCCGCGAATGATCTCTTCGGCCTCGAGATTCTTGCCGCAGACCTTGCAGATTTTTTGGTAACCGATGCGGCCGCCATCATCTTTATGGAGTTGATTAAAATGCAGCTGTTTTTCCTCAATGGCGGGGAAAAGCGCTACCGGTATATTAACCAGCCCGAAGCTGATGATCCCTTTCCACATCGCCCGCATAGTTAAGACTCCATCCTCAGCTCAGCTTTTGATGAATTGCCATGCAATATTGTCACTGCCTGTTTCAGCCTCTGTTTAAGCTCCAGCACCGGCAGAAACAGATCTCCGACCTGATCGATTCTGGCGTCCATGGTCTTGATGGTAAACTGGGTCGGCTGCAGACATTGTTCCACCTCAGGCCAGGTCAAGGGCGCCGAGACGGTTGCTCCTTCTCTGGCCCTGACTGTATAGACGCCCGCCAGTGTTTTACTCAATCCGTTCTGCAGATAATCAAGATAGACGGTTTCAGCCGGGCGCTTTTTGGTCATCCGCTCAATGGTTGTTTCCTCGGGGCTGCGGTCATGGGTGAGGCGGGCCATCACCTCGGCAAAAGCGGTGACCTGCTCATGGCCGTAAATGGCCTCTACCGGAATAAAGATATGGAGGCCGCGGCTGCCGGAGGTCTTGGGGCAGGATTGTAAACCGGCATCGGCCAGCAGATCCCGGATCAGCAGCGCCACTTTACAGATCTTCGAATATTTGGTGTCCGGGCCGGGATCAAGATCGAGAACCACATAATCCGGATGTTGGGTAGTCAGATATCTGGAGTGCCAGGGGCTGATCTGCACGGCGCCGAGGTTGGCCAGATAGACTAAGGTCGCTCTGTTGTTGCACAGGGCGTACACAATCTGCTCGCCTTTATCGTTGGCAGGTGAAGTCCATGTCTTGATAAATGGTGGGGCCCCCTCGAGATTGTGTTGATAGAAGGCCTGGGCCTTAATACCGTTAGGGTATCTCTTGAGCACCAGTGGCCGGTCCTGGAGGTGGGGCAGAATAGTCGCGGCAATCTGGTAATAATAACGGACGAAGTCGCCTTTGGTAAAACCACTGTCGGGCCAGTAGATTTTCTCCAGATTGGTGAGGGCGAGTTCCTGGCCATCAACTATTACCCGGTGGTTGCCGTGCAGTGTTTCTGCCGCAAAAAAATCCGCGGCCTGCAGGGCAGTCTTCGCGCCAACGGCTGAGTGTTTTTTAAGCTTCGGGTGGCCGGCAGGCGTCTTTTCTACCTCAACAATTTCCTGGGCTTCCAGCGTACAGGTCCGTGGATCTTTATCATCTCTTAGCCGCAGGAAAATGGGGTGACGGAGTTTGCCGTCGCCGGTTTTCTCCGTATAACGGACTTCACAGACCAGCTCAGGCCGTAGCCACTGCGCCGGCTGGTCTGTCTTGACCGCTGTCGCAAAAGGGGAATTGTCTGTTCGCCGTGAGCTCATCAGCTCAAAGATCTGTTTCAGGCTATTTTCGCTGAAGCCGCCACCGACGTTGCCGATGTAGCGCAGTTGGTCCTTATCATAAAGGCCGAGGATCAAAGCGCCGAAGGATGAACGGCTGCCGCGGCCTTTGGTGTAACCGCCGATGACGGCGTCCATGGTCTGCGCGGTCTTGATCTTCAACCATTTTTTACTGCGCCGCTGCTCATATTTACTGTGGCTGTCCTTGGCCACGACACCTTCCATCTGCTGCGCGCGGATCTGCTCAAAAAGCAGGGTACCCTTCTCCTTGACATGATCGCTGAGCCGGATGCTGCCTTGATTATCTATGAGTTGAGATAGAAGATGTTTACGGTCGAGTAAGGGTTCATTGCTGAGATCATGGCCATTACAGTAGATCAGATCGAAGACATAATAGACCAGAACCGGTTTGTCGGTACTGCTCGGTTTGGCACGAAAGCCGGCGGCGTTCTGCATCAATTGAAAATCCGGCTTCCCCTCGGCATTGAGGGCCACGATTTCACCATCAATGACAGCCGTTCGGGCCGATATCTCAAAGCGGGCCGCGACCAGCTCAGGGAACTTGTCGCCGAGATCGATATGATTCCTGGAGACAAAGCGAATCCGGTCGTCCTCCACATAACAGATGCTGCGGTAGCCGTCCCATTTAATCTCGAAAAGCCAATCGGCATCATCGAATGGTTGGTTGACCAGAGTGGCCAGCATCGGCTCAACTTGGGCAGGAAAGGGGCCGGGTTTACCTATTTTAACCTCGACGATGTGCTTCTCGGTACCGTTCACCACGACGGTTGCCGCTTCGGCCAGGGGGCGGCTTTTGCTGTCAGAGGCCAGGACGGGTTCAAGCGTCCACCCTGGAATAGCGCACTCATCTGCCTTTTTCATGAGCAGCCAGGAGTCTTGCGCCTGCCTGGTGCGCACCAGATGAAACTCGCCGCATAGCCGCCGGCCCTTAAGCCTGAAGCTGAGCTTGCCATTGTGGAGGCCCTGCTCAGGATTGGGCGGATCAATGATCTCATAGCTGCCGATGTCCCAGACAGCCACCTCACCTGCGCCATAGTTGCCTTGAGGGATGGTGCCTTCGAAGGTGAGGTATTCCAGGGGATGATCTTCAGTCTGGACGGCCAGACGCTTTTCGTGGGGATCAAGGGAGGGACCTTTGGGGATGGCCCAGCTTTTCAGGACGCCATTGATCTCCAGCCGCAGATCAAAATGCAAATGGCGGGCATGGTGCTCCTGGATGACGAAACTTTGCCCGGAACCATAATCACTGACTCCGCCAGCTGGCTCCGGCGTTTTGTCGAGCTGTCGTTTGCTCCTATACTTATCAAGCGACATCGGCCAGTCTCCCATGTTATAATTTCGCTCAAACAAAGTATTATCCAGATCATTATTTGACCTTTATTGCCGGCCAAAAAAAAAGGGAAGAGAAAAGACGGCCCTGCTAAGGGGATGCGGCTCTTCTCCTCCCTGCGGTTCTTGGTTATCTCAGATTTTTTCGGATTTTTTGTTTTTCCTGCTCAAACTTGGTCATGATAGTGTGGAGCTCGTCCCGGTCGAAAGCTTTTTTAGCACTTTTGAATATGTTGCTCTCTTCGTCTTTGATATGGTGATCAACCAGCTCTTTAAACACCCTCATCTTGGCGGCCCATTTATCATCGCCCTTCGGCATTTTGTCCAGTTCCTTTAAAACCAACTCACTCACATGATGTTCCTCCATGCCTTCCAGCGCATCTTCACGAGCCTCCTCCTTTTCCATTAAAGGTGTATAAAAAACGCCTTCCTCGGCTTTCATATGAGGTACCAGTTCTTCTTTCAGCTGTTGAAATAATTGTTCCCGCTTCTTCATTGTGGCGCCATTTTCACTGGTTTCATCAAGCTGTTCCAGGATGTCCTTTACTTCCATATGATCCTGCTTGAGCAATTTAAAGAATTCATTCATGTTTTTTTTCTCCTTGTCTTCGCTTTAAGTGCATCCACGCAATAGGTAAAATAATATTAAGATGGGAATTGGCACTCCCAATGCCCACAGCAAAATCCAGCCTATCTTTCCATTTTGATTGTTAAGCATAGAGAGCCTCGATTCGGTCAATTTAATTTTAGGATATCACTATTCTTTACAATAGCTTTACCGGCTCATAGATGGCTTAACGGAAAAACTCTGATGCAATATCGGAAAGGGCATTGACTACTGGTCGGGCGATACGGTTGGTCCGCGGGCGATGGTTAGTAGTATTGGCCAGGAGAAGACCTATGCCAACTCCTATGCCTAAGGCAACAAGAATAGTCGTGCCGGGATTTTCCTGGTTATAAACTTTGGCCTTTTCGTAGGTTTCATTCAACTTTCTGGTTGTTTTATTATACATTTCACTTGCCGTTTTCTCAGCCTCTTCATAGGCCTCGGCGCCTTCTTCAATGATATTGGCAGTTGGGCTACCGGTCGCGCCCTGCTGTCTGGGGGCCTCGAATCTATTTGTCTCCATGATATATCCTCCTGAATAAAGATGAGTTTTGATACTTCTGGAAATCTTAAAGGATCTTAAGGCTAAATTATTATATGTTATGGCCGCGCCCACTACCGGCAGTTTTGGCAGGTAAGGTTGCATATTTGATCCAATCGGTGGCCGCCTTTGTCACTATGGCCATCAGTGTTACTCTGAACAAGCCGGGCTTAGCGGCAGCGGCATTCAGGCCATTGAGTGAGTCGTGAACTTCCTCGGTTAAGGAGTCCAGGAAGCGTTCCAAAGGCGGGCGGCGTGTCTTTATTCTCTTGGCGGCAAGATAGCCAAGACCACCAGCAACGCCAAGCGCCCAATAGGGCGAATCCCTTACATAGACCCGCCAATCAAGTTTCTCTTTGAGGCGCTCTCCGATTTGTTCGGCTGTCTGCGAAAGTTGCTGTTCCTCTCGAGCTATATCCTGCATGATATCTTCGGTAGTACGTTCTTTGTCAGCCATTCAGGATCCTCCTTTCCTTAATATCTTTGATTAAAAATCATTTTTGTAATTGCTTGGAGCCAATGAGAGCTAGAATGATCCCGACGACAGCAAAAACTACGCCAATGATCAAGGCAGCAAGGGCGGGAGAGGTATATGAGGTAAGTCCGATGATCAAGGCCGCGCCAAAAGACAACAAGGCAGCAAAACCGATAGCTGCTCCTGTCGCGATCAATATGGCTGCCTGTTGAATAGTGCTCAACTTGTCGCGAAACCGTTGTATGACGAGCTCAATCTCATCGTGAATCACGGCGGCTGAGCCCTTAGCAAGCTGCCCCAGCAATTCAGGCAAGGATCCCGGTTCGGTAACGCCGGTATTATTTTCCACTTTATTATTCATCGGGGGAGGCCTCCTTACCGGTGCCGGCACATCGCTCCGATAACCAGGCCGACGGCGCCTGCTATCAAAAGGCTGCGTCCCGGACTCTCTCTGACGTATTCCCGAACTCTGGCATCGGCCTCTTGATAATCAAATTGGCGGATATATTCGGCTGATTGGTCCAGCCATTCGGATGCTTTGATGCCATATTGCGCCATCTTCTCGTTTGGAACGTCCGGGTCGATCGCTTTTTCGCACAAAACCTCAGCCGCTTGATGGAGCTTGTCGGCAATGATATTTTTCATGTTCCCCAGGCCGCAGCAGCATGATCTATCCGACCCTGGGATCCCTGCCGTGGTCTCTCCGGTTGGGTCTATATCACAATTAGTTATTCCCATAGTTCGCCTCATAAAGGAGTCATGGTTGAGAACAGCCTGAACATTTTGCAATGATGAAAATATGATGACTATCTGTTCATGACCCGTTTGCTATAACTTATAGCTTATCACGTAGAGGAGCTCTGGTACTGGAAGTAGTAGTGGCGGTGGTCCTTGGCTTGGACTCGCCTGCTGTTGGATAATCAGGATTATAATCACGGCGTGGAGGGACATCAGAGCCGGGTTTATCGCTGATATCATAGTCGGCACTGGCTTCTGCTTTATAGGCCACATCTTCCGCCCCGGTCCGTTCTAAAATGTCTTTAGCCTTATTCTTCCAGTCCCGATTGTCGGCATGGACAGAGAGTAAAATTCCGCCTTCTTTGATACGCCCTTCATAGCGGTTGGCCTCATACTCGGGAATACCCATACCGATCAGTGCTCCGGCTATACCTCCGACTAAGCCACCGGCGCCGACCCCGGCTAAAGCAGCCACGATGGGTCCAGCTGCAACAAAAGGACCAATACCCGGGATGGTTATTAAGCCAATGCCGGCCAGCCAGCCTAAAGCTCCACCAATGACGGCCCCGCTGCTGGCCCCTGTCGCTGTTCCTTCCGGGGCCTTGGTTTCTTTCTCGATAGCGAAATCTTTGGTGCCGCCGCTTTCAGGAAACAAGACCGAGATGTCGGCACTGCGGAAGCCGGCTTCTTTTAATTCATCGACTGCTTTTTCAACGATCAGGCGGCTCGGATAGATGCCGTAAACTGCGATGTTTTTAGATGCCATCACCTTGTCTCCTTTCTTCAGAATTTAGGGTTTGATAGTAATCTCGCTATTAATCCTATTGTTTCCTGCTGCCTGGGAGGCCTTCTGTTCAACCATTGTTTTTTCCTGCTCAGTTCTGACGTGCCCTTTTAATGTTACTACGCCACGCTCGGTAGTGATCGCCACATTCCTCTGAATCTCTTTGGGTAGTGTCTGGTCATCCTCGATGGCCTGCCAGATTTTTCCTGTGATCTCACGTTCTTCTTTGGTGCCGACTGTTTGCTTTTCAGCAAGCGGACCAGCTACACCTACGGTTTTGTCCTGAGGGGGAGTTATTGTTTCCGGTTTATGGACCGCCAAACATGCTCCCGGGAAGTTGCCAAGCAAAAAGCCCGCTACCAACAAAGTCATAAAAAGTGTTTTATTTTTAGACATTTCATTTCTCCTTTTGTTATTACATGCTGAGTAATTCTGTTGCGTTAAGGCCCCTTGTCTTCATGTTTTATGGACCACCTCCTTTTTTTATATCTATAAAAGTATGACTTGAGAATTTGTCATACTTTATATAAGCAATTTTAGTGCCAAGGAAATAAAATCAGTGATTACAAAGGTATGAGATGACAAATAGTTGAAGCTGCTTGTGCGCTAAAACTTTTTCCCGAAATACGGAAACGAAAAAACGGAAATTTGAATTGAGCAAATTGTTTTAAGAGAAGACAGCTTTAGAAGAGAAAGATTATTTATTGATAAATAAGATGGTGGTCCACCAGGCTATAAAGAGAAATTCAGCAAGCGCATCAAGCAGATAAATTGCTGCAATGATGCGCTTTTTAAAATAAATGATGTCGACTCCGGCCAGAACTACCGCACTACCGATGGCGAGCACTGCAGTTGATAACATTGGTTCCTGCCGCATTCCTGCAATTATCAAGGTAGTGCCGATGACAAAAAGAATAGCTCCCACAGTTTTCACAAGCCACAGGTCATGTTTCGGGCCGGTGACCTGCTGGAAGCTCTCGATGCTCACAATAGGCCAGATGCCGGTCAGGGCATAAAAGATGCCTTGGGTCAGAGCAGTAAGAAAAAAATTTTCTATCAAAGCCTATACCCTATTCAACTTAGGCCATTTTACGGCATTCATCTGCACATCTATAGCAGGCTTGAGCGCATTGCTGACAATGCTCCATCGTATGTTTGTTGCATTCATCACCGCATTCCTGGCAAACCTGAGCGCATAAGTCGCAGATTTTGGCAATATATTTGGAGCCACGGGCCATGAAACGGGCTGCCAGGTTGCAAATATCGGCGCAATCTTGATCGAGTTCGATGCAACGAACCATTATTTTAATATCATCTTCCAGCAAGCAGGCAGACAGGCAATGTTCGCAGGCTGTGACGCACTCATTGCAGGCCTTGATACAGGTTTCATATTGTGTATGGGACATAATTTCCTCCCGTTAATGATTAAAAGTCTTGACTGTCAAATGGCGTCCTTGGGTTACAAGCAAAAAAAGCGGGCGGAACGCTCTTGATAATAAATAAGAGCGTCCGCCACCTTTAATAAGTACAGGCCGGCATTTTGAGCCTGACCTCGTGCCGGGTTTTATCTATGATGGCTGAGATTATCTGTTTTTATGGCTTTGGCGGCCGGCCTTGGCATGCTGTTCCGGTGTGCCGCCGCGGGCTGATTTGCCTGAACTTTTACTGCTGCTGCTGGAACTGCGGCTGCTCGAACCACGGCTGCTCTCGCCCCCTTTGGCGCCAATGTCTGCCATGTGAGAACGATCCCGGCTGGTCGACTCGCCGCCTTTACGGCCAATATCAGCCATATGCTCACGGTCCTGACTGACGGTTTCTCCACCTTTCTGACCGGCGCGGCGCGCCTCTTCAGATGTGAATTCATGGGCGGTGCCTTTTTCATGGGCTGCCTTGCCGCCCTGGCTTGCTATCTCTCGTTGTCGCTTTTCATCCATGGATGCAAAGCCGCGCTTACTCTGGCTTCCTACATCTTTTCTATGACTAGGCATGATCGTCTCCTTTAAGCTTAAATTTGCTGCAATCAAAGCAATGGTTAAGATTGCAGATAAGGGGGAGTCAACAACTTTGGGGCCATTGATGACCCCAGGCACTTCCAGAGATTAAAAAATACTTAATCATAGGAAATACATCATGGTTCTCATCATCGGCTATGCCTCCATCAAGTGATGCCGCTGTCAACGGCAATGAGAGATAATAAGGATGAAGTTGCTGTTCATCCTGCCTGTGCATGGTTGCATGACTCGTTGTCATCTCATGATGGCCGGATCGGGCAATTGTTTTTATGCTAAGACCCGCACGTACTGCTCCCGGTCCCATTGACGTGTCTTGGCCGCGGTAATAAAAGCATCATGGTCATTGATGTCGACTATGCCGGCATCCAGCCCGACATTGGCTATATCCAAGAGGGCCTGGCCGCCATTGTCAACGGCAATGGCCTTGAGATGAGAGAAGGCATCCTGGACAAACTGGATGGCGGCGCTGTCCATCGACAGCATCTCGGCCCCTTCGTCAGAGAGGATGATGGCCACGGCATCAAAAAGAACCGAAGGGGCACCGGCTAGCTGCTTGTCTGCCGGCAGCATTGAACCATCAGCCAGCATCGCCCCGCCTACTTTCGGGGCGATGATCTTTACGCCGGCGCCGGTATCAGTGATGGCCTTTTTTATCTTATTGATGACTTTACCGTCGGACCCATCGGCAATCAGGATGCCGATATCGCGGCCCATAAGGGTGTCTTTCATTTTGCCGATGATCTGCAGGGCAGGGGAAGGCGGCAGATCCTGGACAGGGGCGGCCGCCACCGGCGCAGCGGGCATTTTTTCCAGGCCAAGACCCGTGGCCACCCGTTGGGCGAGGTCCTCTGCAATATGTCGCAGATGACCAACCATGGCCTCCCGGACATGATTGGTAACTCGGGAAAGCTCAAAGACCAGGGCTGAAGCCAGATGGGCCTGCTCATATGCGGTCTGGCTGATATAGAACTGCCGGGCCTGGCTGTAATGGTCGGCGAAGCTCTCGGCCCGGATGCGGCCTTTGCCGCCAGTTTCAGTTATGGCGGCGCTATGAAAGCCATGAGGAGTTTCCCGCGGCGAGATTTTCGATAAGGAGTTGGGTTCATAAGCAACCTGGCCCGCCTGTGGAGCCATTTGCATATGACCATCACGCTGCTGATTGCCAAATGGACATTTTGGCGAGTTGATGGGGATCTGCTGGAAATTGGGCGAGCCCAGGCGCGACAGCTGGGTATCGAGATAGGAGAACAGGCGGCCCTGCAGCAAGGGGTCATTGGAAAAATCAAGGCCCGGCACGATATTGGCTGGACAGTAGGCGACCTGTTCCGTCTCGGCAAAGAAATTGCTGGGCCATCTATCCAGGACCATGCGGCCGATAACCTTTAAAGGCACCAGCTCTTCCGGAATCAGCTTGGTCGGATCGAGATGATCGAACGGAAATTCGGCCGCCTCCTCTTCCGTAAAAAGCTGGACCGCGAATTCCCATTCCGGAAAATTACCGGAAGTGACGGCCTCAAACATATCACGCCGGTGATAGTCCTGATCGGCCCCGGCAATCTTGACGGTCTCGTCCCAAATGGTAGACTGCAAGCCGAGTTTGGGGCGCCAGTGAAATTTGACAAAGGTTGATTCACCATTGTCATTAAGCAGGCGGAAACTATGGACGCCAAAACCTTCAATCATGCGCAGCGACCGCGGAATAGTGCGATCGGACATGATCCACATGATCATATGCATGGATTCCGGCGAATGGTTGATAAAGTCCCAGAAGGTGTCGTGCGCTGTTGACGACTGCGGAAAGCCGCGGTCGGGCTCCATTTTGACGGCATGAATGATATCGGGAAATTTGATGGCATCCTGAATAAAGAAGACTGGGATATTATTGCCGACCAGATCCCAATTACCTTCCTTGGTATAAAACTTGACGGCAAAGCCGCGGACATCGCGCGGCGTATCAATCGAGCCAGCGCCGCCGGCTACGGTTGACAACCGGGTAAAGACCGGGGTTTTTTCCCCAACCTCAGTGAGTATCCTGGCGGTGGTATACTGCGCCAATGAGTCGGTCAATTCAAAGAAGCCGTGGACGCCTGTGCCGCGGGCATGAACGACCCGTTCAGGAATGCGCTCGTGATCGAAATGGGTAATTTTTTCCCGCAGCATGAAATCTTCCAGCAGGGTCGGGCCTTTGGCATTAGCCCTTAGGGAGTTTTGATTATCGGCAATGGCAACCCCCTGATTGGTAGTCAGCGGTGGGTGCTCCCCCTCGACGCTTTGGTGTATTTCGCCGCCGGCAGCATGTTGTAAGGCTCCTTTACCCATCGCACTTTTCTCTTGTTTGCTTTTTTTAGAATTTGTCATTTTTGCCTCATAGTCAGAATGGTGAGTAAAAAATGTTCTTGTTAAGTTTTGTCTTGTATTTAGGCCTTGACCGCCTCTAAGGCCGATTCGACCCGAGGTAGCATTTTGGTATTGTCAAAGTCGCCCCGTAAGACTTTCAAGGCATATCTCTCACGATCTATCTCCTGCTGGGTGCGAACCCCCAGCCTGCGGAAGATGGGGACAGGCGGGCACCAGCCCTGTACTGCATGTTCGAATAAAAATGGTAATACTATGCCCGGTACCAGCAGCCATTTCCGATTATAGGTCAGACCGAGCACCAGTCCGGTGAAGGCCAGAGCGGAGGCATTAGTTTCAAGCATGCGCTCCATGTCCCATTCCCGGTCGAGCTCATTGAGACGGCAATTGATATCAGCAGTGCTTTTCTGGGCATATGCGCGGACCCGAGCATCAATGTTTTGATCAATCTGGCTGTTGATTTTTGCTGAAGTATGAGCCCGGACCCTGTCTGTTTTAGCCATAATTTTTCCTCCCTGGGAGTTAAATTCAAGTCTTATAGATCTTAGGATCAGGATCCCTTTTTTGATTCTTTGGAATAAGAGAAAGATCGCGACGAGGGTTGGGTAGCCACGACTTTTCTCCTCATTCAAGTCATTGAGCCACTTATTTTTAAGATGAAAAGAAGATATACTGTTGAGGTAGTGAGTAAATTGGTTTTTTGCTCCAATGAGTCTGCACGCTTAAAATATAGCTTATTTTACTGAACAGCAATATTTATGCCAGTATTGCTTGGTCTGTTTTTAAGTAATTATTATTAGGACTTCATGTCAGTTTGACGATTTCGCTGCTATTTTTCGCTACGCTTTCCCGAAAAACGGACCGAAAAAACGGACTTATCCTTATCAGGTAGGAAGCATAACCGATTGTATGAGATCATCACCAAAAGTCTTGCCTGTTATTTAATTAACCCGGTAATCCGCTTAGACATGGACTCTAAAGATAGATGCATTGACAATCAGTCCGGAACGATGCAATATTTCTTGTAAAGATTTAAATATTCCAATGGCGTTAATGATCTGAAGAAATAAGTGAGATTATCTTCATTCAGAGGTCATATGCACATCAAACTATCTACATCCCGAAAAGAGGCCCTCCGGATAGCTCTACCTCCCCTGGTAGCTGTTGTTCTGTTTGTCTCCGTTGTTTTCGGCTTGCTTCTGCCGGGCTATCATAATGCTGTGCTGGAACGAAAAAAGGAGATGATCCGCGAATTAACCACTACCGCCTGGAATATTCTGCAGTATTATCATACCAGGACCGGCCATGGTGAGCTGACCCGGTTGGAGGCTCAAACCATGGCGGCGGAGGAGATCGGCAGACTTCGTTATGGGCCTGATAATAAAGATTATTTTTGGATAAATGACATGCGGCCGGTGCTGATCATGCATCCCTATCGGCCGGATTTGGAAGGTCAGGATGTGTCTGATTTTGCCGATCCCAGCGGCCAGCGGCTGTTTGTGTCCTTTGTTGATAAGGTCCAGCAGGAGGGCTCCGGTTTTGTCCCTTACCTCTGGCAGTGGCAGGATGATGCCAGTCAAATAGTGGCCAAATTATCCTATGTCAAAGGATTCCAACCCTGGGGCTGGATCGTCGGTACTGGTATCTATCTGAATGATGTAGAACAGGAAACGGCCTTGGTCACGACCAGACTGGCTATGATCTCCCTGGCCATTCTGCTTTGTATTGCCGCCCTTTCAGCCCATAGCATACGACAGGGTATCCGGGCGGTGCGCCAGCGTCGGCAGGCCTTGGAACTGCTGAGTCAGCATCGCGATCAGCTGGCTGAGGATGTCAACGAACGGACCCGGGAATTGCAGGAAAGTAACGAGCTCCTGCGTTCAGAAGTAGAGGAACATGCCAGTGCCGAAAAGCATATCACCGGCCAGCATGCCTTCCTGGAAAGCGTCTTAGAGTCGCTGCCGTTTCCTTTTTATGTAGTGAATGCCGATAATTATTTGATTGAGATGGCCAATTCTGCGGCCAAGAAAGAAGGTTGGGTTGGAGGTGCTTGTCATCTTCTGACCCATGGCAGCCCAGTGCCATGCGGTGGTGAGGGCCATTCTTGCCCCCTGGATGAGGTGAAAAGAACAGGCTTGCCGGTAACCTTAGAGCATCAGCATTATGATCATGAGCACGGAGCCTGTCGTTTTTATGAGGTACACGGCTTCCCTATCTTTGATAAAGAAGGCCGGGTGGTCAAAATGATCGAAACCAGTCAGGATATCACCCAGCGCAAGGAACTGGAGGCTCAGCTTATAGAAATCTCCAATACCGATCAGTTGACCGGTCTCTATAATCGACGCGGCTTTTTTATTATGGGCGAAAAACAGATGCAGGTGGCTGAGCGTCTGGGCAGCCGGCTGACTCTGCTTTTTGCTGATGTTGATAATCTCAAGCCGATCAATGATACCCTTGGCCATGAAGGGGGTGATGCTATTTTAAAGGCAGCGGCCACCGTCCTGATAGATACTTTTCGCCAGGCTGATATTGTCGGGCGCTTAGGTGGTGATGAATTTGCTGTCCTGTTGATAGAAGGCAGCGAGGAGGCTAATGACTTTACAATGCAGCAGCGTCTGCAGGAAAATATCGACCATCGTAACCGGGCCTTCCCTGCTTTTCCTCTGGAGTTGAGCACCGGTACTGCTCTGTTCGATCCCGCCAACCCCTGCTCCCTTGAGGATCTCATCGCCGAGGCGGACCGACATATGTATGAGGACAAGCAGGCCAAGAAAGCCGTAATTGTTCTTAAGCCTGCAGAGACAGCATAGGTCCTGGCAGTGCATAATCAGATGAGGACGCAGATGGCACCCCTTTAGGGTGTCTCCTGATCGGTAGTCAGGCTGGGCACGATCATATTGATGAGCCAGAAAAGGATAAAGGGTATGCTGACAACTGTCAGGGCGCCCAGCAGACCTTCCTTGAAAGTTTCTGCGCTATGGGGCAGCAGCGGCAGGTGGTAATGCATGAAACCGGCAAACGAGAGTGAGAAGGCCTGGCCGCCGATCACTACGTTCCACCGCATCATGAACACACCATATAAAATAAGAAGCAGGGCGATAACGGTGCGGCGGATGGTGAGCCGGGGCAGAATCAACAGGATGAAGGGCAGCAGATTTCCGAGGCCGTACTGCAGGATAAAGATATTGACGAAGTCCTTTTGATAAAGGACAAAGCGCAGGATGTCCCATGACTTCATCGCCGTATAGCCGCGAAAGATGAGGTCAAGCAGCTCAAGGGCAATGGCAGCCACCAGAAAGCCGATCAGATAGCGGGAGGCCTTGGCGATGACCTCTTCCATCACTGTTATTCTGCTTACCTGCGCCACATCGGTGTCTTGGGCAGGAGTGGAACGCAATTTTTTCCATTCCATGATGACAATATAGGTCAGCATACAAAGAGCAATGCCTGACACCACTGCGGACATGATGAAGATGACCGGCATGAGCGGTGACATCCACAGGGCATTGGCTTTGACCGAACCGAAAATAAAACCGGCATAACCATGCAGAAAGCAGGCCACCGGGATGCCCGTGGCGGCCAGGATTTTAACTGCTTTTTTGTCTTTAACCAGGGCCGGGGCGCTGATATCGTAAGCCCCCAGAGTGAGTAGCTGATAAAGCCGGCGCTTTATTACCAGACCCGGGCCTGGCTGCCCCTGTAACGCCAGGGTCTGCTCGACAAAATACTGGCGATAGACAAACCAGATCTCACTTAAAACAATAGCCGCATAGGTGGAAAAAACAATGCCGAAGGCGGCAATGGCCGAGGTGAAATGGGGGGTCAGCATGACGTAAATCCCCCGCAGCGGCTGCTGGAGATGAAAGAGCAGCGGCAGCAGGGCCGTGGGCAGGAGCGCCAGCGAAAAGACCAGCGAAAAGCGGGCCAGTTCCTTGAGATCCTTCTGGCCGAAGACATGATACAGCGAGGACAGCACGAAAGCGCCGGCGACCAGTCCGGTCATATAGGGGTACATGACAATCTGGATGGACCAGTAAATATATTCGTTGGGATAGACGAAGAGTTCCTTGGTGGTCCATTCCAGGCCATGAACGATCATAGATTCCATGTTGTCACCTCACATTCCTGTCCAGGCCGATATAGAAGACCTGCGGCTTGGTACCGTATTCGTCCTTGGTGACCGCCACTCTCTGGGTCATAATGATCCGGGTGATGGGGTCGTTGGCATCCTTAAGATTACAAATCTCGCGGGCTCCAAAAGGGCAGGCCTGAACGCAGGCGGGCTTCAGGCCTTGGCTGATGCGGTGGTAACAGAAGTTGCATTTCTCGGCCACCTTGTGGACTGGATGGAAGAAACGTACCCCATATGGACAGGCCATAATACAGTAACCGCAGCCGATACACCACTTACGGTCTATAAGGACCACCCCGTCTAAGGTCTGGTAGGTGGCGCCGACCGGGCAGACCTGCACACAGGGTGGGCTGTCGCATTGGTTGCACAGTTTGGGCACGAAAAAGCTCTTGGTGACCTCAGCTGGATCGAAGGCCTCGCCTCGAATCCTGGGATCGGTAAAACCGTCCCGGGCGGCCCGGGGCGAATCGATATGAGTCTGATCATCTTTGGTGATAATATAGCGTTCAACCCAGGTGCGAGTGACGGGGGCATCGTAAGGGGTTTCGTTTTCCAGTTTGCAGGCCTTAACGCAGAGTCCACAACCCACGCATTTTTCGGTATCCACCAGAAAGCCCCAGCGTAAGGCAGGATCTGCCAGCGCCACCTTAACTTCTGCCTGGCTCAGAAAGCGGAAGGCCGTAACTGGTAAAATGGCAGCCGCTGTGGTGGTGAGGGCCATGGCCAATAAATCCCGGCGGGAGCATCTCATTGCATGTCCTCCAGATCAGGTTTATGAGGATTGTGGCAATCGCTGCAGGGTATTGCCGGGTTGTGGGTATCCGGGTCAATGCCCTTGATCAGAGAGCGCTGGCTGCTGGGAGTATGCAGAGCGGCATGGCAACGTAAACAAAGGTCCCGGCTGGTATCGAGAATAAGCTTTTCCGGGGCTTCCGGGTGATCAAAGGCCGGGCCGTGACAGTTTTCGCACTGGATGGCAGCGTGTTTGGACGAGGCGTTAGCGGCTGCATTGTCAGGATGGCATTCATTGCAGAATTCCCGACCGCGGTATTTGATCGGCACAGCCTGCCAGTCGTTAATATCCCCAGCCCGGTGGTAACCATAGGTAAAATTTACCCCATGAACGCCGAAATCCTGGGGAACAAGAAAGTATCTAAGCACCAGGAAAAAAGCAATGATTACCAAGACCACATAGAGTGGTCGCCATATATGATTGTTCATAGAAGTCCTTCCTGGCAATCTGGCTCATGCGTTTAAATTATTAACCAATAGTTATGAACTTTGTAATTTAAATAATATCACAGCGGGCTCAGAAATCATAATACGATAAACAATGATGAGATTGCTTCGGCACCTGGATCGAAAATTGCATAAATTATGGGGCCTTTGTATGTGAAATCATAAATTTATATGACAGCAATAACATGATGACCGAGCAAGCCAATATAAATTTTTGCTGGTTGTCTCCGAATCTGGAGAGCAGAAGTAAATGGGGTGCCGGCTTTGAAATTGACAAAAATTATAGTTGTCATAACTTGCTTCTTAATTTTTCTCCCTGTATGCTAAAAATGGTATTTTCTGATGAAAAGAACTTTGGTTATGTCAAGGTGTAGAATATAAGATATTCTCATCTAAAAAAATCAGCCAGGCAAGGCTTCTGATCATCATTAGTAAAAAAACTAACCTTCAAATTGTGTTGAAAGGCGTCTGATCTTGCGTAAGAAAAAAAGAATAATTCCCAAAAAGCCCCGGCGTCTCAAAAGCAGGTCACGATGGTCAACTATAGTTAAGAGTGCGATACCGGTTGTGTTGCTTGTCTTCGTTGTCTTGGGTTTGTATGTCGTGTCTCTGGACAAAATTATCCGGCAGAAATTTGATGGAAAACGCTGGGCCTTGCCCGCTCTGGTCTATGCTCGGCCCCTGGAATTATATCCGGATCTGGCTTTCACGATGGAAATGTTGACGGAGGAATTGCAGCTCGGCGGCTATCGACGGGACAAAGCGGTCAAAGATCCCGGCGGTTATGATCTTACCGGCAATGTCATGCACCTGGTGACTAGAGATTTTACTTTTCCCGACGGTCTCGAAAAATCGGTCGCAATTACAGTGGAATTTGCCGGTCCTGTAGTTAAAAAGATATCACGGACTGATACTGGTGAGGAACTGGCCCTGGCCAGGCTTGATCCGGCCCGAATCGGCAGCTTCCATCCCCTGGACAATGAAGACCGGATTGTCTACAGCCGGGAGAATATTCCTGATGTGCTGATCAAGACCCTGCTGGCAGTAGAGGATCGACAATTTTATTCTCATATTGGAGTGGATCCCCTGGGCATCCTGCGGGCTATGATTGCCAATGTCCGGGCCGGCAAGACGGTGCAGGGCGGCAGCACTTTGACCCAGCAGCTGGTGAAGAATTTTTTTCTTAACAATGAGCGCACCCTGCATCGTAAATTCAATGAAGTTATTATGGCCCTGCTGCTGGAGGCCCATTACAGTAAAGACGAGATTCTGACGGCCTATGTTAATGAAATCTTTCTAGGCCAAGACCGGGGGCGGGCTGTTCATGGTTTCGGTCTGGCCAGTCAGTTTTATTTCCGCCGGGAATTGAAGGATCTTTCTGCCGCCCAGATCGCCATGTTGGTGGGGATGATCAAAGGGCCATCTTATTATGATCCGCGTCGTTATGGTGAGCGTTGCCAGCAGCGCCGGCAGGTAGTACTCGATGTCATGCAGTCCGAAAAGGTGATCACGGCTGAGACCTATGCCTTGGCTAAAGCCGCCGGATTGGATACCAATGAGGTAATACAAAGCGCCTTTAACCGTTATCCAGCCTTTCTTGATCTGGTACGGCGCCAGCTTGGGGAGGATTATCATGAGGAAGATCTCACCTCTAATGGTCTGAAGATTTTGACCACGCTTGATCCCCAAGTCCAGATCCAGGTAGAGAGACATCTCGGGGAAACGCTGTCAGCCTTGGAAAAACGGACCGGCACCAGCGGGCTGGAAGGGGCAGTAATTATCAGCAGCCGAGAGGGTGGGGAGATCCTGGCCGTGGCTGGTGGTCGCAATGCCTTGCAGCCTGGTTTTAATCGAGCCCTTGATGCCCGGCGGCCGATTGGCTCGCTTATTAAGCCGATAGTATATTTGACGGCTCTGGCGAACGGTTACACCCTGGCCAGTCCGGTGCAGGATGTGTCGATGACTATTAAGGCGGCCGGATCCAAAGCCTGGCAGCCGGCTAATTATGATAAAAAAGAACATGGGGTGGTGCCTTTTCATGAGGCCTTGGCCAATTCCTATAATTTGGCCACCATCAGTATCGGTATGGATATCGGGGTGGAAAAGGTGATTGCCAATGTCAAGCGGGCCGGGATAAACCAGGAATTTCAACCTTATCCTTCTTTTTTACTGGGCACGGCTGCTCTAGCGCCTCTCGAGGTGGCCCAGATGTATCAGCTCTTTGCCACTGGTGGCTTTTATCAGCCACAGCGGGTAATAGGCAGTGTGCTGACTCTGGACAATAAAGTTGTTCAGCGCTTTGGCTTGACAGTGGAGCAGCGTTTTCCACCAGAGGATATCTATCTGCTCAATACGGCCTTGCAGCGGGTGGTGGCCCATGGGACAGCCAGATCGCTTGTGAATTATCTTCCGCAAGCGGCCCAGGCTGCTGGTAAAACAGGGACCACAGATGAACTGCGGGATAGCTGGTTTGCCGGTTTTACCGGAGACCGGCTGGCTGTGGTCTGGATTGGCCGTGACGATAACAAACCGACCGTACTCACCGGTTCAAGCGGTGCTCTGGTAGTATGGGGAAAGATCATGCAGGCCCTTCATCCTCAGCCGCTTGAGTTGGTCGAACCGGAGGGGCTGGAGTGGGCAAGAATAGATGCTGCCAACTATGGCCGCTCCTCTGGTGCTGTTCGGGATAATGTCTTGTTGCCTTTTATGGCCGGAACGCTACCGGCCGGGGCGGAACTGACGACGTCCTCATCATCTCCTGCCGGTACTGAAGACCGGAATGGCTCCGGTATTTTCGATAAGATCCGGGGTTGGTTTTAAATAATGCAGAACTGGTCAAGGAATGAAGATCCAGAAGGAAAGAGAACAATGAAGCGAAGGGGATATGACCATTTATGGCAAAGGGCCGGGAGTATCGGCTTGTTCATGATGCTTACCATAGTCCTGCATGGCTGCGCCGTAAAACATCCGGTAAGTATACCGGCCGAACCAGAACCTATTTCACGGCCGGCCCCTGTGGTTCGTCCGGAGTCGGCTCCGCTTCCTCCGCCTCCACCAGTTCCTCTTCCTGGTCAGGATGTCCGTCCCAGCCGCGATTTTGTGCCTGTGCCGGAAGAAGGGAAGGCGGCCGGGACCTTGCTGGCCAGTGCCCGGCAAAGTTTACGCTCCGGCCAATTCAATCAGGCCGAAATGATGCTGGAGCGGGCCCTTCGTGTTGAACCGCGTAATGCCAGGCTTTGGCATGAAATGGCGCAGGTAAAATATAGCCTGCAGGATTATGATCAAGTGATCCAGTTATGTAAGAAGTCAAATAGTCTGGCTGGGAAGGATTATGGCTTGATTCAGCAGAATTGGCAGTTGATGGAAAAGGCCTATCTCGAAAAAGGACAACCGGAGCAGGCGCAACGGGCCAGAATTAAATCTGGGTGATGATATGAATTCAATAAATTTGTGATATAACTGGTAAGCAACTGTAAAATAACTTTTGAAAAATATGGGATATTTGGAAACACGTGATTCAGTAACAGCCCTGGTGAAGGAGCAGGCTGATATCGTTCAGATCATCGGCGAGACTGTCGAGCTGAAAAGAGCGGGGGCGCGCTTTCTGGGACGTTGTCCGTTTCATGGTGAAAAAACGCCCTCTTTTTCCGTTCATCCGGGACAGCAGTTTTATCACTGTTTTGGTTGTGGTGAGTCCGGTGATGTCTTCTCATTTATGATGAAATATCATAACCTGGATTTTCCCACCGCTCTGCAGGAGCTGGCCCGGCGTTATAAGATCGAACTGCCGGAAAAGCATTATTCGCCGGCAGAACAGGAAAAAGAGCAGCTGCGTAAGGCCATGTTTGATATCAATGACAAGGCCGCCCGCCTGTTCAGAGAATATCTGCTGCATGCCCAGGGGGCGGCACAGGCACGCAACTATCTTGAGCGCCGTGGTATTCCACTGGCAATTCAGGAAAAGTTCCAGCTTGGATATGCTCCTTCGGTAGACAGTGCCGGCTGGAATTTCCTTGGTTCCAGTCTGCAGGGTGACCAGAGCACGACCGCCGAGGCGGTGGGCCTGCTGGTGAGAAATGACAAGGGCGGGACCTACGATCGCTTCCGGGACCGGATCCTCTTTCCTATTTTTGATCCCAAAGGGCGGATCAGCGGTTTTGGCGGCCGTATTGTCGGTGACGGTCAACCCAAGTATATGAATTCCCCTGAGAGCCCGGTCTTTGATAAAAGCCGCAGTCTGCTTGGTCTTTTTCAACAGGCCGGCGATATTCGTTCAAGACAGCGGGTTGTGCTGGTAGAGGGCAATTTCGACATGATTTCGCTGGTGGTGCATGGTTGTCCTAATGTGGTGGCACCATTAGGCACCGCCTTGACCAGGCCGCAGTTAAAGCTGCTGCGCCATTACACGGACAACGCCATCCTTCTTTTCGATGGCGATGCAGCCGGAATCAAGGCTGCGGTTCGGGCTGTTCCTCTGTTTCTGGCCGAGCAGATGAGTGCGAAAGTGGCACTGCTGCCGTCTGGCCATGATCCTGACACCTTTATTCGTGACAAAGGTCTGGAAGAGATGGAGCGGCTGTTGAATTCGGCGGCGCCGCTGGCCGAGTTTGCCCTGGCCAAATTAATTGAAGAACATGGCCTGACCCTGGATGGCAAAAACAGAATTGTACAAGAGCTGCGTCCCCTGGTGCAGGCGGCTGCCTCTCCCTTGCAGCGCTCGGTAGTAATTGCCCATTTCAGTGAAAAATTAGGTCTGCCGGCCCAGCAGTTGAGTGAGCTTCTCTCTGAGCAGCATTCGCCGGACGCGGCACCGGCGCTCGCCCTGCAGGGTAGAACGATAATTGATTCCAGACCGCCATACCCCATGGCTCTGCCTACAAAAAAAGCAAGTTTTGTGGGCCGGAAAGGGCAAAATCGGATCGAGCTTAATATGGCCCAGAAGCGCCTTGTTGCCCATATGGTGCTCTATCCATCCCATTTCATGCGGCTGGAACAAGTGGGGCTGAGACAACGGCTGGCCTTTGGGGTGGGCGAGGTCTTGTTTCTTCAACTCCAGGCCCTGCATGCCAAAGGCCGGGAGTTTGAGCCGGAAGAATTGCTTGCCGCTTTGCCTGAAGGTGAGGAACGGGCCCTGGTGGCAGAAATCCTACTGGCCGCCTCCACCACTGAGGGCGGGAGTCTGCAGTGTTCCGGGACTGAAGAAGAGCTGGCTGAGTTGGTCCTGTGGCTCAAAAGGGAGGAATTGATGGAGATATCAAAATCCTTGATCTTAGAAATTGGCAGGATCCAACGGGATGAGCATGAGCTGGACACGCTTTCCCACTTGCTTCAGGAAAAACAGAAGATAGATAAAGAGCTGCGGGCCATGGAGTAGATCGATTATTTAGCAAACAGATTTAGCGACTTCTTGCTATAACTAAGATAGTGGACGCCGGTCTCTGTTCTGGCGCTAGATCTGCCAGAATGCATGCTTGGTTCTTATTTTGCCTATTTTCAAACACTTATTGATTTTAAGTTTTTTGTTGATATAGTGCGCAGTGATAAAGTAATTAACTTTGTTAAAGGTAGCCTGTCCTTTATTTTTTGAAGACGTGGTATCTTGAGGGAGGAACTATGGTCGGGGATGAGAAATTTGATCAGGATGAAGCAATACCACTAAACGGTGAGAATCTGCTTGAAAATGATGTTTTTGATATTACCGAAGTTACCAGTGGCCTTACTCTTGAAGGTAATACGCTTGCCGTTGATTGGTCCGAAGATGTGGTCGACATCCCGCATGTAATGGATGAAGAAGATGATAGTGATGATCTCGCTATCGATCCGGAAGAAAACGACCTGTGTCAGGTCTCCAGAGGTGGAGGACAGAGCAGTCATGCTGTCGATCCCATGAATATCTATTTGCGGGAAATGGGCACCCTGACTCTTCTTAGCCATGAAGAGGAACTGGAGCTCTCCCGGGTGATGGAAGAAGGACTATATCGAATCCAGCGGACTGTGCTGTCATCTCCTTTAGCCATTCCGGCCCTGCAGGCGATAGTGCAGGAACTTGAATCGGGTCGGGTAAAAATCTTTCAAATCTTGAAAGGGATCCCTGATGATCAACCTGATGTCGTTGCCTGCGCCCATAATGAATTTATCGCTCGGGTTGATCGGGCGCTAGAGCTTGATCAGAAAAGAGAAGACTTGTGGCAGCGCGTTCTGGATTGTCCTGCAGGGTCCGATGATGAAACGCAGCTATATGCACAGATCCTGGCTATATCTGCGAAGATAGCAGATATTTTTCAGGACAGACTTATCTGTTCCCGTAATATTAATGATATTGCCGCTGGCCTAAAAGAACTATCCAAAAGCAGCGCCAAGATAAGTACTCAGATAAAACAGTACTATAAACTGAATGATATTGGCCAGACTGATCAGCAGATCGATGTGCAGGAGCTGGAAAGAAGAGTCGGCCGGGAGCTGGGTGCAGGGCTGGGCTGGGGTTGTCGAATCTTGAGCGCCATGCTTCATGAACTGGAGTCAGCGCGGGATATCGTCAGACATGCCAAAGAGTCGCTGGTAAGGGCTAATTTGCGGCTGGTGGTATCAGTGGCCAAAAAATTTGCCAATCGTGGTCTGCAATTTCCTGACCTTATTCAGGAAGGCAATATCGGCTTGATGAAGGCCGTGGAGAAGTTTGATTATCATCGAGGCTATAAATTCAGCACCTATGCCACCTGGTGGATTCGCCAGTCCATTACCCGCGGGATTGCCGATCAAGGCCGGACAATCCGCCTGCCGGTGCATATGATTGAGACGATTAACCGTCTATTGCGGGTGACCAGAGATTTTATCCGGACCGATAACCGGGAGCCAAGTCCGGAAGAGATGGCGGAGCAGCTTGGCCTCAGTGTGGCAAAAATTAAAGCGGCCTTGAAAACAGCCAAGGATGCCATCTCTCTGGATACCCCGGTGGGTAGTGATGAAGAGTCGTTTCTCTCGGATTTTATTGAAGATTGTAGCGGTATTGGACCTGATGACTCCTCCATGGTGGACAGTTTGAAAGAATGTCTCTGCCGGGTGATGTCTTCTCTTTCTGCCCGTGAATGTAAGGTGCTGCAAATGCGCTATGGTATTGATGTCAGTTGTGATCACACCCTTGAGGAGGTCGGCAAGTGTTTTGCCGTAACCAGGGAGAGGATCCGACAGATTGAGGCCCAGGCCATACAAAAGCTGAA
This sequence comes from Desulfobulbaceae bacterium UBA5611, assembly GCA_002424635.1. Classification (GTDB taxonomy): domain Bacteria; phylum Desulfobacterota; class Desulfobulbia; order Desulfobulbales; family Desulfocapsaceae; genus UBA2270. The sequence continues at coordinate 68,544 of DIKT01000029.1, forward strand.
GCATCCGTCGCGTATTGAGGAATTACGAGTCTTTATGACAGATTGATATTTGTTGATAACGGTCGGCAGGCGTCAAGTCAGCAAATAATATTCTCCGTCTCCTCGGTAACCGGGTTGGCAATTCACTTAACAAGGAGTGGGCATGGCTGATATCCTTGATTGGGTGAGTTTGACTCTTGTGACGGGGCTGGGGCTGGCAGGCCAGAGGCGCCTTATGGAATGCTGTGGCGGTCCTGACGGCGTCTTGCGCAGTTCTGCTCAGGACAGATCAAGGGTCTCCGGTATCCGACCGGAAGCCCTGTTGGCCTTATCGGATGTCGATGCCGTTCGGCTCCGGGGTAAAAACGAGCTGGAGCGGCTGGCTGGCTTAGGTGCCCAAGCCCTTTGTCTCGATGATCACAATTATCCTGCCCTGCTGCGTCAAATTAATGCCCCTCCACCGGTAATTTATATTCAAGGCCCAAGCGAGCTGCTGGATACTTGTTGCCTGGCGATCGTCGGCTCTCGAGCGGCTACCAGCTATGGTCACCGTATTGCTTCAACCTTGGCCCGGGATCTGGCGGCCCGAGGAGTGACCATCGTCTCGGGTCTGGCCCTGGGCATTGATGCCAGCGCCCATGCCGGAGCCTTATCCGTATCAGGAAAAACGGTGGCAGTATTGGGTTGCGGTCTTGATGTGGTCTATCCCCAGCAAAATTACAAATTGTATGAACAGATCCGGCAAAGTGGTGTTTTGGTCACGGAATATCCCCTTGGCACCCGTCCGGAAGCATTTCGTTTTCCGGCACGTAATCGGATTATTGCCGGCATGAGTTATGGCGTTGTGGTTGTTGAGGCGGCCAGAAAGTCCGGCTCCTTGATTACGGCCGAATTTGCGCTCGAAGAAGGCCGCGATGTTTTTGCCGTACCTGGGCAGGCGGATTCGTTTAAAAGTGCCGGGGCGCACTGGCTGTTGCAGCAAGGGGCTAAACTGGTTATTACCGCCGATGATATTATTGAGGAACTCCCTTTATCCCGGAATATACAACAAGGGCCACTGGCAGCGAGCGAGTCTATCCTCCATCCTTTAATACTGGAACCGGAGATCCTGGCTCTGCTGCACACAATTGACCCTTATTCCATGAAGCGGGATACGCTAATCGCCGGCTCAGGTTTAAGCCCGGGACGGGTTGCCGAATTCCTGCTTATTCTGGAACTGGAGGGGCTGGTGGAGATGTTGCCCGGTGATGAAGTACGCCGGCTTGACCAGAGCTGAGGACAGGGAAAAGTAGGGACTAATTATCAAATATTTAACTAAGATAAAAGAGGAAGGAATGCAGGAAATTCAATTTGCGCCATCAATATTATCCGCCGATTTTGCCCGTTTAGGAGAGGAAATTCAGGCGGTTGATCAGGCCGGGGCTGAGATTATCCATGTGGACGTTATGGATGGTCATTTTGTGCCTAATATCACCATCGGCCCATTAGTGGTCAAGGCGGTTCGTCAAGTAACGGCCAAGATCATTGATGTCCACCTGATGATTTCAAATGCGGATCAATATCTGGAAGCCTTTGCTGAGGCTGGAGCAGACTGGATCACCGTCCATGTAGAGGCCTGTCCTCATTTGCATCGCACTGTTACCCATATTCGAGAGTTGGGGAAAAAAGCAGGTGTCGTTCTTAATCCGGCCACTTCCTTGGAAACGCTTGATTATGTTCTGGAAGAGATAGATCTGGTAATGCTCATGAGTGTTAATCCCGGCTTTGGCGGCCAGTCCTTTATTCCCTCTACCCTTCGCAAAATAAGGCAGCTGAAAAAACGTATTGATGATCTGGGCTTGATTGTCGGTATAGAGATTGATGGTGGCATCAGTCCGGTGACGATCGGAATGGTGGCGGAGTCAGGTGCCAATATCTTCGTTGCCGGTTCAGCAATCTATGGCCAGCAAGATTACCGTACTGTTATTCAGGAAATGCGAGAGCTGGCAGAGGCGGGTATGATGAAAAGAAGGACCTCATGATCTCAAAGGTTACCAATCATTTAAGGCTTTCTAGCTGCAAAAAATATTTTAAAGAAAAAGCTCTGTTTTGTTGCACCGAACCACTAACTCACAATTAACTTTTACAGCGAGGTGAATGATGGAGAGATGGCAATCATTGGCAGATGCCCCGGTGTATTCCCATCTTTTAGAGCTGGCGAGCCGGCCTGTTGATCTTACTGCACCTGGCACGCTAACCCAGGCCAGAATAGAGCAATACTGCTGTTCGGCGGCAGGGTTTGCTCTGCTTTATGCAACTGAACGGATAAACGATGAGACGCTGGCTGCTCTCCAGCAATTAGCGGATCAGTGCCAACTGATTGAGCAGTTCCGGCAGATGCGGCGCGGTGCGATCATGAACCGTATTCATGGCTACCCTTCTGAAGAACGTCAGGTCCTGCATACCGCCTGTCGAGATCTGTTTGCTGGACCTCCGGCCGAGCCGTTAGCCTCAAAACAGGCTGAACTAGAGCTGGCCAGGCTGAAGATCTTTCTGGAAGATCTGGAAAATGGCAATCTGGTTACTGGTCAAGGCCTTTTTTTTGACACTATGATTCATATTGGTATTGGCGGATCGGATCTTGGCCCCCGTTCGGTCTATGAGGCTTTACGGGCTTATGGCCGAGCTGGTCGGCGAGTTTATTTTATTTCTAATGTTGATCCTGATGATGCGGCGGCTGTCCTGCGGCAAGTCAATCTGGCCACCACCCTGGTCAATGTGGTGTCAAAAAGCGGCAGCACTCTTGAGACCTTGACGAATGAGACCCTGATACGAAAAGCTTTTGAGCTGGAAGGTCTTGATTCGGCCCGTCATTTTATAGCGGTGACCGGTGAAGGCAGTCCCATGGATAATCCGGTGAATTATCTGCGCTCGTTTTATATGTTTGATTATATCGGTGGAAGATATAGTGCCACCTCAATGGTGGGGGCGGTCATGCTGGGTTTCGGCCTCGGATTTGACCATCTGTTAGAATTTCTGGCCGGCGCCTCTATGATGGATCAAGCGGCGGAAGAGCCGGACCTGCAGCAGAATATACCATTGCTGCTGGCCATGCTGGGAATATGGAATCATAATTTTCTTGGTTTTTCTACTGTGGCTGTGCTGCCCTATAGTCAGGCTCTGCACAGGTTTGCTGCTCATCTCCAGCAGTGTGATATGGAATCAAATGGCAAATCGGTATCCCGCTATGGTGAGCAGCTTACTATAAAGACCGGGCCTATTCTCTGGGGTGAGCCGGGGACAAACGGCCAGCATGCCTTTTATCAATTATTGCATCAGGGTACTGAGATTGTGCCGGTTGAGTTCATCGGCTTTCGCCACAATCAATATCAGCAGGATCTGCCCATTGCAGGGTCGACTTCTCAGCAGAAACTGGTAGCCAATCTCCTGGCCCAATCTCTGGCTCTGGCTGCAGGACAAAAGAATGCCAATCCCAACAAGCACTTTCCCGGAAATCGGCCCAACCTGATTCTCATGGCTGACAGGTTGACCCCGAGAGTCATGGGGGCACTGTTGGCCTTATATGAGGCCAAGATAGTGTTCCAGGGATTCTGCTGGAATATCAATTCATTTGATCAGGAAGGGGTGCAGCTCGGCAAAGAGCTGGCCGGTCGAGTACTGGGCCTTATGCGGGGAGAGAGGGGGAAAGGGTGTGTTGAATATTCCCCTGAAAATGCTTTATTGAAGATGGCGGGTCTGGAAAAAACAGGATGAAAGCTTACTGAATATTGATTCATTTTTGGTCTTTTTTCTTTTGTTTTTTGTTGACAAAAAAATTGTTCAGAGATATTGTCGGACGCTGAATGATGATTTGAAATGTAAATTTTTTTTGGTAAACAGGAACACAGCATCAATCGCAAGAAGGGTGTTTTTTTAAGAAGGAAAAGATGTAATTTGTAATTGCCAGCAGTATTTTGATACTGCTGGTGTGTGTATTTTGGTAATGGTTGAAGTTAAATCAGTAATTTTATGGAGGAAAATTCATGGCAAAGCATGAGACGCCCCTGTTGGATGAGCTTGAAAAAGGCCCATGGCCAAGCTTCGTTACCGACATTAAGCGCCAGGCAGAGAAAAGTCCACAGTGTTGGGATATTCTTGGTCAGTTGGAGCTGTCATTCAAAGAGAGAATTACTCATTGGAAACATGGTGGTATTGTAGGTGTTTTCGGATATGGTGGTGGTATTGTTGGCCGCTATTCAGATCTGCCCAAACGTTTTCCAGGTGTTGAGCATTTTCATACCGTTCGTCTTGCCCAGCCTGCGTCGAAGTATTATTCGACCAAACATTTGCGTGATATCTGTGATCTGTGGGAGAAATATGGTTCCGGTATGACCAATATGCATGGTTCGACCGGTGACATTGTTATGCTTGGTTGCCGTACCGAGGCCCTGGAGCCTTTCTTTTATGATCTGACTCATAACCTGCAACAGGATCTGGGCGGTTCAGGCTCCAACCTGCGGACTCCTGCCAACTGTCTTGGACAGTCTCGTTGCGAGTGGTCGTGCTATGATACCGAAGAGGCCTGCCATCATTTGACTATGCACTATCAGGACGAGATTCATCGTCCAGCCTTCCCTTATAAGTTCAAATTCAAATTTTCCGGTTGTCCCAATGACTGTGTTGCCGCGATCGCCCGCTCAGATGTGGCGGTTATCGGCACCTGGAGAGATAACATCCGTATCGACCAGGCTGCCGTTAAAGAATATATTGCTGGTAATATCCCCGCCAACGGCGGCGCTCATTCCGGTCGTGACTGGGGTAAATTTGATATCCAGAAAGAAGTACTTGCCCTTTGTCCAACCGAGTGTATGTGGATGGAAGGCGGTGAGTTGAAGATTGATGACGCAGAATGTACCCGCTGCATGCATTGTCTGAATGTTATGCCTCGTGCTCTTCGTCCAGGCGTAGAGCAGGGAGCATCCATCTGTGTTGGAGCTAAGGCCCCGATTCTTGATGGTGCCCAGTTTGCAACACTGATCGTTCCTTTCATGAAAGTTTCGGCTGATAATGAATTTGAAGAGTTGATCGAATTTATTGAGAAGATCTGGGATTGGTGGATGGAAGACGGTAAGAATCGTGAGCGTGTCGGTGAAACCATGCAGCGTGTTGGTCTGCCGACCTTTATCAAGGTTATGGGTCTTGAGCCTATTCCCCAGCATGTTAAAGAGCCGCGTTCCAATCCTTACGTGTTCTGGCAGGAAGAAGAAGTTGAAGGTGGATGGGAACGTGATGTTGAAGAGTTCCGTGCTCGCCACGCTGCCTAATTAGAAGTTAAATCGAGTCTCTACTCGTCTATAAGGAGTTTATATTATGGCCTATGATCCAGCCAATCCGATGTCAGATCGTATTTCCGACATCGGTCCCAGATATTATTCTGAGTTTCATCCTCCGGTTGTTAAAGCCAATAAAGGTAAATGGCTGTGGCATGAAATTACTCAACCTGGTGTCCTGGTACACAAATCAGAGACCGGTGATGAGTGTTGGACAGTCCGTGTCGGGGCTGCCCGTTTGATCTCTATCGAGCTGATCCGCGAGATGTGTGATGTTGCCGATAAGCATTGTGACGGTTTCTTCCGCTTCACTACCCGTAATAACGTGGAGTTCATGGTAGATGCCAAAGCCAAGGTTCAGCCATTGCTGGATGATCTGGCAGGTCGCGGCAACAGATTCCCAGTTGGTGGGACCGGTGCCGGTGTGACCAACATCGTTCATACTCAAGGGTGGGTTCATTGCCATACCCCAGCCACTGATGCCTCAGGTGTTGTTAAGGCTGTTATGGATGAGCTGTTTGATTATTTCACCTCCATGACCCTGCCGGCCCAGGTGCGGATAGCACTGGCCTGTTGTCTGAATATGTGTGGTGCCGTGCATGCGTCTGATATCGCTATTCTTGGTGTGCATCGGAAGCCGCCGATGATCGATCACAAGCGTATTACCGGGGTCTGTGAGTTGCCGCTGGCTATTTCTGCTTGTCCTCTTGGTGCTGTTAAACCTGCCAAGGTGACAGTGGATGGTGAGGAGATCAAGTCAGTTGTGGTAAATGCCGATCGTTGTATGTTCTGTGGTAACTGCTACACGATGTGTCCTGCCATGCCTCTTGCTGATCCGGAAGGTGACGGCATTGCCATCCTGGTTGGTGGTAAGGTTTCCAATAGAAAATCAGCCCCTAAATTCTCGAAGCTGGTTATTCCTTTCCTGCCCAACACTCCGCCACGTTGGCCGGAGACCGTTGCTGCCGTTAAGGGGATACTTGAAGTTTATGCCAAGGATGCCCGCAAATACGAGCGTGTGGGTGAGTGGGCAGAGCGGATTGGCTGGGAGAAGTTCTTTGAGAAGTGTAATATTCCATTCACCATCAAGAGTATTGATGATTATCGTTTGGCTTATGACACATGGCGTACGACCACTCAGTTCAAATATACCTCTCATGTAAAGTAAATTGACATGATGACATGATCGATTTAAACGGTTTAAATCGATCATGTCTGTTTGAGGCTTGACTGTTCACAATTTTTTTTAGGAGTAAGTGCTATGGCATTAACTAATGATGAGCTCAAAGCTGCGATTCTGAAGAAGGCAGAAACTGCTCCGAAACCACAGCTTTATATCAAGGATTTTTATGCCTGTGATCCTGATTCCAAGCCGCGTGTAATAAAAAATGCTGCCAACGATCTGGTCAAAGAAGGAAAGATGATGTTTTGGTCTTCCGGTTCCACCACCATGTATGCCATGAAAAATCGTATTAAAGATGAAGAAGGCGAAGGTGGAGTAAATTAGTTTTTAGCGGCTCTATTTTTATGAGAGTGGTTGAGGTGTCGAGTTCTTTGAGAGCTTGGCACCTTTTTTTGTCTGGTTATTAGAGATTATCAATGGATAATACGCTTTTTCTGGAGACTGTCGCTTCAACCAACAGCAGCGCCCGGGAACTTGCTCATCAAGGAAAAGCGCATGGCTACGCGGTTCTGGCGGGCTGTCAGACAGCTGGGCGAGGAAGACTGGGCAAGAGCTGGCAGTCACCGGCCGGCATGGGCCTCTATGCCACAATATTGCTCCGACCAGATCTGGATATAACTGATTATGCAAAGATTACCTTAACTGCAGGGCTGGCGGTAAGTCAGGCCCTCGAGGAAATATGCCATCTGACAATTGAGCTCAAATGGCCGAATGATATCTATATTAATGGTCGTAAATGTGGCGGCATCTTGGTGGAGACTTCCTCATTGCATGATGAAGCTGAACACTTTGCTCTTGTCGGTATAGGGCTCAATATCAACAATACGAAAGAAACCTTGTCTTCAGAATTGCAGAAAAGCGCTACCTCTCTATTCTTGGAAAGCGGTCAGCACTATGATATCTTAATTATTTTTGCCGAAATCCGCATACGGCTTCTTCAGCTCGTCGCTGAATTGGCCGCAGTCGGCTTTGCTGGTATCCTGAAGCAGTGGCAAAGGCGCGATATGTTACAGGGAAAGTGGATGCAATGGCTTACCCCTGCCGGATCAATCGTTTATGGTAAAGCGCTGGGAGTGGATAGCAATGGCATGCTGTCGGTGCAGGATAATAGCGGCCTCATTCACGAGGTGCTCTCCGGAGATATAACTTTAGTCGCCGGTTTATAAAAAGATAACGGCAGAAAACAATATTAATAGCACAAACTCAGCTTGGCTCTAATATTATTTTCTGCCATTGTTGCTTTATTAATATCGATAATAATCTGCCTTGTATGGTCCTTCTGCAGGCACACCTATATAGTCAGCCTGCTCCTTGGTCAACACCGTCAGGTGAGCTCCGATTTTTTGCAGATGTAAGCGGGCTACCATCTCATCAAGATTTTTTGGCAGAAAATAAACTTTGTTTTCATACTGTTCGGGATGTTTCCACAATTCAATCTGGGCCAGGACCTGATTGGTGAAGGAATTGCTCATAACAAAGCTGGGATGGCCGGTAGCGCAGCCGAGGTTGACCAACCGTCCTTCCGCCAGAATGATGATTTTTTTACCATCAGGAAAGATAACATGATCGACTTGAGGTTTGATATTGTCCCAAGGCAGATCGCGAATGCCGGCAATGTCGATCTCGGAGTCAAAATGGCCGATATTACAGACAATGGCCTGATCAGGCATCAACTCCATGTGCTGTCTGGTGATTACCCGCAGATTACCGGTACAGGTGACAAAGATATTGCCCAGATGAGCAATCTCGTCCATAGTAACTACTCTATAGCCCTCCATGGCTGCCTGCAGGGCGCAGATGGGATCGATTTCAGTGATATAAACGGTGGCCCCCATGCCGCGCAGAGCTTGGGCACAGCCCTTACCGACGTCGCCAAAACCGACGATCACGGCATTCTTGCCGGCAATCATCACATCAGTCGCCCGCTTGATACCATCGATTAAAGACTCGCGGCAGCCATAAAGGTTGTCAAATTTTGATTTGGTCACCGAGTCATTGACATTAAAGGCCGGACACATCAATTTCCCGGCCTTGGCCATCTCGTTGAGCCGATGGACCCCGGTGGTCGTTTCTTCACTGATGCCCCGGATATTTTGCATATCATCTTTATATTTATCGTGCATGATCAGGGTGAGATCACCACCATCATCAAGGATCATATTGGGCCGCCAGTTATCAGGCCCAAAAATCGTTTGATCGATACACCACCAGAACTCCTCCTCGTTTTCACCTTTCCAGGCAAAGGTAGGAATGCCGGCTGCAGCCATGGCCGCGGCGGCATGATCCTGGGTGGAAAAAATATTGCATGATGACCAGCGCAGTTGTGCTCCCAGATCGACTAGGGTCTCCATGAGGACCGCTGTCTGGATAGTCATATGCAGGCAGCCGGCAATACGAGCGCCTTTAAGTGGTTGGGCCGCCTGATATTCTTTACGAAGAGCCATCAGTCCCGGCATTTCAGTCTCGGCAATGGCGATTTCTTTCCTGCCCCAAGCGGCAAGCGACATGTCGGCTACCTTGTAATCAGTTTTAGCTCCAGTCATTTAAAATCCTCTGCTTGAATGATGAAAAATTAAAATAAAAGGCCCACCTGTTTGACAGAACAGGTGGGTTTATAATGTGAAACCGTAGATAGCTGAGTTGTGCTTCTCTAAAGACTCTTTAAGGTTTGGCATCTTCTTTCAGAATGGCGGCCTTATCGGTTTTCTCCCAGGTAAAGTTCTCTCTTTCCCGACCGAAATGACCGTAGGCGGCGGTAGCCTGATAGATGGGACGCAGCAAGTTCAGGTGTTGGATAATGGCCTTGGGGCGCAGATCAAAGTGGCGCAAGATCAGGGCCTTGATCTTGTCGTCAGAGATCGTGCCGGTCCCAAAGCTGTTCACGTTGATGGATACTGGTTGGGAAATACCGATGGCATAGGCGACCTGTACTTCTATTTCCGAGGCCAGGCCTGCGGCCACTAAATTTTTAGCAATATAGCGGCCCATATACGAAGACGAGCGATCGACTTTGGAGGGATCCTTGCCGGAAAAAGCTCCGCCGCCATGTGATCCTTTGCCTCCATAGGTATCAACAATTATCTTGCGGCCAGTCACCCCACAGTCCCCAACCGGCCCGCCGATGACAAAACGGCCAGTAGGATTGATAAAGTATTTGGTCTTGGCATCAATCATATCTGCGGGTAGGATCGGCTTGATAATCTCTTCCATGACCGCTTCTTTCAGATCTTCATAATTAATCGTCTCATCATGCTGGGTGGAAAGTACTACTGCTTCCACCCGTTTGGGCATATTGTCCTCATACTCAATGGTCACCTGGCTTTTGGCATCAGGACGGAGCCAGGGCAGACGACCGGTCTTCCGGACCTCCGATTGGCGTTTGACCAAACGGTGGGCATAAGTAATGGGCATGGGCATCAGTACTTTCGTCTCATTACAGGCATAACCAAACATCAGGCCCTGATCACCGGCGCCCTGATCAAGATCGAGGCCGGAGCCTTCGTTGACGCCCTGGGCAATATCAGGAGATTGTTTGTCAATGGAAGTGATTATAGCACAAGACTGCCAGTCAAAACCCATATCTGAGGAGTTGTAGCCAATAGCACGAATAGTCTGGCGAACTACATCGGGCATATCGACCCAGGCCGAAGTGGTGATTTCACCGGCAATCATAGCCATACCGGTGGTTACCAGGGTTTCGCAACCTACACGGGCATATGGATCCTGGGTGAGGATCGCATCAAGAATGGCGTCCGAGATCTGATCGGCAACTTTATCAGGATGCCCTTCTGAGACGGATTCCGAGGTGAAAAGATAATTTGGCATAGGTTTAACTCCAGTAAGAGAATGCCTGTATGGCATAAAAATTTATGATAATAAATGCTTAAAATTTGTTAATTTAGTCATTATCTATTAAGATAAATAATTTTACATAATGAGGAAAACAACGGTTTTTGTCAAGGAAAAAGGCTGGAATTATCAGTAAAGTCATGCCTGGAGGAGAATATTTTGATCTATAGAAGTCTTGTGGTACGAGAGCTCAGCAAAGGGACTTTTAGCCGCTCGGTGGAGGAAAAAGAGACCACAGATTTAGCGGGTGAAGTATTGGTTCGGGTCCATTACTCATCGCTTAATTATAAAGATGCCCTGTCTGCCTCCGGTAATCGCGGCATTACCCGACGATATCCTCATACCCCGGGAATTGATGCCGCCGGTGTTGTGGAGGAGTCCAGTGATGCCGCTTTCCTGCCGGGAGATCAGGTGATTGTGTCGGGCTATGACCTCGGAATGAATCATCCCGGGGGCTTTGCTGAATATGTGCGGGTGCCGGCCGCCTGGGTGGTGAGGCTCCCCCAGGGGTTGAGTCTGCAGCAGAGCATGATGTTGGGAACAGCCGGCTTCACGGCCGGCCGTTGTGTGGAAATGCTTGGCCGGCAAGGTTGTGTCCCCGGTGATGGTGAAATTCTGGTAACAGGGGCTACCGGCGGCGTCGGATCAATCAGTGTGGCCATCCTTGCCAAGCTGGGTTTTACCGTGACCGCCCTTACCGGCAAAAAAGAACAGGAATTTCTTTTAAATCTGGGGGCACATACAGTGCTGGCGCGGGAAGAATTTGTCAGGTCACCCCAAAAAACGCTCCTCCCGGAAAAATGGGCTGGAGTGGTGGATACCATTGGTGGCCGCTATCTGGAGACTGCCATTAAAGAAACCCGTTATGACGGGGTGGTTACCAGTTGCGGGAATGCGGCGTCCGGCGATCTGGCCTTGACGGTCTATCCCTTTATCCTGCGTGGTGTACGGTTGATCGGGATTGATTCTGCCCGTTGTTCTGTAGTCGTTCGCCGGCGCATATGGCAGTTATTGGCAACGCAGTATAAGATTAGTCAGCTTGATGATCTGGCAACAATGATTAATCTGGAACAGCTTGATGATGCCATTCAAAAGATGCTTGCCGGCAGCCTGAGGGGACGGATGCTGGTGCGATTGATATAAACCACTGCCAGCAGAGTGGACTGATTTTTTTGATGGCCGGACTTTCGCGTGAGCTGAACAATGATAGAAGTGGAGAACAAACAAGAATGTTGATAGAGGATGCCCAAAAAGTTTTTTTGATTGAAGAACAAGGCCTGGCGGCTGTCCGCCAGCGGATTGGTGAGGATTTTGTCCAGGCGGTGGATATGCTGTTTCATTGCCCCAGTCGGGTGGTTATAACCGGGATCGGCAAATCGGGAATCATCGGCCAAAAGATTGCGGCCACCTTGAACAGTACGGGTACACCCTCATTTTTTCTCCATCCGGTGGAGGCCATGCATGGCGATTTGGGGATGGTGATGCCTACTGATGTGGTGATTGCCATATCATATTCAGGTGGCACCCTCGAGTTGAATTCGCTGCTGGTCAGCCTGCAAAAAAGAGGAGTGAAGATCATTGCCATGACCGGCGGTCTGCACTCTATACTTGCTGAGGCTGCTGATCTGGTGCTGGATATTGGGGTACCAATGGAGGCTTGTCCTCTAGGGCTCGCTCCGACCGCCTCGACCACGGCCACCCTGGCCATGGGAGATGCCCTGGCCGTTGTTCTGTTGCAGAAAAAAAAGTTTCAGGCCTCGGATTTTCGGAAAAATCATCCCGGCGGCAGCCTCGGCGAGCGCTTGAAAGTACGGGTCAGTGAGGTGATGCTGACAGGCAGTGCCGTTCCTCTGGTTTTTGGAGAAGACCCGGCGACCAGGGCGGTCGAGGTGCTCAATGAAAAAAATCTTGGTGCCGTTCTGGTTATGAGTCCTGAAGGAAAAATTCTGGGCATTATCACTGATGGCGATGTGCGGCGTAATGTGGCCTTGAGCAGATCGCTTTCTTCTTCGCTGGCAGCAGATATTATGACCGCCAAGCCGATAGCAATTGATGGTTCGATGCTGGCAGCCGATGCCTTGAGCATCATGCAGGGCCATGAGATTACCGTGCTGCCGATAGTCAAAGAAGATGGCAGGCTGGCCGGGATTCTCCATCTCCATGACTTATTGGGAAAGGGCGAATTTCGTTTTTTAGTGTAATGGCCGTGCCGCTTGAGGAGGAGTAACATGTGTCAGATGAGTGTGGTTATGGAAAAAGATGGTGCGGAAGAAGTAGTCATGGAAAATGTAACCCAGTTACAGGTATCAGGGACGACCATTGAGGTGAACGCTTTTTTTGAAGAGCCCCTGAGGCTTGAAGAGGTCAGTATCCAGTCCATTGATTTTTTGGCCGGCAAGCTTGTTGTTAAAAAAAATAGCGGGTCGGAATAGCTTAAGTAGTACTTTTTAACTGGCTGAAGATTAAGCCATCGGCACGCAAAGACCGGTGGAAATTGTAACCATTGCCTAAGGAAGAGAACATGGAAGAGATGGAAAAATTAAAGGTGTTATTACCCCATTGGATTGAACACAACCGGGGGCATGCCCAAGAATGCGGTAAATGGTCTGTTATTGCCCGTACGGCGGGTCATGAACTGGTGGCTGCTCATATTGACGCGGCCATCAGTGCCTTAAACGAGGCGAGTGAACTCCTGGATAAGGCCTTGATGGCAGCCGGCGGCAAGATGTCAGAACATGGAAGCCATCACCACCACCATCATCATCATTAATGGTAAATGCAGAGGTGGGCGGGGGAAGATAAATCAGGCCGGTGCCAGAAAAGGGGGAAGGGCTAGTATCTCCATGAAAGTGGTCACATGATATTCGGCGGCCAAAGCCGGATTTCTGAAACCAATCAGCCGCATGCCGCAGTTGGTCGTATGTTCACGATCAATGATGGAGTCCCCGATGTAAATGGCCTCATCTGTTTGATATTGATAATAATCAAGGATTTCCCAGAGGGCGTCCGGTGCTGGTTTAGGTCGAGGGGCATTTTCAGCGGTCATAACCTTGCCGAAATAATTCTCTAATTGAAACATCTGCAGGATAGGGACCATGGTATTGGTGCGGTTGGTGGAAATAGCCAGCTTATATTGATTTTTGGTTATTTCCAGAAATGGTATTAGGTCCGGTTCCATCTTCATATGACCGAGAAATGGAGTATAATCAAGGGTCAGGCGGTAGGCGTGCACTGCCTGCAGATCTTGGTCGGGATAATGGCGGAAGATGTGGTGGATGGAGTCCATTACGTTGTGGATATGGACATATTCAAGCTCGGCTGCAGTCATTGCTGGTCGTTTGAAATGGGCCAGCAATTGATTGTAGTATTCGCGGTTGGCGAATTTGGAGTCAAACATTACGCCATCGCAGTCAAAGATAATGAGCTTGAGCATGGGTGCAAGAGCCTTACAAACAATCAATTATTTAAATAAGATATCCGTCAGCCAGTTAATGCCGTAAAGAAGCAGGGCCTCGTCGTTGGCTAGATCTGCTTTGCTGCTGTCGTCATCTGAGGCCAGGGCGCCGGGAAGTTGGCCCGCCAGGAGCAGACTGCGGAATTGATCAAGATTATAGAGGGCCAGAATGAAGTATTCTCGCTGCCGGGCCGAAAATCGTTTCCCCTGTCGTATCTGCTCATGTTGCAGGATAGGAGCCACCGCATCGTTAAAACGGTTATAGGTCGACAGCCCCTGTTCTCTGCTGTATAAGGCAACATTTTGTTCCTGTTTTTCCTGAAAACCCAAACAATGATTTTCCTGCAGCAGGACGTAGTAGTCATCAATGCTATTATCAGCCTGGCGCATGGCCGCCCGACCCATAGGATAAGCCCGGCAGGCCCCTGGGCGATCCTGATACAGATTGCAGCCGTTCTTGGTGACAAAAACACAGCTGGCCTGGCCATCGTCTACCATGGTGAGATAAAAGCGGGGCCAGCTTTCTTCTGGCTCCTGCTCCACAATTACATAGCGATCAAGAAAAACCTCTGAGCGCAAACCGCAAGCCTGTTTCAAGCGCAGGACATCGTAAGGTGTCAGGGCCAGTTCCAGCTGCCGGCAGCAGTCAGTAAAACAGCCGATAGCCGGATGACAGGCAAAACAGAAACTGTCGTCTTTTTCCAACCGCTGGGCCTTTCTGGGCAGCTGCTTAGTCATTGACTGGTTCTTCCTGCTTTTCAGGCCAAAGTAAGAGCAAGGGGCTGGCCACAAAGACTGAGGAGAATGTGCCGACGACAATGCCCCAAAACAGGACAAAGGCAAAATCATGGATCACTGAGCCACCCAGAAACAAAAGGGTGAGCAGGGTCAGACAAGTGGTCACTCCGGTGATGATAGTTCTGCCTACTACTTGATTGACACTGTTATTGATCTGGCTGATCATGGAGTGGTGACGATCCTTGGCCATATTCTCGCGGATACGATCAAAGACGACCACCGAGTCATTAAGAGAATAACCGCCCAGGGTGAGCAGGGCCGTGACAATGAGCAGGGTCATCTCAATATCGAGCAGCCAGCATAAGCCGATTATGATCAGAATATCATGCATAGTGGCCATGGCAGCGGCCACACCAAAACGGATATCAAAGCGCATGGCCAGATAGATCACAACCCCGACCAGAGAGATCAAAATGGCCATGGCGGCCTTGTCCCGCAGGACAGCACTCACTGAGGAGCCGATTTCGGATTGGCTTTCCAGAGTGAAATTTTTAGCGGCAAGCTCGGAGGTCAGGGCGGAACTGATCTGTGCGCTGAGATTACCAATAACTTCTTCCGATTTCTTGATCTTGACAATCAGGCTGTGTTCATTTTCTACTTCCTGCAGATCCAGGCCCTCTATCTGGTGCTTGTTAAAAGCCTGCCGGACTTCATTCATGGTAAAGGCCTGGCTGGCCTTATATTGCAGCAGAGAGCCACCGGCAAAATCAACGCCCATGTTGGCCTTGCCTCTGGCAATCTGGACGGAGGCGATGAGGCCGATACCGATCAGTATCGCCGAAATGGCATAGGTGATATGCCGCAGTTTCATGTAATCCAGATTAGGTTTTCTGGTAAAGCGGAGGAAGCTTAGTTTCTTCAAAAGTTTGAACGAATGGAGGACGTCAAACAGGAAGCGTGAACAATAGAGAGCAGTGAACAGATTGAAGAGAATGCCGAGTGACAGGGTAATGGCAAAGCCCTTGATCGGGCCGGTGCCGAAGAGGAACAAGGCCATTGAGGTGATAAGGGTTGTCACCTGGGAGTCAACAATGGTGGAGAACGCCTGATTGAAGCCGCCATCAACACTTGATCTGACGGATTTACCCAAATCATATTCCTCCCGCATCCGTTCAAAGATCAGGATGTTGGAGTCGACAGCCATGCCGATGGAGAGAATAATACCGGCAATGCCCGGCACAGTCAGGGTGGCATTGAGGATGGCCAGTCCGGCAAAGAGAAAGAGAATATTGAGTGTCAAGGCCACATTAGCAATAACTCCTGACAAATGGTAAAAGATCATCATGAAGGTGAGCACCAGAAGCGCCCCGAAGATACCGGCCGTCATACCCTTGGTGATCGAATCCTGGCCCAGGCTGGCNNCCGACCGTCAGGTTCTGGATCACATCAACCGGTGCCGGTAGGGCGCCGACCCGCAGGATGATGGCAAGATCGGCAGCCTCTTCATGGCTGAAACTGCCGGATATCTGGGCGGATCCGCCCATAATCTTTTCACGAATGGCCGGGGCTGAACGCACCACATCATCAAGAACAATAGCCAGTCGCCGGTTAACGTTTTGTTCCGTGAGATTGGCAAAGACCTTGCCGCCCCGGCCGGTGAGATCAATACCGACATAGGGTTCATTGAACTGGCCGCCGATGCGTACCTGGGCATTCTTGACCATCTCACCGGTCATCAGAGTCTGGTTTTCCAACAGCAGGGGTCTAATGATTTCCTGGCCGGTCTGTTTGTCTTTATCTTTTTCGAAATAAATCTCGGTATTGGCCGGCAGACGATTCTGCAGAGCCCGGTTGAGCTTTTGCCGTTCTTCGCCATCAACCCATTGACCATTGCTTTTGGCCTGCTCAATCAACTCCTGCAGATTGATGGCGCTCGTGTCCGCCACCAGCTTAAATTCAAGCTGGGCGGTTTCTCCCAGCAGTTTCATGGCTCGTTGAGGATCTTTGACCCCGGGGAGTTGGACGACGATCTCGTCACTGCCCTGCCGGATGATCACCGGTTCGGCTACCCCAAACTGGTCGATCCGGTTTCTGATGATCTCCAGCGATTGATTGACGGCGTTAGTGTTGATGAAGTCGAGCTCGGAATCTTTCAGCTGCAGGGTAATTCGGGGGAAAGAGCCTTCTTTGGCCTCCACCTGCACATTGATATTGGGAAACTCATCCTTGATCAGGTTTTGAACGGTATCTACGGCGCCGGTATTTGGCAGGGTAAAGATAATGGTGCCAGGTGTCCCGGTGCCGCGCACGGCCGTGATCCCTTGTTCCTTGAGGCTGTCCTTCAAGTCGGCGGCGGCTAGTTCCAGAGAGTTTTCCGCGGCCTTTTTCAGATCAACCTTCAGGACCAGATGCATTCCGCCCTGCAGGTCCAGGCCGAGACGTAATCCTTCCGGTGCCATATATTTCTGCCACCAGTCAGGCGTGGCCGAATAAAAGGAGGGAACGATGGTGATGACGGAAAGGATGATGAGAGACAGGAGCATGCCGATCTTGAGCTTGAGTGATGTATTCATTTATGTCCCTGGAATTATCTTATGGAAATAATAATAAATAGTTAAAACAGAAGCTTATAAGGTATAACCGATTAGGCCGCTTCATGAATAACTGTTACTTTAAAAAAAACTCGTGAACGGTATCAAATAGTTAAGAAAGTAAGCGTAGTCGGCGATTATACTGCACTGCCTGAATCTTGCAAGTTCTGCTTCCGTTTTATTGTTTTCTGTTGATGGTCACGGCCAGACAGGCAGCGCCAAAACCATTATCGATGTTGACCACCCCAAGTCCTGGGGCGCAACTGTTGAGCATGCCAAGCAGGGCGGCAATACCACCAAAACTTGTTCCATAGCCAATTGAAGTTGGCACGGCAATTACCGGACAGGCCACCAAGCCGCTGACAACACTGGGTAAGGCTCCTTCCATTCCGGCTACCACAATAATTACGGTCGCGGAGTGCAACAGCCGTTGATGGCTCAGTAGTCGATGCAAGCCCGCCACCCCGACGTCGTATAGTGTTTGCACTGTATGGCCGAGGGCCTCAGCCGTAACCTTGGCTTCCTCTGCCACTGGAATATCCGAGGTGCCGGCACAGATAATGATAATACTGCCCCGGCATTTATCCGGAGCTGGTCCTGCTTCATTGCCGGTCAGCATTCTGGCCTGAGGATGATAATGAATTTCCGGCAGGGCTCGTTGCACGACAGAGGCCTTATCAGCATTGATGCGGGTCGCCATAAAGAGCGATGATTGTTTTAAAAGAGAGGTAGCGATGGTGATGATCTGTTCCGGGGCCTTGGCTTCGCCGTAAATGACTTCCGGGATGCCTGTACGCAGGCAGCGGTGATGATCCAGGCAGGCATCCTGAAGATTATCCGTCGGCAGCAGTTTCAGCTGTCTGACGGCATCTTCAACATGACATTGTCCGGCCTGAACCTCTTTAAGAAGTTGAGTCAGCTTGTCCTGATTCATAACTTATAGATAAATAAAGGAATCAAAAAGTTTTTATCTGTCTTGATGACGAGTTGAATGAAACCGTCTTGCATGAATGACACCATTTTTGTAAAAGGATGTTTATCATGATAATAAAATAAGGTAAAGGTTTTGATGTAACTATTCATGAGTATTCGAATAAAGTAGCCATGGACCATGGTGACATGGTGTACTGTACTTTTATATTTAAAGATGCGGAAAAAAATATATTATATTCCCGCTGTTTTTCTAAGGAGTCGCCAATGAGTGAAGAGAACCTGCCGGCCCATATCCAGTATCTGCAGCAGCACAGCAGTTATGCCCATCCGGTTGATGTTATTCAGCTGCTGCAGACCCATATTTCCTTTGTCCTGCTGGCCGGGGAATTTGTTTATAAATGGAAAAAACCGGTCAATTTTGGTTTTCTTGATTTCTCAACGCTGGAGAAGAGAAAATATTATTGCGAGCAGGAGCTGATTCTTAATCGGCGGCTTTGTCCTGATCTGTATCTTGATGTGGTTACCATCAATTATGACGGCAAGCAGTACAGTTTAAACGGCAGGGGAGAGATAATTGAATATGGGGTGAAGATGGTCCGCATGCCGGAAGATCTGATGATGAGCCAGATCATTCGTACGGGCAAGTTAAATCGTGGCCAGATTGATCGGATCATTGATGTGCTGGTGCCCTTTTACCGGCGAGCCGATGGCTCTGAAACCATTGCCGAGTTTGGCCGGGCCGCAGCTGTGGCCGTCAATGTTCTGGAAAATTTTGCCCAGACTGAGTCTTTTGTCGATAAAGGAGCACTCAGTCGTGCCCAGTTCCTCCGTATTGGTGATTATGCCCGGGCTTTCCTGCAGGATGAACAGCGTTTTGAGCGGCGGCGGGCGGCAGGCAAGATCCGGGATTGTCATGGCGATCTCTACTCTGCTAATATCTGTCTGGATACTCCGGTGCATGTCTTTGATTGTATCGAATTTAATGAGCGTTTTCGCTATTCGGATGTGGCGGCTGATGTGGCTTTTTTGGCCATGGATCTCGACTTTCATGGACTGGATGAACTGGCTGCTTACTTTATTGAGCGCTTTGTCCAGGAGTCAGATGATCCGACTCTACTTGAAATGCTTGATTTCTATAAATGTTACCGGGCCATGGTGCGTGGCAAGATAGGCCTTTTTACAGCCAGTGATCCGGCAGTTGAGCCCGTTGTGGCCGCGCGCTGTACGGAAGAGGCAGCCCGATACTTTGGGCTGGCTTGTAAATATGCAGACCAGGCAAAGGAGTAAAGTGAGTACTGTTAAGACGGTTCTGGTCTTTTTTGGAATGATTGCCACTGGTAAGAGCTATCTGGCTGCTGCCTGGGCCCGGCAGCATGATTGTCCTTATTATAATTCAGACAGGGTGCGCAAGGAACTGGCTGGGCTGATCCCTGAGAGCAAACAGGCGGCGGCGGTAGATCAGGGGATTTACAGCCCCGAGTCTTCCCGCCGGACCTATGATCAGTTATTGAGCTTGGCCGCGCAGGACTTGAGAGCAGGCACCGTGACCTGTGTGGTCCTCGATGGTTCTTATCAGCTCCGCAGTGAGCGGCAACGGCTGCAGGATAGCCTGGCGTCTCAGGCCAGAGTACTGTTTGTCCATTGCCTCTGTTCTGAGGAGGTGGTGCGACAGCGCCTGGAAATTCGGCAGCAGGATCCCCTGGCCGTGTCCGATGGCCGCTGGGACATCTATCTGCAGCAGAAAGCCAGATTTGAGTTACCTGTTGAGCTTGGACCGGACCAGTTAATCAGCATAAATACCAATCAGGCTATTGACGACCTGCTGCGCTTGCTTGATGAATGGCTGGGGAGAGTGTCAGCAGCAACCGGGGCAGGCTATTAAAGTATCTTGAAAATATTGGTTCTGGCAGGTGAGCAAACAGTTATCGCGTCAACCTTTAATCCAGCTCTTACAGTAAAAGACAAAATGAGGTCTTATCGTGTACAACCGTATTTATTTCTTACAATTTTCGAAAAAGATCAGCAATGAGCCGATTATTTATCAACTGGTCAAACAGTATGATGTTGAGTTTAATATCTTGAAGGCCGATATCCTGCCGCAAAGAGATGGCCTCATGATCCTGGAATTAAAAGGCAGTAAGGCCAATGTGCTCAAAGGTCTGGAGTATTTGGAGAATCAGGGCGTCAAGGTTGAACGGCTGGCGGCCAGTGTCTGCCGGGATGATGAAAAATGCTTTCAGTGCGGAGTCTGCACGGGAGTCTGTCCGGTCGGGGCCTTATCTATCCATCGACCGGATATGGCCGTGCTCTTTGATGCCGATAAATGCACCGGCTGCGGTCTGTGTGTGCCCATCTGTCCGGTCCGGGCGATGGAGCTGTCGTTGGGCCAGGAGGCGATTAGCGAAGAAATAAGCTGTTGATGAATCTGTATTTTGCTCTGCAGGCGGCTAGGCTAAAATCGCACCAGGGCCAGCCTGCAGGAATATTGTATCTGCCGGTCGGGCTCGTTACTTATTTTTGCCGATAGAAAAAATGCGCCAGTCCGGTAGTTTGGCCAGACCGGAGAACCAGGAAGAGAGATTGAAACCCATTTTGTCACCGGCTTCAAGCCGGGCCAGCAAAGCCTTGGCCTGAGGGGTGATGGAGGCATCAGGATAGGTATTGATCAGATAAGTAAGCCTGGTCTTGGCCTCCAGGTCCTTATTGGTTCTGAGATAAAATTCTACCACCAGATATTCATGGTTGACCAGAAATTCAGTGGCGGCCTTGATCCGGGCTTTGGCCTCATCGGTATAAGGCGAATCAGGATAAGCCTTGATCAGTCTGGTAAAATCCCGGATGGATTTGGTCGCACCGGAAGTATCACGATCAATTCTGTCAATCTGCTGGTAGCTGCACATGGCGATCTGGTATAAGACATAAGGAATCGCTTCGTTGGTGGGATAACGTTCTTCAAATTTTTTGTAGAGAACCAGGGCTTCTGCATA
Source organism: Desulfobulbaceae bacterium UBA5611 (assembly GCA_002424635.1). Lineage (GTDB taxonomy): Bacteria > Desulfobacterota > Desulfobulbia > Desulfobulbales > Desulfocapsaceae > UBA2270. Next base: position 89,567 of record DIKT01000029.1, read on the forward strand.
GTTGCCCATAAAATAGTTGCAGTCAGCAGCCTTCAATTCAGCAAGCATGGCCTGAGGACTGAAAGGATAAGTGTTGAGGATCTCGTCAAAATATTTTAAGGCCGCCCGGTAATTGCCAACATCGAATTCATCCATACCTTTCATGGCCAGACTGTCTGCCGGCAGTTGAATTTCTTCACCGCCAATGCCGAGCCATGATTTCATGGAGGCGCATCCGCTTAAAGAGGTGGTCATAAGAAGTACAGCAAGCAGGACGATAATCAACGAGCGTGGAGAAAAAGCAGGTGAATGCATGATTGGTTATTTTGTTAAATTATTGAGATAATGTTCTGCGGCTAGTACGGCAGTTGCTCCCTCACCGGCAGCGTTGACTATTTGCCGCACTTCTTTACTGCGAATATCTCCTGCCGCCATGACCCCGGGGATGGCGGTCCTGGTTTCGTTATCGGTAGGGATAAAACCATTATGTTCGGCCTGCAGGAGGGCCAGGGGCAGCATTTCATTATTAGGGATCACGCCAATGAGGATAAAGATACCATCAACGGCCAGGGTCGTCTCTTGACCGTCATTATTTACGAGCTGAATACGTTCAACCCCCTTTTCACCTTCGATGGCTGTGACCTTACTGCTCAGGATGAAATCAATCTTGTTGTTGGCAAAGGCTTTTTCCTGCACAATTTTGGTAGCCCTTAATGTGTCCCGCCGATGGATCAGGGTGACCCGCTTGGCGAATTTGGTCAGATAGGAGGCCTCCTGGACTGCGCTATTGCCGCCGCCAACTACGGCCACATGTAAATCCCGGTAAAATGGGGCATCACAGGTAGCACAGTAAGAGACACCTTTGCCGGTGAGTTCGACTTCTCCTGGAATATTCAGCCGTTGCGGACGAGCCCCGCTACAGATGATCAGGCTCGTGCAGCTTAATTGTGTGCCATCTTCGAGGGTGATGATTTTAGGAGTAACGGAGAGATCCATGCTGACCACATTGGCCGTCAGGGTACTGAGCCCGAAGCGGCGGGCATGAGCCTCCATTTTCTCGGCCAGATCAAAGCCGGAAAGGCCGTCAGGAAAACCCGGATAGTTGTCAACCCAATCGGTGAGCAATATCTGGCCTCCGGCCGCTCCTTTTTCGATCACGAGATGATCAATCCTGGCCCTTGCTGCATAGAGACCGGCAGTGAGTCCGGCCGGGCCGGATCCCACAATGATCAGTTCGTAATGATTTTTTTTCATTGAATGGCGTCAAGGTGATGATGACAATGACGATGGACTATAAGGCCTTGTTGATGAGGTCAACAAGCTGCTTTTTGCCGACTGCGCCGGTAATCTGATCTACTACTTCACCGCTTTTAAAGAGAATCAAGGTAGGAATGGCCCGGATGCCGAACTTGCCGGGAGTAACCGGGTTATCGTCAACATTCATCTTGAGGATAGTTACCTTTCCCTTAAACTCCTCAGCCAGATCTTCAATGACTGGGCCGATCGCTTTACAGGGGCCACACCAGGGGGCCCAGAAATCAACAAGACAAGGTATGTCTGAAGAAATTGCTGCCTGAAAAGCAGCATCATCTATTGCTGGTATTTTATCGCTTGCCATGATCTGTCTCCATTGTTGTTTGTTGCTTAAAATTGGCTACTTTATGGAATTCTTATGCACAGTGTACCTTTTGCAATTTTGCCTGACAAGTAAAAATTGCAGCCGTTATGAGTCCATTATTCAATTGTCTATGATGGCCATATGACCAAGGGCGAACTTGTTTGACAGGTTTTCTCCTGATGTGCTATAGATAGGCTCTTTCTTCATCGAATCAAGTAAGGGGTTGCATAGTGTCCAGAAAGTCAACAGGTATCATCCAAGGAGTTGAACTATGAAAACAAGCATATCAGCACAAATGTTTGATCAGGCCAGAAAGTTTATCCCAGGTGGAGTAAACAGTCCGGTGCGGGCCTGTCGATCAGTGGGATGCGATCCGGTGTTTATTGAGCGGGCACAGGGGGCATTGGTTTATGATGTCGATGGCAACGAATATGTGGATTTTGTCTGTTCCTGGGGGCCAATGATCCTCGGCCATGCCCATCCTGAAATTCTGGCCGCAATCTCTGAGACCATGCAGCATGGGACCAGTTTTGGTGCCCCGACTCCTAAGGAAATTGAACTGGCCTCGATGGTGGTGGAGGCCCTGCCGTCTGTGGAAAAAGTTCGTTTTGTCAGCTCCGGCACCGAGGCCACCATGAGCGCGGTCCGGCTGGCGCGTGGCTTTACCGGCAAAAAGGTAATTATTAAATTTGACGGCTGCTATCATGGCCATGCCGATTCTTTTCTGGTCAAGGCCGGCTCCGGCGTCATTACTCTAGGTATCCCCGGCAGTCCGGGCGTGCCGGAGGAAATTGTCAAAAATACCGTTTCCATTCCTTATAATAATGAGGCTATCCTGGAAAAGACTTTACGTGATGCCGCCCTTGATATTGCCTGTGTCATTGTTGAGCCGGTAGCCGGCAATATGGGCTGTGTTCCTCCGGCCCCTGGATTTTTACAAAAGTTACGGGCGTTAACCGCTGAGCTTGGTATTGTTCTGATTTTTGATGAGGTCATCACCGGTTTCCGTCTGGCCTATGGTGGGGCTCAGGAATACTTTGGGGTCATGCCTGATTTAACCTGTCTGGGTAAGATTATTGGTGGCGGCTTGCCGGTCGGGGCCTATGGCGGCCGGGCCGATATTATGGATCAGGTGGCGCCAGACGGGCCGGTCTATCAGGCCGGGACCTTGTCCGGTAATCCGCTGGCCATGGCCGCTGGTATTGCCACCTTGAAATTACTCAAAAAGGACGGATTCTATACTCAGTTGAATGACAAGGCTGCCGGTTTTGCCGCTCGTCTCCAGGAAATCAGTGGCCGGACAAATATTCCGGTGCAGTTGAATCGGGTAGGATCACTGATGACCGGCTTTTTTACCACCGAAAAAGTATTTGATTTTGAATCGGCTATGACTGCTGACAGTAATCGCTATGGTCAGCATTATCGGCAGATGCGGTCACAGGGCATTTATCTGGCGCCATCCCAGTTTGAGGTGGCATTTATCTCAGCGGCCCAGACGCAAAAACAACTGGAAAAAGCCCTTGAAATGACTGAATGGTCATTCAAAAAATTAGCTTAAATTTAAAAAACCCGTTGACTTTGACCGGTGGTCATGCTAACAGATTCGATTGTTTATGAATGAGTCGTTTCAGTTAGCGGGGTGGAGACGAAGATGTCGAAAATGAGTAAAGAGATGATCCACCTGCTGGGCAATTATGGTCATATCGGCTTTACCTTTGTGGCAGCAATTTTTATCGGCATGGGGGGCGGTATCCTTCTGGATCAGAAGGTTTTTGATGACCGCACAACCCCCTGGTTTACCTTTATCGGACTGGCCTTTGGTATAGCCGCCGGTTTTAAAAGTCTGTTTGATATTATCAAGCAGCAGAATAAAGAGTTTAACGATAAAGATAAAGACTAGGGCTTTGATGGTGGCAACAGAGTGACGGATGAATTGGTGTCCCTGCGCAAGGTGCAGGTCTTAAGCTGGGTCTGTCTGGTAGCTCTATGCGGCGGGGCCTGGATATTCTGGTCCTGGCAGATGGCCTGGTCGGTGGCGGTCGGAGGAATTCTTTCGATAGTCAGTTTCATGTTGACCCATCAGGATGTGGCCAATTTTATGAAAGCCCTTGATTCTTCCGCAGAAGGGCAGGCCGAAAAGAAAGCGCTTAAGGTCGGGAAGACTCGTTATATTATTAAGTTTTGGCTCCGGTTGGCAATCATTGGACTTGTTTTACTGATACTCATAAAGAGCGGTAAGGTGAATATCTTTGGATTGCTGGTGGGGCTGTCAACGATAGTGTTTACCATTACACTGACGACAGTTAGTGCAGCGGGACGCTATATTATCCGCAGCAGGAGGTAAGAGGGATCATGGAACATCCGATACTATTTATATCAATCATCCTGGAGAAGCTAGGCTTACCCATTCCGCATGGTCCGGTCGGTCATGGTCTGATTGAACAATTGACTGCCCCGTATATGACCTATACCTGGTTTACCATGATTTTTCTGGTGGTGGTTGGTAAGTTGACTCTTGGCAACCTGGAAATGGTGCCGGGAAAAGGCCAGAATTTCTGGGAAATCCTTATCGGAGGCATGGATGATTTCTTTGTCGAAAATATGGGTCGGGAGCTGACCGATAAGCTTTTTCCCATGATTGCCACCTTTGCCCTTTATATCGCGGTGGCCAATCTGATCGGCCTGATTCCAGGCTTTATGTCTCCTACTTCCAGTATTAATACCACACTGGCCTTGACCATTATTGTCTGGATAACCCATCATATTATTGGTATTCGGGCCAATGGGCTGGCTTATGTTAAACATTTTCTTGGACCTATGCCGGTGCTGATTCCATTGATGCTGCCTATTGAGCTGATCAGTAATTTTGCCCGTCTTTTATCTCTCTCCATCCGTCTTTTTGGCAATATTATGGCCAAGGAGACCCTGCTCGGCATTTTGTTTATGCTGGCCGGTGCTTATTTTGCCCCACTGCCCATCATGGTTTTAGGCGTGCTGGTCTCACTGGTGCAGGCGATGGTTTTTGTATTATTGACTGTTGTTTATTTTACTCAGTCCAATGAACATGCCCATTGATCAAGAATAAAAAGCTTGCTCATGGCAAGATTGATATAATTTTTGAATGTATTAGGAAGAAGGCCAAATAAACTTTAATTTTTACAAGGAGAACATTATGGAAAGTAATTTGATGATCGGGCTGGTTTGTATTGGCGCCGCGCTGTCTATCGGTCTCGCCGGTCTGGGAGCAGGTATTGGTATTGGTAATGTTGGTAACGGCGCGACTCAGGGTCTGGCCCGTAATCCTGAAGTCCAGCCAAAGCTGATGACCTTCATGATTCTCGGTATGGCTCTTGCTGAGTCTGTTGCCATTTATGGTCTGGTTATCTCCCTGATCCTCCTGTATGCAAATCCATTGATCAAGTAGTATACAGCTGCGTGTGATCGTAACTGATCGCGACAAAAAGGCCACAGAGAAATCTGTGGCCTTTTTGCGTTGGGACCCCTTAATGACAAAGGAAAAATACAGCAGGTTGACCAATGAGTAATCACAGTAGCGATGATGCAATCATGCAGCCGCACCGGGCTGGAAAAGAAAAAAAAATTCCCGCGGTCGGTCTTTTTTTTGTCAATCCGACAGAGGCAAACTATGCCATGACAAAAATGAGCGCCGCAGGGGGCAAGACAAGATTTCTTTTTAACAGTGCTCTTTGTATTGCTGCCGACCAGACTTTCTTTGTAGCCGGCCCGGCAGTAGGTGCGCCGATGGCTGTTCTTTGTCTGGAAAAATTGATTGTTCTGGGTGCTAAACGTGTTATCCTGGTAGGCTGGTGCGGCGCTTTGCAGCAAACGCTCGGGGTCGGAGATGTGTTATTGCCCGGAACAGCCTTATGTGGAGAGGGCACCTCCCGATATTACAGCAGTGAGAAGGAGCCAAAACCCTCGGCCGAGCTGACTGCCTGGTTGCGTGTCACCCTGAGCCGGAGTGCTTTTAACTGGCAGGAAGGACGGGTCTGGTCCACAGATGCCCCTTACCGTGAATCCCGTGAGTTGCTGGCATCTTTAAGTCGCGATCAGGATATTGCTGCCGTCGATATGGAATATTCAGCGCTCTGTACGGTCGCTTTATTTCGAGGAATTGAATTGGCGGCCTGTATGCTGGTCTCTGATGAGTTGTGGCAAAATCAGTGGCAGGCAGGCTTTTCTAAGCCGGCATTCCGCCAAAGAAGTCAGGACTTATCAATGTTGTTCATAACCGCCATGCCAGGTCTGTCAAAAGATACATGAATATTTAGAAGCGGCAGCCTGCTATAAAGATCTGCTAAAAACATAATGTAATTAAGTTGTTATCAACAGGAATATATTAATATGGCGAGTTTCCATCTGGTCAGCCTGGGCTGTCCTAAAAACCTGGTCGATTCGGAGTTGATGTTCGGGCTTCTTGAGCAAGCAGGCTGGGTATTTGAAGAAAATCCACAACAGGCATCAATGCTGCTGATCAATACCTGCGGCTTTATCCAGTCGGCAGTCGAGGAAGCTATTGAAGAGATTCTGGAATTAACCCTTTTAAAAGAGGAAGATCCCACTAAATTATTGGTTGTTACCGGCTGTATGGTGCAGCGATATCGTGAAGAGCTCGTTCAGGAGCTGCCGGAGGTCGATTTATTTATCGGTACTGACGGATGTCATCAGATTGTCAACTTGGTCGAAGCTTGGCGAGCGGGCAATCTGCCGCATAAAGTAGCTCTGCCGGAACGATTTCTGATGGACAGTACCATGCCCCGCCGTATTTCGACTCCTTTTTACCGCTCCTGGTTGAAAATTACTGAAGGCTGTAATAATCGTTGCTCTTATTGCCTGATTCCGTCGATCAGAGGTGATTTGCGCAGCAGACCCATTGCTGATCTGGTTAAAGAGACTTCTTACCTGGAACAACAGGGAGTGCGTGAGCTCTCGCTTATTGCTCAGGACCTGACGGCCTATGGCAATGATATGGGGAGCTCGGTTCACCTGACTGCTCTACTCAAATCCCTGTTGGCAGAGAGTACCATGCCCTGGTTACGGCTGATGTATCTCTATCCATCAGGTATCGACGAAGAGTTACTCAGCTTGATGGCTGAGCAGCCCCGCATTGTTCCTTATCTGGATATTCCCTTTCAGCATGTCAGCGATACTGTTCTTAAACGGATGAACCGGCCTTATACCGGTGCTTTTCTTTATGAGCTGATTGCCCTTATCCGGTCATATCTGCCGGATGTGGCCTTGCGTTCTACTTTTATGGTTGGTTTTCCCGGTGAAACGGATGCTGATATAAGACAACTGGAACAGTTTTTAAAGGAGGCTCGTCTTGATCACGTAGGGGTCTTCGCCTATGCCAATGAGGCTGGCTGTCCATCTGAAAAATTCTCTCATCAATGCTCAGATACTGACAAGCAGGAGCGCCTTGATTTTATCGTCTCAGTGCAGGCCGAGGTATCAGCGGAGAATCTAAAGAGATACGTGGGACGAGTTGAGTCGGTGCTGGTGGAAGGGGTGAGCCGGGAAACAGATCTTTTGCTGGAAGGAAGAACCCGTTTTCAGGCCCCGGATATTGATGGTTGTGTCTATATTACTGATGGCGAGGCCAAGCCCGGAGATATTGTCCAGGTTCATATCAGCGAAACTCAAATCTATGATCTGGTGGGAGAGATTACAGGTTAAATGTCCGCCTGTTATTTGTAAAAGGGCCAAATAGACTCGTTCATTTAAATACAAATGATTAACCTGGATCAGCCTGTGACTAGTTGGTCTGGCCCCGATTTATTTCTTGCTGACGACATTGACCTGCTCTCTTAATTCTTTACCAACCTTAAAAAAAGGCAGCTTTTTAGGGCTGACTTCTATTTTTTTACCACTTTTTGGATTGCGTCCTTCATACGAGCGATAATGTTTGATGACAAAGCTACCGAAACCACGAATTTCGATATTATCACCCTTGGCCAAGGCCTCGATCATGGTATCAATAATGGTGTTGGTGACTGCTGAGGCCTCACGATGAGGGATATCAACTTCTGCGGCCAGTGCTTCAATAAGTTCGGATTTGTTCATGGACTTGCTCCTATGGTTCAGGGCTTGCTGCTGCCTGTTTAAAAGAAAAAGCTAATTATGGTAATAAAGTGCCGTTGCCATGTTATTATATAGACATTTATGAGTATGAGTCCTGATCATTAAATAGCCTACAATTTGCAGTATTCCTAACACTTTAAGTTTAATCAGCTATTTATTGATTTGTAAAGGGATTTTCTTTGATAAAAATTTTTTTCAGATCTTCGGCGGTGAGGATACGATATTTCCCCGGGGCGAGTCCCTCAAGAAAAAGACGGCCATAGGCAATACGTTTGAGATGGACCACAGGATGACCAATGGCCTGAAACATCTTTCTGACCTGTCGTTTTCTGCCCTCATGAATAGTAATCCTGATGTTGCTGCTCCCGATTTTGCCATCGATCAGCACCAGCTTGGCCGGAGCCGTCATTTTACCTTCGAGCAGAATGCCATGGGCCAGTTGGCGGAGCATGGTTGGTGAAGGACGCCCGAGGACCTGTGCCTCATAGGTCTTTGTTACCTCATAACTGGGATGTTGAATCTGCTGGGCCAGCTCCCCATCGTTGGTAAGAAGCAGGGCTCCCTCGGTGTCCAGATCAAGTCGTCCGACCGGAAAGAGCCGTGCTGTAATTCCGGTGAGCAGGGAAGTGACAATCGGGCGCCCTTGGGGATCTGCCATCGTGGTCACATAGCCTTGCGGCTTATTTAACAGGATATAGAGAAGATCATGAGCGGCGATGACCAGCTTGCCGTCCAGACGGATCTCCTGCTTTACGGGGTCGATTTGCGAGCCCATGGCAACGACCACCTGGCCATCCACTGTTACTCGGCCCTGGCCAATGAGCTCTTCAGCTTTGCGTCTTGAAGTGACTCCGCATGCGGCGAGGTATTTTTGCAAACGGACTGTGTCGCTCATCGCAGATTGGCCGGCAGCAGGGTATGAATGCGCTTATCGACCAGTAGGCGGGTGGCCTCATCAACCTCAAGGACGTCAGTGTACCAGGGTTTCATGCGGCAGTCAAAGACGATGGGAGGAGTCAGGCCGACATGGAAGCGCTCCACGGCTGTGGCCGCACCATGGATATCGGCGGCTGGTTCAAAACGGGTGAACAGGGTCCAGAGAAATTCCTGCATGGAGCAAGTGGCCTCAGAGCTGTTATCGACCAGAATGATGACCGGCCATTCAGCCACTCCTGACCACCTGCAGAGCTCAGCCGCCAATGCCGGCGTTTCCTGGTAATTATTGCCCTGCAGGACCAGAGTGCCGGCCATGAAGACTATGGGACGGCTGCAGGAAGAAGGTAGCGTCCCAGAAAAATTACCTGGCAGCTCGCGCTTCTTCTCTTTGCCCAGCCCCATCATCATCGCCTTGGAGCCCTTATTGACTGATGGTCCGGTATAATCCAGGGTGTCTTGGGAGACATTGGCAAAGACAAAAAGATCTCGATGCCATTCGATACGTTCGAGCACATGTACCCATAATTTTGCGAAGTCAGCGATGTCGATTTCGCCATCAGTGACGATCAGAAATTTAGTCAGCGACAGCTGTCCTTCTCCCAGGATCCTCAGACCGCAGGCAAAGGCCTCCCGTGGATAGCGATCCTGAACCTTGGCGGCAGCCAGGCAATGAAAGCCGGTTTCGCCAAAGGTCTTGAGCTCTCTTACGCCCTTCATGACCAGAGGAAAAAGTGGAGAGAGCAGTTCCTGCAGGAAGTCACCAATAAAATAATCCTCTTGTCTGGGGCGGCCGACCACGGTGGCCGGATAAATGGCCTTATGGCGGTGGTAGAGGTGGCTGACCTGAAAGACGGGATAGTCATGCTGTAGAGAATTATACCCGTAATGATCGCCAAATGGTCCTTCCGGGCGGCGGATATGGGGCGGCACCACTCCCTTGATGGCAAATTCAGCATTAGCCACCAGACGATGGCCACCCCGGGGGTCAGCGACCATTGCCAGTTTTTTGCCCATGAGCAGGGAAGTGAGCATCAATTCAGGGATATCTTCCGGCAGCGGAGCAATGGCTGCCAGCATCAGGGCGGGCGGGCCGCCGATGTAAAGGGTCAGAGGCAGGGCTTGATTCAGTTTCTCAGCTTCGTGATAATGATAGCCACCTCCTTTATGGATCTGCCAGTGGATACCGGTGGTGGTGTCACCGTGACGCTGGATGCGGTACATGCCCAGATTATGGCCGCGGCCGTCCGGGTGTTCGGTGTAAACCAGGGGCAGGGTGACAAAAGGGCCGCCGTCGCTGTGCCAGGAGGTGAGCAGGGGCAGGCTGTTTAAGCGGGCAGGGGCTTGACAGTTATCAAGGATCGCACCGTGGCGGCTCTCTTTGAGGCCGATTTTTAACCCTTCCGTGACCAGATGACGATTGTCCCAAAGCTTCTTCATCTTTAAAGGCATGATGGTCTCGGTAAGATGTACCAGATCGCGGACAAATTGCTGAGGCCGGCGGCCAAAGGCCAGTTCCAGTCGTTTATTGGTTCCGAAAATATTGGTTACGACCGGAAAAGAACTGCCCTTGACCTTGGTGAAAAGCAGGGCCGGGCCTTGTCTGGCAATCACGCGACGATGGATCTCGGCGATCTCCAGATAGGGATCTACTTCCTGATCGATAATTATTAATTCGTTTTCCCGCTGGAGCAGGTTGAGATAACTGCGCAGGTCATCTAAGGTCTCATTTGTCATGGCTATCTATATCTTGCGGGTGATGAGTATGACTGAGTCCGTCCAGGAGAAAGAGATGGTGGTATTCTTCTTCACTGAGATTTCTTTTCAGGATATCAGTCAAAAAATCAACACAGGCATGAATGTCCTGTGTGGAGAGACGTTGACTCAGAAAGTCAGCAAATTCCGGTCTACCGGTAAGCTGTAAAAAGCAGGACAGTGATTGCTGGTCGAGTTGCGAATTAAGGCCGAAACAAATTTGTGAGGATTTATCGATCATCGTAATGGAAGAAATTGTTATTTCAAGAATGTAAAAGCTGTTCACCAGGCTTAATGGGACTTTCCTTAAATAAAAAAAAAGCAGACACTAAAGTGTCTGCTTTTTTATCATTTAAAAGCCTACCGGGCAGAAGATTTATTATTGTAACTGCCAGCGGCCAAAGTCATCCCGACAAGCGGTGGAATAAGTGCGTTCGGTCTTGCCGTCAATAACGGCAATAATTTCAGCCTGTCGGCAAACTTGTTTTGTTTCAGGGTGAGAATAGGCCGGCTGTGGCAATACTTCATAGCTGTTACCGGTATCAGGATTACGCCAGGAAGTGGCGCGGCCGGATGTTCCTCGTTCATAAACATGATTGAGTTGCTCGCGGTCATATTTATCCATTTCATTACCCACCATATAACCGAGCATGGTGCCAACCGCCGCGCCGATAAGGGTAGCCTCAGTGCTATGACCAATGGCCTGTCCGGCCAAGGCGCCGCCAATAGCTCCTACACCTGCTCCGGTTTGTCCTTTGGTGGCGCAGGAGGCAGTGAACAGGGAACAAATGAGAATAAGACTGAGAAAAAAATTATTCATTTTCAGAAACCTCCTTGAATATGGATGAAGAGTATTAAACTTAAACTTTAAAGATCGTTCATAACCGCGCATGGAATTGATAATATCTATTAAAACAATCGTCTAAATTAAAAAAAATGTCAAGTTCTAATCAAGTGAGCTGAAGACAAAGGACCGACTTTATAAGTATTTTAAAGTCATGGTTATATTTCACAGTCGTTAATAAAATGGCTGTTTTCTTCATGGAAACCTATAGTTTGCTGGTGGCAAGAGGAGGTCGGGATGGTTTTGTAGAGCAGAGCCAGCGAGCCAGATTGCGACCCAGGAGCAGATTGCCGGCTGTAAGAAATTGATTTTGAAAAATGGCATCATCACCGAAAACAGCAAACGAGCCTTGGCCGAACTGGCCGACGATGATAAGGGAGAATGCCTGTTTCGCATCTTTCTCATTGAGAAGACCATTACCATTTAAATCTACCCAGGCATCCCCGCTGGTACTGGCAATTTCCTGCATATTTTTACCTCGGCTCATTAAAGCCCAGCCACCATAAACCATTACGCCGTCCATCTCCTGCGTCAATGGATGATCCTTTAAATGAGTTAATAAAAAGTCACGTCCATTGTTATTCAGCATATTATGCTGCTCATAAATTGGTGCCGAAGAAATTGCTATCTCTAACCGGTATAATAATGGCATGAGTGGAGGGGCAATATGGGCCATGATTGCCATCTTGCCACCTTGATCGACAAATTCAGTGATGGCGTTAATTTCTGGTTCTGTTATGGGGAAAAAAGGCCCTGAAATGATCAGTATATCAACAGCAGATAAAGATTTGGCGGTTAATGGATCATCAGAGATAGTGATCGTTGCGCCTTCAGCGGTAAAAAGAGACGCCAGTCCCGACAGGTCAAGGGGTCCGGTTTTAGAGGTAAGAAATTGTTGGCCGTGCCCTTGGTCGACAAGAATTATAGGTCCGGCTAGAGCCGAAAGGGGGAGCGAGATAAGGACCAATAAAAACCAGAGATAACAATGACTTTTTATGCTGATCATAATTTGCTCCATGGAAATGGTTGGTGAAGATCAGAGATTAGGCTCTTCGATAGGTGGAGGCTCAGCTACTGCTGGTTCTGATAATTGATTTTGTATACCATCAGCCTGACTTATAGGAAGAGGAGGTGCCTGTTGAGCAAGGGTTGGCTCTTTGAAGGCCAATATCTCATCCTTTTTATTAAAGTGGAGAGTTATTTCTTTCCGCCTGATCTCTTTAATCATGGCCGTCAGAATGTTATCCCCCGTGTGGTAGCTATCTTGTTTTTTGGTAGCATTGTTGATGATAACAGCCCGGGAATTATTCTGATTTCCCGATATCGTGCCAATCAGGGTCAAGTTTAACGAAGTAGGTTCCGGTTTTGCCGGTGGAGGCGGCAATGCTTCTGTTATGATTTTATTTTTATCTCGGCTATGGAAAAGATTTCGGTCAACAATGATGTGATAATCGGGCTTAACTTTTTGTTTTTTCGGCTGTATGGCAGTGTGGTCAATTTTTATAACAGGTTGGCTGGATGCCTTTTGCGGCTTAGTCGGCAGCTGGACATAATACTGCATAAATATCAGATAGAAAATGGCGGCTGAAAGCAGAAATCGCACAACCTTACCAATGCTTGGTATATTCCTACGAATTTTCATTCCTGCTAGTGTTGCATATATAAAAAGTAAGGCTTAGTCCTAAGAGGTAACCTGCTTATGTGCTCAAATTAAAATATTGTATAGCCATTTTTATTATTCAGGGCAATCATTTTTAGAAGGGGGCTGATCGTGGGTCGATTTTTTGTAGCCTACTTGGCAGCATTTGATTCCGCAAGTCTGATCTTCCCAGTAATAATTACCAATTGCTGGCGATGGCTTAATTCCGGGCCCTTGGGGCACCCTGACATTCCTTGACATATTATGTCTCAGTTTTTTTACGATCCAGCGGGACTATTGCCTTAACCTGACCTGCTCTTGCAATGCTGCCAACTCTTCCAGGAGATCTAAGGCCAGGGCTGCTCCGGGAAGATTAACACGCAGGTCCTGCTGCAGGCGCAGAGTGATTTGAATCCGTTTGATCTGGGTGGCGGCAAAACTCCAGTTCTGCGGGTTGTCGCCGCTGGGGCAGATGACTCCTTCATCAATCATCTCATGGATAAACTGGGCGTCGACCCGGCACAGGGCACAGCACTGACGCAGAGAAAAAAAGGCATTCTCGTCAAGGACCGTGCCGGTTACTGTGGTGTTGATCATGTTTGCTTACCTCATGTCGATTATTGTCACTAAAAGTGATACTTTTATTTATGCTAACATAGGGGGCGAGATGATGACTAGCCTTGAGGCATTTATCCCCATGGTTGCAGGCGACGCTCGGGCCGCTTATTTTAAAATAACCCTTTACGTGGATTGGTCGGCATGAGCTCGGCCATCTCTTGATAAATTTGTTTCTGGGCCTCTGTTATCGGTTCCGGGGTGACGATAGTCAAAATCACGTATTGATCGCCGCTCTGGCTGGCAGCCGACAGGCCGCGGCCTTTCAGACGCAGCTTCTTGCCCGATTGGGAGCCGGGGGGAATCTTCAGGTCCACATTGCCGCCCAGGGTCGGCACCGGGACGGTCGCGCCCAGCGCTGCCTCCCAGGGGGTTATCGGCAGGAGAAGCTGGATATCCCTTTTGCTGATGGTAAATAGCCGATGCTGCTCGAAGGCTATTTCCAGAAAAAGATCGCCATTGCCGCCCTGTCCGCTGCCGCCTTCGCCCTGGCCTTCCAGCCGGATCTGTTGTCCTTCGATGATACCCTTGGGGATAGTGAGCGATATGTTATGCGGGGATGTGGTCACATGACCGTTTTGATCGACCACTGGCCGGCTGAGGGTGATGGTTTTCTGGGCTCCCAGATAACTGTCTTCCAGGGTAATTACGATCTTGGCATGGACATCCTGCCCCCTGGTATCAAAGGAGCGCCGGGCATGAAAGCTGGGACGGGCATGCCTGGCACCGCTGCTTTTCCCAAATAAGGATTCAAAAAAATCACTGAACTGCGAAGAATCAGCCTGGGTGAAGCCGCCACCGCGGAATTCAAAACCGGCGTCCCAGTTAGGCGGCGGTTTAAAATCCTGACCGGCCTGCCAGTTACTGCCGAATTTATCATAGGCCGCCCGTTTTTCCGGGTCTTGGAGGACCTCATAGGCCTCGCCGATTTCCTTGAATTTCTCTTCAGCACCATGGCTTTTGTTGACATCGGGATGGAGCTTTCTGGCCAGCTTACGGTAAGCCTGTTTGATTTCGGCCTGGGAAGCATCTTTTTTCAGGCCCAGGGTCTGGTAATAATCCTTAAATTTCATTATGTTTATCCTTGCCTGGTTTTGAAAACCAACTGATCTTCACACTTGACACCACTTTATGTTACCGCATACTATACTGGAAATTAAAGGGAAAAAAACAGCATGAAAGAGATAATTTTTCTCATCGGGTTTCGGGCCGTGGGCAAAACCACTATCGGCAGGAAGCTGGCGGAGCGGCTAGGTTTTTCTTTTCTTGATACTGATGTGCTGATCTGCGAGCAGAAAGGTGCCACGGTCAGCGAGATTGTCGCTGCTGAGGGATGGGATGAGTTCCGCCGTTGTGAACAGGAGATTTTGAGGACGCTTGGCACAAGACAACGCTGTGTGATTGCCACCGGCGGCGGCGCTATCCTCCATCGCCATCTGTGGCTGCTCTTAAAGGAACATGGCCATGTGGTCTGGCTGACTGCCGATCCTGAGGTTCTGTGTCAGCGGATCCTGGCCGACAGCGGCAGTGCAGCCCAGCGACCTTCCCTGTCCGGCAAGGCGGTATGTGCGGAAGTGCGGGAAATATTGGCGCTCAGGGAGCCTTTGTACNNCGGCCATCCCTGACCGGCAAGGCGGTGTGTGATGAAGTCCGGGACATATTGGCGATCAGAGAACCAATGTATCGGGAAATTGCCGATATTATTGTTGATACCGGCCGGTTGAGCATGGCGGGGATTGTTAATCGTATCCTGCAGGATGTTAATAGTAGTTGTAGCGGCTGTGCCGGACTTAGCAATCCTGCCTGATGTTATTTCCGGCAAACCGGNNTTTGGTGGATGTGTTGATACTTATCATTCCCGGCTGATTTATGATAAAATAATTCAGGTGGATTAAATAGAATGGATCCGCCGTTTTGATGGGAGAGGAAAATAATGGCAGGTAATACCTTTGGTA
>DIKT01000029.1:105014-105158 GCA_002424635.1 Desulfobulbaceae bacterium UBA5611
GAATCACATGGCACGGCGGTAGGTGCGGTGATAGATGGTTGTCCGCCGGGCATAGTCCTTGATCCCCGGGTGTTGCAGCAGGAGATGGATCGCAGGCGGCCAGGGCAGGGTGGGGCCTCAAGTCCGCGTCAGGAACCGGATCAG
>DIKT01000014.1 GCA_002424635.1 Desulfobulbaceae bacterium UBA5611
AGTATCGGTTTTATCCGAAACGATTCTGACATCACGCGACATATCTTGAGAAATGACGGCCAAGGAATCAGAAAAGGTGGCCATGCTGCCGGCATTCTCAGCAAGCTGTACTATAATACCCCGCACTTTTTCGGCAAAAATATTAAAGCCATTGGCCATGGCTCCGACCTCGTCACTATTGACGACAGCAATTCTGCGAGTTAAATCACCTTCACCTTGTGATATGTCCTGCATCAAGGCCGCTGCATGACTGATGGGTTTGACAATGGCATTGGCCAGGAGCGCGATGAGCACCGTCATCAATATGCCGCCGATAAGAATCGCCATGCCGGTAGTCACCAGATTGTTTCTGAGCTGAGCCGCCACACTGGCCTTACTGTAGCTGAACTTTAAACGGCCGATAACATTCTTGCCATCCTGATCCTTGATTTCTCTCTCAACTATAACTGATTGCTCGGTAGGTGCTTGTTCCGCACTATTAGTGGTCAGGACCTGATCTTGGGTATCAAAAAAAACCAGCCATTCGACATCAGGATCCTTGATAAATTCTTTCACCAAAGATTCCAGGGCTGGATGATCAAAATTACTGATGTAAGGGCCACCTACTTGCTCAACCAGGGTTATTAGAGAATTGGCCTTGGATTCCAGGGCGCTTTGCATGAGACGATTACTCTTGATCATCATGAAGGCGCCGAAACTCAAGAGTAGAAGCGCCGTCATTAAGACTGTGGCTGCCACAATTTTAGTTTTTAAGGTCAGGGTATTAAGTATAGGCATAGTTTTCAATCAGGGAATAATAAATTTTTTGGCGTTTCATTATTAAGCTGCTATTGCCCAATAACGAAACGCTGATTTACCCTCTCTTTTTATTGGACAATAAGTGCCTGTCCAGGGCCGGCGATATAGTCGAGCATTTTCTGTACTCCCGGGGAAGGAGCACCCTTAGTGATCAGGGTGATAGGACGGCCGAATTCAGGGATCGTGGGAGCATTGATGCTGGCATCAATCTGGGCCTTGGCTCCCAGAGAAATAGCACCGGAAGTGGATGCTACTCTGGATTTAAGGTCATCAGCAGTGGTGCCTTCCACCGCATCCTTACGGTAGGGCTCGCCGTTCATCGCCTGTTTCTGGAAAACAGTCTGGGTGCCCGGAATCTTGCTGCCGACAATGACTACTATTGGCAGGTTCGGGCCGCCGACTTCCGACCAGTTTTTAGCCTTGCCGGTAAAAATAGCGGCAAGCTGTTCCTTGGAAAGTGCCGTCACCGTTACATCTTTATTAGTTAAGACCTTGATGATATCTTTGCCGATGACCCTGTTTTTATAAATGCTTTTATCGGCAATGGCATAACCGCCTTTTTCCATCATTGCCATCCAGTCAGGAAAGGTCAAGCCACCAACCGCTGCATCTATTGTCCCGGCATCCAGATCTTTTAAGGCCTGTTCCGGACCGCCGGAAATAACGGTTAATTTAACGCCATTAGCCTGTTCCATCGGACCGCTAATCTTATTGAAGATACCCTCGGTGGCTGCGGCACCGGTTCCAATCTTGACTTCCTCTGCTACTGCCACACCTGCAAGACCAGTCAACAACATCACACCTGCCAGGGCTTTGAATGAATAATTAATCCATGATTTTGACATAAATAATTCTCCTGTATCTTGGCATTTACTTGGCATGAAAAGAGCCAATCTCTCTTCTACCTGAAAATTACTGTATAGGATAAAATTATGTTTAGCAAATATATTAGTTGTAATTTTTTTGTTAATCTTGCGGAATAAAAGACAAATAATGGCCGGGGATGATCGTTGACCAGGCAAGCTCATGGGCAATAAGAAGGTCTGGCCGCCATTCGTTCGCTGTCAATAATTGATGCAGCCGTATCTTGGCGAAAGGTACAACATATATTTAGCAATCTGGCTGGCAGCATGCTATCACCAGCCGTAGGAGACAAGCAGACAGAGCTTTTCAGCGATTTCCTTCATGATCATATGGATGCCTTGAAAAATGTATCGTCTCAAACCAGGGCGTTATGCTCACCATTTTATTCTTGGCTTCAATTACAGGTCTGCGGTAAAATTATCACCCACCTTGATTTGAAATCGCGATTACTCATGTTTGAAGACTTTACGGCTGCGGTTGATGCAAATTCTTCTTGAACCATGAAATCAGCAATGCGGGAGAGTTCTTCGGCTGATAATGAGCAGGGCAGGTTGACCGTATAGCTGCTTTGCAGATTTTGGGGACCTTGCCTGAATGCAGAGCCACCGATTGCACCAATAGGCCTGGCGGCAGTTGGCTGTTGAGCTGGGCTACGGTATCCTTTGCTGATTTAAGGGGAGCCGGCAGTCCATGATAAAGTATTCGGCCAGACTCTCAGTGTCGACCGGCAGGGCCAAAGCAAAAAGATAACTTGGGTGATATATAGATAAAGCCGTCAAAAGCCTGTACCAGGGCATCAAGGTCATGAATCCGTATGGCCTGCTGCTGGTGTCTTGGTTGGCAAAGTTCATCTACATTGGATCTTCGAGAGAAAATTGATCGCTTCAATAACATCCCCGATCAATGTGATCATTAGTCTTTACTCGAATTAAAGCTTTAAAATTGCCGATGCGGGATGGTTCCTGGAGTTTTAGCAGAATCTGTTATTTTTATGGAGCAAGGCCAACCCGTTAATATGACACTTGGAGGCCTGATAATATCAGTTGACCAAGAAGAATCCTTCTAAAATCCGACCTCAGGCTGATCGGACTTTAGTAAGGATTAATAAGATTAAACTTTGAAATGGCCCACCAGCTCCTTCAGCTCCTCGGCTAATTGGGCCAGTTGGCCAGCGTTGCTCCGCACTTGTTGTTCGCCCTGACGGATTTGACTGACAGCCATATTGATGTCGGCAATCTCTCGGGCGATCTCTGCCGAGACGGTCGCTGTCTGGGCTACCTGTTCGTTGGCATCATTAACTCCCGAGGAAGCCTCAGCGATATTGCCTACAACTTCCTGGGTAATGACGGCCTGGGCCTCAATGGCCCCGGC
>DIKT01000033.1 GCA_002424635.1 Desulfobulbaceae bacterium UBA5611
TCGGCACTCGCCGCATAAACCAGGGATCCTGTCATCATCAACGCCGCTACCAGAACAAGTGCCTTTTTCATTGCAACCTCCTCAAGAAAAATGGTTGATGGCGGGCACAGACCTTCCTGTCTCTCGCCACCTTGATGGTGTGGTGATTAATTGTTAGGTCCACCACGGTTAATACGACTTACCACCCTTGATGCAATTCATTATATCATATGTCGTGACCAAAAAAATATAAACCCCATTACATATTCCTTATTTTTCTTTCTCAAGATTGTGGGCGCCAAGCCCACGATCCGCTGATAATCTCAATATTTTCGCATCTTTTTCCGGCCGGAAAGCCACCCCCTCAGGGTATAGGCAGGGTCAGGCGGGTCTGCCGCTCATTATAAATCTTTTAACAAGACGCTTGACCTGCTGCAGGGTTGCCGTTGTGGCACCCGCCTGGCTGTAAGGCATTCGCAAGAGTTCGGCTTCATCAAGCCGTTGTTTGATAATAATGGCATAACGGTCCGCTAAATCGTGATGCCGTTTTAATACATCTTGAATGCAGTCCAGGTCAACCCTGATCAAGGTGACATCCGTCTGGGCACTATAGTTGAAGATAGCAGGCTGGTCGATAAACATGGAGATCAGGCCGAAATATTGGCCCGCCGCGAATTCACCTGTTTTTATCAGGTCCCCATTCGGCAGTTCTATTTGTGAGTCAACGATCCCGCTGGCCACAATATCGAGGGCGTCGCCACAACCTCCTTCCAGCAGAATGGTACTGCCGGCATCATAACGGACCTGTTGACTGGCCATGGCAATCTGTTCAATCTCCCCTTCTTCCAGGCTGTAAAAAAGATCCAGACTCCTGAGGGCCAGCTGGATCGTGGGCGGCTCAGCTATGGGTATTTTCGCTTTGCGGCCGCGCCATTCGTGAATCTTGGCAGCAGGCGTCACCCCGGCTCGCTGGAGGACATAATGAATCTCCCGGTAGAGTTCCTCTCTTCCCCGGAACATGGCAGGATAGTTAGCAAACGAGACCCACAGCATATAGGTATAGGGCAGGGTGGAGGCATTTGTCAGCCGGATGATCGGTGCGGGATTCTTCAGGACATTCTTGCACTTGAAGGCCGCCTCCAGCAACAGCTCCTTGGCAAAACGGGGATCGACCTCGGCGGCAATCTTTACATAATACCAGGGCCGATATTGGTGCTGCTCCCCATGCAGGTTTTTAAATCCCTGTCCCGCCAGTTTGGCGTTGGGGATCACCTGAGTCGTGTTGTCCCAGCAGCGCAACCAGGTCGCGCGCCAGTTCAGATCAACAACCTGACCTTCAGTGCCGTTCTCCAGCTGCAGCCAGTCTCCAATCCGAAAAGAGCCCTCAAGACCCAGAGCCAGGCCGGAAAAGAAATCGCCCAGGGTCTGTTGGAGGGAAAAGGCGATAAGGGCAGTTAACAGACCGGTGGATATCCATATCCCAGTCAACGAATAGCCCTGCATCCACAGAAAGAAGCCAACACCAATAATCAGTGCGGCGCCGTAGATCACACTGCGCAGTAAACCAGGAAGAGATTGCGGACGGGAACTCCGTTCACCAATATAACAATGGGAGACAAAGGCATAGCCCCCCTTGGCCACAAACCAGCTTGTGATCAGACAGAGGAAAAGATAAAAGATCCCGGTCAGCCATTGCTCCTGGCCCGGCGAAAAATCAGGGCCAAGAGCTATCATGACAATCGTAAAGAAAAGTACGACCGTTAAGGGGGCAAAAAAGAGATCAATAAGGGCGGTAAAGAGTGGAAGGCGTCCCTGCAGGCGGCGCCATATCTGCAGGTGATTGCCAGGTACCCAGGCAAGAATAATGACCGTGAACAGTGCTGCTGCCACCTGATGATTGTGGTAAAAATTTTCCAACATCGATAAGGTGCTCATCCTACTGTTGTCCCCCACCCTCCACCAGGTTTTGATGCAGGGTGCATACCGCCTTCTCGAAATCATCCTCCTCGATGACAAACTGAATATCCACCTGGCGCATGCATTTATGGAGGCCGAGTATTTCGACGCCGGCGTTGGCTAGGGCATGGACTGCTGTCGGCAGCACCCAGGTATCTGCCATATTGGAACCGATGGCAGATACCAGGGCCACCTTTTTGACCAGAATATCAGCCGCAGGAAATGATTTCTTTATTGAATCCGTCAGCTTCTTGATCTGCGCCAGGGGAGCTGCCACATAGTGAGTAAGGGTATTGGCATTGGTATCTTTGGCCAAATAACGAATTTTCTGATCGGTAAGATGTTGCAGCAGCTGCACATCATGATCCCAGCGTCCGACCATGTCCTGATCCCATACCTCAATACCGGTGACCCCTTTGCGGCCGGCGATGATTTCCACCTTGGCCTCCGGGCTTTTATAGGCATTGGTAATCAGGGTGCCGGGGTGATCCGGCTCAAAAACATTTTTAATGCGCAGCGGGATATCTGTGCGCCGCATGCCTCGGGCGGCGCCGGGATGAATGGCCTCCATGCCCAGATCGGAAAGCTGGTCAGCCACATCATAATTGGTATTGCCGATCACCTCGACCTTATCTTCGCCAATTATTTTGGGATCGCCGCTGCTGAGATGATACTCCTTATGGATAACCCCCTCCCGGGCCTCGGTGAGCACCGCAATCTTGCTGAAGGTTATTTCCGTATAGCCCCGGTCATAGGTATTCATCAGCCCTTCCTTACATTGGGTGTAGCCGGTGACAATGGGAAGGACGGTGCTGAGATCGATGCCGCTGAGGTATTTTCTGATCTTGTCATCAAGGGAGAGCTGTTCCGTTTCCATCCAGCCGGTAAGATCGACGAAATGGGCGTTAACCCCCTGCTGCGTCAGGATGAGATAGGAGTTATGGGCACTGTGGGCCTCGCCGATGGCCGACAGCATCTCACGCACGGTGAGCAGGTGTTCGTCCAGCTGAAAGTGGCCGAACGAACAGAGCCGGGTCAGGTCCAGCAGGCAACTGCGCACTCCCTCAATCCGTTGTTTGACAAAGCGGTCAGCCTGTCTGACATCGAGTCCCAGATACTCAAGCTTTTTATTAATGGCGCACATCTTCTGGCCCGCCCCGGTAATGGCATCTCCCCAGGCCCAGGAGTCATCGTGGCTGGAAAAGAGGGAATAGACCCCTTGCTTGCTGCCCTTCTTATGCTCCAGCAGCTCATTGGTGATGCCGGCATAGGCGGAGACCACAATAATGCGGTTATAAAGCGCCTCCTCGCGGCGCTCCCCGATCAGGATGTTCTCCAGGACATCGCCGAACTGGCTCATGGAGGTGCCGCCTATTTTTTCAACGGTATGGGTACCCATCAATTCTCCTCCACCAGTTCATAGGAGCCGACGCTATCGTGGGTTTCACGGCCGGTAACAGGCGGGTTGAAGGCGCAGATCAGGCGCAGATCTTCGCTGCCGCCCCGCAGGATATGGCGGTCATGCTTATTCAAGGCGTAGAGCACGCCATCATGGATAGCATGGGTCTCACCGGTGGCCAGATCTTCAATACTGCCGTTGCCAGCCACGCAATAAACGGCCTCCAGGTGCTTTTTATACCAGAGTTGCAGGGTGGCCCCGGCCGGAATAATGGTTTCATGGAAGGAGAACCCCATACCGTCTTTTTTAAGCAGGAGACGGCGACTGACCCACCCCTCCCCTTGGACTTCCCGCTCCGTACCGATAATGTCCTTGATATCCCTGATGATCATCACATCTCTCCCGTCAGCTTCTCTCTCTTTTCCTGGAGAAGAGCACCGATTGATTTTTCAACAATAGCAATGCCGCGCAGCAAGGTTTCTTCATCAATGGTCAGGGCCGGCAGGAACTTCACCACCTGACCGTCGGCTCCGGCCAACTCAATAATCAGACCATTCTCAAAACATTTCTCTGAAATCTGAGCAGCCAGGCCCCACTCCAGGATCTCCAGGCCATAAATCATGCCCCGGCCCCGCACCTCGGCATTGAGCTCCGGATATTTATCGGCAATGGCCAGCAGCTCTTTTTCAATGACGGCGCCCTTATACTTCACCGCCTCGGAAAGATCGTTATTATCCCAGTAATGCAAGGCCTGATAGGAGGCGACAAAGGCCAGATTATTGCCACGGAAGGTGCCGGTATGCTCACCCGGTTTCCATTGATCGAGGTCGGGGCGCATGAGAATAAAGGCCAAGGGCAGACCGCCGCCAATGGCCTTGGACAGACAGATGATATCCGGCTTGATGCCCGCCTCTTCAAAGCTGAAGAAATCGCCGCTGCGACCATTGCCCACCTGGATGTCATCAATGATGAGCAGGATATCAAATTCATGACAGAGCTCCGCCAGTGCCTTCAACCAGGCAACACTGGCGATATTGACGCCACCCTCGGCCTGAATGGTCTCCAGAATAACAGCGGCCGGCAGATCCAGACCACTGGAATTGTCAACAAGCAGCTTGCGAAAGAGGGCCAGGGTATTGCATTCAGGCCCTAGATAGTTGTCAAAGGGCAGGAAGGAGACATTGGAACGGCTGATATAGGCCTCATCACGGTAGAAATTATTGCCGGTGACGGCCAGGGCGCCCATGGTCAGACCGTGATAGCCGTTAGTGAAACAGACGACATTGGAGCGACCCTTGACCATGCGGGCCAGTTTCAAGGCGGTTTCCACCGCATTGGTACCGGTGGGGCCGGTGAACTGGATCTTGTATTCCAGGTTACGGGGTACCAGGATGGTATCGTTAAATTTCTGCAGAAAGTTCTTTTTGGCCGTGGTGGCCATATCCAGGCCATGGACGACGCCGTTGGACTGGAGATAGTCGATCATGGCATTGGAGATCCGCTCATTGTTATGGCCATAATTCAAGGTGCCGGCACCGGCAAAAAAATCGATATAGTCAGTGCCGGATTCATCGGTCATAATTGACCCTTTCGCCGAGGAAAAAATCACCGGAAAGGAGCGGATATAGCCCCGAACCTGAGATTCCATATTCTCAAATATACGCATATTTTACTCCATCTGTTTAAATTTAGAGTCCGTTATGAACCAAGCAAGGTCTTTTTCTTGCTTNNCTTAAAAATATTGCTCATGAGTGTGTTCCCTGTTTTTGTAATGGATGTTTTAAATCTGGCTGTTCAGACAAGTCTGATCAAGTCTAGGTGTGTTATGGACGCTCGAGTGGCCCGATACGCAGCTTGTGTTCGGAGTCATGCAGACTCAAAAAATGCTGCTCACGGTCAAACATCANNCAAGCAAGGTCTTTTTCTTGCTTGGTTCATTTACGGCCTCTTATGCCGCATCCATGAAACAGCAATCTGTTCCGCTGTTTCATGGGGTGGCGTCTGGCTAATTACATCCGCCGTAGACCAAGCAAGGTCTTTTTCTTGCCTGGTTCATTTACGGACTCTTATGCCGCATCCAGGAAACAGCAATCTGTTCTGCTGTTTCCTGGGGTGGCGTCTGGCAAAGTCCACATTATTTATTTGCGACGACTTAGTTGCTGTTATAGCCCTGAGAGGAAAAAGGTCCAATCCGCATGAGATGCTCAACTTCCTGTTCAACACCAAGATCTTCTCCACTAAAGAATGGTTCCTCTGAAAAGGTATTGCTGACGCCAAAATGACGGGCCACCGAGCTAAACAGATTGATTGAAGCCTGGTTACCCGGGGCAATAGTGGCCTCCAGAAAATCCGGCTGTTTTTGCTGCAGAAGGGCAATAAGCAGTCTTTTCCCAAGCCCCGCTCCCTGACAGGATTTGGCCACCCCTACCTGCCAGACAAACAGGGTATCAGGCTGCTCTGGCGGACAATAGCCGACAACATAGCCGCAGATAGCCCCTTCGCCGCCTTCGGCAACCATGCAGGTAGCCTGAAAATGACGGGCCATCAGGGCATAAAAATAGGTGGAGTTCACTGACAGAACCTGAGATTCGCGGGCCAGAACGCGCATGCCCTTGGCATCGCCGCTGTTTGGCTGGCGGAAAAGTAGTTGATCGTTCATATGCTATAAATCCATCTCTTAATTCAGAATACCTCTTGTTATCTTTGCTCAATGGCCTAGCCAGGAGCTGACTGCAAGGAACATCCGGTGTCCGATTTTCTGGGGTTGGTTTGCCGAAGAACCCGAAAGAAAAAAGCCTCTTTTCTTTCACTTTTTGTCTCGGATTGGTGTAGCTGAGAGGAGATAAAACTGTGGCAGACCGGTCAAGTATTATTGGAAGGTTCTACAGCCCGCCGCTGGGGATTCAGTCCTTTCAACATCTTTCAATGATCTCAGGAGACTACGGGCACGGCCACGATGAATAGCCGGGAATATTCAGCCTTATTTTAATTTATCCATATTCCTTCATCAAAGTAGATGGAATATAATCAGCCGCCCCAAAGAAGCCTCCTGGCCACCCAGCCGGTGACACCACTGTCATGCCGGACCTTCACCCAGTCCCCGACCTCTGTCGTGGAATGAAAAACCACGCCGTATTTTGCCTTGAAGACAATGGAAGAGTTGACATCTGGTTTGCTCCGGATATTTATCTCCGGTCTCTTGACGATCAGATAGTCCTTACGGATGGTAAGCGGCGCATAGACCCATCCCACATCATTTTCGAAATCCTTTACCTTATACCATTTCCCTTTACTCTCAATAACCTGAAGAGGAAAGCCCTTACCAACCTGCCATTTTACCTGGGCACTGGTTGAAGGACCGGAACGGATATTGACCCCTTCCTTGACAATGCTGACCATTTTGGCATCCAGACACAAAGGATCAAAGAAAAAAAAGAAAATGAAGCATAGAAGAGAAACGTTAAGCGGTGACTGCATTTTTACCCTATTCATAAATCAAATCTTTTATAACCAACCAATCCCTGCCATGAGTCAAATTCTCAACCAGCACTGCTGTCCTCAGCTGGTTAATTGACATTTTCATTTTTCTTCGGTAATCGGCAGCATAGCTGCTTTTTCATCAACATTATTCAAGGCATCAATCAACTGATGAAGTCCTGATTCCAACTCGGACAAGACCTTGTCCGGCAGACGAAGCAAGACATCAAACAAGGCCCCCTGGGCTGGGCGCGGCGCCTTGGCCAGCAAGGTTGATCCTTTGTCAGTGAGATAGAGACAAACGACCCGTTGATCATCAAGGGAACGGTCACGACAGACCAGCCCCTTCTTCTGAATCTTGTCAAGCATGTTGCTGCAGGTGGATTGATGGATTGAAAGCACCCTGGCCAGAGCTGACACCGTCAGACCGGGCTCATTGAATAACTCCCATAGCATCCACAACTGAGCCGCAGAAATCCCCGTTTTTTTTTCCACCGAACGGGAGTGATCCTGGACTGAACGAAAAATGATACGAAAATCTTTGAGAATTGATTGAGAGCGGATAAATTCCGGATCATCTTCCTTTGCTAGTTGCTGCCGTGGTTCACCTAGCCTATCCATGTCATTTTTTCCTTATATCAGTTAAATATTTTATCATAAATAATATATTTGTACAATAATATATTATACAAATATGTCAACCAGTCTGGAGATTGTAGGGCGACCGGCTTGATTTAACAAAAGGATCCACCTGAGAATGGAGAGAAGAAAACGGATAGACAAAAAAAGGAAATGCAACAGGCAATTAAATGAGATGCTCTTAAACCACTAAGGAAAAACCGCCTTTTTCGCCCCAAAACTGACCGTACTTAGCCGCGGCGGTGGGATTATGATTATGCCTCGTCTTGCCGGCCGCACGCACCAGTCTTGATCAGCAGGATAAAACAGCACGGACAATGATAAATTTGCTGACAATGGCTGGTTTCATCAAGACATGATATAAGATCCATACTATTGGAATTAAAGTTGCCCACAA
Source organism: Desulfobulbaceae bacterium UBA5611 (assembly GCA_002424635.1). GTDB lineage: Bacteria > Desulfobacterota > Desulfobulbia > Desulfobulbales > Desulfocapsaceae > UBA2270. Next base: position 7,848 of record DIKT01000033.1, read on the forward strand.
ATAACTAAAACCACCACCGGCAATCAATTATGTTACTGTTACCATCATTTGGTCTGCCTTTGGTGAATCGTCCAGGATATGTCATCATTATATTGTGGCCAGGCCCTTTGTCTGTATCAAGCACTCTTTTTGTTCTTTAGATAAGATCAAAGCACATCCAGGCTTTCTGCAACTTTGGATCAACACAACAATCATATGACCAATAATAGGTTAAGGGTGTCTTGAAAGACGAAGATCTTCGTTAAAAAATCAAGGCATGTAAAAAATTTTACCACAGGCATATAGTTGACATTTAGAGGATAAAATTTTGAACATAACGCCGAGTTCGGGCGAAAAGATCATTTTTCAAGGCACCCTTAAGTTATTCAACTTTTAACAGCCCTCGATCTTCTTTGGTGTTTTTTTGACATCGGCCTTGGTTACCAAAGTTTTCATATAGGCCATCAGATCCTGCATCTCCTGACCCTCAGGATCAATTGCCCTGCCTCCCATGGTCTTTTCGATGCAGTTGTTAATGACTGCGGCCAGGCTCTTGTTATCCATACGCTCAAACAAGTCGCTACCCAGGCCCTTACCTCCCTCATGACAGCTACTGCAGCTGTTGCCGGTGGTGCCGCCACCAAGGGTCGGACTTTCAAACAGATCCTTCCCTTTGTCGGCATCGGCCGCATAAACCAGGGTTCCTGACATCATCAATGCTGTTACCAGAATTAGTATTTTTTTCATTTCAAACCCTCCTCAAGAGAATGGTTAATGGCCGGCGCCAGGCGGTTCTGCCGCAGACCACTATGAAAGATGGCTAACTGACCACCATGTTAAAAAATATCATTAACCAGATTGAGCACACATCGTCCTTTGCGCACAAGCAGCTTGCGAGGCGTCAGGCATTATTTTTTAATAGAATTGTCTTTTTTGTCCCATAACTGACAGCACCCAGCAGGGCCGTATCTTTTCTGATAATCAGACGCAACGGCATGGTCTCCATTAAGGCCCCCATTTTTTCTTTGTTATTAAAGGCCGCTACCAAGGAGGTCAGCGGGATCCGGCCGGCAAGCCGTGGCATGATACCGCCGCCGATATATAGACCACCGGTGCTGTACAGTTTCAGGGCCAGATTACCGGCCTCGGCTCCCAGAATGGCCAGAAAGGTCTCGACGCTTTTCCGGCATAAGGGACAGGGCGGCTCATCATTAAATGCACCATTGATGATCAGCGGGGTTTGATCAATGGCTTCTATCAAGGCCGCATTAAGCGTTGGTCTTTCTTCCATACCCGAGGCCTTAAAAAAGGCATATAGCGCAGGCAGGCCCAAACCGGAACAGAGCATCTCATAACTTATCGGTTCTTCGGGATAGTAGCCCCGCATCCAGGCAAGCAGGGCCGCCTGCTCGGCATTAGTGGGGGCGAAGTCACAATGGCCGCCTTCTGTGCCCTGGGCCCAGGTCAGCCCCCCAATTTCCAGCATAAAACCCTCTCCCAGGCCGGTTCCCGGGGCAATTACCGCCCGCACTCCGGTCGGATCCTCTTGTCCGGACTGCAATTCCAGCCAATCATCCTTCTGCAGCAGAGGAAGCGCGCAACAGACCGCCGTCAGATCATTAATCAGCCACACTGCAGCCAGGTCAAAATGCTCGGCCAGCACCGATTCACTGATCATCCATGGCAGATTGGTCAGCCGGGCCTGTCCCTTGCTTATCACCCCGGCCATAGCCAGACAGGCATATTCCGGCTGGTAACCGTTCTCGGCCAGAAAGGCTTCTACTAACCCGACAACACCATCGAAATCGCTACTGGCATATACCTCCAGAGCTAATGGCGCTGGCGGCAAATCACTATCAAGGTCAAAGATGGCCAGTACGCATTTGGTGCCGCCTATATCAGCTGCCAGCAGAAGGGACATACAGGACTTACCTCCATATTATTTTTATCGGCGCAAATTATACCCTTTTTCTTTTGCCGAATCCGTTCTTCCTATTATGATATCATTAATATCATAATGATCCCTAATAAAATGAATGACCAAGCCGCTCCGGTAATGGTGCCGGGATCATAAATTAACTGATCTATAACAATTGTTGACACGGCATAAGGATCCGTAACCGCA
>DIKT01000012.1:0-1574 GCA_002424635.1 Desulfobulbaceae bacterium UBA5611
AACCTTGGCGACCGATCTTGGCGCCCTGCAGGAACGAATTACCTCCACCACCAAAGGTTCCATTACTGCGGTTCAGTGTGTTTATGTACCGGCGGATGATTTAACCGATCCTGCCCCGGCCACCACCTTTGCCCATCTGGACGGTACTGTTGTTTTGTCCCGGCAGATTGCCGAGCTGGGTATCTATCCCGCCGTTGATCCGCTCGATTCGACCTCTCGTATTCTTGATCCCAACGTTGTTGGTCAGGAGCATTATGATGTGGCCCGCGGGGTGCAGATTACCTTACAGAAATATAAAGATCTGCAGGATATTATTGCCATCCTTGGTATGGATGAGTTGTCTGAGGATGATCAGATCCTGGTGGCCCGTGCCCGTAAAGTACAGCGCTTTTTGTCACAACCATTTACCGTAGCCGAGGTCTTCACCGGTATGGACGGTAAGTTTGTGAAGGTGGCTGATACGGTGCAGGGCTTTAAAGAGATCCTGGAAGGCAAGTATGACCATATGGGTGAGAATGCCTTCTACATGGTTGGTACCATTGAAGAGGCCCTTGCCAAGGCTAACAAAGAGAAAGTATAATTTTATTTCGATAAGGAGTCGTAGCGAATTTTTTGCTGATTCGCTGCGTACTTCTCTAGTGCCGGTCTCGGCGCTAAACAGTTACAGTTATTTTTATAATAACGGCTTAAGAGGTCAATTCAATGGCTCAACAAATACGACTTGAAGTAGTTACCCCCAATGGTGCTGTCGTCAGTGAAGATGTCGATATCGTTAATGCCCCAGGTTATGGTGGTGATTTTGGTGTGCTCGCTAACCATGCTCCTTTTCTTTCGACCATCAGAACTGGTTTGCTGACCTATGAGCAGGGCAAGAAACGTGAGACGCTCATGATCAGTGGTGGCTTTTGTGAATGTTCTAATAATAAGATTACCTTTCTGGTGGAAAGTGCGGAATTTGGCCGCCAGATTGACGTCGACCGGGCGATGAAGGCGAAGGAGCGGGCTGAACAGCGTCTTGCCAGAGTTCTGCAGCATGATGACTTGATTAATAAGACCCGGGCTGAGGCAGCTCTACAGCGAGCTCTGGCCCGTATGAAGGTCTCTAAAATGACTTGATTCATCGCAAGATGAGTGTTACAAAAAGGTCGTTCCTGCATGGAACGACCTTTTTTTTTACTGTATTCTCCCAAAAATGTACAAATTTCAACATCAAGGAATGAGATGAAACCACAAGAACGAATGGCTATTGCCAGGCAGATGGCTAATGAATTACCTGTTGCTGAACGGATAACTAATTTTAACGAGATAGTCGCTGGTTATGCCACTGATACCGCAATTCTTGAGGCCAATCGCTGCCTGCAGTGTAAAAAACCGGTGTGCCGCGATGGCTGTCCTATTCATAACGATATTCCCGGCTTTATCGCCTTGTTGCGGGAAGGCGAGTTTGAACAGGCTTATTGGAAGATTCGCGAAACTTCTTCCATGCCGGCCGTCTGTTCGCGGGTCTGTCCCCATGAATTTCAGTGTGAAGGCTCATGTATTCGCGGCAAAGGTAAGGGGCAGGCGGTATCAAT
>DIKT01000012.1:1593-37444 GCA_002424635.1 Desulfobulbaceae bacterium UBA5611
CCTGTGCCCTGCCGATAGCCAAAAAGGTCGCGATCGTCGGCTCCGGGCCGGCCGGCATGGCCGTAGCCTATTATCTGTCGCATAAGGGCATTGCCTGTACGGTTTTTGAAAGCCTCTCAGAATTTGGTGGCATGTTAACGGTCGGTATTCCTGCCTTTCGCTTACCTCGTGATATAATAAAAGCTGAGTTTGATGCCCTGAAAAGCTGCGGGGTGACCATGGTTAGCGATGTCATCATCGGTCGTGACAAGAGCCTGGACGATCTGAGGAAAGAAGGGTTTGATGCTGTTTTTCTCGGTAGCGGTGCCCATGCCAGTCGGAAGCTGGGTCTGGAGCATGAAGAAAGCACTGCAGGAGTAATGCATGGTGTTGATTATCTGCGCCGCATAAATCTGGGTGAGAAGATCGACCTCGGCAAGAAAGTGGTGGTGGTCGGTGGCGGTAATGTGGCGATTGATGTCGCCCGCACCGCCCTGCGGCTTGGTTCGGTCGACGTTTTTATCCTCTATCGTCGCTCCAAGGATGAGATGCCGGCCTCACGAGCCGAAGTCCATCATCTGGAAGAAGAAGGGGTGCGCATCGAGATCCTGGCTGCCCCTGTCAAGATTCATGCTGAGCACGGCAAACTTGTTGGTGTTGAGTGTGTCAGGATGGAGCTTGGTGAACCTGATGCTTCCGGCAGACGCCGGCCTGTGGTGCAGAAGTTGTCTAATTTCATCATCAAGGCGGATTCTCTTATTCCCGCCATCAGCCAGGATGTTGATCATACTGTCGACCAGGGCCTGGAATTCAAGCTTACCAACTGGGGCACCTATGAGACTGATCCTTTAACCCTGCAGACGTCGGTTGACTGGATCTTTGCCGGCGGTGATAATGTGCTGGGACCGCAGACAGCGGCCAAGGCCGTGTATCAAGGTAAAGTCGCGGCTGAATCCATTGAACGTTTTTTGAAAGGTCAGGACCTGATGACCGAGCGTCAGTTTCTTTGCGAATTAACCTGATAGATTTACCATTGCCCGGATCTTTTTTAAAGATCCGGGCAATGCCCCTCCTCGCAATCTCAAATTTGATTCTCCCAATTAATGCCGGAAGGCCCTGAAGCATGTGACAGGCATTAATTAATTAAGGCCTGACCTGGTCACAGCTTCTTTATAACGTTCATTGTCCGGCTCAAGGCGGACTGCTTCCTGTAGATGGAATTTGCCCTGCGGAATGTTGCCGGCGGCCAGAAGAGCTTTGCCCAGATTGTGCTGAGCTTTGGCATAGTCAGGCGCCAGTTCTACAGCCTTCTGCAAATGCTGGATCGCTTCCCCCAGTAAACCCTTGGCGTGCAGTATACTGCCAAGATTGTTACGAAAATTAACACCATTGGGGTTGATTTTCACTGCTTGCCGGAAATGGACGATAGCATTGTCAACTTCTTGTATGCCCAGGTAGGCCAGGGCCAGATTGTTTTCTGCCGTATCCATGGTCGGGTTAAGCTGCAGGGCCCGAAGAAAATGAGGTATGGCCTCGTCCGGCCGTGTCATCAGGGCCAGGCAGCTTGCCAGGTTATAATGAGAAAAGTGATTGTCGGGATTGAGCATAATAGCCGTTTTGAATTCTGCGGCGGCTTCTTCCAGCAGCCCCTGCTCGGATAAAACCTGGCCCAGGTTATCATGGGTGCGGTCCTTATTGGGAGATTTGGCGGTGACATCAGTCCAGAGAGAGATTGAAGTCTGCCATACTCGATTGCGCATGTGGGTTGCCCCGGTAAAAATCAGGATGATGGCAGCGGCAATGATCCAGCCATACATGAAGGAGGGCAGGCGTTTCAGCAGCAGAGCACCACCGGCCGCGACAGCGATGAAAATGCCAATGGTCGGCAGATAGAGACGGTGCTCGAAGATGACGTCGATGATAGGGATGAAGCTTGACTCCACCAGAAGGGTAATGAAGAACCAGAAAATACCAAAGGCGATGAGGCGGTAGAGATGGACGGTGGAGGGCGGCTGGCCACTGTTTAATGCTTGAGTATCTGATTTTCGATAAAGCCATACGGCCAGGCTGAGCAGGGCGCTGATGAGCAGGAAGCCGACCATGACTGGCGGGGTCAGGAATGATGAAAATACAGGATAATCATAGTCAATATTCTGATTGATGGGGAGCACCAGCAAGCGGAGATAGGTAGCGATGACGCTGAACTGGGTCAGCAGGTAATCGGAACGGGGCATCATAGTCTGAAGCCGGGTTTGCTGGTCTACTGCCGACAGGATATCAGACATCGGCTTGCCAAAGAGGACCGGACTGATAAAGATGACGAGAATCATCAGGATGGGAGCGATTAACAGCAGCCGATTCTTGCGGTCAGAGGCCCCGAAAAAAAAGAATTCATAGGTCAGGATAACCAGGGGCAGGGTGGCTGCGATCTCCTTGGTGTGCATGGCCAGCAGGGCACAGGCCAGAGCCAGGCCAAACCAGCCCAGCATGCGCCAGGACAGGAAAGCAGTATTTTTGCCGGTTACAATTTCTTCACTAGTTACCGTTAGTCGTTGATCGCGTTCCACCATAACCAGACGAGCCTTAACATAGCTGATGACAGCCGCCAGGTAGAAGAACGTTGCCAGAGAAGCAAGCCGTTGCACGATATAGGTGACCGCCTGGGTCTGGATCGGGTGAGCCACGAAGAGCAGGGCGGCAAAAAGCGGGATAAAGATTGTAGCCGACTGAGAAATGGGTGCCCGATGAGCAAAAAACGGCACCTTGAACGTAATTCTGGCCAAGACATAAACCAGGCAGGCCGTCATAATGTGGATGGTCAGGTTGACCACATGATAGCCGACAACGTTCGTGCCGCCGAAATGGTAATTCAAGGAAAAAGTCAAAAAGCCGATGAAGCGCCGCGGATAAAGAGCATACCCTTCGCCGGACAAAAAACGGAAAAGATTGGTGACGATTGCAGTTGAGATAATCGAATCATCATCCCAGACGAAGGGGACAGTGAAGCTATTGCTATAGGCAATTAAACCAGTAATAAGGATGAGCGCCAGATGGGTCGCCGGATGGGTCAGCCACTTGGCGACCCCGGGAGCTGCAGTTTTTGGCAGGGTTTTGTCGTTAGTGGCCAGGTGTGCGGCAGGAACTTTTTTTTGTGCTTTCATGGCAGGTGCATGCTCCGATGGTAAAGGAGGGATTGACGGCTAAAAGCTAAAGCAAAAGACGACAGAGTCATCCTATTTATTATCTGTTGAGTGCCACAACATCGCGCCCCAGTAGGTTAGGTAGAGCACAGCGAAACCCAACATCAACAAAAGCCATACAACAAAATAGATACAAATAAACGCAGATCAAAGTAGTTGGGTAGAGTGAAACGAAACCCAACAAAAAAGTAATGTAGAGCCGCAGAGCAACCTGACCTGCCCCTGATTTTGTTGGGTTTCGCACGCTCTACCCAACCTACCTGTGACGATGTGTTGGCACATAAAAATGTGCGCTATGTTGTGGTGTTAGGTAGAGCACAGCGAAACCCAACATCAACAAAAGCCATACAACAAAATATTTACAAATAAACGCAGATCAAAGGTTGGGTAGAGTGAAACGAAACCCAACAAAAAAGTAATGTAGAGCTACAGAGCAACCTGATCTGCCCCTGATTTTGTTGGGTTTCGTACGCTCTACCCAACCTACCTGTGACGATGTGTTGGCACATAAAAGTGTGCGCGATGTTGTGGCTCTCAACAATTATCCTGTTGTTTCTTGCAATTGATGTTGCTGGTAACTGTTTTTCTCAGCAATGCCACTTCCTGGGCCAGTTTATGATTGCTCTGGGACAGACGGGAGAGGGAAACGGATTGACCAATGGCCACCATCAGCAGAAATAAAACGCCAATGAGAAACAGCAAAGAGGGAGGATAAGAGATACCGACGCTCAGAGCTGTAATTTCGAGAACACGGCGTGAAATCGTCAGCAGGATGATAAACAGACTGGTAAACAGCCATAAGAGGGCATATTTTTCTCTCAGCCGACGTTCCTTGATCAGCCAGACTACAAAGAAAAAAATGGTCAAACTGATGGAAAGAGATACGACTTTAGTCAGATCCATGGTTCTGCATCCTCCAGGGCGGGGGTGCTCCTCATGGAATCCACAATGAGCGCCAGGGAAACTTTCAACATATAATAGGCGGATTTTCGACGATTAATCGATGAACAGCCCGATAGCCGCGGCCGCATTAAAACCGGGATTTCCAGGATTGTCAGGCCATAACGGGCGGCAGTGATGATGCATTCCACCTCGGGATAATCGTCCGGATAATATTGTGAAAACAGGAGAATCGCCTTCCTGCCATAGCAACGGAAACCGGAAGTGGGGTCATAAATTGCTTTTCCGGAAAGAAGTTTAATGAGCCGGAAGAAAAATCGGCTGCCTAGCCAGCGGGCTCTCCCCATTTTATAGCCTCCCGGAAGAGTGCGGGAGCCAATGACCAGATCCGCTGCACCGTTGCGGTACGGTCCGACAATCAAGTCGATCTGGTCGGCTCGGTGTTGGCCGTCCCCGTCAAACTGGATGGCAAGTTCGTAGCCGTTTTCAAAGGCATATTTCAAACCGGTCTGAATGGTCCCGCCGATGCCCAGATTAAACGGGTGAGAGACACACATCAAACCCAACTTTTCTGCCAGAGCTGCTGTCCCATCAGTCGAACCATCATCAACCACCAGCACGTCACCTGTAAAACAACGCAGGTCTTCGGCCACGGCCCGGAGATTGGCAGCTTCATTAAAGGCTGGAACTATTACTAAAACCTTCCCGTTTCCTCTAAAACGCATCATCTGCAATCCAGTAAGAATGCTGATTTGAGTTGACCTTAAAATAGTAATTGCAAATAAAAAACATAATATTAATAATGAATTCATGCAAATAAAAAACCTCCAGCCGCAAATTGCCGGCAGTCATAACTTTCGGCAAGCAGTCGAGTCTCCTTCAAATTGTTGCCTGTCGATCATTATAGTCAATTGGAATGGAGCGGCACATCTGCCTGACTGCCTGAACAGTCTTGAGCAGCAAACCTTTACCAACTTTGAAGTCATTCTCGTTGACAACGGTTCCAGCGACGCTTCCGTCGACTACGTCCAGGCACATCATCCCTGGGTAAAGATGGTAACTCTTCCGGAAAACCGTGGCTTTGCGGCTGGCAACAACATCGGTCTGGACCATGCCTGCGGCGAATATATTATCACCCTCAACAATGACACCATGGCTGATCCCGACTGGCTGGCCGAACTGGTTGCCGTAGCGGCGACATGTCCGGAGGCCGGTATGGTGGCGAGCCGGATCTGCAATTTCTATGACCGGGATATGATTGATTCTCTGGGTCTCAGCATCTGCCGGGACGGCATGTCGCGCGGGGCGTACCGCCGGCACAAGTTTTCAGCCCTTTCTCTTGAGAGAATTACTCAAATCCTGTTTCCTTCTGCCTGCGCCGGTCTCTATCGACGTGCCATGATTGAGCAGACAGGTTTCTTTGATGAGGATTTTTTTGCCTACTGTGAGGACACGGATCTGGGCCTCCGGGGGAGACTGGCCGGCTGGCAAGCGGTACTGGCGCGGGATGCTATAGTCTGGCACAAGTATTCGCAGACGACCGGCACTTTTTCAGCGCTCAAGCTGTATCTGGTCGAGCGCAACCACTTCTGGGCTGCAGTGAAATGCTTTCCCGCCGGTATGCTGCTGGCTCTGCCTTTCTGGACGTTTGTTCGTTATCTGGTGCAGCTGCAGCTGGTAGCAGGGGCACGGGGTGCGGGAGCCGAGTTCCGCATCGTCTCATCGGCCGATCTGATCAGTGCTGTGCTGCGGGGGATTGTGGACATGATACGAGGACTCCCCGCCGTTCTCCATAAACGCCGCACCATCTCTGCCGCCCGGCGCCTGACCTCTGGAGAGATGCGTAGTCTTTTACAGAGGTATGAGCTCTCCTTAAGGGAACTCCTTGATGCCGGTTGAAGGCTTTCTTACTCTCCAGCCCACAACTCCGTGCCTGTGTCCGACACACCAGCTCCAATGACTTTATTCACCGTTCACAGTATCAGCAAGAAGCCAGTGATAAAGGGGCATGATGGTCACTTTCACCCCATCCACTTCCAGTTCTTCTGCCGTATCAAATGTTATAATAAGTCCATGTCGTAATCCAAGCACCTTGCAGCATTCCAGGAGTCCCCGCAGTTCTCTTTTGCGGGTTTTCTCGTCCGAGAGAGTGGCGGTCACCTGAATGGCTTCCGTTACCTCAAAACCAAGCTTGATGATAAAGTCACACTCGGACTTTTCTTTGAAAAAGTAGACATCTTTCTCCCGCCTCTTCAGTTCCAGAAAAACCGTCTGTTCCAGAGTCTTGCCGGTATCATCGGAAAATTTGTAATCAAGGGCGTTCAGCAGGCCATTGTCGATGGCATAAATCTTCTTCTCGCCCAATTCCCGATTCACTAACGATTTTGTGTGTTTCCTCAGTACCATGGCCAGGTAGATGTTCTGGCAGGCTTCCAGATTATCATAGAGCTGGTTTTTCCCTATCTTAAACCCTGACGACTTCAACTCGTTATATATATTGTTTACCGACACCTGCTTGGTTGCCGATGACATGAGCCGTTTCAGGAAGAACTTCAACGCAGGTATATTTTTTATTTTGTAACGTTCCAATAGGTCACGATAGATCATGACATTGAAGTATTCCTGGAGAACCCGGTTGCGTAAGCCATCGTTATAATTGATCACTTCCGGAAAGCCGCCATGCCGCAAATAATCGGCGAGATGGTGATTGATCAGCGCAATGGACTTCGAGCTGTGCAGATCAACAGTTACTTCTTTAAACGACAGATACTCATGGAAGGAAAGGGGGAAGACCTCGTAACTGATGGTTCTGCCGCGCAGGCTGGTGGCGATCTCACTGCTCAGGAAGCGGGCGTTCGAGCCGGTAATGAAGATATTTTTCGTTCCTTTGTCGTACACCCGCCGAATGAACTTGTCCCAGCCCGCAATGTTCTGGATTTCATCAAAGAAAAACCAGCAGTCCTCAACGTTCACATCGGGGTAGAGTTCCCGGTAAGCCTGTAATAATAGGTCAAGTTCCTCTGTTTTCAGATCGAGCCGTTCATCCTCGAAATTCACATAGAGGATTTCGGCCATGGGGACACCCCGGCCAAGTAGATCCTCAATAAGGTTGAATAGGTACGAGGTCTTGCCACTCCTTCTCACGCCGACCAGAGTGATAATCTTGCCGGTATCGACCGGCACCACCAATGCCCGCCGCTTGAGCTGCGGCAAAGGAGCGAGGTGAAAGTCCCTGATAATGTGCTTGAGCAATTCTTTCTTCATAATAAGGACATATTGTCATTAATCTTCCTCGTATCAAAGAAGATATTTCATTTGATGAATAAAATTTTGAGCATAATGCCCGACTGTGGGCGAACAGACCATTGTTCAAGACATCCGTCTGGCCAGATATCGTCCTGCCAGGCACCATAGCAGCCAGAAGCGGCGCTTGATCTGGGTCCAGGGCATGCAGCGGATACAGAACTCCGTGGTGCTGCCGCTATGCTTGCGGTAGCGTAAAGTCGTGACCGGCACAAACTCGCTAGTGCCATAGAGCTCTGCCAGCAGTCCCAGCCACATGTCGTGCATCGGGATATGACGGGGGAACGGCAGGGCATATGGCAGCAGTTCGCGGGAGAAGGCCATGCAGCAACCGATATATGAGTTGTCGAAGATATTGGCGGCCATACCCGGCCCAAAGCGGCGAAAGGTTTTAAAGAGTGATGAATGGAGGAGATGTCCCACCTCATCGATCACCTCGGCATCAAGTACGAGCAAATACACCGGTGTGGTTTTCACCGCAAAATGCTCACGGATCACCGCCACTTTATTGGGTAGCCAGATATCGTCCTGATCCGATAGAATAATAATATCGCCTTGGGCATGACGCAGGGCATTCTCGAAATTGAAGATCGGACTATAGAAGCGGTTGTCGGGATAAATGCGGATACGCGGGTCGTTCAGGGCGCGTACGATCTCCAGGGTGGCATCGGTGGAAGAATCGTCGGAGACAATGACCTCATCTGCCGGGTCCAGTTGACAGAGGATCGACTCCAGCTGTTGGCGGATATAACGCTCACCATTATGGGAGGCGAGGCAGACGGAGAGCATGGCAGAATCCATATTTTATTTGAGCAGCAGGCTGCCGATATTGCGCAAAGTACCGTGATAGTATAAACCGTATTTGACGACAAGATATTTGCGGATCAGCCAGGACCTTGCCGGTAGCTCAACAAAAGCGGCAATCATTGCCGCTTGCCGGGGCGAAAGGGCCGCACGGTATTGATCGGCAAAGGCCTGCGCCTGTTTAATTACCCTGCTCACTAGTTCATTTCTTTTAAGCGTCTCTGCCCTGCTGTAAAAATTCAGCAATAATTTAAGGGCAGCCAGAGCCCCCCAACTTTTGGCCCCCGTATCATTGCTATCATGCTGTCGATACAGGATCAGAGGTGCATGGAAATACTCCAGATGACCGAAGGTTACCGCCACCAGAGCGAGCCACCAGTCATGCATCATGGCATCGTCGGCAATGGGTAACGCTTTTTTTTTCAAGGCCTCATTTATCACTATAGTGCAACCGGTAGCGGTATTCTGCGGCAGCAGCCGGTTAAGAATTTTTCCTTTTGCAGGATTACTTTGCTGGAAGTGCCACAAGGATTCAGCAATGAGATTCAATTGGGCATCGACTACCTTGGCATCCGTATGAAGCATAATAGGGACGTCTGCACCATACACGGCTTCCATCTGCACTATTTTTTGCAGAGACAGCTCTATCTTGTTTGGTAGCCAGACATCATCCTGATCACACAAAAAGATGTAATTCCCGCGGCAGAGGCTGATAGCTTTTTCAAAGTTCTTCACCGGCCCCAGATTGCTCTCATTGCGGTGAATATGAACCGCGAATTGCGCCCATGTTTTAAACTCAGAGAGGATGGCAATGGTATTGTCATTTGAAAGGTCATCGCAGACCACCAGCTCATCAGGTCGCAGTGACTGGGCAGCGATGCTGGCAAGCTGTTCCTGGAGAAATTTCTCACCGTTATAGGTGCAGAGTGCGATGGAAATCATAGGATTATTATTAGTCCAAACAACCAATCAATTTTCATTCACTTTAACAAGGCCTAGCACCCGAGCCAGGACCGTCACGACCTTCTCCTGCTGACCCAGGGGCATGCCCCTCCAAAGTGGCAACCGGACAAGCTGTTGCGCCACCGCATCGGTGACTTTCATATCACCGTTGACCCGGCCGTAACGGAGACCGGCCGGCGACGAATGGAGGGGAACATAATGAAAGATCGCGGCCACGCCATTTTCCTTCAGCGCCGTCAGGATAGGCTCCCGGCCAATGCCAGGCGACAGGAGAGTGTAGTACATGTGGGCGTTGTGCTGACAGTGATCCGGCACCACCGGCCGTCGAAACAAACCCGACTTTTCCAGCGACACGAGCAGCCCGTGGTATTGCCGCCAAATAGCGAGGCGGTTGGCGGTGATAGTGTCAGCCTCATCGAACTGCGCCCACAGAAAAGCGGCAATGATCTCGCCGGGCAGATAGGAGGACCCGACATCCACCCAAGTGTACTTATCTACTTCGCCACGAAAAAATTTGCTCCGATTGGTCCCTTTCTCCCGGATGATCTCGGCCCGTTCGGTAAACCGATCGTCGTTCACCAGCAAGGCCCCGCCCTCTCCGGAGATGACGTTCTTGGTCTCATGGAACGAGTAGGCGCCCAGGTGGCCGATGGTACCCAGTGGCCGCCCCTTGTAAGTGGACATGAGCCCCTGGGCGGCATCCTCGATAACCAGCAGATTGCGATGCTGGGCAATCTCCATAATCATGTCCATCTCGCAAGCGACACCGGCATAATGCACGGGCACGATGGCCTTGGTTCGCGAGGTAATGGCCTCCTCAATTTTCGTTTCATCGATATTAAGGGTATCGGAACGAATATCGACAAACACCGGCACCCCCCCGCGTAACACGAAGGCATTGGCGGAGGAAACAAAGGTGTATGACGGCATGATAACCTCATCACCAGGCTGAATATCGGCCAGTATTGCCGCCATTTCCAGGGCCGCCGTGCAGGAGTGAGTTAACAAGGCCTTCTTGGCGCCCACCTTCTCCTCCAGCCAACCGTGGCAACGCTTGGTGAAAGGGCCGTCACCAGCCAACATATTGTTGAAATGGGCCTGGGCAATGAAATAGAGCTCCTTGCCGGTCATATAGGGTTTATTGAAGGGGATCATGAAAAATATCCTTGGCGCTTTTCTTTGCGGAGGTCAAAAGGTAATCGCGGTATTCACAATTCGGCATCGTGTCCAGCAGCGTCGTACTCGTGCCAGCATCGAGCCATGCAAAACCACGGCTCAGCCAGTGCACACACAACTGTTCCCGCCGCAGATACTCTAGATTGACATCGGTAATCTCAAGTTCACCCCGCGCCGAGAGCTTGATGCCACGGGCAAACTCCACCACCTGGTCGTCTTAGATATACACACCAGGTACTGCGAAGCTGCTCTTCGGCTGCGACGGTTTCTCCTCCAGCGACAGCATCTTGCCATCGCGGTTGAACTGCATTACACCGTAATGCGCGGGATCTTTAACATGGTAAGCAAAGATCGTGGCACCCGATTCAAAAGATGAGATAGCACGCGGAAAGTCATCGCCACCGGAGAAGATATTGTCGTCAAGCATCAACACCACTGGCTCGCCGCCTACAAAGTCGTCGGCAATCAGAAAGGCCTGCGCGATTCCCTCCGGTTTGGCCTGCTCACGATATTCGATCCCGACTCCCACCGACCATCGACAAGGAACACCGCCTTTAATCTAAGTGGCAATTAACTTCTTCGCGTACCACATATTGCGGCAAATGGTTAACAGTCATAAATACTCTGCCCAGATACTCTCCCATTACGCCCAACGTAAGCAAGATCATCCCACCCATAAAGAATATCGATGAGATTGTGCCTGTAAAGCCCGCAGTAATGCTTGGGTTAATTAGTTTTTGAATGATAGTATACCCACCAAATATAAAGCCACCAAACGCAGCTGCTGAACCTGTTACAACAGCCATACGCAAAGGGATTACTGAAAAGCTGGTAAGACTGGAAAGCCAGACACGTGCCATCTTGGCAAGCGTATAGCCGCTCTTGCCCGCAATTCTCTTGTTGTGGCGCATTGGAACATTCGCAATATTTTTGGTTACTTGCAAGAGAAATCCAGACCAGTTAGGATAAGGGCTCGTGTATGCCTTTAAAGCATCAACAACATACCGTCGAGTAGCAGAGAATGCCGATGTCTTTATATCTTTTGGCTTCCCTGCCAATAAAGAAGTCGTGTAGGCATTTATCTCACTCACAGCTCGTTGGAATAATGAATGCTTCTTATCTTCAAACAAGGCATAGGCAACATCATATCCTTCATCTAGCTTAGCAACGAGCAACATTATCTTGTCAACAGGATGTTGACCATCATCGTCCATATAGACTACTACATCACCCGATATATAAGGCAATGCAGCCATGCGAGCGGAATGTTGTCCAAAGTTTCTTGAAAGGTTTATGCCTATAACAGCTGGATCTTGTTTACAGAGTTCTCGAATGATGTCAAACGTATTATCAGGAGAACCATCATTTATAAGAATGATTTGATAGTCTTGTCCGCTCTTCAACATTTCAGCTCTAATTGACCCGACTACATCTGGCAATGTCATAGCAGAACAATAGCAGGGAATGGCGATTGAAATCATCTAAGCCCTTCATGATTGCTTGGGTCCATCAGGTCCGCCAGAATATCAAAACCATTAATAGCTTCTTGTTTCACTAGGGGTATTGTTGTCTGGAGTCGTTCCCTTGTCACATTGGAATCCGAATTGAACTTATTGTATGCAGAAATCATGTTTCCACATTCTCGAGGGACAACATATTCCTCAACTCCTGCGAGCTCAAAGAAGCCAAACATCTTGTGCGCTAGTGGACCGTTTTTGTAATCAACTGCTAGAGTCGGAATACACTGTGCGAGACCAGCTACGGCCCCATGGACGCGTCCAGAAACCAACATATCTAGTTGCCCAATAAGCGCGTGCATCTCCCAAGGCTGATATAACTGATCAACTTTGTGGACAAGATCCATATTCGCAATTCCACGGCTTTTCAAAATATCATACAACTGACATATCATTTTATAATCCCGCCAATGAGTTCTCTTAAAATTTGGAGGCAGAATAAATCCGTTCGAATGCGAAATAAGCACCACTCTCTGTCCTTTTTCGACAACCATGTGCTCAATAAGCTCCACATAATCGGAAAAATCTGAATCATCGCGCTCCCAGCTATCGAACGAACTCCCTGGGAGCGAATATGTCGCCAAAATGAATCCAACGTTCAGTGCATCAGATAAATCGAAGCCTTCGGCAGCGCGCAGTGATGTTACATCGACTATCTGAGGATAATAACTAGAATCAAAAAGGAAAGCTGGGCAAGCTGCGTGCACGGTCTTTGAAACATCAAAGCCGCCTTCGCTCAAAATCCTACGAGAATTCTTTTCTCGAGTCACAACCAATGAGAAATCACTAAATACCTTGCGGGCCAAATCAAGGTAGCGGGAATCTGTCACGGGTCCAGGTGAGCTTGCAAACAATACGACCGTTTTACCCATTGTCATTGCACTGCGAGTCTTAAGCAGATCAACCAAGAATCTATTGGGCCCCATGCCTTCAGAGTTGTCGCCCCACATATCCCCTGCAAATGAAATTACCAAATCAGAGGAAAGTACAGTTTGAAGATACTCGCTCAGGCCTTCACAAACTGTTTCTGAAGCAAATGCATACGCAGATGCGAAGTCCTTAAGAGCCGAATCAAGATCAGATTCAACCCAACCATAATAGGATTCCAAGCTCATCGTTTTTACACATTCTGCTTCGCAGAATTCATCTGTAAGTTGTAGCGTAGTGATAATTTCTGCACCAGGAAATACTCTGTGCAGATTTCTGAACAGTGGAACCATAATGTAGTAATTTCCGATATTCCCATGCTCCATTCGACCCCATTGGAGCGAACACAAGCCCGTTACTAGAACTCTCATAAGTTAGTTACTCCTTCCAATAATCCCTCTCGCAAATGAGATCGTCGTACTCCTCGCGCAAAATTCCAATCAACACCAAATCATGGTATTGTCCATTTTTAAATACAGCTTGGCGCTTCTGCCCCTCAATGGCCCATCTACATTTTTCGACGAACAATGCTCTTGAGCGGGTATTGAAGTCCAAAAAACAGCTTTCAATACGATTCATGTGCATTTGTTCAAAGCAAAACCGCATTACTGCCATAACAGAATCAGTGCCAATCCCCTGGCCCATGTTTTTCTCGCTAAAAAGCTTAATCCCAGTATGACAAGATTTATTCTTCCAGTCGACATTTACAATACTCATATATCCAACTGGGTCACCATCTAACTCAATAATTAATCGTGATTCAGTGTCACCAGACAAGTGCTCTTTCATCCATTTATCCTGAGCATTTACAGAGACTGGAAAACTGAAACCATTTTCGTACTGCTCAAGTGATGCAGAATTGACCATTTCTCGCAATAACTCGCTATCACTCAATTCGATTGCTCGCAGTATCACACGTTTTCCGTTAATCAGCACTACGCACCTCCAGCCCACATTTCTACCGAATCACTTTGCTCGCCAGCCCCATATGTAGTCAGTAGCATTATCGCCCATATTTAGCAGCAAATCGACTACGCTTAAATTATGACAAAATTCTGATCCTAATTGCGGGTACTCAGGATAGCCCGAATAGTCTTTCCAAACGAGATCGATTCCTGCATCAACATAATCCTGCTCACGTATATACCCCTGAGCAGCCGGCCCCGACACATACGTACTCGCACCCGCATTTTGTAACATCGAAAGCAGTTTTTTGTGTTTTACTCCATGTGTTTTAAAATCTCGACTGTCCGCAAATTTAGTAGTGCACCCCAGTAATTCTTGCGCAACGGTCGTGATAAAAAAACGGTTGAGTTCATAAAGATGATCCCACTGGCGCTTAAGATACATGTCCGCAAGAAGCTCTTCGTACTCTTTGTAGTGTGCAGACTTGCTGTAGTTCTGTCTAATTTGGTTAAAGTGTTGTTTCTGCCAAGATTTGTCTTCCAAGAATACATCAAGTATCAGTCTACGCTCATTTGTGCCGCATGGCACTGTCAACCATTTAGAGCCCGACGGAGTTTGAATCTTATTACGGTTACGCCAATCATTCTTGGTGTACTGTAAGTCGTCATGAAAAATGAATAAATCGACATCGTTGATTATGTCGAAATACCCTTTCCAAGGAATATAGTTTGACTGCAAAACTGCTACTCTCATACTCCACCTAAACTGCTACTCTCATACTCCACCTAAATGTTAAAGATAAAAATTCCCAGCACGATTACCGCAATTCCTGTCCATTTATTCCATTCAATACTTTCTCGCAAAATGAACTTACTAAGTATTACCACAAAAACATAAGACGACGTACTAACGATTGGAACGATTTTGTAAGGCACATACATGAATGCCACAATATTAATCAGTGTAGTGCCAAATAGTAGACCGTAACCAATCAGCACATATTTATTGAGATATTCCTTAACATACGAACGGTGTTGTCTCATCGCACTCATTTTCAATAGAACCTGTGAAACTGAGGCCACGAATCCAGATAGCACTACCAGCATAACTGCGTTGTAACTATTCATTTGAATTCACCAGTAATGTCCCTACAAATACTAGGCACACGCCCACCAAGTTCCATATTGTTAGAGTTTCACCAAATATTGTTATGGCCCAAATCATAGACCAAAAAATGGACATGCTCGACACGAGATACGCCCACGAAAGAGTCGCTGCCTTAATTATCTTTTGCCAGCAATAGGCATACACCAAAAGGATGGCGACATAACCAGACATTCGAATACATGTTTCAATAGAAAACATACCGTTTTTTTGAACAGATACCGATGTCAACTTCACAACAACTCCCGCGAGTGAAAATAAGATATTTAGGAGCTGCATGCTTATGTAGAGCCTTATATTATGCATATCTGGCAAATCCTTGAGTTGCTACATCGATAACTTGCGTAACCTGTTCATCTGTCATGTCGGCAAATAAGGGAAGCCGCAGCAATCGATTCGCATACTCTTGGGTAACTGGCAGATCCATCGCTTTATAACTAAGCCCTCGTCCAACGGGTGAAGAATGGGTGATCAATCGCTTTGTAAGTCCTCTTTAACCTTACTGGTTGACGCAGATCACAGAGGCAGGCAGAGAGGGCGGCCATGATTCCGACTAGCGCCACACGCAGCAGATAGAGCGTGGCAATGCCGATATTCAAGAGCAGAAGAGCCAAAGCGGCTTTATGTGAAAAGGCAAGATTCTTTAGTGACATGTCTTCATATCCTTTAACCCCTTAAAATCCTCAACGCTTGTATTTTTAAAGCAAGGCCCCAGGGGGTTGTAAAGGTACCGTCACCAATTGGAAATAAACCAATCCGTTGACCCCCTGACGATGGTCTTGTATTATTTTCAGGTTAATATAACGCTCAGAGCCAGAAATCGTATAGCGCTGACGCAAATGCTTTAAAAAAATATTCTTTGCCCAGCCTTCGAATGTCTGGTGTTCTGACTCCCAGAAACGTAAGACAACCCGACGGTTATCAATCATCGACGCGACCGCAGTTGAACGGTCGCCCAACCCTTCTCGTTTGAGAAAATCAAGATAAACTGGGGTTCCCACCGACCAGCCACCGGGAAGGAGCCGGATCTTCAAAATGGGATCATTTTCCTGGAAAGGGAGATAATTGGGCGGGATATTAGTGTTGGCATTGACAATAATGGAATCAGGACCATTTATTTCTAAAACGACCCTAAGTGATTGATCGATATATTTTTTGGTCTCTTTTATTTGCTTAATATCGTTCATTCTCTCGCTGGCAATAGGGACAAATGAATATGTAAGAAAAATGATAAAGAGCAGAGGTGGTGCGATTTTCAAAAAAAACCAGCAGCTCTTTTCTTGAAAATCGTCAAAAATTATTAGTGAATTCAAGAACAGCATAAGAAAGCAGGGATAAGCAACACGCTGCGGAAATCTTATCCCCATCAATAAGAGAACAACCGCGATTAAAAAGAAATAGAGGAACAAATTGCCCCCCCTTAATTCCCTGAGTTGATGTGGTTTACTTGCCAACAAAAGAACCAGTATCCAGGCGAGAAGTACCCATAAATAAACGGCATATCTAGAGATATTTTGTTTAATATTTTCAATATTGAACTTTGATAACATTGAACCGTTTTTATCCAGAAAGGTGCTGATCTGCTCGGTATTGAAAAAAGTACTGTCATGCAGCCACCAACTCTTAGAAACTATATAATCTTCCTTGCTCCAATGCGCCGCAACGAGAGCCTGCGGGGTCTTTGAGTTCCACGATGCGCGGGAGGTATCGTGGAACTCACCACGAATCTTGTTGAACACCTTATATTCAGAGTAAACATCCCCGCGAATGACCATACCACTGAACAGATTCAATGTCAGGGCCATAATAAGAGGACTCAGGGCACACCAGGTAACTCTCCGCCCCGCCAGCATGAGAGTTAAGAACATTGGCAGAGCCAAGAGAATCAGAATCAGGAGAAGAGATGGTCTGAGCAGATAGGCGGCAGCAAGGGATGACGAAGCCAGCCAGAACCAAATATTTTGTGGTAGTTTACGGCGGACAGAGGGCACAATATAAGCACACCCTGTAATCCAGAGCAAAAGGCTGACGGCAGCAAAATTAATCTGGAAAGCGGTCAGACTGATGAAGAATGCGACCCCCAGTAATCCCGCACCCTTTCCACCAACAGTGCGGCCAACCAGCAAAATCGTCAAACTCCCCAAAAAAAAGGCCAGCGCTACTCCGGTATAAAGAAACAGTGAAAACCAGGGGATGGCGGGAAATAATTTATAGAGGAAAAAGAGCAAACCACCCAGTAAGGGTGAGAGAAAAACGCCTTCGGCACTGGGCGTTCGTCCGTAAAGACCCTTTACCAAGGATGTTATCCCCATATCGTCGTTGACTTCGTAGCGCACGGCTCCGAAACAAAAGAAGAGTGCTATCAGTCCAATGGTGAAAAAAAGGGCTATTTTTACATCATATTTAGAAATATTATGACCCATTCCTGACAAATTCCTCCTCAATGTTAGCGAAGACGATCAAAAGCCTCAACATAAGGTGATAGGGCCAATCCCAAAACACCTATCATTTTCTAGCTGTCCTTTCAAGCAATTATGCGCATTTCAAGATGTTGCTCAACATATAGAGCGGAAGATGACTCCTCACACAGGGGGTGATGGCTATAACGGTGCCCAATGTTTTCTGGTAAATAGTCTACCGTGGTAACATCATAGCCCATTGTGACAGCCTTCTGAATCGCAGGAAGTTGGAAGATTCCTGCGCCCAATATCATCAAGTGTTTCATTTCTTTAGTGGGATTTAAAATTCATTCTTGATCTCGCGCCTTAAATACCAAGTAGGCAGGGTTTTGTGTGATCGGAACTATTTTCATATTTGCTTGAATATATGAAAAGACTTTTGGATGAGTGTTACGAAATCGCAATTCTTCACGCCCATCCAACGGAGAATCGAGAACAAATACAAAGCGTGGATTTGCAGACTTGATTCTTTCTATTTCCATATCCTCAAAAGACTCGCCACGCTGCCATAACGCATAAACTGCCCACATTGGAGATTTACGTTCAAATAAAGCATAAGCACCAGGCCAAAAGGGTGTAACAATAAAGCTTTCGTCGTTGTTTGCGTATTTATCAACCAATTGTCGTAGCAAAGCAATTTCATTTGCTGTACCAGGTGCAACCTGAAGGTTGCTGCCGGATACTTCAACATCGACAAACTGGTAATTCTTCATGCATTGCCAACCCGGATGAAATACAAGCATTACCCATAAACTAGTAGCGCATAAAGCTGATGCAAGTGGCCATTTGAATCGTGTCTGAGCTGTCGACAAAATAACCAAGCATCCCACAAGTAGTGGGAAAATACCTTGGGCGAGGTGTCCAACATCCGCGCGTGAAAAAGCATAATGCGCGTAGGGAAGCGCCAGGAAAGCTGACGCGACCAACGCGGGCGGTACTTGTTTTTCCTTTAGTTTTCGATATACGACCCATATGACAGAGAGCCCTCCAAAAACAAGGGTTCCAATGAAGAAAAGACCGACCAACACACCGCGAGAAGCATCACTGACAGAGGCGCCTGCAAAGTTGACGGCCCAGGGCCAAGGCACAGGCAACGGTAAATTGGTGGCCTTCCTTTCGAACAAAACATGAATGCTTTCCCAGAATGAGACCGCAAAACCTGGAATCAGGAGCGCCATGAAAATAACGGGGAGAAAGCCGATCACAACCCCTGTACCCCAAAGTACGGACCCTTTCAAAAAGCCAGTACCAGAACGGTTCTTAATCGTGAGCCAAGCGATGACTCCAAGGCTACCGGCCGTGCCGTACATACCGTGGTTACGTCCAAAAACTGCAACCAACCCTACGCAGGCACCTGCAATAATGTAGCGTTTGGGTATTGGGTTCCTGATAAGAAAGGTTAGAATACCAATCAGCAGTATCGATAAAGAAATATCAAAAAGCTTGTGGCGTGGCAACATCCACACTACGAGGGTCGCCGCCGATATGATCCAGAAGAATGCGCTATTTTTACCTTCGCTTTTTTCAGACTGCGCAATTAATAACAGCCCCGTAAATAAACCTAGGACTTGAAAGATGGCTACGGCCGCACGCAGACTCATGATGCCATTGTCACCAGCAACACTCAGCAAGGCTGCAGACCAGTAGTACCGCCCTGGATCATAAGCCATGAAGTCACGAATCGGCACTTCACCCAGCAATACCCGCTGGACGCCATACCAAAGAAACCCTTCATCCCATAGATTAAATCCCTTGTTACCTTGCCAAATAAATAACAAGAAAATGACAAGGCATGAGATCGTTAGAGTTTTGATTGGAGTATGTTGATTGTGCTGTGCGTCTTGGCTCATACTTGCTTCTGGCGTCAAAATGCCACCTTTATATATGCGGGGTACGTCACCCTTTTTGGCCTGCCACTATCTACATGCATAGCCACGCCTGCCCTGCTGTAAAAATTCAGCAATACTTTAAGCGCAGCCAGAACCCCCCAGCTTTTTGCCCCCGTATCATTGCCACCATGCTGTCGATACAGGATCAGAGGTTCGTGGAGACACTCCAGATGACCGAAGGTTACCGCCACCAGAGCGAGCCACCAGTCATGCATCATGGCATCTTCGGCAATGGGTAACGCTTTTTTTTTCAAGGCCTCATTTAGTAGTATAGTGCAACCGGTAGCAGTATTCTGCAGCAGCAGCCGGTTGAGGATTTTTCCTTTTGCAGGATTACTTTTCTGGAAGTGCCACAAGGATTCAGCAATGAGATTCAATTTTGCATCGACCACTCTGGCATCAGTATGAAGTATAAGGGGGGCATCTGCACCATACGCAGCTTCCATCTGAGCCATTTTTTGCAGAGACAGCTCTATCTTGTTCGGTAGCCAGACATCATCCTGATCACATAAAAAGATGTAATCCCCGCGGCAGAGGCTGATAGCTTTTTCAAAGTTCTTCACCGGCCCCAGATTGTTCTCATTGCGGTGAATATGAACCGCGAATTGCGCCCATGTTTTAAACTCAGAGAGGATGGCAATGGTATTGTCATTTGAAAGGTCATCGCAGACCACCAGTTCATCAGGTCGCAGTGACTGGGCAGCGATGCTGGCAAGCTGTTCCTGGAGAAATTTCTCACCGTTATAGGTGCAGAGTGCGATGGATATCTTTACCATACTTGTGCTGCCAACGTTTCGAAGTTATCTAAACGAAATAGCGAGGAACCAAAATATTTTAATCTGAAGAGAGTTCCTCGCTTACTCCTTTAGGAGATGGTAATTAAGCGAAGCTATAGTAAAAAAAACAACATCTCCCGCTACCGTCACCAACCGTCCAAGTACAATGGCCAATAAGAGATCCGCCTCCCCAACCACACCCTTCAGCAAAAACAGCAGGACCAGTTCACGCACGCCCAACCCCGCCGGCGCCCCAGGAGTAACCAGCCCAATCAACCATGCCAAGACATAAGCCCCGAGCAATGAAAGCCAGGGTAATCCACCATGCACAGGATTTTCGACCAGCAGTTCAAGCAACCCGACGAACAGCAACCCTGATAGCGTCAAAAAAACCGCATACCAGCCAAACGCTCGGGCAACTAGGGGGCTAATGAAACGCCAAAGCAGAACGGCAACGATGGCCATTACCACGACAAACCCCACGGTACCAACTTCAACCGGTAAACCCTGCACGATCAATGGCATGACCAGCAAGCCGAAGAGCCCACCGGTAATGGAGATCAAACCTAACTCCCATACTGCGGATTTGGCCAGTGGCCAACCCGGTATGCCGGCGGACATCCCCATTGCCTGCCTGCCGGTAAGATGAAAGATATTGCCCGGTACATATCGGGCAATCTGGGAGATTCCATAGATCTTAATCGCCCAGCGACGTGAAGCGCTGACGCCGAACTGCTGCAGCAGATCTCGCCAGGCTAAGGCAAGCATCAGGCTCGACAGGCCATATATCATTGTCAGTCCCATCATTACCGACCATGCCGTTACATCGAAACGGGTGAAATCGATTTCGGTACCATAATCACGCAGGCGCAGGGCTACGAAGACAATGCCGACGATGGCCAAAGCAGTGCCGCCCCAATGTAGACCGAGCTTCAGGTTTGGGTGCATGGCTATTTTCAGCTTCGAGGCCGACACAAAAGCATGGTCCAGGGCAGGGGGCTCTTCACCTCTACTACCTTAAAATATTTGGCCACCAGGCATCTAAAACTGTCCTTTGACCAATCATGAATATGTCCTGGCGTATTGCCCCAATCCTTGATGTATTTTCCTCGCGCCAGATTGAGCACGCTCCAGAGGGGCTCACGAGGCACACTAACGATCAGATGCCGGCCAACTACCCGTTGTAGGGCCTGTAACCCGGCTTCCGGGTGCTTCAGATGTTCGAGTACTTCGCAACAGACGACAAGGTCTGCGCTGTCTTGGCCTGCTTCCAGGTCATAAATGCTACGGGCCTCGAAAAGTGAGGGGGGCAAACCTCGTCCTACCGCATTTTCACGGGCAAGCTCAATGACATGCGTGGAAAAATCACATCCCCTTGCTGTCATGCCCTGCCCAGCCCAGCGCAGCACCCAATAACCTTCGCCACAGCCGATTTCATGTATTACACTGGGGGATACCTTGGTGACTAGCTCCGACAATGCCGACTCGAACCCCTTCATCATCCATTTGACGATCGGGTTACGTGAGCCATATTTGTCATAAGCATTACCGACGACAATGCCGTTTTCTTTGGCTCCGCCTGAAATCTTCACCTTCATTTGTGATCCTTTTCGAAAACAGCGATCTGATTCGCACCAAACAAGAAACGCCGGTATGAAATAAGTTTCAAGCCGGCTTGAGTGCCAGCCATCTCCAACTTAGCATGATCCAGCAAGTCCTCATGCTCGTCATTGGCCTGCTTGCTGAACAGCCCAGCATTTGCACCTAGGCCATGGATCCAATCGATAGCCGGATGAGGAGTGGTCACAATCAAGCAGGCTCCTTCTGATTCATTTAGATGTGCAGCCAGGGTTCGCAGAAATCTGACAGAATCACTGACATGCTCTATCACAGCCAACGAGACAATAGAATCAAATTGCTCATCCGCCTGCGGTAGCTCAGAAATAAAACGGTGTTCCGGAAATCGTAACCGTGCTTGATGCAAGGATATTTCGTCCATGTCCACGCCGAGATAACGGTCGCTGGAGACAAATGCGGCAAGTGCGCCGGAACCACAGCCGAAATCCAACACTTGCCCATGGAGATAGGGCTCCGCAGCTGCAAAGCGTTGTTTTCTTAGCCAGGGTGATAACAGCCCTTCTGAACCCTGGTCAGCCATTCTCATGACCTCCGGAATCAATGCTTTTATTTTGAGACAATACGGCCGTCTTGAAACGAATGTCCTCGAGTAACTTCCGATTCGCCGCCAACAAATCCGCTACAAAGGCGATCAACAGCGTCTGAAATCCCATCACCAGCAAAGCAGAGGCAAGAATCAAAGACTGCACATGCCCCTCGCCCTCGCCGCCCACGTACTTCCATAAAAAACGTAAGCCAATCAGGATTCCGATCCCCAACAATACCGAGCCAATGGTTCCGAAGAAACGAAACGGCCGATAAATGATGAAAATACGGATTATAGTGATGATGCTGCGCTTAACGTATGATGGAATACTCTTCAGCAAGCGTGAAGGGCGCAGATCTTTATTGACCCGGATCGGTACCGAAATGATGGCCATGTTCTTCTGCCCGGCCTGGATGATGGTTTCCAGCGTATAAGTGTAATCATTGAATACCATCAGGCTTTGGGCGGCAGTACGGCTTATGGCGCGGAAGCCGCTGGGGGCATCGGGAATGTTGGTTTTGCTGGCCACGCGTACTACCCAGCTGCCCAGCTTTTGCAGCAGTTTTTTGACGAGGGAAAAGTGCTCGATCGTTTCGATGGGGCGCGCGCCAACCACGATATCGGCTTGACATGCAAGGATGGGTGCGGTCAGCGCCGGGATGTCGTCGGCATTGTACTGGTTGTCGGCATCGGTATTGACGATCACATCCGCCCCCAGACGCAGACAGGCTTCCAGTCCGTTCATGAAGCCGCGCGCCAGGCCTTGATTGCAGGTGTGGCTCACGACGTGGTCGACGCCGTTTTCCCGGGCGACACGCACAGTATCATCCTTGCTACCGTCGTCGATGATGAGCCATTCAACGGTGTCGAAACCAGGAACTTGGCGCGGCAGGGCAGATAGGGCGATGGCCAGCGTTCCGGCCTCGTTATAGCAAGGGATTTGGATGATAAGCTTCATGGTACATAGTGCCTCCAAATTATTGTGAGGATTCGATAAATAGACTAACTGAATGAATTAAAGAATAGAAAGCCTCAGCACTATTTTGCCAAGTATGCGGTTAAGCCTATGGATTTTTTAATCATCTGCAGTTATTGGATTTATGGTAGGCTTGAATTCATTTTTCTTGGAAGGAGTTACAAACATGATCACAGTTACTTCTTACAGTAAAATGTCCAAGCACAGATTCCTCTTCAGAAGAAATGATAATAATCTCCATATTCTCTGAAATCCAAGGGCCAATTACAGCAGCATCTTGCGACCTCTTTGTGGCAAAAAGTTTTGACTCATCCTCTCCCTGATTTTTCACAAATAATGTTACAGGCTTATCGGTAACATGCGAATAATCCCATTGTAGCTGAGCATTTCCACCATAAAGCCCTGCATGTCCACACCGGCCACTCAGTTTTGTTATATCCATAAAGGCTTCTAAACCAGAAACAGAAACCGGTACAATATCAAAATCAGGCGCACTATGCGCTTTCCATTGCTCTAGAGATGGCAAATTAGTATTTTCCTTTAACTGTAATATTAACATTTGGTTATGAAACTGGACCTTTATTATGTCTGCAACTTCTGGTGTACGATTAATTAGATCAGCTATTTCTAGAGCGTAAATCCAACGATTATGACAGGATGAATTTTTAGAATTAACATCACCACAGATCTGATAATTGGTCTCGAAATCAAAAAAAGGGAAAACAATAACGTCTAAGTCTTCGAATATTAAAGCCTCGGCGAGCAATAAGGCGTCTGCCCGACACGGCATATCATTTAAATCCCGACCGATACTGCTTACCTCCCTAACTACAGCAGGCCAGTTACTGCTCGCATAGCCATAATGACGGTCACCACCTACATTGTAGGTTTGTAATTGCTCACGAGCTGCAATATAATTTATGAGATGATCGTTGCCGGCAGGTAGAAACATTATGATATCTGATGGATCTATTTTATGTGTCAGGTTGT
The DNA here is from genome assembly GCA_002424635.1 of Desulfobulbaceae bacterium UBA5611. GTDB lineage: Bacteria > Desulfobacterota > Desulfobulbia > Desulfobulbales > Desulfocapsaceae > UBA2270. The sequence goes on from DIKT01000012.1 coordinate 25,687, forward strand.
TAAGCAGCGAGTCATTAATGCCCATGGCTCTTTTTTGTGAGTTTAAGCCAGTTTGCCAAGCCTGACTTAAATTTGGAATGTGGGAGAATAGAAGAACGATAGCAACTCCCCAAAGGGCATAGGCTTTCCTACTTCTATTATATTTTGCAACTACTAAAACAAGCAGTACCCATGCTCCGAAAGATCCTAAGACAACCCATCGATAACTTGCGCGCATTGACCGAAAACCCGGCATATTTTCACTTAGAATACCGCTTCCGGAGGAAACCCCAGCCCCCTCTCGTGGCATCATATAGGAGTTATAACTAAATGGTTTTTCGGCTTGTTCTAGAGATTTGCGTGCATCTATTTTTACAGTCGGACCTAGCGACATATAAAAACCAAAAATTGCAATGACAAGAAATACGGTAGCGCGCCAATGCTGATTCCTTAAAAACCACCACCCTATAATAACGGTAAACATCAGAAGTAATGAAAAGGAAGAACACCAAGCACTTCCATCTCCCCAGTACATTGTTGTATTACGAAATTCTGATAGACCCAATGTATCCCATAGCCATATCACACCTCGACTTGGAACGGCCAAATAGGTTAAGTCCACCCCCATAGCACGAAATATTGCTATATCTGCTGAATGGATAGGAAGAACTTTGCTATATGAAGCATACGCAAAATACGATAAACCAATACCTAATAAGAAAAAAAGAACTTCCATTGATAGAAATTCCCGTATTCCCTTTTTGGAATAGATGAACTGGATTATAAGAAAAAAGCCAACTGCGGAAAGAAACATCATAAGAGAATAAGGATCTAAAAATATGGCTCCTATAATTGTTATTAATAATGCAACACCACGTAAAGCTTTTTGGCTCCAGCTCCCTTGAAATTGAAAAAAAGATTCTGTTACATAAAAATAACCCGGGAGCAAAGCCATCCCCCATCCTAGCATCATATAGTTTGTACTGGAGATCCATATTATCGGAAGAACCAACCATCCCAAAGAAAGAAAGACAGCCATACCGGTTGGACATTTATAATTAATGGCCAATTTCACGCTACCTGCAAATGCAAGAAGAAGAAAGGCAAGCTGTAATATGGAAAATGCGATTAATGGCTCAACTCCAAATCGAATGAGCCAAGCCATAGGCAGTACCGCAGTTAATCCAAATGACAAAGGGATAACGTTTGAATATCCAAAATAATCTGAATGTACTGCAGAAAAGCCTTGGTGAGCAAATGCTTCCGCGAATCCTGTCCATCCGTAAACGAATCCAGTATTAGGGAGGAGAATTCCTGGTATTGCAGCATGTATAATTAAAACACAAACAAAAATACAAACCAGCAGCATACTTATTATTAATTTTTTCATTTTGAATAAATCCAATACAAAACAATCAAGTCACAACCAAATAGTGATTCAATAGGTTATTGATAGAATTGATTGCCAATAACACCCCGTCTTTTTAAAGACACGGGCGATTCGGCAAGGATCCTACCGGATGAGGAACATACTCGGGAACTATCTCCATGGCACTTGGAACAGATAGTTATTCATGGCTTCCGGCACCAGAACCGAGAAAGACTTTACAACCAAATCAAGCTTCTTCATTAAGACTCTGTAGAGGCGGCCAGATCATGTTCGACACTTCAAGCACCCAATAATATTACGGTTTATAAGCTTTCAATCAGCAGGTTCACTACCTAATATGCCAAGATAACCAACATAAATCGAAGTTACATGCCGGTCACGAGAACCGCTAAGGATGGCTTAAAATGGTCTGGGGCATCGTTCTCATGCCATTCTGATTGAACGAGCCGGATCAACTCCGCGCGAAATATATTTAGTGGAATGTAATGTTTTAACGAATACGGCCAGCATATGAGTCGGTGTCAGTTGCCCGTTTGCTAGGCCTGATTCATCCTCGGTATGCACTCTATCGATAAAATTTTTGTCCCATTCTGACTCTTGATCGAAATTGTGGCCGAAACAACGATCCACAAAAATATCTATAGCGCTTCCAAAACCGATAAATTTTTCGCATTGGAAACTTTTTAAGAGCAATGGCAAAACGTCTTGCGCCCTGATCCCTTCAAAGCCCTCTTTGCTGCAATCCCAGTTGTCATACTTTTTTTCCAGCCTGTTTAGTAGTACGTTGAATTTGTAATTTTCGGGCAATTCTTTCCAAAACTTATTGACGACATTAAGGGATTCAGGCCATCGTTGATGGCCATTTCGTCCAATCATATCATTGATTACAAAGGAACCATCGTCATGGAGTCTGCTTTTTATCTGATCAAATAGGTGTTCGAGCCGCGTCACATGATGCAAGGAATGGTTTGCCATGACCGCATCATATGTCTTGCTTGGAGTCCAGGTGTTAAAGTCTGCCTCCACAAAACGCATATTATTGAATATGCCGTTTTCCTGTGCTATTTCCTTGCCGCGCTCAAGCATCATCGGATTTATCTCAAGACACTCAAGGGTGAATTTACTGAACCCGGCATTAACCAAATGTTTGGCAACTGACACTTCCAGATCACAATTCCCCGCACCCACACTGACAAAGCTGGGCATGGCGCTACCTGTTCTGTTCGCAGCAACCAGTAAATTGGATGAGAAAAATTCGGCTATAGTGCAAAATCCGGCTTCCTGAAATATTGGAGTCAAATGCTTGTTCGACCAATAATGGTAGATATCAGGCAGGTCGTGGACATTAGCTTGTTTTTTGTATATTGCCAGTTCCTGTTGTATTTTTCTCTGATAAGTTTCATCAACTTCGCTTGTGGAGGCTTGTGGCTCAATGCCTGAAAGGGCAAGGCTGTCAAGGTCATAAAGACTCAATTTCTTATCTCCTCGAACAGGATTGAAATTTAAGTCACGAAGAATCCCGGCCAGTGTTCCCCAAGCTGCTTCCGCCCCCCATGCTTGTTCAGCAAACGCCAATCCATTTCGACTGATATGGTTCCATAAAACTTCATCCTGATATATTTTTGCAACAGCCTCGGCGAATGCTTTTGCGCCATCAGCAACCAGGATGTTTTCGCCATCAGTGAGCGACATGCCCTCGGCAGCAAGCGACGTCGCCACAACCGGCAACCCAACGGCCATTGCCGTGCCAATTTTACCTTTGATGCCCGCACCAAAACGTAGTGGCGCAACCGAAATGCGCATCTTATTGAGCAACGGGGCTAAGTCTTCGACAAACCCGGTGATAATAACATCTTCTGACGCTAATGCTTGTAACTCAACAGGAGTTTTGCTGCCCACTGCATAAAAACGTACCCCTGGCAAAAGCTGCCGAAGTAGCGGCATGATTTCTGCTACGAAATACTGCACGGCATCAACATTCGGTGGGTGCTGATAACCTCCGACAAAAACAATGTCTCTACGGTTTAATAGTGGTTTACTCTTAGCCTGTACATTCATAATCAGAGGAAAAACATGAACCTTGGTATCAGGCAATTCAGGGCGCAAAAGTTCAAGCTCGGCGGTGCTAACGACAATCGACGCGTCAGATGCACAGATAGCTGCCAGTTCGCGCTGCTTCATTTTGATTGCTGCTTCTTGTTTGACCTTATCGGACTGGAGCACAGCTTCGCGCGACATACGCAAAAAATGCAAATCTACAGTATGAAAAAGCACCTTGGCTTTAGGACAAAATTTACGAATGGTTTTTAAATGATGCGCAATCACTGACGGCCGGACCAAAAGTGCCATGGTATATCGCCCGCCGAACTCCTTTACATGCTTCTTAACATCGATGTCATAGGGAGCATACAGTACCTCAATGCCCGCACGCTGCAGGGCAGTGGTGTCTTTCTGTATATACATAAAATTATCTTCGGGGATGAATGTCACCTGAAAATTCATCTCCCTTAACAACAACATCAAATTAAAAATAATTAAGGATCCGGCATCCTCATTGGGGGTAGGTGTGCAATGATCAATTACTAAAACACGATGGGTTGCGCGACGATCCTTAGCATTATCTATATCCATGCCAGCTGGCTGATGGCTTTGCAGATAGTTTTTCCAACGTTCATAAACCTTTCTCATGTTCTCGACTTGGTGGGCTTTAGTACCTTGCGAGGTATCGGTCCCAGACGTCACGCCCTCATGATGAATCACGGTAGACATCGGTTGATAGATAACCCGATAGCTTTTATCACGGATTTTGATCGCAAGGTCAACGTCTTCGCAGTAGGCAGGCAGGTAATGTTCGTCAAAGCCACCGAGTTCATCAAACAGCGTCTTCGGCACCATAATGGAAGCACCTGAACAGTAATCGACCTCTCTGGCATAGTTGTAGACCGGAAGGAGGGGGTCTTGGAATCGCCCAAAATTCCACGCGCTGCCGTCTTGCCAGATGATGCCGCCAGCCTCCTGCAATCGACCATCTGGATAAATGAGTTTAGAGCCGACAAGTCCGGTACCAGGGAACCCAGAGAAGGTATGCAGCAGTTCATCCATCCAGCCTGGTGTCACCTCAGTATCGTTATTTAAAAAATACAGGTATTCGCCCCGAGCGGCTTTTGCCCCGATGTTGCATGAGTGGATAAAACCTTGGTTTTGGTCGTTGCGCAGGACACGGATGCCTTTGATTCTGTTCAAGACATCGGCGGAATCATCTGGCGAACAGTCATCAACAATGATCAACTCAAATGCGGTTTGAGGCGGATTTTCCACAATGGAAGTAAGACAGCGCAGCGTGTAATCGATCTTTCCGTAAATAGGGATGATCACAGATACTTGCGGTTCCGCAAAATCAGGTGTGGTCAGCGCTGCGAATCGTTCGGAAATTGTTTCCAGGGTTAAAGCTGGTTTCGGAGCTCTGAATGCAGGATTGGTTGCTGCTTGAGGGTAAGTTTCTGGAGAATAATAAGCGTTGGCTGCTGTCTTTTGTGTTCCGAAACCCCACAACAGTCTCGGAAAAATTTTCGCCATAAAATGGTACTGGGCGGTCTTAGTCTGATAACTCAGGGGTAATAAGTGATAAAAGCGTTTGCCTAAGCGTAGACCAGCGTTTAGGTAGCGTACCGCCTGTTGAGCGGGTGGCGACATCCATTCCTGGGCTTTACGCAAAGGCAATGTCAGGCGCCAGGATTTGCTGTGGATTATTGCCAGTAACCGAGCACGTTCTTCTTTAAGTTGGGCACTTAGACGAACTGTTTCATCGGTAAGGTTGCCGATCTGGCCATCGCGCTCGGATACGGCTTGCGTAACAACCACCTTCTGTGCCCAAAGCTTATCTACCAGCAGCAGAGGCGATCTCAGGCGCTCCAATTCGTTCGACCAACGTAATAACTTGTTCTGTAGTTCCAGGTCATCAAACATTATTTTTTCGGATGCCACATCAAGTAAAGCAGCGTAGATCTCATGAACAATGGGCGGGCAGATGTCATCCGATAACAAATCATTCAGTTCATAAACAGTATGCCGCAGGTCTTGATCAAGAAACTCGTTTTTATAGCTTTGTAGCTCTACAGGGTCAATTCTCAGTCCAGTGCATTCTGCAACTCGCATCAATTCGTGATCCGGAGATTGCATCAAACGATCATAATCAACAAGTACCCGCTTATCACCAACGCTGCCGGTCAAACTCGTGATGACATGGCCTAACCACAGCAGATAGCTCTGTTCTGCTTCAAAACCATCACGTTTGGCAAGAGATTTGACCACGCTGAGTGGATGGCGCACTGTCAGGAGGTAGCTCACATCGAGTTGACAGTGGCTAAACACCTCTTTCCAAAATGGTAATAGCTTTGCCACGCGTGGATCTTTGAAACCAAAGACAGGTACACTGCCGATCTTCTGACGCAGCAACTCAACTGCACGGAGAAGAAAATCTTGTTTCTGTAGAATTTCAACATCGCTTGGTTCAATTGGGGCTAGATGGTACCAATCGCTGTCAATGACATTCAACATCTCGATATTCAGCGCGTTGAGATCAATATCTTCCCAAAAACCTTTGGGATTGATACCTTCAACGGGCGGCATCATTCTATCGCCGAGCCCTACCCCCATTACCTGCAATCCGCGCGTAATGGCACTGGTGCCGCTACGGTGCATTCCTAATACGACAATTACCTTATTGTTCTTCATTTCCATTATATCTATTTTCTTCAACCTTGTGTTTGCTGCAGCTCAAGCTCTGGATAGCAACCAAAATCAACAATCCCGGTCGCTAGATTCTCTGTATCGGGCTGCACCCTGAACATGGCAATATCGACCAAACGATGCAGATATGTTTCGCTGCCATCCACATCGCCAACTACACCAGCATTTAGAAAATAAACGCCTGGATTCAGGGCGCAACGAAACCGGAACTCAACCCGATAGTTTGACCCTGCTTCCACAAAAGCCAAGCTGTCCCTGGAGGAGCTTGCTGAGGCGCCGCCACCCAACTCCACCCCCGAAGTGGTTTTAATCAGCATGCCGAAGCGTACGTTGCTTGCGCTCTTTGTAAACTGCACCGTATAGGAGTGTCGATAAGTTTTGCCACGGACCAGGTTGTTGACCTGCTCACCCGCCAAGGTCAATACCGCCGGTGATAAAATATAAGCCCCATGAGATTCATATTCTATGGTGCTGCTGGGTTTGAGATTGAGGTCAAAACTTTCCTGCAGCTCTTGTATCTGCTGAATGGGCGTGAGAACTTCTGGCGATAGTTTTTCAATGGCACTGGCAGAGCCAACAGCTTTCTCATCTGCTCGACGAATTTGCTCGCGAATGGCCTCACGTTTATCAGCAGGGGCGTAGAGTAATTTTTGGTAACGGCCCACAATTTGTTTCGGCAACCCAACCGTCAGTTTTTCACCAGCATCCATCAGCACGGCCCGATCACACAACTCAACGATGGTGCCGCCCGCATGGGACACAAACAGAATAGTCGCACCCTGTGCGCGGATGGCCTCGATACGGGAGAAGCACTTGCGTTGAAAGAGTTCATCACCTACAGAAAGTGCCTCATCAACGATCAGAATTTCCGGATCAACATTGATGGCGACGGCAAACGCCAAGCGCACCATCATGCCGCTGGAATAGGTCTTGACCGGCTGCTCAATAAAATCTCCAATGTCGGCGAAGCTAACGATATCATCAAAGCGGGCATCAATTTCTTCGTTACTCAAGCCCAGCACCGTGGCATTCATATAGACGTTTTCACGGCCGGTAAATTCGGGGTTAAAACCGGAGCCCAGTTCCAGCAAGGCGGCAATACGGCCATTGGTCCGGATGGTGCCGCTGGTGGGTGTAAGGGTGCCGCAGATCAGTTGCAGCAGGGTGGATTTACCACAGCCATTGCGGCCGATAATGCCGACCGTTTCGCCTTTTTTGACCTCGAACGAGACATCCTTGAGGGCCCAGAATTCGTTATAATATTGTATGGCTGATTGGCCCAGCATCTGTCTGAATGGCGGTAAGACGAACTGCTTGAGCCGGTCACGCGGAGTGGCGTAGATCTGGTAGCATTTGCTGAGGTTTTGTACGCTAATGGCGATGTCGGTCATGACTGCACCTCGCTGCCATGACCGTGTTTTTTACTCTCTGCCTCAAGCATTGGCTCCACTTGTAATGCACAGACACCACGGTTCATTATTGCTGTAACGACCTGTTGCACACAGGCATCAAGCTCGGTCGTACCGGTCTTGACGATCAGTTCGGGGCTTTCGGGAACTTCATAAGAAGAGGAGATGCCGGTAAAGTCGCTGATCTCGCCGGCCCGGGCTTTTTGGTAGATGCCTTTTACGTCACGCCTTTCGCAAATTTCAATGGCTGTATCACAGAAAATCTCGATGAAATCACCGGGCTCGACCATCCAGCGCACACGTTCACGGTCGGCTCGATATGGCGAGATAAAGGCCGTCAGGATGATCACCCCCGTTTCCATGAACAGTTTAGCCATTTCGCCGATGCGCCGTATATTCTCCTGCCGGTCTTGCGGTGCAAAATTCAGATCGCCACAGAGTCCGTGGCGGACATTGTCACCATCGAGGACAAAGGTGCGGCAGCCGCGCTGATGCAGATATTCTTCAACAGCATGGGCCAGTGTTGATTTCCCCGACCCTGAAAAGCCGGTAAACCAGATGATTGCCCCGCGATGGCCATTTTGGGCTTCGCGTCTCGCTCGCGTAACTGTCGCCCGGTGCCAGACAACATTGGCTGAGGATGGTGGCTGTAGAGTCGGATCAGAGGACATCGGCGAAGCCCTTTCTGGTCTTCTGGAACCAGGCGTAGCCTGCCCAGGTGACGATGGTCGCCACGAGGGTGTAAATGCCTAATCCCGCCCAGTTCGGCAGATGCCCAAAGATCACAACTGCCCGGGCCTGTTCGATGATGAAGGTGATCGGGTTGAGCATAATAATCGGCCGGAACCTTTCCGGCACGGCGGTCAGCGGGTAAAAGACGGGGGCAAGAAACATCATGACAGTAGTGATGATGACGATGGTTTGGCCGACATCGCGCAGAAATACACCGAGAGACGCCAGCATCCAGGTAAGACCGGTGGTGAGGATTACCAAAGGCAGCAAGACCAGGGGAAAGAAAAGCGCCGTCCAGTGCAGATAACCATTAAAAAGCATAAAGGCGCTCAGCAGTACGATCATACTGATGAGGCCGTGGAAGAGGGCTGCGCCCATCGCAACGACCGGCAGGATCTCAATGGGGAAGACAACCTTTTTGACGTAATTGACATTGGAGATAATCAAACCGGGGGACCGATTGATCACCTCGCTGAACAGGTTCAGTACGATCAGGCCGACAAAGAGCAGCACGGCAAACTGGGTCTTGCTGTCATCGCCGCCCACTCCACCCCAGCGAGCTTTGAAAATCTCGGAGAAGACAAAGGTATACACAATCAGCATGAACACAGGATTGAAAAACGACCAGGCCAGGCCCATGACCGAGCCTTTATAACGGCCCGTCACTTCGCGTTTGGTCATCTGGACAATAAGCTGGCGGTTACGCCAGAGGCTTTCACTCAAGGCCAAGAGTGACGTAGAAGGGGCGGAGTGGGGGTTGGTTCCCAGGTGAGCAGCAGATGGTATGTGATGAGTGGGAGTCACACGAATTGCTCCACTTTTCAAGTGATTTACTTGCAGGTCTTTTAATATGGGTAAAGCAATACTGACTCTACCTGAAGTTGCCTTTTCCAAATGCAGCTTTTTTCAAAGACGAAAGGGCTTAAGGATATTGGAAACTGGTCTTTTCGCCCAAACTCAGGCGTTATGCTCAAAATTTTATCCTCGGAATATCAAATATATGCCTGCGGTAAATTTTTGCATATGCCTTGATTTTGCACGCAAATCCTCATTTTCCAAACACGTTAAATAGCCGGGAAATGAATAATTTCCTGGTAAGGCTAAACATTTTAATAAAAGGGTGTCAACTATTTTTGTCTAAAACGCCAAGGCACAGAGATAGGTGGTGGCCATAGGGTCAGCTTCTTGTATTTTCAGATATTTGCTGCTATAAAAAATGATCTCCTCGAGCCAATTTTTTGAGGGTGGCCAATTTTATATATAAAAAACATTTTTGGATTTATGTTTAGAGCATAATGGAAAAAATACTGATGCGGCGCTTGTTCGGTATAATAATTGCATGAATTAGCTCGGTATTTTTTTATTGTGACTGTCAAACTTATCTGGGAGAAAAAAATGAATGGATCTTGGCGTTTCTTTTGTGTGGGTTTAATGTTGCTGGTGGCCTCTTTTAGTCTGGCGGAGGCCGCAGAGACACCGGTGGTAACTGCTCAATCTTCGGCCGAAAGTGTGGAGGGAAAAAGTTTAGCTGACAGGGATAAGCCTGCAAAGGATAATAGCCGACAAGAGACTGTTGACCAAAGATTAAAGCTTAAAGATCCAATCAAGAGTTTTGGCGATAATGGCTTCTGTAACAACTGTCATGAGGATGAAACTCCGGCTATTTTTGAAGAATGGGTCAAATCACCCCATGCCAAGGCTGGTGTCGGCTGTGCCGATTGTCATACCAGCCCACCAGGCAATCCTGATTCTGTTAAGCATGCCGGGCGCTTTCATATTTCAGCAATTGTAACTCCATTTGTCTGTGCTAAGTGTCATGAAGATCAGATACGTGATTATGTCAGCAGCGGCCATGCCAAAGGGCTTCAATCCCTGCTGGATATGAAAGAGGATGATCCGCGCTATCCTGTAATTGCCCAATATAAGGATGATGATTTTGCCCGGTGCGGAGGCTGTCATGGCGTAACGGTCGGAGTAGATGCCGAAAATAAGCCGGATGCTGCTACCTGGCCCAATAGCGGGGCCGGCCGTATTAATCCCAATAAAAGTCATGGTACCTGCAGCAGTTGCCATTTAGGGCATAGTTTTTCTTTGCAGGCTGCTCGTCAGCCGGAGACTTGCCTCCGTTGTCACGATGGGGACAATTATCCTGAAGGCGATATCTATCGGCACTCGGCACATAGTACGGTTTATGAAACCATTGGCAAAGGAATAGTCCAGGATCGTCCCGGCCTGTTTTTGAGAGGTAAGGATATAGTTGCTCCCACCTGCGCCTATTGCCATATGAACGGTGCCGGTAAAGGCCTTCTGAACAGGCATAACCAGGCCTGGCGGCTGCCGCGTGACCTCACCTCTCCGAACGCCCCTTTGCTTGGCCGCTCAGAAAATTTACGTAATAACATGAAAGCGGTCTGTAACCAGTGTCATGGCGAAAGTTTCACGGAGCGTTTTTTTAGTGATGCCGACAAGCAGCTGACAGCATATCAGGAAAAAAATGTTGAACCACAGCTTGCAGAATTTCTAAAAAAGCTGTCAACTGTAACCGGCGATGAACGTCAAGTAATCCTCAAGGAATATTCCCAGTTTCTGGCCGAAGCCAAAAGATACAGAATGAATCTGTATATGGGCCGCCATGGCAGGATGCAACGTTGAAGGTAATAAAGAACAAAGGTGCCATGAAAGTAGAAAGTAGGTTGGGTAGAGCACCGCGAAACCCAACACCAACGGATCCATACAACGGATAAATGCAGCAAAAAGTAGAAATACAAGTTGGGTAGAACGCGGGGCTACCAGCAGATTTGGCAGCTGATTTTGTTGGGTTTCGCTGACGCTCTACCCAACCTACCTGTTGACAACCGGCAAGTGCGGCAACCTATTTACCGGCAAATGGTGGCCAGTGGAAGAATTAAGGTCTCATATATCGGCGCGTCATATATTGCAATGAAAAGTAGGTTGGGTAGAGCACCGCGAAACCCAACACTTGTTCCAAACCGGCAGGTATGGCAATCTATGTACCGGCAAACGGTGGCCGACTGGAAGAATTAAGAACTCATATATCGGCGCGTCATATAGTGCCATAAAAAGTAGGTTGGGTAGAGCACCGCGAAACCCAACACATACACCAGCAAAAGCCACATAATAACAAATATCATCAACGCAACTCGGATGTTTAAGGCCGTAGCAAGCGGCAAAATATTTTTGGTCTTTGTCTCGGATTTCGCTATAGAAATTCGAATTTATTATCTTTAATCTTAAAGGTATTCTGCGATGCTTAACTCAAAACTGAAAATCGGAATTGTTTGTTCTCTGCTGCTTGTTGGTTCCCTTCCAGCTTGTGACAATGGTGACAGCAAAAAAGACACCCCTGCAAAAACTGTGGAGGCTGAAATCAGTAGATCTGCTATTACACCAGAAACTACCGATAAAAAGAAGGATATCGCCAAGGATCCTGTCGCTGCTACGGTCAATGGTGTTGCCATCAGTCGGGCTGATTATGAAA
>DIKT01000088.1 GCA_002424635.1 Desulfobulbaceae bacterium UBA5611
TCCGCTACAATGCAGAAGGCAAGGCTGAATGCTTTGCCCCTGAAGGAGCGACAGAAGAAGAAATCCAACGCGATGCAATCGATGCCTGTCCTGCATCATGCATTCATTGGCGCGACTGACCTTCACTGCGCTGATCTGCCGGTTGCCGCACCGATAGGAATTTGGCAAACGAGGAGGATCGCATGGAAACCCGGATACGGGCGGTACTGCCCGATCAGGAGCTTGTCAGGCTGTACGAACAGATGGTTCTATCGCGTGAATTCGAGGAGTCATGCGCTGAACAGTATGCCAAAGGACAGATCACCGGCTTTCTGCACCTTTACAGCGGGCAGGAGGCGGTGGCGGTCGGCGCCACAGCCGGGCTGCACAAAGACGATTATATCCTCTCGGCCTATCGCGAACATGCCCAGGGCATCGTCATCCTACTGAACTCCCGGGGGGTTACGTCCAGCAACCATTAATTCGCCAATCCCGCGTTCAAGCCACACAAAACATGCAAGGAGAATGGGTATGCCGCTTATTGACTGGGACGACAAATTTTTGCTCGGTATTCCGCAGCTCGACGAACATCACCGGCAGCTGGTGAGACTCCTCAACCAGGCCTTTGATGGCTTTACCGCCAAGGCCCCTGCCGAAGAGGTCAGCACGCTTTTGGAAGCACTGGCCGACTACGCAACCTATCACTTCGCAGCAGAAGAAAACTGGATGAAGGCCAACGGCTATCCCAGGCTTACAGAACACGCTGCAGAACATGACAAGTTCTCGGCCCGCGTGACTGAAATGCTGCGCGATGTGAGCGCCGAAAACCCTACCCTGCCCCTGGAACTGCTCACCTTCCTCAAAAACTGGCTCGTCGAGCACATACTGACCACCGATGCCGACTACGGCAGATTTTTCAGGACGCAAACGGCGTAACTCCGTGCTACCCATCTCACTCAGCAGCGTGACGCTTGCATCATCTGATTGAGGCGGGCGCAGCATTCGGTGAACAGTTGGTCGTCAAGGACAGTCCGGCTCACCACTCGCCCCGGCTGCCTGCAGTTTACGTTGTGTTACCTTGAATGCAGCCATATCTTTCTTCATGCGGGTCGTTAGCTCATGCAACCGCTTCATCTTCTGTTCCGTGAGCGTGGTGAGATCGTCAACCTGCCCCGACAGATAGAGATAGTAGGCAAAGTTTTCGCCTACCTCAGCGGCCGTAACCCAGAGATCAAGTGTTTTGTTTTGCTGCGCTATCTGCAGCGCCCCCAGCAAAAACCGCAGGCCAGCGTTGTCTGGGTCTTTAACCACGCCAGCGCCTGCGCTGTAGACCTTCTTGGCCGTTTGCACCTGCTCCAGAAAACGGTAATAGGCCTTGATCTTCTTCCGCTCGTCTACTGACTGCGCCAGCTCATACAAAGCGTTGACGACATCCTGGTTCTTGTTCAGCCCAAGCACCTCGAGCCCCCTGATCTCGCTATGGACATTGGTAATATTGAGCGACATCAGCTTTTTGGGCAGTTTTTTCGACGCTTCCAGCCCCTGATCCAGAGCCGCCGAGAGCAGGGTGTTGATCAGCTCGGCCTTTTGCTGCTGCGAGACCTGCTCGAACATTTCAAAGGATGCTATCTCGGCCTGAAAATCAAGTGCCCGAATGGCCTCCTGATCGGCCTTAACGCGCATCCTGGCTGAGCAGAAGCTGCGAATCAACTCCGGATCAACCTTTTTCTTACCGGTCTGTATTTCCTGCCCGCTCAGTATTTCAAGCTGCCTGATCGCTGACGGCCTGCTGGCATCGGCAGCAGAAGCGCCACCAACTGCACCCGGACAAACGACAGCCGCCACCAATACCAGCACCCATTGCCTGCCCACGTTTTTTTCCATACGCACCTCCTGCGTCTCGCCAGGCAAACCAAGCATCAGGGCTGCAATTCCCCTTGCCTAAGCTTCAAGAGTAGCAGGACTGGTTTCGATTACAATGCGCCAGCCATCGGGAACAGGAACGCAAACCAACAACATCGCAAAAAACAAACAGGCCCGAAGCTGGCGAAACCCGTATTACAAGGTTTCAAGCCAGCTGCGAGCCTGTTTAGATTGGGGGCGGTGTCAATACACCTAATCCGATAACAGTCCAAAACAACACAATTTTATTAGTTCACAAAAATCAACATACCCCCAAAAGTACCACCAAAAACAATCATTTGAGGGCGCAAAAAGCTAACTGTCTGAACAGTAAATCATCTTGCGTATATCTTCAACATTCCAGCAGGTGGTCCGCTCTCCTAGCTTTATGGGCTGGGGATAACGTCCTGACTTGACGCCTGCCCACCAGGTAGACTTGCTAACAGGTATTACAGGGGGTATGCCTTTTTTCTTATCTCCGAGAATTTGAGACAACCTTACCAGCCCTGTCTCCGGGAGCGCATTGTTGTTTGATGATTGCATTTGCTCTCCCCCTTAGAATGGCAGATCGTCAGGAATAGGTGCATATGCCAGTTCCTGATCAATGGCAGCGGTGGCGGCATGAAGTCTTTCAAGGAATTCCTTGCCGATCTTCTGGGAAACACCGGGCTTGCGGAATATGGTGCCTTGCTTGTCCTTCCAAACACGAGGACGGCAGGGTGCTGGCAGCGACAGCCCCCAATCAGCCACATAGCCGCCATTCTCTTTGATTTCCCGCTCAAGCTCGTCTTTGATGTTTAGGAAGGCTCTTCTCTTACTCCTGCCATAAAAATCGAATTTAACCGGCCTGGAGCCATCCAAAAGTTTCTGGCTCATGCCATAGCGTTTTCCCTCAATAGGTGTGTTGCCTTTCTTCATGTAGCTCAGTAAATAGTTTACAGCGTGTTCCTGGTTGTTTAGCCGCTTGATATTGACGCTGTTGCTGGCCTGATCCCAGAGTTTTACCAACCACTTCACGTCAATGAATTCCCGATCAAGCAGGATATGGAAGTGGATATTTTGGGTATTCTGTTCTTGGATTTCAGCCACCCAAATGTAATTCAGATACCAGGTTTCGTTTTCGGTCTTATCTGCCAAGCGAGTGTATTTCTTGGTAAGGCTGTTCAGGAACTTTTTGAATTTGGTTTTAGCCCACTGCTGGTCAACGCATCCTGATTCCGTAAGGACGGAGAGCTTGGGATCGAAGGTAAGGGTCAGGAAAAGTTTGAAGGTGGTGATTTTGCTTTCAACAGCCCGCTTGATTTGCTTTCTGGCCTTTGCAGTGAATTTCATGGACATAACCTTGCCATGCTGACCAGGGGCACGCTTTAGCCCCCGTGAATAGCATCCTGCGGTTATTTCGCCGCTTGGGTAAAGGCTGATACTGGCACCGACACCAAAACCTTCTTCCTCTTCATAATCAAGGACGGTTTGACGTTGTTCCCAGGTGAGGTCGCTCAGATCACGGTGATGGTTAGATTGAAGAATCTGATCAAGTTTGGTTGTCAGACTTTCTGAACTGTTATCAAGTTCAAAAGGCGGGTCCGTCTCCGGTGGAAAGTACGCCTCCATTCCGGGCAGCGGAGGATTACACCGCCGATACCTCGGCGGTGTTCCTGTCCGGCCATCGGCCATGTCCGCAGGTGCGGAATAGTCCACTGGACGGACAGGGCCATAAAATGACGTTTCGGAATGTTGCTTCTGTGCTTCGTCTTGATGATCGTTTTGGTCCAACATAATAACCCCCAGCAAGTTTAATTTGCTGGGGATTCTTAATTTTCTTGCTAAATACTACGCGGAAAGGGATTTATTTTTTGAATTCCGGCCTTTGGAATAGTTCCTGCCAGGGAAGGCTGTTATTGAATACCGACTTGCGGAATGACTCACCTGTTGGCAGGTCATAATCGCATTCATCGCCTTTGTCCTGGCTGTAGGCATCAAACAACGCCCCGATTGTGGGATAATCCATGTCGTAGCCCATTGCCTGACTAAGGCTGTAGATAAGACCAGCGAGCCTGTACTTTGAACGTCTGCGGGCTTCTTCCACTTTTGAATAGTTGGCGACAACAGGCTTGTGAGGTGCAGCCATCAGGCGTTCATAGTCGTTTGTTTTACCCATATATTTCAATGCGATCATATGTTGAGAAATGGCCGGCTCATAGGCCATTGTAGCGTCAAGTTTAATAAGATTTTCAATGGCATCAATGTTTCCTGCTCTTGCTTGGCTATAGAGAGCAAAGGGGCTTTTTTGATAAAGAAGTAAACAGGGGCAAATAATAAGAAAGAAAAACGCCAGCTCATATTCATATTTATCTAGGAATTGCTGCATCATGGGGCGAATCTCTGGATCGAGAGGAAGGTTTTGAAGATCATCTGCTATGTCGGAAAGGGTGTGATCCTTTAATTTATCAATGAAGTCCTTCCATTTCTGCACTTCTTCTGGATCAGGGCTTACCCCTTTGAAATAATTTGGGTCTCTGCGTATAACCTTAACGATCCTACGCGCAATCAAGGCAAACACAACCAGCCGTGGGCCAAGAGGGTGAAACTCGGCTATAAAATCAACGAAAGCGGATATGGATTTTCGTGGGAAGCGGTATAAGGCAAACCATTCGGTGAGAACCGGCACTGAAAATTGCCGACCGTACAGACGGCGCTCTTTTATCTGGGGGAGGTTTTCGTATAGGTCATCAGAGAAGGAAACCAATTGGACTGCAAGCGTTGCAATGAATGTCGGCTTATGCTTGGCCCATTGTTTGACTGCTCGCATGGAGGCTCCTGGTGTCTGGAGAGTTGATAAGATTGGAATTCATGATATATCTGTGCGGACAGATTTCCAAGCCCTGTGTTTCTGAAACTGGGGAGTGGCTAGCAGCAGCTTACAGCATTAATAAACATCAGCATTACTGCTAATATATAGAAATTTATACCAACAAAACAATACATGCTTACAGATATATAAACTTGCTTATACATATAGAGTATAGAAACAGGTTTACAGATGTATAAAACAGGCCAAAGCTGTTGATTAGATAATTGATAACAGCCCCAAAATTTAATGATAGCAGATCAAACTTTGCAACAATTATATAGAGGTGCCATATGACTAATATTGTGATAAGGAAAAGGATTTTGATGACTGTACTTTTCATACTATTGCTAGTGATAATGCTAGCAGTATTTTTGTTTGTATTGACTATCGCAGTACAGTACCCACAAAGAATTAATATATTATCAACAAATTTAGACGTTTTGATATTTCCAACGATGGTTGCGCTTTTTTCAGCGCTTTCTATTTTGTTTATAATTATTATTTTAACCTTGACTGGCTATTTGGAAAAAACTCCAAACATAGTTTTGAATGAAAGTAAAACTGAAAAAATAAAAAAAGGTGAAATTGCGCCATGGGATGGTTGGCTTATTACTGATGGAGCGTTAGCAAAATTGTTAGAAGCAGGAGAAAGATCAAAAAGAGATACACAGCAACGCCCAACCACGTCTTTAGACGCGGACGTCTGACACCGCCGGTCAAGTCCGGGCCGTTAGGAGATAAAATGGGAAAAAAGATCTACAAATATATTGGGCCTGACATATTAGATATAGCCTTTTCAAAAGATGGGTTTGTTGGCTTAAAATGCTCATACCCAAAGGATTATAACGACCCTTATGAACTTTTTTTGTGTATTGACCCCGAAGAATCACCTGAACTATTGGCTTTTTATCAAGAAACAATAGGAAAAATCCCACAAAGACCAACAACTTGTTTTTCAAATTCACCTACTGTAACACCAATGTGGGCACATTACGCACAGACATTGAGTGGCTTTGTTATTGAACTCGATGAAGACTTGCTTAATGAGTTTCTAGCTGATTCTTCAATCGATGATGTTGATTACCAAGACGAGGCAAATGAAGAGATATCAACACTACTTCATCATGCGTACGTAACATGCAAACCTAGACATACTTTTTTTCTTGAAAAAGCAGTATTTGGATCAGCTTATTTTACCAAAAAAAAATGTTGGAGCTATGAGTCAGAAAGAAGGCTTGTTGTTAGCGATAAAGATGTATCAAAACAAGATGGAATAATGATTTTATATGTTCATACTAGCTGTGTCACAGCAATTATTTCTGGCCCTAGAACTGATGATGACTATAAAAACAAATCAAAACAACTTTGCTGCAAATTGTCATGTAATTACTATGAGATGATAATAGGAAACAGTTATCCTGAGCCCTATTTTGTTGATTCAAATCGTAAAGCACATTTATTTTACGAGGGACAAATCAAAATTTTTGAATCAACATGTAAAACTTGCAATGAACCAATAAATAACCATTTAGAAAAAAAAGAATTTAAGTGTCCATGGTGTACAATTGATAATTTACATATACAAAATGCTACTAAAAGAAATCCTTACAGAGTTATTGCCGGAGCTGGTTTATTAGCTGAATACTTACAACGCTGTGAAGAAATATATAGAAAGCATTCCTAAACACGTCCTTGCACCTGCCTAAAAACCGGCAGGTGTAAAAACGGCTCGTTATACCGCTCTTTTCAGAGGGATCACCTTCGCCCCCATCTTCAATCCGTCCAAATAATCAGCCCACTGCTGCATCATCTTCCGACGCTCTGCAAGATGTGCCGTCCGGTTGTATGCCCTGCCATTAGGGTCTTTTACGGCATGGGCAAGCTGATGTTCGATATAGTCAGGGCGCACCTGTAAGACTTCATCAAGGATTGTGCGGGCCATTGCTCTGAAGCCGTGGCCGGTCATTTCATCTGATGTATAGCCCATACGACGGAGTGCTGCATTGACGGCATTATTGGTCATAGGGCGCAGCGGTGAACGGTGGCAGGGAAAAACATAACGACCATATCCAGTAAGCGGTTGCAACTCCCGCAGGATTTCAACAGCCTGTTTTGCCAGGGGCACAATGTGGGGAATTTTCATCTTCATCTTTTCAGCCGGGATATCCCATTGAGCATTATCAAGGTCAAGCTCCGACCATTCCATCTGACGAAGTTCTCCAGGACGGACAAACAGCATCGGGGCAAGCTTCAAGGCGCACTTAACATGAAACGTGCCTTTGAACCCTTCGATAGCCCGCAGCAATTCTGCAACCTCTTTTGGGTCTATCAGGGCTGCATGATGCTTTTCCCGTACCGGCGGCAAGGCACCCCTAAGATCAGCAGCAAAATCCCTTTCAGCCCTTCCGGTAGCCGTAGCATACCGCAACACTTGTCCGCAGATGGTCCTGATCCGGTGAGCCGTCTCCAATGCCCCCCTACCCTCCACCCGCCGAAGGATTGACAGCAGATCAAGGGGGCGCACTTCTGACACCGGCTTAGCACCAATCCAGGGAAACACGTCACGGGTCAATCGGTCCATAATCGTTGCAGCGTGACCGGGTGTCCACTGACCAGAGAACTTGCCGTGCCATTCACGGGCGACAACCTCAAAGCTGTTTTCATCTTCCGCCACGGTTGCGCTCTTTTGCGCCTTTTTGACCTCTCCTGGGTCAATAGAATTTGCCAACTGTTTTTTGGCATCTTCCCTACGTTGCCGTGCGTCAGCCAGGGTCACCGCAGGGTAAGCACCAAATGAAAGAAGCTTTTGCTTGCCATTAAAGCGATATTGAAACCGCCACAACTTACCACCAGACGGAGTCACAAGCAGATGCAGGCCAAAACCATCCACCAGTTTAAATTCTTTGTCCTTCGGCTTAGCGTTTTTCACCTGAACATCAGATAATGGCTGAATCCTTTTCGGCATTGGCCCGCCCCCTTTTTTTGGTGGTATTCAACTACAATCTTGGTGGTATCCACTCCAAGCAACAGGCCACATATCATAAAAAATACCACCAAAATGACCGGATGCCACCATACCAAACTGGACAACCCCGGACAACACAAAAAGAAAAGTCCTTGATTTCTCAAGGACTTT
>DIKT01000031.1:0-4100 GCA_002424635.1 Desulfobulbaceae bacterium UBA5611
AACATTTGCAAGTAAGCACTAGTTCGGGTATTTTGTCGGTTAAGAATTAAAGGCAATCCATCTGAAAGGATGGGACGCAAAGCCTCCGGCCTAAGTCAGCGATTATTCCCCTGATACGGTAGCGGGGTTGCCGGGAAGGATTAAACCTAACTGTTAAATTCCCCACGGCACCGGCCTTGGATTATTAATTATCCAAGGGAATAAAACTTCCTTATCACAAGGTGCCGACCATGCTTGAGTATTATTCCGCGCAGCAAGTCCGTCTCTGCCCTCCTCTTCTTAAAATAAGGCCCTGTCTTCTTCTGCTCTTCATTCTAGTTTTTGCTTTTTCCGCCTCGGCCTTGGCCACAGTCTTCCGACAGCTGCATCTTGAATGTGCATATGATCAAAATATTGATGATCTGGCCGGGTTTAAAATCTATCAGCACGGCCAATCAATCAGCACTCTCTATAAGCATGCAGTCATTAGTCTGGAACCTGATGTGGTTTTGAACAAGAAGATGGCTAAGACAAAATATTAAACTACAATCAAAAATTTCAATTATGCCGATCTCATCATCCATGAGCCCCGCTGCAAGCATCCCTTCCTCAGTTCCCGGCCAGTCCGCACGGCGCAAAAATGGTGTGGCCTGGTTAGTGCTGGTGGCCGGTTTACTGATCACCGTCGCCGCTGCTCTGTTCTTGAAGGCTAATATAGAAAACCTGGCTGAGCAAAAGTTTTTTTCTGTCTGCGATGAAATTCAAAAGACCATTGCCGGCAGACTTAATGACTATGCTCGTCTGTTATATGGCGGGGCAGCATTGTTTGCTGCCTCCGATCACGATATGATTTCCCGCGAAGTATGGCATCACTTTACCGAAACCCAGAGGTGGGGGACTCAACTGTCTTTTATTCAGGGCCTTGGTTTCTCTCTGCTGATCCCTCGTGCCGAGCTGCCCGCCCACCTCCAGCAAATTCGTCGTGACGGTTTTCCTGAGTATACAGTGAAACCGGAGGGTGATCGGGAGATCTACACCTCGATTATCTATCTGGAACCATTTACCGGCCGTAATCTGCGGGCCTTCGGCTATGATATGTTTTCAGAACCGGTGCGCCGGGCAGCCATGGAACGGGCTCGCGATACCAATAGGGCGGCCCTGTCCGGTAAAGTGATTCTCATGCAGGAAACCGGGCAGGACGAGCAAGCCGGTACGTTGATGTATGTGCCGGTCTATCACAAAGGTATGCCTAAAGACTCAGTGCAACAGCGCCGAGCCGCCATCTATGGCTGGGTCTACAGCCCTTATCGCATGAACGACCTGATGCAGGGTATATTTGGCGACCACAGCCTGAAAAAAGAAAATCAGCTTCATCTTCAGATATTTGACGGTCGGCAATGTTCATCTGACAGCCTGCTCTATGAATTTCATCCACTAGAGGCGCAGAAACGCCGCCATGATCTGCGCTTTTCTCGCCAGATTACGGTTAATTTTCATGATCAGCCCTGGACCCTGTATTTTACCCAAATCGGTGCCGGTTTATTGACCATGGAATACATCGGTGTCTGGCTGATTCTGGCCGGTGGTACCCTGATTACTTTGTTACTGTTCGGACTGATTAATATTTTATTGAACGCTCGGGCCGAGGCGCAACAGTTGGTGGAGGAGCGGACCAGTCAACTCGCCAAGATGATGCAGGAGATCAGCATTATCCTCGATAATGCCCCTATCGGCATTGTCAAGATCATTGACCGCCAGCAGGTCTGGGCTAATCACAAGATTGAAGAGCTGTTTCAGTATTCCAAGGAGGAACTGGCTGCCCAGACCACCAGAAAGCTGTATCTGTCAGAAGAGGCCTACGACCAGCTTGGTCGGGAGGCATATCCGCTGCTGGCTCAGGGCCTGGTCTTTGAGACTGAGCAGGAGATAATCAGAAAAGATGGGGCGCACCTCTTCATCCGCTGCATTGGTAAGGCCCTGGAACCTCACGATCTGTCCCAGGGCATAATCTGGCTGGTTGAGAATATTACCGAGCGCCAGCAGGCAGAAGAGAAGATCCGTAAAAGCAAACAGCAGTATGACAATCTGGTCGCGAATATCCCGATCGGGGTCTATATCCTGCGTAATACTCCTAAAAAAACATTTACCCTCGACTATGTCAGTCCCAGGATGGCGGAAATGCTTGACACCAGCGTGGACAGCCTGCTGGCGGATAGCAGACTGGTGCTGCAGGCGATTCACCCGGATGATAAGGATGCCTTTATTAGAATGCATCTGGAGGGAATGCACCAACGGCAGCGCTTTGCATGGGAAGGTCAGGTCCTGATCAAGGGCGCGGTCAAGTGGCTGCAGATGGCCTCCTCACCGGAGCCATTGGCCAATGGGGATATTTTATGGCATGGTATGGTGGCCGATATCACCGAGCGCAAACAGGCGGAGGCCGCCCTGAAAGAGAGCGAGGAGAAGTTTCGCACCGTGGCCGATTACACCTATGGCTGGGAGGTCTGGGAAGACCCGCAAGGGAACTATCTCTATTGTTCTCCCTCCTGTGCCTGCATCACCGGTTATTCACAGGAATCGTTCATGGCTGATCCCGGTCTGCTCGAGCGGTTGATCCATGCCGATGACCAGCCGGGATGGCGGGCCCATTATATATCGGTACATAGCGAACCACAGGCGCGGAATATCCCGCCCGGATCAGCCAACGAATTCGACTTTAGAATTATTCGCCCTGACGGCCAGATCCGCTGGCTCAGCCATATCTGCTACCATATTGTTGATGGGGAAGGACGTGACCTGGGTCATCGGATCTCGAATCGCGATATAACCGAGCGCAAGCTGTTAGAGGCCGAGTTGCTAAAAGCCAGAAATCTTGAGTCTATTGGCATCCTGGCGGGCGGCATTGCTCATGATTTTAATAATCTGCTGCAGGCCCTTAGCGGTAATATCGAGATAGCCAAGATGATGATCGGGCCAGCCGGTCAGGCCTTTTCCATTCTGGAACAAGCGGAGCAGGCAGCGGGGTTGGCCGGCAAGCTTACTAAAGAGCTGATCGCCTTATCTCCCGGCGGCAACTTTCTGCCAATGCTCATTGAGCCGGCCAACTATATCCGTGAAGAGGCAGCTGCAGTGGATGGTACCAGTCTGGCGGTCGACCTTGACCTGGCCGATAACCTGTGGCCCATCACGGCTGATCCGGCGCAATTCCGTAATGTTATCCAGCAGCTGGTGCAGAATGCCATGGAGGCCATGTCCCCGGCAGCAGGCGGTCAGCTCAGGATCAGGGCCGTCAATGAATCCTTGGCCCCGGATCATAAAACGCCGCCAGCCCTGGCCCCGGGCAACTATGTGAAGATTTTATTTCAGGATCAAGGGCGTGGCATCAGCAGTGAACATCTGCCCCGCATCTTTGATCCCTATTTTTCGACCAAAGAGCGTGGCTCCCAGAAGGGCATGGGGCTTGGCCTGGCTCTGTGTGAAGCGATCATTAAAAAACACGGGGGGGCAATCACGGTAAGGTCAACCCCGGGCAAAGGCACTACTTTTACCATCTATCTTCCTGCTGTTATGACATAGATTCTAAAACAAGAAACTCTGATGGTCATGATCGGCCCTTATTTTATTAACAATAACGAACCATTCCTTCCTTTTTGTAAGCTTTACTCCCTTTTCAGTACCTCCATCCCTGTACTCCTGTTGTCCTGTCTTGCTACGTAAGCTATTGAAATAAATAATTAATAATCGATATTCTCCTGCTGGCACCCTTCTTGCTTTTCCGTGATTACAGGAAATTCATAATACCCTTTGGCGATCAGGAAGGAGCACAGCATGGCAGCGTTACTTGCAGAGCGACACGAGCAGATTCACCGCACCGGAGAGCAGCCCTTTACTCTGGTGTGCAATAAAGACAGTCTGGCCGGGGCGGTGAGCCAGCGGGCCTGTGTCTTCTGTGGCTCGCGGGTGGTGCTCTACCCCATTGCCGATGCCCTGCATCTGGTGCATGGACCCATCGGCTGTGCGGTATATACCTGGGATATCCGCGGCGCTTTGTCTTCGGGCCCGGAGCTGCACCGCCTTTCTTTTTCCACTGATCTCCAGGAGCGGGACGTGATCTTCGGCGG
>DIKT01000031.1:4158-11284 GCA_002424635.1 Desulfobulbaceae bacterium UBA5611
GGGGCCTTTGTCTATTCCACCTGTATTGTCGGCATCATCGGCGACGACCTGGAAGCGGTCTGTCGGCGGGTGGAGGCCGAAAAGGGAATCCCGGTGATTCCGGTGCAGTCGGAAGGGTTCAAGGGCAATAAGCGGGCTGGTTATACGGCTGCCTGCAATGCCATGGCCCGCATTATCGGCACCGGTGACACTGCCGGCATCTCCCCTTATTCCATCAATATCCTGGGGGACTTCAATCTGGCCGGCGAGATCTGGATGATCCGTGAATACTTTGAGCGTATGGGGGTGCAGGTGGTGGCCAATATTACCGGCGACGGCAGGATTGGCGATCTGGCCCGGGCCCATGGCGCGGCCCTGAATGTGGTGCAGTGCTCCGGCTCCACCATGGATCTGGCCAACATCATGGAAGAGCGCTACGGCATTCCCGCCATTCGGGTCTCCTATCTCGGGATCGAGGATATGGCCCAGTCCCTCTATGACGTGGCCGACCATTTTGGCGACCCGGAGATGCTGGAGAAGACCAGGCAGCTGGTCCAGGAAGAATTGGCCAGGATTTTACCGCAGTTACAGAAGTATAGAGAGGCTCTGGCCGGCCGGAAGGCGGCTATTTATGTGGGGGGTTCGTTCAAGGCCTTTTCCCTGGTCAAGGCCTTTCGTCTCCTGGATATGCAGGTGGTGATGGTCGGTTCCCAGACCGGCACGGAGCAGGAGTATCGGGAGCTGGCCGAGATTACCGATCCCGGAACGATCATTGTCGATGATGCCAATCCTCTGGAGCTCACTTCCTTTCTTGAGGAAAAAGAGGTGGATATTCTCGTCGGCGGGGTCAAGGAGCGGCCCATTGCCTACAAACTGGGGGTGGGTTTCTGCGACCACAACCATGAGCGCAAAGAGGCCCTGGCCGGGTTCCAGGGGATGCTCAACTTTGCCGAAGAGGTCTATTCCTCGGTGATGAGTCCGGTCTGGCGCTTTGCGATGCGATCGAAGGCCGGAACCGAGAAGCTGGGAAGCAGCAAGAGCCTTACAAAATAAAGGAAGAATGCCATGTCCAAGAATCCGCCCAACTATATCTCCACCACCAATGCCTGCAAACTCTGCACCCCGCTGGGGGCCTGTCTGGCCTTCAAGGGGATCGAGGGTGCCGTCCCTTATCTGCACGGCTCGCAGGGCTGCGCCACCTATATGCGGCGTTATATCATCAGACATTACAACGAGCCCATTGATATCGCCTCGTCCTCGCTGTCGGAGAAGAATGCCATCTACGGCGGCGGCCCTAACCTGAAGCTGGGTCTGGTCAATGTGACCCGGAAGTACCAGCCCAAGCTCATCGGCATTGCCACCACCTGTCTGACCGAGACCATTGGTGATGATGTCGGCCGCTATCTTCACGAGTTTCACCGGGAAACCGTGGGCACCATGCCGATCATGGTCCGAGTTGCCACCCCCAGTTATAACGGTACCCACATGGAGGGGTTCCATGCGGCGGTAACGGCGGTGGTGGAGCAACTGGCGGAAGGCGGCGAGACGATCCCGGGAAAGATCAATTTGCTGCCGGGCTTTATCTCGCCGGCCGATAAGCGCTATGTTTCTGAGATTATGGATGATTTCGGACTGGACGCCACCATCCTGCCCGATCTGTCCGACACCATGGATGGCCCGGCCACCAGCAAGTATGACAAGATTCAGCCCGGCGGCACCCCTTTGGCCGCCATTGCCACCATGGGGCGGGCCAGTGGCTCCATCGAATTTGGCCGGACCCTCAATGGCAAGACCGCAGGCGTTGTCCTGGCCCAGAAACACGGAGTGGAGTGTCTTAATCTTGGCGTGCCCATCGGGATTGAGGAAAGTGATCTCTTTTTTGCGGCCTTGAGTATGCTCAGTGGCCGGCCCGTGCCCGACAAGCATGTCCGCGAGCGGGGGCGGCTGGTGGATAGTTACATCGATTGCCATAAGTATGTCTTCGGCAAGAAGGCCATCATCTACGGTGAAGAAGACTTGGTGGTGGCCCTGACCGCCTTTCTGGCCGAGATCGGGGTCGTGCCGGTGCTCTGTGCCTCCGGCGGCAAGAGCGGCAAGCTGGCTGCTGCCATCCGCGATGTGACCGGTGATATCCTGGCCGAGCAGCCCCAGGTCTTTGAGGGTATGGACTTTTTCGATATCAGCGAGATGGCCGAAACCCTGGCTCCGGATCTGCTCATCGGCCATTCCAAGGGCTATCCCCTGGCCAGAAAACTGGAAATTCCCCTGATCCGGGTGGGGTTTCCCATCCACGACCGCATGGGCGGCCAGCGGATTCTCCATCTCGGCTACCGGGGCACCCAGGCCCTGTTTGACCAGGTGGTCAATGCCATCCTGGCCCGCAAGCAGAGCGATTCGGCGGTGGGCTATAGCTACATGTAAATTAACTACGTAGGTGGATAGTCTGTCGTCTTTTAGGCTATTAACTAAACGACTACAGACTAAACGACTAAACGACTAAGCGACTATCAGGAGCGCACCATGACCATTGATTATAATCGGCATCCCTGTTTCAATCCCAAGGTGCAGGGGCAGTTCGGCCGCGTGCACCTGCCTGTGGCCCCCAAATGCAATATCAAATGCAACTACTGTAACCGCAAGTACGATTGTGTCAATGAGTCACGACCGGGGGTCACCTCCACCATCCTCACACCGGAACAGGCCCTGGTTTATATGGGCAAGGTGCTGGCGGCGGAACCACGCATCAGTGTAGCCGGCATTGCCGGTCCCGGCGACCCGTTTGCCAACCCGGATGAAACCCTGGGCACCATGCAGCTGCTGCGCCGGAACTATCCGGACCTGATTCTCTGCCTGTCCACCAATGGCTTGGGCCTGTATCCATATATCGATGAAGTGGCGGATATCGGGGTCTCCCATGTGACGGTGACGGTCAATGGCATTGATCCCCGGATAACCAGAAATATCTATGGCTGGGTCCGGGATGACAATATCTCCTATCATGGTCTGCAGGCGGCAGAGCTGCTTTTGGCCCGGCAGTTAAAGGCCATTGCCAGACTTAAACAACGAGGGGTAATCGTCAAGATCAACTTTATTGTGGTGCCCGGCGTCAATGATCATCATGTCGAAGAGACGGCCAGGTTCATGGCCGGGATGGGGGTGGATCTCTTTAACTGCATGGCCCTGTTGCCCAATGAAGGCACAGTCTTTGCCGATGTTGTCGAGCCTGATAAAGAAACCATGGCCAGGCTGCGCGGCGCCGGCGAAAAGTATCTGCCGCAGATGCGCCACTGTAAACGTTGCCGGGCCGATGCGGTGGGACTACTCGGCGCTGACCGCTCAGGCGAGATGGCCGGCTGCCTGAACGCCTGTGCCTCGCTGCCAGCCAATCCGGGCAATATGCGGCCGTATGTAGCAGTGGCCAGTATGGAGGGGATGCTCGTCAATCAGCATCTGGGTGAAACCACCCGCTTTATGATCTGGGAGCAGGTCAATGATCAATTCCGGCTTGTTGAAGAACGGCCGGCTCCCATTCCCGGCAGCGGCATCGGCCGTTGGCAGGCCATGGCCCGTATTCTTTATGATTGCCGGGCGGTGCTGGCCAGTGACATGGGTGAGACGCCGCGGGAGATCCTGCAAAAGCACGGTATCGAACCGGTGACCATGTCCGGATTTATTGAGATGGGGCTCAAGGCGATTTATTCCGGCGAAGGGGTATCCAAGCTGAAGAGGCGCGAGAAAAAGAGCTGCACCAACGGCCACTGTCAGGGAACGGGCACCGGCTGCGGCTGATATGATGGTAGGCAACCTGATCGCTCTAGCGGTCAGGTCGGATTTTCGTCAATCGCCCTTCATCCCTGTATGAAGGGCGATTGGCTTGGGATGCATGTTGAAAATAGATCCGTCCCCTTTTCTCTCTAATTTTGCTCTCAATGCGGTAATTTCGTCTGTAAGAAATTCCCTGAATTTAACTTGCAGTAATTTACGAACATCATTTAGTTTTTTGTCAATAGGATTGAACTTCTGCAGCGTGTCATCAAGCAAAGATATTTTTGTTTGTATTGGTAATTCTATTAGTTGATCTATATACAATATGAAAAATATTTTCTGGTCAGATCCTTCAGCAATCCCAGTTGCTTCATATTCTTTCTTTATTTCAAAATACCTTTTAACATGTTCAACTGATTTAGAGATATCGAACTTTGCTCCGTTGAATACAACATTGTAATATTTTTCAAAAATATGTTTCTTTTGATTAGATGCTTTCTCTGGAGAACCTTGGATGGCAAAGAGAATTTGTCCAAACTTCTCCATGCTGATTTTGTGAAGGTATTTTTTTGTTGAAGACAGGCCAGTATCACCAACCTTCCTTGCATAGATTATGTCATGTTCGTCTAAATATTGTTCTATGTGGATTTGTTCTGAACTTAAAGCTTTTAAGTCTATGCTTGAAATAGCATTTTGACTGTTTGTGTATTCGGCGATCTTGTTTCTTATTCTACTTTCACTTGAAGTTTTGAATACTCGTAAAAGCAACTCGCAATCAGAGAGATATTTTTCAAGATTATCTTTATCCTGCTGCTTAAAGTTATGTAATGTTCTTAATGTTTGTCCTCCATTTACAATTTGAAAATCTTTTATTGTGATTTTTACCTTTTTATGAGCATTGGTGTCTTCGGAAATAATATCATTTGCTGTTAACGTAAGTCCATTGTTGTACATAAATAGCTTTGATGGCTCTTCTTTCAAAGTTTTAAATATGTTGTCGTTAAATTTAGACCTACCAATAAATCCCCTAACATTGTCAAATAAAAGATTGTATTCCATTTCGCAATTGGAAAGAACTGAGAAATCCTCCATTTTGTAGTTAGTTCTGTGTTGAGAATCGTTACATGTTATTCTAATTAAATCACTGGCAGGTATACGAATAATATAAGACTTAGATGAAGATAGGCTGTTTTCAACAAATGGTAAGATTGAATCCTTTTCGACATGAATAACTGCATTAATTGGATCTGGCCTTAATGACATTATTTTAGAAATAGAATCAAGACCAATTGCCGTGACTTCGAGATCATAAACATCTCTTAATTGCCTCAACTCAGGGATGTTGGAATCTAACTCCTTGGACTCATTGCTAACTATATAAAATCTAAACTTCCAAATGTCATTGCTATTAAACTTTAAAATGATATCGTCAGAGAATTTTTTTAACTTACCAGAAAGCCCCCTAGTGTCCTCAGTTATTATTGCATTAACAAATTTTGTTGTGAGAAATGAGTCATTGATGCTTTGTTCCTTGTCTGAATTAAATTTTTCTCTAAACTTAAAATTGAATAGATTGATGTAATTTTCATCATCATCAATAAAAACTGCATCAACACCGCAATCTTGATCACGCTTATTGAATAGAGTCGAATTGAATTCCTGGTCGGTAATTAATTCAACTAAATCATATATATCTTTAATATTGCATAAAGATTCAAGCATAAACAAATAGAATCCGAATCTTTCTTTTTGCTTTTCAGATATAATAGTTACTCCAGTTTTTAGTTCAGCTTCAAGCATTTCATAGTATGCTTTACTCTTTGCATTTAAGATTTTGAACTCGTTAATATTTGCCATAGCTTATCCTTTCATTTTTTCTTTTTTTTTCGGAACGCCAAACTCAGCGAGCCCGGCCACAGAGTATTCGGGGCATCGTTTGTTTGAGTGTCCTGTTAATCTTTCTGCTTCTCTGGCCTGCCTGGGGCACCACGTTTTACTCGTCGCCCAAGTGATAGGGCAATTTCATCTTGAAAACGATCATTTCCCAATGCAAAATTTCCATTAGTGGCTTTACGGATATTGTCTATTATTCCCGGTTCCAAATGAAGACGAAATAACTCCCGGTAGGCAGTTTGTCTTTCATCATTTGTTTTGCCAAGAAGAAGATAAATGGAATGAGGACTCAAGATTTCACATTTTTCCCCTGGGGCATTAGCGCGGTAACTGGACCATCGATATTCTTCTGGATGTCTACCATGCCAGCATGTACCGGATTGAATTCGATATAGCGCTGGCACGCAAGTAAATAGTTTTCCTGTTGAATGATGCATGAGCGGAAACGTCCCTCCCACAGTATACCGCTCCGTTTATATGTCCGATTGATGTACTGAACGTAACGCTGCCCAAGTCTCTTCATCAGTACGCCGGCACTGCCTTCCTCCGCATGGGTTAAGAGAATGTGGACATGGTTGGTCATCAGGGCAAAGGCATGAACAGCACACCCAGACTCTTTAGCATATTCATGTAACCAATCGAGTAACAGAGAAAATCTTCGTCAGCAAAAAAACATGCTTGTCGGTTGTTACTACGCTGACCCATTGAAAGAGAAGAAAAAGATCGGGTTGCAGCAGGTTGATACGGAATCTACCAGGAATCAAACAGTTCCTTGAATCCGTTCCAGGTAAAGGTCGTTCTTACGATGAGCTTTATCGAAGAGCCCATTCTCGGAATGACCTTTACCTTCCGCTACCGCCAGTGATAACGGAAAGAAAGGGTTGAGTACTCGCTGGAGGTTATGGGAAATCTTCGTTTTACCCTTGACAATACTTATCATGGATGNNTTCTGATTATTCTGATTATTCTGATGGCCGAATAAACGTCACAAGGCCTGCCGGAATGCTTCCATTGTCCATTCAGACTCCTGGCGATGACGATGCTCGGCCTTTCTGCCAGAAAGTATAATGATGCTGTCGCACCGGGGAAGTAACTCGGCCAATCGGTGCGAAACGATAACAACCAGCCCCTGTCTTTCGCGTACATGTTCCGCCGCCAAATCAAGCACCTTGTCCGCGCTTAAAGGGTCCAAGGCGGCCGTCGGCTCATCCATCAAGAGAATGGGATTGTCCATCATCAATCCAAGCAATACTGAGAGCGCCTGTTGCTGTCCACCAGACAAGAACCTAATCTGTTCGTCCAGCTTGTCATCCAGGCCCACTTCCGCCCGCACCACAAGGTCACGGCACCGCTTCCGTGCCTTTTTGGTGAATGCCCATCTTAGTGATGGTTTCCCGCCGTGGCGGGCTAGTAAATAGTTTTCGAAAACCGTCATGGTCGGTCCCAACGAGGCATCAGGCTTTTGAGAAACAAGCGATACTACCGGGCG
>DIKT01000050.1:0-13494 GCA_002424635.1 Desulfobulbaceae bacterium UBA5611
TTTTTACCAATGGCTGTTTTGACATTCTCCATGCGGGCCATGTCGACTATCTGCAACAGGCCCGACAGCAAGGAGATTTTCTGGTGGTCGGTTTGAACAGTGACCAATCCATTCAGGCCATCAAGGGCTGCCACCGGCCGATTAATGAAGAAGCCAGGCGGGCCCGGGTGCTGGCGGCTTTGGGCTGCGTCGATGCGGTAGTGCTGTTCAGCGATGATACGCCATTGGCCCTGATTACAGCTCTGCTGCCCCATATTCTGGTAAAAGGGGCGGACTGGCCGGAGGATGCTATTGTCGGCGCCCAAGAGGTCAAGGCCAACGGAGGCAAGGTGGTAAGGATTCCGTTGGCTACCGCGACCTCCACTACCGGCATTATTAACAAAATCAGGGGCCAGGAACAATAATCCCCAGGCCCCTGCAGACTTGCCTTGTCAGGCACCGGCCAGGCTTTATCCTGACCCTGGCCTTGCTCTCTACCTGCCTTAAATCTTGTAACGGCCCACCAGTTCTTTCAATCTCACTGCCAGATCAGCCAGATCCTCAGCGCTATTGTTGACCCGGTTGCCATTGGCGGAAATCTCTTCGGATATGCGGCTGACCTCAGCAATATCCCGGGCTGTTTCTCCCGCCACCACTGCGCTCTGGGAGACATTTTCATTAACCTCGGCCATGCCTACTGAGGCCTGAGAAATATTGCCGGCCACTTCCTGGGTTGTTGCCTTCTGCTCATCCATGGCTGTGGCGATGGAGGTGACGATGACATCTACCTCACTGATGATGGCGGCGACCTCTTTGATCTCCAGGACAGTTTCACCGGTTGACTTTTGAATCGTGTCAATACGTTGCTTGATTTCATTGGTGGCCGCCGAGGTTTGTTTGGCCAGTTCCTTGATCTCATTGGCCACTACGGCAAAGCCCTTACCCGCCTCTCCGGCTCTGGCCGCTTCAATGGTGGCATTCAGGGCGAGCAGATTGGTCTGCTCGGAAATCTCATTGATGGCCTCGGTGACCTTGCTGATCTCCAGAGTATCACGGCCCAGTTGATCTATTTTTTCCGAGGATTTGGCCGCCCTGTTGGAGGCGTTATGAGCGATGCTCTGGCCTCTGGCGGTATTTTCGGAAATGCCCTGGGCAGTAGCGTTCATCTGTTCCACCGCGGCGGCCATCATGTTGACATTTTCGGTGGCGGCCTCGCTGGCTAAGGTCACGGAGGCCATATTGGAGCTCATTTCCTCGGCGGCGGTCGCTACGCTTACTGCCTTCTGTGAAGATAGATCAGCTCCCTGTGACATCTCACCGGCAATACTAGTGAGGTCTGACGATGAGGAGGACAGTTGAATAATATCATCAGCCAGTTGCCGGAACATGGCGCGGATTTCCCCAGCCATGGTGTTCAGCGATTGAGCTAAGATGCCGATTTCATCGTGGCGGTCACTTTGCAGGGTGGTAGTCAGATCACCACTGGCCATGGTTTCTGCAAAATGAACGCCCTTGTTTAAATCCTTGACAATGGTGCGGACGGTGAAAAAAGACAGCAGCCAACTGCAGAAGACCACGACCAGACCAATAAAGATGGCGATCAGGCCCATTTTTTTGGCTAACTGTGTGGTACTCGCCATCTGCTGCTCTTGACCTTGTGCTGCCCGGGTCATAATATTTTGCACCAGAGGCTCCACTTTTAAGGCCGCTTCATTCAGCACCACCAGCGCTTTTTGAATCTGCTGGTCTGTGGCCACCAGTTTGGCAAAGACGGTGCTGTAGGCCTGCAGGTCCTTGTTTATTACTTCTGTATATTGAGGGCTGACCAGGGACTCAGCAAATCGTGATTGAATGTCTTCCGCCACTTCCTGGGTGGCTTCGGCATATTTTTCCTGCCGGGTCAATATGTAATTTTTTTCAATCAGCCGCAAGGTTAACAACCGGGCGTGAATATTGGGCACATAGAGGTCATTAAGAGCCGTCTCCACATGGAATGCCTGTTTCTGCATCTCAGTCAGGTTGTCTTCTTCCGGAGTGGCGATATAGCGTTGGATGGCATTTTTATAGGCAGCCAGGGCGGCCAGCTGGTCCTGATAGACCTCACCCTGATCTGCCAGGATCTCCAGGGCTTGTTCATACTTGATGATGGCTTGTGCCATCATCTCTCTGTGCCGTGGTGCTTTGGTCCGTACATATTCTTTTTCAAAACGGCGGATCTGCAGCAGTTCCAGGTAGGCATCGCCCAATTGGTGCTTTTTCAGGTTAGTAGCCACCCGCAGGGCAATATCTTTGAATTCGCCTTGCAGGCCGGAGTCGGCATCAAGACCATTTAATTGCTCGGCTGTAACCACATCCTGAAAAGTTTTTTCATAAATGGCGGCCTGCTCGAGGATGGAAGCGGCCAGAGTCGCAGTCTCTTTATTGTCCTCGCCGGCAATTCGGTTAATTTCCTTGGCGTCTGCTGTTAGCTTTTTGATTGCTTCATTCAGTTGAGCCTGATTGGCGATATCTTTGCCCAGCAGGAAATCTTTTTCATAGCGTCGGGCCTGCTGCATACTGGCGTTAATTGACAATGCGTGTTCAGCAATAGCCATATCATTGTCAATGAGATGAGTGAAGGAGCGGCTGGTGTGATTGACTGTCCATTGATATAAACTAAGCACCAAAATAAAGGAGACAAAGGTGACGGCAAATATTGCCCCGAATTTGACTGCCAGCGAAAGATGAGACCATTTTAAATTACTCATTAAACAAATACTCCTGAAGCTTTTTTGGAAAGAAGTGGAAATTTATTCCTTCTTGCGGCTGGTTGTTATTTATTATTCTTGTTCTGCTGGTTTCGGGGTGAAGTCAGCGGATGGTAAGCCATAGCCCATTCTTACTTTCTTGTCAATATCGGCAAACATCTCCGGGTGCTCAGTGAGAAATTTTTTGGCATTCTCACGACCCTGGCCGATCCTTTCATCCAGGTAGGAATACCAGGAGCCGCTTTTATTGACGATCTCCTCTTCAACAGCCAGATCGAGGAGATCGCCGCTCTTGGAGATACCCTCGCCATAGATGATATCAAATTCGGCAGTTTTGAAAGGTGGGGCGACCTTGTTCTTTACCACCTTGACTCTGGTCCGATTGCCGATGACATTATCGGTTCCTTCTTTGATGGTGGCGATTTTTCTGATATCAAGGCGCAGAGTCGAATAAAATTTCAGGGCATTGCCGCCGGTGGTGGTCTCCGGATTGCCGAACATGACGCCGATTTTCATCCTGATCTGGTTGATGAAGATCAGGATGGTATTGCTGCGACTGATCACCCCGGTAAATTTACGCATCGCCTGGGACATCAGGCGGGCCTGCAGGCCCATATGTGAGTCGCCCACATTACCATCAATCTCGGCTTTGGGTACCAGGGCAGCTACAGAGTCGATGACAATGACATCGACTCCGCCGGAGCGGATCAGGATCTCGGCAATCTCCAGGGCCTGTTCGCCAAAATCCGGCTGGGACACCAGCAGGTTATCAATATCTACACCCAGGCGGGCGGCATAAGCAGTATCAAGGGCATGCTCGGCGTCGATAAAGGCGGCATTACCTCCCCGTTTCTGGGCCTCGGCCACGACATGCAAGGCCAGGGTCGTCTTACCGGAAGATTCAGGACCATAGATTTCCGAGATCCGTCCTTTGGGAAAACCACCGACTCCCAGGGCAATATCAAGGCTCAACACGCCGGTTGGAACAACCGGGATAGGTTCGGTCTCATGGCTGCCCAGTCGCATGATCGAGCCCTTGCCAAATTGTCGTTGAATCTGGCTGATGGCATTGTCTACACTGTCTGCTCTGTTTTTTACTATATCCGGTGCCGCCATAATGTTCTCCTGGGGTCTGAATTATTGGAACAAGGAAGGAAAATGAAGTTTTCAGCTACCGTTCTGTTTTAGCAGGTATTGCCTGACAAGGTCAAGCGCTGTTTTGGCGGTGATCTTTTGAATTTGTGCTCGATTACCGACAAATTGAAAGTGATGAGTATGGACCGTACTGTTGGCGGCTATACTGATATAGACGGTGCCCACCGGTTTTTCTTTGCTGCCGCCACCAGGGCCGGCCAGGCCGGTGACCGCGACGGCGATATCGGCTTTACTGCGGTTCATGACGCCGATGGCCATGGCTGCTGCGACTTCACGGCTGACAGCGCCATGGCTGGCCAGCAATTGCTCGCTGACATCCAGATATTCAGTTTTCATACTGTTGGCATAGGCAATGACTCCCCCGAGAAAATAGCTGGAGCTCCCGGCCACCTGGGTCACCAGCTGGCCGAGCAAGCCTCCGGTGCATGATTCGGCGACGGCCAGCTGGAGATGGTGGTCTTTGAGCAGCTGGCCGGTGATCGAGGCCAGGCTGTCCTGGTCACGGCCATAGATGACCGCGCCCAGACTCTGTTCTATCGCCTGACAGGCCTCAGCAAAGAGCGGGCCGGGATTACTGGCAACGGGGGTCCGCACGGTCAGGCTCAAGTGCACTTCCGGAAAAACCGGATAATAGCCGATATGGATTTTTTTATCGAGGGTCAGGTTCGCGACCAGCCGGTTGATCTCGGCTTCAGCCATACCGAAGATCTTATAAATCCGCTGACAGGTAGTCAGTTGTTGCCCATGATTCCAGGTGGCCAGGCGGGGGAGGACCTGTTCTAACAGCAGAGTCTGCATCTGGTAAGGCACGCCGGGCAGAAAGAAGATCGGAATATTGTCATGGATCAGCTGGTAGCCGGACATATTGGCCTCCAGGGTCAAGGCTTCCGCCCCTTGGGGCAGCCAGGCCAGTTTTTCCAGGGGACTGACCGGAGAGGCCGAGATGCTGTCAAGATGATTGCGGATCTGGCAGAGAATGTCCAGGTTGGGAATGGTTGGTCGGTCAAGGGCCTTGGAGACCGCCTCGGTGGTAAGATCATCATCGGTTGAGCCCAGCCCGCCGGTGACCAGAATGAAATCAACCTGGCTGATCGCCTTTTTCAGGGCCTCGCCGATCAGAGTCGGCGAATCGCCGATAGTATGCATGGCATAGATCTCATAGCCTGCCGCAAACAGATGCCGAGCGGCAAAGCCGCTGGTGGTATTGGATATACGCCCGGAGGTCAGCTCGTTGCCGATGGCTATAATCTCACCGCGCATGGCTGTCCGGTACGCTGTGGCCGCTCATCTGGGTGGCGCAGCCATTGTCAATGGTCACTTGAGTGATGGTATTCATCAGTGATTGGGGTCCCGGGAAGCTGACCGGGATATAGTTATCGGTAAAGCCCCTGAGCTTGCCGTCCGGATCGCGCTTATGTTCAACCAGCACCGACCGGGTCGTCCCTACATATCTCTGATAAAAAAGTTCTTTCTTCTCGGTATCCAGCTGCCGCAGTCTGGCTACCCGTTCATCCTTGATGGCCTGCGGAATCTGCTGGTCAAAAGTGGCCGCCAGGGTGCCGGCTCTCGGCGAATAAGGAAAGACATGGAGATAGGTGCAATCAAGCTCTTCGAGCAGGGCCAGGGTATTGGCAAAATTTTGGGCTGTTTCTCCTGGAAAACCCACGAGCACATCAATGCCGATGGCCGCCTCCGGCAGCCTCTGGCGGCAGCGCTCAACGACTGTCATGAAATTCTGGCGGGTGTAGCGCCGGTTCATGCGGGTCAGGATAGTATCATCCCCGCTTTGCAAGGGAATATGCAAGTGAGGCATAAAGTTTTGGTGGTCGGTCATGAGCATGAGCAGGGCGTCGCTGATCTCCATCGGCTCTATCGAGCTCAGGCGGAAACGGATCTGCGGGTGGGCCAGACAGAGCGCCCGCATCAGGTTGACACAGTCACTGCCGTCTTTCAGATCCTTGCCATACTGGCCGACATTGATGCCGGTCACCACCATCTCCTGATGCCCTTCGGCTGCAAAAACTGCGGCCTGGTCAAGGGTTTCGGCCAGCGGCAGACTGCGGCTGGGGCCACGGGTATAGGGGACTATGCAGTAGGTGCAGAAATTATGACAGCCATCCTGCACCCGCAGACAGGCCCGGGTACGATTGCCGAAATGGCGGACCGGCAAGCGGCAGATCTCGGTGGCCTTGGAGATCTTGCCCATGAGCATGGTCAGATCACAGGGCGTCTCATTGAGGGCGGCCTGGACCAGGTGATCCTTATTGCTGTTGCCGACGATGCACACGGGCTTAGCGGCCAGGGTTATCAGCTGCTGAGGCTCCATCTGGGCGTAGCAGCCGGTAATAACTATTTTGGCTTCCGGATGCTTGCGCATCAATTGCCGAACCGCCTGGCGGGACTGGGCGCCGGCCCTGGCGGTCACAGCACAGGAATTAATAACGATGATATCGGCGACCTCTTTGGGCCCGACCATGACACAGCCGGCCTCCTCAAAACCGGTTTGAAAGGCAGCGGATTCATACTGGTTAACCTTGCAGCCGAGTGTCGTTATTGCTATTTTTTTCATTTTATGGCGATTTAGCTTGATGATTGCAGCAGCAGTTATTTTATCTCACCACTACCGATGACCCGGTCGTGATCGTAGATGACAGCAAACTGGCCGGGAGTGATGGCCCGTTGCGGCTTATCAAAATGGATGGCCCACAGTTCATTATCCAGTTGTTTAATTCCGGCCTCCGCCCCCTGGTGCCGGTAACGAATCTTGACCTGATACTTAGCTCCTTCCTCCGGTGGTTGCCCCTCCAGCCAATGGGGCCGGCTGATCACCAAATGGTGATGCAGGAGATCTTCCTCTTTACCGATGATAACACGATTGGTGGCTGGTTCAAGTGCGGTGACATACCAGGGACTGCTGTCGGCAATGCCTAAGCCCCGGCGCTGGCCTATGGTATAATGAAAAAGGCCCTGATGGACGCCGAGCACCACTCCTGCGGTAGTGACAATACTGCCCGGTTGCTCAGTCTGCCGGATATGCTCACTCAGAAAGTGGCCCACGGGCGTTGATCCCAGAAAACAGACGTCCTGGCTTTCCTGCCCCCTGAATCCGGTAAAGCCATGCTCTTCAACCAATCGATACGTCTCTTCTTTGTGGCTGTCACCCAAAGGAAACAGGGCTCGGGCCAATTGCTGCTGCTCCAGACGGGCGAGGAAATAAGATTGATCCTTGGCGCTATCGCGGCCCTTGCCCAGCTGATAGATGTCCCCTTCTTGTTGAATCCGAGCATAATGGCCGGTGGCCATGGCGTCCATGCCTGCAGCCAGAATAGCCTTCATGAAGAGGCCGAATTTGATGGCCTGGTTGCAGATCATACAGGGGTTGGGGGTCAGCCCCTGCTGGTAGGTAGTGGTGAAATAATGCAGGATGATGGCCGTAAATTCACGGCTGAGGTCGATCACCTGCAGATCGATGCCCAACTGTGCGGCTACGGCGCGGACCCGCTGTTCCTTTGCTTCCATATCGGGACTGACCAGCCGCATGAAAAAGCCACGAATGTCATGGTGGGGCTGGAGCAGCAGGGCACAGGCGGTGGAGTCTACCCCGCCGCTCATGGCAATGCCGATCTTTTTTTTCTTCACCGAACTCCTCTTTTTATTGCCTGCTTGGTAATCAGGAGATCATATGGTATGATGTTTTTTGCGCCTGCGCTGCCAGCTTCAGTGTGCAGGCCATGACCGGCCCGCTGTCGTGCACCTGCAATACAACCAAGCACGATCGTACTTCCCTGATATTCTTGACCTTAGATAATACCTTACCATGAATAAAAAAGAAAGCGGCAAGGGGATGGTTCCGCTCTTGCCGGAGCTGTTGGCCCCGGCTGGCACATTTGAAAAGCTGGTGACCGCCATTCATTACGGCGCCGATGCCGTCTATCTGGGTGGCCGGCAGTTCAGTCTGCGGGCCAAGGCCGGCAATTTCTCTGCCGAGGCCATGGCCGAGGCCGTCAGCTATGCCCATGCGCGCGGCGTCAAGGTCTATGTGACAATTAATATCCTGGCTCATAATCAGGACCTTAAGGATCTGGACCAGTATCTGCTCTCGTTGCAGCAGATGGCAGTCGATGGCCTGATTATTGCCGACCCCGGGATCCTGCTGCGGGCGCGGACAGTGGTGCCGCAGCTGGCCATTCATCTTTCCACCCAGGCCAATGTCACCAATTACGCCGCCGCCGCCTTCTGGCTCTCGCAAGGAGCAGTACGCCTCAATCTGGCCCGCGAGCTGTCGCTGGCCGAGATCAGTGAGATCAGACAGGAAGTGGGGGGCGAGCTGGAGATCTTTGTCCATGGCGCTCTTTGTATCTCCTATTCCGGCCGCTGCATGCTCTCTAATTATATGACCGGCCGGGACGCCAATCAGGGCAATTGCGCCCATCCCTGCCGCTACAGTTACGCCCTGACTGAAGAGAAACGGCCTGGCCAGTATTTTCCGGTAGAAGAAGACGAACGCGGCACCTATATCTTCAATTCCAAGGATCTGTGCCTGCTGGAGCGCTTGCCCGAGCTGATGGCGGCCGGGGTCAATTCGCTGAAGATTGAAGGGCGGATGAAGTCGATCTTCTATGTCGGCGGCGTGGTTCGCATCTACCGGGCGGCCCTTGATTTCCTGGCTGGCCTACCGGCTGAGGCCTGGCGCGAACCGGCAACCATTGCCCTGCCGGCGATTTTCAGGGATGAAATCGCCATGACCGGTACCCGCGGCACCACCGACAATTTTATTGACCAGCCTCCCGGCAGCAACGAAATGATCTATCATGCCTCTCGGGCGGTACAGACCGTCCATCCGGTGGCCGTCATCAGAGCGGAGGGGGACTCGCCCTTGGTGGAGGCCAGAAATGTCATGCACACCGGAGATAAGATTGAGTATATGTTACCCGGCATAGAGGTGCTGGCGCTTACGGTCGTGGCCATGCGGACCGACCAAGGGGAAGAGATAACCCGGGCCAATCCGGGCAATATATTTTTTCTGACAACAGAGCCGTTATTATCTGACGGCCGCAAGAATGGGATATTGCGGCGTAAGGACCGGCCGGCGCCGCAAGCTCTTGTCTAAATTGCTTGTCACTTTCTTAAAATCATCAGTTGAAAGATTATGATCGCTTGGTATCCCCAAGGCGATCCAAAATAAGGAAAAAAAATAAATGAACATTCATGCCAAGCGCTTCAAACTGATTCTCGAATTTGACGGCAGCCGTTACAGCGGCTGGCAGCAACAGGAAGACGCCAAAACGATTCAGGGCAATCTGCGCAAGGCCGCCACCGCTCTCTTTGGTGGTGAGGTTGATGTCCAAGGCAGCGGCCGCACTGATGCTGGAGTCCATGGCCTGCGTTTTGCCGCCCATCTGGAAGCCCATACCGACTTATCCCCCCTGGCCATCGGGCAAAAATTAAATGGCTTATTGCCGCATGATATCAGCATCCTTGACTGCCGGCGGGCCGGCCCTCGTTTTCATGCACGCCATCACTGTATTGGCCGCAGTTATTGCTATCAGATCGCCAGGCGGAAGACGGCTCTCGGTCGCGATTTTGTCTGGCCGGTAGCCGAACCGCTGGATGTAGCCCGGATGCAGGAAGCGGTTTCCGTGCTCATCGGCATGCATGATTTTACCTCCTTTACTGACCGGCAGGTGGTGAAGAAGAAATCGCCGCTGGTCATGATCAATCAATGTCAGGTCGTAGTCAGCGGTAATTTAATTTTATTGCGGATTGTCGGCTCACATTTTCTGTGGAAGATGGTCCGCCGTATTGTCGGGGTCCTGGTTGAGGTCGGCAAAGGAAAATTAGGAAGCAAGGATATAGAGCAGTTTCTCCAAGCACCGGTGGTGCTGCAGCATTATACCGCTCCCGCCCAGGGCCTTTTCTTCGAACAGGCCTTCTATGATCAGGAAGAACTGGAGACATTCCTGCGGGCCGAAGAGCTGCAGCCGGCACTTTTTCGGTAAAGCTTGTTGAGTCTTGCGGCTGTCCCTCAGTTTTTGCCGTCAAGTCGGCCCACCTTAGCCCAATTTCACCCCCTGAAGACAGCAACAGCAAAAAATAATAAATAAGCAAGATTCTTGTTGACTGGCTGAGCCTGGTCAATTATAAGACAAATAATATCCTATTTATCTTAATTTGGAGCTGCTATGAGATTGACACGTGCAGGAGAGTACGCCATCAGATGTATGGTCTATCTGGCCTTCAAAGGCCAAGGGATTTTGGTGGTCAAACAGGAGATTGCGGAACAGGCCGGTATACCCAGTCCCTTTCTGGCCAAGATTGTGCAGGCCCTGTCCCGGGCTCATCTCATCGAGGTCCGGCAGGGGCCGAAGGGCGGTTATGTACTGCTGCAAGATCCGGCCCGCATCACCCTGTTGGAGGTGGTGGAAGTGATGATAGGCAGGATTCAACTCAATGATTGCGTCGGCCGGCCGGAGGGCTGTGCCGCCAGTTCTTATTGTCGGGTGCACACGGTGTGGGAGGAGGCCAGTAGCGGGCTGCGGCAGCATCTGGCCGGTATTACTTTTGCAGAATTATGCCGAGACGAATCGTGTCTGCCGGTCTTTTCAACAAAATATAAAAAAAAATAAGGCGGGTGTTTTAGCCCCGCATTTTCAGAAAATAGGAGGACATGGCTATGCCACAGTCATTAACCAATATTTATACCTTTTATCGGGACGGCTTCAAGGCCATGACAGTGGGCCGGATCTTATGGCGCATTATCTTTATCAAACTTGTTGTCATGTTTGCCGTTCTCAAGCTGTTTTTTTTCCCCAATTTTCTCAATACCAATTTTCAGACTGATATCCAGCGCGCCGATTATGTCCTGGATCAGATGAACAGACCGGTAGTACTAAATTAAAATAAAAGGAGGTAAAAACAATGGTTGATATCGATCTTGATTTGGTAAACTGGTCCCGGGCCCAGTTTGCCTTAACTGCCATGTATCACTGGATTTTTGTGCCCTTGACCCTGGGGCTGTCTTTTTTGCTGGCCATGTTTGAGTCAATTTATGTGCGCACCGGTGATGAGAAGTGGAAGGCGCTCACCAAATTCTGGATGACCCTGTTTGGCATCAACTTTGCCATTGGCGTGGCCACCGGTATTATCCTGGAATTTCAATTCGGCACCAACTGGTCGAATTACTCCTGGATGGTAGGTGATATCTTCGGGGCGCCGCTGGCTATTGAAGGGATCTTTGCCTTCTTTCTGGAGGCCACTTTTTTCGCGGTGATGTTTTTTGGCTGGAACCGGGTCTCCAAGAGATTTCACCTTTTTTCCACCTGGATGGTGGCCGTCGGCTCCAATCTGTCGGCCCTGTGGATTCTGGTGGCCAATGCCTGGATGCAGAATCCGGTGGGCATGGCCTTTAACCCGGAGACGGCCCGTTTTGAGATGGAGAACTTCTGGGCAGTGCTCTTTTCACCGATCGCCATGTCCAAATTTACCCATGCGACCAGTTCCGGTTTTCTTCTGGCCTCCCTCTTTGTCATTACCATCTCTTCCTGGTACCTGTTGAAAGGCCGGCATATCGAGATGGCCAAAAGATCCATCGTGGTGGCCTCGGTCTTTGGCCTGCTCTCCTCGCTCTATGTGGGCTTCACCGGTGACGAGGCGGCCTTTGAGAGCGCCCAGAAACAGCCGATGAAACTGGCCGCTTTTGAAGGTCTGTATAAAGGGGAACAGGGTGCCGGTCTGGTGGCCGCCGGGATTATCAACAGCGCCAAAAAGCCTGGCGATGACCAGAGTCCATTTCTCTTTGAGGTCAAGCTTCCGGGCCTTCTTTCCCTGCTGGCCAATCGTGAATCAGGCTCATTTGTGCCGGGTATTGACGATCTGCTTTATGGCAACAGCGAGCAGAAGGTCATGGGGGTAGTGGACAAGATGAAGCTGGGGCAGCTGGCGGTGGCTGATCTGGCGGCCTTTAAGCAGGCCCGTCAGGATAAGAATGACCAAGCGGCCGGCGAGGCCCTGGCCGGCTTTACGGCCAATAAAGAATTCCTGGGCTATGGCTATCTGCACACCCCGGAAGAGGCGGTGCCGCCGGTGAGCACGGTCTTTTATTCCTTCCATATCATGGTGATCCTCGGAATGTTCTTTCCGGTCCTGTTTCTGGCCTATCTCATCTATACGCTCAATGGCAGAATCGCCGCAGCACGCTGGCTGCTGCCGGTCGGGGTTTCTTCTTATTTTCTTGGTCTGGTTGCCCAGCAGATGGGCTGGATCGTGGCCGAAGTCGGCCGTCAGCCCTGGGCCATTCAGGGCCTCCTGCCGGTAAAAATAGCAACGACCAATCTGGCGGTAGGGCATGTGCAGGCGACTTTTTTCATGTTTCTGGGGCTTTTCACCCTGCTGCTTATCGCGGAGATAAAGATCATGGTGAAGCAGATTGCCATTGGACCGGAGGGTATATAAATGATAGCAAATCTTGAGTATGCAACCTTGCAGCAGATCTGGTGGATTCTCTGCAGCGTTGTCGGTTCCTTGTTTCTGTTCCTGATTTTTGTCCAGGGCGGCAATACCCTGCTCTGGCAGGTGGCCAAGAACGATACGGAGAGTGCTCTGGTGATGAACTCACTGGGACGCAAATGGGAAATTACCTTTACCACCCTGGTTCTCTTTGGCGGCGCCCTCTTTGCGGCGTTTCCCAAGTTCTATGCCACCAGTTTCGGCGGCGCCTACTGGGTGTGGATGTTGATTCTCTTCACCTTTATCGTTCAGGCCGTCAGTTTCGAATACCGCAAAAAGCCCGGAAACCTTCTGGGCGCCAAGGTCTATGAGCTGTTTCTGCTGATTAACGGCACCGTGGGAGTTCTCCTGATCGGCGCGGCGGTCGGCACCTTTTTTACCGGTTCCAACTTTACGCTGAGTGCCTATAATCAAGTTACCTGGACGCATCCCTTGCGTGGGCTGGAGGCGGCCTTTTCGCTCTTTAACCTGTCCCTTGGGCTCTTTCTGGTCTTTAACGCCCGGATGCTGGGTGCCATGTATTTGCTCAATAACATTAATTTTTCAGCCCTGGATGTCTTGAAAGCCCGGCTGCGGAAGGCCGCGTGGCTGAATTTTCTCTGCGCCCTGC
Organism: Desulfobulbaceae bacterium UBA5611; assembly: GCA_002424635.1. Classification (GTDB taxonomy): domain Bacteria; phylum Desulfobacterota; class Desulfobulbia; order Desulfobulbales; family Desulfocapsaceae; genus UBA2270. Next base: position 12,997 of record DIKT01000050.1, read on the forward strand.
CTTTTCTTCTCTATGTGCTGGTGTCACTGCTGCTGATGCAGGGCTTTGGTGTCGATGAGGCCGGGGTGGTGTCCATGGTTGATAATAAGTATCTTCTGAATCTGCTGGCCATGCCCTTGGTCCTGGGCTTGCTGCTGGTTGGTCTGGTGCTGGTGATCCTGGCCGTGCTGGCCACGGCCTTCAAGGAGAGCAGCAAGGGGATCTGGCTGGCTGGACTGGGTACCGTGCTGGTAGGGCTGGCGCTCTTTTTTACGGCCGGCTTTAATCAGACGCCTTTTTACCCATCCAAGGCGGATCTGCAGTCCAGCCTGACGATTTATAACGCCTCGTCAAGTCTGTATACGCTGACGGCCATGACCTATGTGGCCCTGGGAATCCCTTTTGTCCTGGCTTATATCGCCTATGTGTGGAGGCAGATGGATTCTCAGAAACTGGCGGCCCATGAAGTGATGAATGATGAGGCTTATTAGGTGCCGTTATGAGCAGAGCAAAGCTTCA
>DIKT01000050.1:13585-29836 GCA_002424635.1 Desulfobulbaceae bacterium UBA5611
TTATGCCGCTACCCAGAAACAGCCAATCTGTTCCGGCTGTTTTCTGGAGCGGCCCAGGCCGATAATATCAGCCGCATAAATGACCGTTATGAGCAGAGCAAAGCTTCACTTGCTCAGCTCATTTACGGCACCTTATGCCGCTTCCGGACGCATAATTTGCAACCATTTTTTTCATGGCGAATTTGACACAAATTTTTTTAAGGTATTAATTATAAGGAGGGAGTTGATGACATATCTACTTATTTTTTCCTGGATGGCCCTGATTTATGTTTCCTATAAAGGGGCGGTGGTGGCTCTGGATAAGGCGGGTCTGCTGTAACCAGGGTCCGAGAGCAAATGACAAAGGAGGGCTTGGCCTTCCTTTGTCATTGTGGCTGCAATACCAAGGGTTGAGACACTGAGGCTGTTAATGGACGGACCAACACAAAAAATCACCCTGCTGGGCTCCAATGTCAAGATCCGTAATCTGCCGATCAAGCAGGTCAGTCTGCTGGAAGAGGGCAGTCTGCCGGCCTATGGCTATAATCCCGGTGATCCCATTGAGCTTATGGCCGGGGACGTCTTCATTGAAAATGGCAGGTTGGAGCAGTGCCTGACCTGGCTTGCCGCCTATATTGCCGAGTCTGACCTTAATCCGCGCATCCATTCGCTTTCCTATGGCGAGCAGAAGGATATTTTCCAGATCTTCCGGAAACAGAGCGGCGCGGAGCTGGAGCGGGAGGACCATGGCTGGTTCATGGTCAATCAGTATCTGCCGGCAGGAGCGCGGGCCAAGTGTGCCGAGCCTTTCCGGGTTGATGACAGCAATCGGGAGGTCTTCAGCAATAATAACGGTCTGATTGTCATTGATGATTCCGGCTGCCCACCACATCTTACCCAAGAAGATTTCGCCCGCAACCCGGCTGCCTGGGTCATTGCCATGGGCATCAGTGTCGCCCACTGGCGGCGCTGGGCCGAGATGTGCGGGCCAAGGATCGCCTTGTTCTGCCGGCTGGCCGATCTGGAAACGACCCGCATGGAGATGGACTGCTCGGTCAACTGGGAGACCATTGTCGCCATGTGCCTGCGGGCCCTGCGCACGGACGAGGTGGGGCTCTGGGATGAGACGACCCGGCAGTTTCGCTGTCATATCATTATCGAGATGTTCCCGCATGGTATCCTCTATATCGGGCCGGCTGCCATCTTTTTCCGCCATCGCAAAGGCTGTCTGCCCGAGAAGAGTTCGCCGCGGCAGCGGGGCTCGGTCCCTTGTTATGACACCCTGATTCTGGCCATGCTGGCTATGGACGCCCTCCGCTTTGGCGGCTTTATCTTCAGCCGTAATTATTTTTATGATTTTTCGCAGCGGGTGATGCATAACTGGGGCAGTCTGTATCAGCACGGCTATTATTTCAAGGATACCCTGGAATTTCCCAATCTCGATTTCGTCCATAGTTATCCCGGCGGCTATGCCTGTTCCTATGTGGACAATGGGTTCGATCCCGCTTTTTTTGAGCTGCCTGAACTGTCTCCCGATGTTGAGACGGTCCTTGATCTGGTCTCCAGCCAGATCTGGTCGGCCCAGAAAAAAGCGGCCCTCCGTAAATTTTTCTATCTGGGCAAAGCCTCGCCCCTGGCCCGGACTGCCCCTTTGGCCGGGGCCTATGGCTATCTGGATGAAATTGTTTCGGTGCTCCATAACCTCAAAGAAGAAGTGAACCGCAAGACCGGTTTTCATAACCTGCCGATCTTTAATATCGGCCATCTGCGCACCACCGATCCGGCCGAGATCGATCCGATTATCACCCTGCAGAATGTCATGGACTCCTATGTCACCAAAGAGAGTGTGCAGCGACCACTTTGTATCGGGGTCTTCGGTCCTCCGGGATCGGGGAAGTCCTTTGCCGTCCGCCAGGTGGCCAGCGTTATTGCCAACAAACTGCAAGGGGATCCCTTTGATCTGTTTGAATTTAACCTGACCCAGTTTTCATCACCCGATGAGATCAATTCGGCCATTGAGCCGGTGCGGGCGGCAGTGGCTCGGGGCAAGGTGCCTATTGTCTTCTGGGATGAATTTGATTGCCGGTATGAGGGCAATGAATTCGGCTATCTCCGCTATTTCCTGCCCTCCATGCAGGACGGCGTCACCTATGTCAACGGCATTCCCCATTATATCGGCCGGGCCATCTTTGTCTTTGCCGGCGGAGTGAAGGCCAGCTGGGAAGGGATGGAAAAACTGCTCGATGCGGGACAGCCGGAGATGCTGGACAAGATGAAGACCCTGAAGATCCCCGATTTCATGAGCCGGTTGCGGGTGGTGCTTGATATTGACGGCATTGAGATTGCGGACAGCCTGCTGCGTGATTCAGCCAGTGCGGTTGAACTCGAGGAGTTGCGGCGGGTCCTGCTCAAGCGGGCCTTTATCATCGCCCATCAGATGGATACCCACTGGAAGAAGGCGGCGCGCAAGACCTCGGGCCTGCTGCTCCGGCTGCTGCTGGGCCGCTATAAATTCGGGGCCCGTTCGATTGAGGCGGTGATTGAGGCCAGCCGGGCCTCGGACCGCATCGTCTATGGCCTGCCGGAGCTCATTGCCCCGTCGTCGGCCCGCATCCATGCCGAGTGGCGGGTGGAGCTGGAGCGCCGGATTGATCAGCTTAGGAAGAATAAAGGGTTGCGGGCGGTGTGGTAGGGAGGAGGCAAGGAAGAGGGAGAGTGAAATGTCGGCTGTTTCTGATTGTTATTCCCTCTTCCTTGTTTTTTTTCCTTCCCTCGCCGCAATTTCTGGTTCTTTTTTTCATGCTGAAAAGCAAATTTTTTGTTACAAGTATTTTTTTATTGATTTGTTACCTCCCAAGATACTATCATCATGTAAGTGATGATAGTATCTCTTTAACTATTAATGGCAGTAAATACAGAATAGTACTATGAAAAATAAGGTAATGTTATTCATTTTAAATCTCAGAAATGGCTTCATGGTAGTGTTATTGGTTGCTTTCCTTGGCCTCTCTGTTTCAACTCCCGAGAATATTCTTTCATTGTTTGGGTATGGGGGGGCAATGTCAACGGTCCTCTTTGGATTCAAAAACTCTTAGAATATCGACTATCATTTTGCAAGTCGACATTCTAAACACCCTGAAGTTACTATTTGGTATTTCAGTAGTAAGCTTACCTGTAATTATTTTTGGCTTCAGGCTCGTGGTCAAAAGTGGTCCAGCGAGCTTGGAGTCTATTTCTTACTTCGAAGATCTCCTCACGCTCTATTTTAGTCAATATTGTTTGTCGTTTGACAAAAGAAACAAAATCAAAAGTTTGCAATTATACGCCAAGTTTCTATTCTCTTGGTTTATGATAATCGTTTCCCTTTTTACTTTTATAGTATTTTTATTCTCGTATATCTTTGGTACATCAATAACCCACAGTGATTCTTTACTTTTTCTGATCGCTCTTTGGGTTATAGGTATAAGATTTCTTGTCTTTAAAAAGGGCAGGCAAAGAGCTGAATTATTTCCTTGGATTGTATCGATTGGGCTATTCTCTTGGGTTTCTATTGGCGCTCTTACACGGCTGTATGCGTTTGTAGCACCACATTTTGAGAAGCTTGGCATGTCATTTGTTACGTCTTACTTCTCAAGAGAGATTAACATTAGTGAGCCTTTGATCTCTAGCATGCCAAGCAACCCTTATGTTATCTTCTTTTGTTTTATTTTATTTTTAATCTCAGAGCATATAATATTCAAATACTTGGAACCATCCCCTTGCGGACCATGGTCGTTATGCTATGAGATACATTCAGGAATTGAAAGACTAATCGGAGAGGCTAAAATAGTTAACAAAGCAAGAGAGATAATAAAACATGCTTCTCTTCAAAAGGCAGATTTGATATGGGTAACAACATCGAAGAGAAAGAGTATTTTCGAATCCATTATTAATTCTTCTGGATTGAATAAGGTTGATATTGTGGTCATCGGTGAAAATTATACCGACTTGGTCGGTGATAAAGAAATACCGTCTAATATAACCTTAAGAAGCAGCCTTGTTGATTTTCCACGCGGTTTCCTGATGATTCCAAATCAGGAAGCGATGTTAACTTGCTTTCCCATTCGTGGGATGAAATTTGGTGAACCAAGTATAGGTTTTCTCACAAAGGACATAGCGGTGCTCGCTAGATTAAAATCGATCTATAATGAGATGCATTAATCATACAAACTTTCTGCATCGCTCTCCCGAGAAACGCAAAATTCTCTTTGGGAGACAGACAGACAGGTAAGCATTCCTCGTCAGGTTGTTTGAGATTTGAAATAGTAAAATAGGTACACTCCCTTATTCTTTCCGTGGCCGATCTTCTTTCCTCGGTCAGCACCTGTTTCAATCGAGGATGGGTCAATAAAAATACGGAGAGTGTCCTAAATCCCGTATTTAAAAAATAAATATGTCCCCCTTTTCTGAAGGTTGATACCATCCTCCAAGCAGCAGATGTGTAGCCTGTTAAGGACGACAATTGCAATCCAGCAGGAGAGTGCCCGTCTCTTTGTTTCGTCGGTATCGCGGTCTTGAGGGCTCATGGCCAAACCACTGGCGCAGAGAGGTGCTGGGAGCGATCTCCTTGAGCCAGAGATCAATGCGGGCTGTGCTCTTGGAGACTCCCCGTGGCCAAAGCCGATCCACAAGAACCCGTAATCCGTCGTCTGGTTCTGGCGTTTCGTACGCGCGTTTCAGTCGGATGCTCATTGGCGTGCCGAATTTTTCCCTAGTGTTTGAATCAGCGGCTGGTTTAACAAATTGCCCGTAAGACTACCGCGCTTCTTCCCGTCCGCTGAAGTCCGTGGCTGGCTGATTTATTCATCAATATGAATGCATTCCACCGGGCATGACTCTGCGGCTTCTTCGGCGCACTCGATGTCTCCTCCATCTGGATTTGTTACAAAAGCCTTGTCCTCGCTATTATTGAAATCAAATACCTCTGGGCATATTTCCACACAACTTTGACAACCTATGCATTCTTCCGTATCAATGGTAACTTGCTTTGCCATCGTAGCTCCTTATCAGTTAATTGGTTTATTGTTCATGTTCCCCATGACCTTTAGCCACCTTACCATGGTGGCTCCCGCCTCCTTTCATAAGAGCATGCAAGCCTTCCGCGTAATGAGTGAAGATGACATAGGCTTTAACATAATCACGACCGGCCGCCACTGAATCATCGGCATGTTTTTTTGTTTCGCTTGCATGCTGAAAACGTTCACGAATGCCATTGGCCATGGCTGTCGTCAAAAAACCGACCAGCTTGTCCACCGACCCGGCTTCCAGGGCCTTGTCGGCCAAGGCAACGGCCGGGTCCACAGCTTCACCTAGTTTCAAACCGGTATAGGGCGCTCCTTCACCAGCCCGATGAATACGGACCAGCGTTTCAAAAAAGTACATATCAGCTAATTCTTTGGCCTCAACACCCTTGGTGCGCACGGCAAGAGTCTTTTGAAAAGCGGCGCTAATCTCTTTCTCATCATCGGCCTGCACCCATTTAAGCGCTGGTGTTACATCACCTTTTTCAAGTGCTATCCTTGCCGTTTGAACTACTGGGCCATCAAGCGTGTCGCAATGCGCCAGGGCATTTCCGCTCAGCCCGGTGATCAAAAGCCCGATTACCGAAAATATCACTTTGATACGAGTCAAATAGTTTCCTGTAACCATTGCTTGCCTCCTCTGGTTGATCAGCTCATGTTGACATTCATGGCATTTCACTGCATGGGCACCATAACAACCGTACTCGATTGCTTTCGAGGCCCTGGATAAACTGGGCGTTCTGGTCGGCATGTGCTTTAATAAGTTCGGAGGATGCTGCCATCTGGCCGTGCAAGTCAGACACCGCTGCCTTCAATGCGATGGCACAGGCTTCTAGCGCGGCCGGGCTGAGATGCGAGCACGACGGCTGGCTGCGTGCTCGCATCAGTAACCGCCGGTAAAGAGGATTTCCTGGCAACCGTGTTCCACAGCTTCCTGGCACCATCACTAACCTTCGACGCGTTGCTGTTGACTCGGATTAGGGAACGCTTTGGAGTACTGGGAGCCAACCGATTACCATGAATGTGCCTCCTGCGAGATTGATGTCGCATGACAAGTCAGGAGAAAAACCCGTTCATAATATTGATCCGCATGAAAGATGGGTGAGATTTTCACCGCGTGCATTGTGGCTGGTTCTTTTATCCGTTGGTATTCCTGCCGTCTTCTTTTCATTGTTTACACACCTTTATTCTCTGCGTAAATCGACTCTCTTGTCAATCAATTTTACTTTTTTCATGGGGAGCAGGCCAAACCCGTTCCCAATCCTGCCGCTTTTTTCAGGTTGAGAACGCTGCAGGACAGGTGCAACCCGTATAAATAGGGACACTCCCGGGAGTGTCCCTATTTTACTAATTTAGTGTATTCCATGAGTCTGATTCTAAAAGATCGTGGAAATAATCAAGCAATTGATCCCGGGAAAGATTGTCCAGCTTACAATCAAAGTACTTGCCGATACGCCTGATTGCCCGAGCGTAGGCTTCGACTGTTTTCGGTTGATAGTCCGCGGGTTTCAGATGTTTGCAGTGCTTGATGTAAAGCTTGTTGAATTGCGGGATATTTGGTAGTTTTTGTCTCCGTTGCAACCTCCTGATTGTAAAGTTGATAAAAAAGTTAAATCTTAACTTTACAACCGAACCTGTGTTTCTGAATAGGAGGTTCAATTTCTATGGATTTTTTTATGACGAGGGTAGTTTTTTGCCGCGTAGCGGCTCCGTCCAACTCCCTGTACTGTAGAAATCTTTTATTTATGAGTGGATTAATGAAAATAACCTTTTTGGGAATCGTTCTGCTGCTGTCAGGCGTATTGCCTGTCCTGTCATCCGCTGTTGAAAATACAGCTGTTATCCCGCTCAGGATACGTCCGGCCCCAAGCGTGGGTGAAAACAGGCAGATGACCTATGATAATGCCGGAACAGCGGACGGGGCTGACATTTTCTATAGGCGGGAATCGTCCCGCCTCGGTATCGGGGTGGTGGACCCGGCAGCCGCCCTCGACGTCAATGGCGGTGTCGAAGCCATGGGGTATTCTATTAATGGCCAGCCGGTGGGCACTAATACCGCCAATGTGATTGCGGGCAGACTGGCTCTCGGGTTCGACGCTTTCCCCGGTTATCCTTTTGGTGACAACACCTTTGTGCTTATCGAAAATAATCTGCGGATCTATTTCAACGATGACCGCGCCGATAAAAGCAACTGGAGGATCAAAGCCAATGACTCGATTTCCGGGGGCAGGTCATATTTCGCCGTGTATGAAGTGCCGAAGGATTATGCGGGAGAGGCCCAGGACCCTTCATTGCCCGCTCCGTTCGAGATTACTTCCACCGGGATCACGGGCCCGCAGCAGACGATGGTTATCCGGTCCGGTTCAGGAAAAATCGGCATAGGAACCACTGACCCCGAGAGCGCCATCCAGGTAGACTCTTATGCTCAGCTGACGCCGGTATCGGCCCCGCCGGCAAGCGACTGTGACCAGTCGACAGAACGGGGACGCCTGCAACTGCATGGGTCGGGCGGTCTGTTCATCTGTACCGATTTCGGCTGGCTGATTAAATAAATATTCTTAGAAGAATCTATTCCCGCATATGGAGGAAGAAAGAACATGAAGCATGTGATTATTTCAGCAGTTGTTCTGACCATTATCGGCTCGGCCTCCATAGGCCAGGCCGGCAAAGTCGTTGTGATTCCTCTTGCGGACAACAGCAGCCGGGACGGGCAGCTGCTCTACAACAACCAGGGCAGGGTCGGCGGTGCCGAAGTCTATTATGATGAATCCACCGGCTCTGTCGGCATCGGTATCGAGAATCCAACCTCTGCCCTGCAGGTCAACGGCACTGTCAATGCCACCGCCTTTACTATTAACGGCGACCCGATCTGCCAGGCCACCGAGGTTGCCGGTCCCGTCGCCGATGACCTCATTGTCCAGGGAAGTCTGGGCATCGGCTCCGGGGTCGCATCTGACATGGTTTTCGGATTCAATACCATGGTCATGAAGGATGAAATCCTCCGCATCCTGTTCCAGGATACTTCCTCTGCCCCCGGTTTCCCGACCAATGACTGGCGGATCACCATCAATGACCTTGATGACGTACCCTCCCCCAAAAGCTATTTTGCCATTGATGATATCACAGCCGGAACCAGACCTTTCCTCATCGAGGCAGCGGCACCCGACAATGCGCTGTTTATCCAGAGCAGCACAGGCAATGTCGGGATCGGCACTGATCAGCCGAACAGCACCCTCCATGTCAACGGCTATATCCAGCTCGCCCTCACCGAAGGGATACCGCCGGCAGGAGATTGCGATGAGGCGGCCGAATCCGGCCGGATGATCATCGACAGCGGAGCAGGCCTTCTCTATCTCTGCTCCGATACGGGCTGGATTGCCAAATAACACCGAAAATATAGGGAGTGTCCCTAGTTTACTCTAGTTTACCTCGCTTCTCGTTCCCTCTGACGATAACGTGCTGAAGCAATCCAGGGATATCTATGCGGGCGTGTCTGAGCATGAGGACAATATGTCACTGGAAACTGAAAATATCAGGAACATCCTTTTTACCCTAAAACATAACTAGAAATCGAGACGGAAAACGGCATAGAATCGTAATATAAAGGGGAAGAAAAGAAATGCTCACTATTACCTCACCGTTTTTATCTATTACCATTCCAATGGCCGATCTGACCCAGGTTGAGAGGTCTACCCTGGCCCAGTTAATCGGGCTTTCCTCTACCCGCAAGGAAGCCTTCCAGGCCCTTCGCTTAATGCCACTGTTCCGTAAAATTCGGTTTGAGGAAGTCTGGGCATTGTGTCCGAATAAGGCGCACGATTTTGATACAGTGGTAGAAATTATCATGGACGATGATACCGAGGAGGGTTGTGGCGCAGCTGACAAATTCCGGAAATTGATGCCAGATGCCCTTGTGTCGCCGGCAATCCACCGGGTATCAGGTCTGTGCCCCCACTGCCACATAACCCATACCGTCGAGCGACAGAGCATTATGGTGAAGACCGTCGTCGGCGGGGTTCCGTTCAGTCAACTATATGCAGGGTGATAAGAGGGGTGAAATGAAATGCAAAGAGTAAGGTCGGGAACCTAGCATACTGTTATGCAAGAAAAAGTACTTAAATTTTCGCTATTAAGGGGTTCGAATGGCAAATTTTCGAAGGAGCGGTCATTGGAGAACTAATAGTTGTGGGACTACCTTTTGGGTAGGAGAACACGATGTTAGCCGAGATGATTGGGATAGATTTTCATATAGCCAACCCATTGTTACTATAAAACCATATTGTTGCAGTTATTCATCGTTTATAAATCCAAATACCACTTGTCCTGTGTGCGGTGAACAAGTTTTCTATTATGAAAACTCATACGGTGGAAGAGTGTACTTTGACTCTTTAGGGCCGCCGTGGCCTAAACACCCTTGTATCGATTATGTTACCACCGGAACCAAACCTCAAAAAGTAAAATTTAGTGATTGGGTTAATGATTTATGGCAGCCATTTCAAATTGAAAAAATAGAAAATTTTGACAATATTCATTTTGAAGTTACTGGCACTTTACTCAAAGAGTTGAAAGAACTAACAATATACATAGAAAAAAATGAAAATATAGATAAACTAAAAAAAAACCTTTGTCATATAAGAATGAATAATGACCAAACTATTATTCTTTCAACATTCGAAATAAAAAGAATGAATAAAAGTCTCAGTATATTGGAGCTTCTATTTAAAGGTAGCCTATCGAGGCCGTCTGTCAAAGGCACTATCGAGAGAAAATAAAGGAAAGTCCAGCAGAAGGCGAAATAAAACTTGAAGAGGATAGAATAATGAAGCAGTTGATTTTATTGGCAATGATGATAGCTATAGCTGTAGGAAGCGTAGGCTGTGTTTCTAAAACTGGTCCAACCAGTACACAACTTACCTCAGCACAGTATGGACCTTATCCAGATGCGTACCAAACAATAATAAAGGAGTATCATAGTCATACATTACTTGATCCATACAGTGCTAAATATGAATTTGCTACTCCGGAAAAATCATGGATGTGGGTAAAAAAAAGAACAAGGCTTGGAATGGACTATAATAATTCAATAGTGATAGGGTGGGGAGTTGAATATGCTATTAATGCAAAAAATAGAATGGGCGGTTATACTGGTTCTACAAGATATAAAGCTATAATAGTTGATGGTATTGTCATATATGCTGATGAAATGCTGTATCAAAATCTTTAACCAATGTGCTGCACAAATATGTTTCTGGCAGCTTTAAAGATATTTCTGCCAACAAAGCATTGCAGCGGACATGCCGCTGAGTGCGCCGTTTAGAATTAAAATGAATATATGGGAATTAGATAAAGCTTTATTATTCTTAGCATTGGTCTTACCGGGATTTATTTCCTTAAAAATCTATAGCTGGATTATTGCTATTGAAAATAGAGATTACTCAAAATCAATAGTTGAAGCAGTTTGCTACAGTGTGTTGAATTTCGTATTTTTTTTCTGGATTTTAATAATAATAAGCAAAGATGGTTTTATTGATAGACACCCATTGTATTATTGGATAGCAGTCCTTTTTACCTTCATAATTGCGCCTACCATATGGCCTTTTTTATTTGTTTGGTTATCTAGCTTTAAAATATTGAAAGATAAAATTCTAAGCCCATACAAACAACCTTGGGACTACGTCTTCAGTAGAAGAGAATCATATTGGGTAGAAATCCATTTGAAAAACGGGGAAACAGTTAGGGGAAAGTATGCACTGAAATCGATGGCAAGTTCTTTCCCGGCTGAGAGGCAGATTTACTTGGAAGAGCTTTGGCTGGCTATCGAAGGCAGGAAATTTGGTAAGAAATCAAGTCGAACTCGTGGAGTGCTAATCTCTCAAGATGAAATTTCATATCTAAAATTCTATGGAAAATAGGAGGTTGAAATGAGTGATCGTGATATTAATGAAATTCTCAAAGAGTTAAATAAAGAACAAAAAAAAGAAATTCAAAAAGAAAGTTGGGACTATGCAGAACCTGATAAAAGAAACTATCAACCAACAAAATATGAACTCGATGATGATAATCCGCCAGATGACGACGAGTAAAACAATATTCTAAACAAAACGTTCCAACGGAACACAAACAGCGCAGCTCTCACTGAACTCCACGTTGGCTGTAAAGGATAACGTTTTCTATGCTATCGGCTGTTTGCCATATTTTTTGAATAAATCATTTAGTGCTTCCGATAAAAGAACTTGCTGGGTTTTGTCGGTCTCAATGGCGAGGATTGCCAGTTGTTTTTTGGCAGCCTCCGGCACCTGAAAAATGGTGGCCTTGCGTCCTGTTCTATCAGGACGACTTTCCTTTTTTGTCTCGATACTCTTTTCTGCGGTACTGAAAACATCGAGCTAAGTTCCTGGCGTTTTGCCTTGCTCATAAGTTTTATTCTCCAATCATATAGCCATATAACCGTTTATATGGCTATATGTGAAGCCATGGTTCAGCCCCTTTGTTTTCCTTGATCTTGAGAAGTATTGTGCCTCTTGGTTCTGCGCAAATAGGTTTTTGTATAAATCGGTTACTGAATGGTTTCTGTATATCGTGTAATTTGTCATGATATACAGGTCTGTGTAATTGTTGGTTCGGCTCTTTGGCTCTCAGAATTAGGAGGTGGTCGCGTGGAGGCATTATGGGGATTTCTAGGCACCATCGTTGGAGCTGGGGTTAGCATTGCGACGAGTTGTATCAGCAATCGTCATGAAATCATGCGGCAGCAACAGGCTGATTCGCTTGAGCGGATTGAAAGGGCGCGCGCCTTCCAACGAGAAAATCTGCTTGAAGTTCAGCAGACGATCCAGGACATGATGCGCTTCTACACCCGTATGCAGCATGAGGACTGTGTTGCCTTCAGGCAAAGCGGCGAATGGGGCAAGGTACGATTGAGTGAAGAGGTTAATGAAGGATCGCGAGCAACTAATGCGAAATTGGCCGTACTTACAGTAAGAATCGCAGACGATGAAGTGCGTGATGCGATTAAGACCTTGGTGTCCAGGATCGCCAAACATCACGTTGCCAAGACAGAGGAAGAAGCAGAATTTATTATCATGGATGCGACTGATGCCGTTATTCCCCTAATGGAGCGGATTGGCAAAACACTGCGAAGTTTATATTAGTGGCTCCCATGAGAGAAGAGGGCCAGATCTATTCTGTAAATTAAATAGGGGGAGTAATGCCGAACAAGATCAATTCACCGAGCGATAATCCGGGGACATAATACCTATTCTCTTGTCAATCTATCTTATATTTCGGGAGGCAATGGGGGTACCCAGGAATATTAAAAAAATCCGTAATTCCTAAAAAACGGACAAAATCCGGAAAACCTGAAAGGCTTCTTCCTTTTGATCCTTACTTCCTTTCTTATTATCTTTTATATATTATTGTAATCTTTATATTAAATATAAATTATAAAAAATTGGATTGTTTTTTGCGTATTTATTTTAGGTAGGAACTATGCAAATCGCACTTCAGAGGTAGAGCCCTTTACGTTACTCTGCTAAAAATTAAATGAAACAAGGAGGGAAGCTTATGGAATAAGTCAAAGGTCTGCTGGGACTTGATTTCAATACCTACCAGCCGAACTTGATCCGCAGAAAGCTGGCGCTGCGGCTTGCCGCGATTCCCGACAAAAGCACTCGGCAATGACATTATTGGTCATTTTGCAACAGCCTCCAGTGCTCCATTGGTGTACTAAATTCCATCCACAGCTTCTGCGGAAGAGGCAACTTTCTTTTTGAAGTGGAGGATTGAATGCCATGAAACTTCTTGCTTTTTTATTTATCCTGATAGGTCAGTTTCTGTTTTTAATAATTACACTTTATGCCCAGGAGGTTCCTCATCATGGTTATTTGGTGTATATGGATAAGCCAAAATTGTGCTTAACTTGTCATGACGGAACGGTAGCTGAAAATATTAGTCCATGCACCAAGAGCAGTTGTCTCCTCGATCAAAAATCATCTCATCCGGTATTTAAAAAATATCCACCAACCGGGAAAGAATCGGAGTATATGCCGCTTTCTGAGGTTGAGGCTGCCGGCATAGTCCTTACAAATGGTGAAGTAACCTGTATATCTTGTCATAACTTGATGCGTCAGCAAAGACCTCACCTCGTCCGAGACGATTGGGGTAGCGGGCTTTGCAAGATATGTCATATTCGTTGACCTATGGATAATCCGGGGACATAATACCTATTCTCTTGTCAATCTTATATTTCGGGAGGCAATGGGGTCATTTATGATGAGAGAGAGTCTGGTGCTCTAAGATATTACATCTAAAAAAGAAAAATAAAGAGTCAGATCATTGCTTGACTTTTGTTGTGAAAAATATGTGGTCGTATTTCTTGGATATGACATATACAGCTTTGAGAATACTTGGTGCAGCAGATAATCGGCAGCGATATAAAGGTGTCGTAAAGGAGTTGTTGAGCAAATAAGGCCTGCTTATCTCATTTATGTACTTGTGGGTATCTGGCAGACGCCACTCCAAGAAACAGCCGGAAAAGATTGGCTGTTTCTTGGAAGCGGCATAAGGAGTTGTAAAAGGAATTGAGCAAGTAAAGCTACTTGTGTCTTTGTACGGTATCCTGCCAGACGCCACGCCAAGAAAACAGCCGGAAAGATGCTGTTTTTTGGACGCGGCACAAGGTGCCGTAAAGGATTAGAGCAAGTAAAGCTTTGCTCGACTCCTTAACGGCACCTAATGAGTTCGTCAAAAGTAACAATCGAGGGAAACTCAGGGGAGTAGCTGACCGGCAGGCGGGAGCTGGGCCGGGCCACATAGACCAGAAAACCCATCCCGTATTGCCGGGCTGAGTGCAGTACCTTGGCGGTGTCATCGGCCAGCAGGGTCCGTTTGCGGTCATAATGCAGGATTTTCTCCAGCCGGTCCCAGAAGGCCGGATGCTCCTTGGCCTCGCCCACCTCTTCGGCACAGACCAGCCGGTCAAACCAGGGCCCGATGGCGGTCTTGCGCAGCTTGATCTCCAGGGTCTTGGAGTGGGCATTGGTGACCAGATGGATCTTCTTGCCGCTCTGGCGGATGAACTGCAGGAAATCAAGGACGAAAGGGTGGACCTGGATCAGGTGATCCACCTTGCATTTGAGCTCCGGGATATCGAGTCCTAGTTGTTCCGACCAGTAGTCAAGATCCGTCCATTGCAGGGTGCTTTCCACTGCCTGATACCGCTTCAGCAGTTCCTTGCGGGCCTGTTCCGGGGTCATCCGGTTCTGTTCCCCGAAGATTTTGGGCACATATTCTTCCCAGAAAAAATCGTCAAAATATTTGTCGAGCAGGGTGCCATCCATATCGAGCAGGATGGTGTCGATCTCGGCCCAGGCAAAATCAGGTTTGATCTGGATGGTAGTCGGCATCAGCTCTCCTTGGCCACGGCTATGAGTTGACCGAGATCAACCAGGGTTTTGCGGATAACGGTAAAGAGGTGTTCCGGGGAGCCGGCCTGGATCGGCACCATGAGTCGGCCATCAGGGGTGAGCACCGCTGCTGGCTCCGTCTTTCTCTGTTTACCGCGGCTTTGACCATTAATGTGCAGATATTGCAGCAGCAGGGCCGGGTCAATGGGGGTGGTCTTGAGAAAAGAGAAGACCAGATGATCTTTGCCTTTCTCCAGTTTGTTGATCTTCAGGCCGGCCATGGCTTTTTTCAGGCTGACCACCTGCAGAAGATTGACGGTCTCCGCCGGCAGGGCGCCATAGCGATCAAGCAGTTCATCCTGCAGATCGGCGTGCTGGGCCTCATCAGCGGTGGCCAGGGCCGAGATCCGCCGGTAGGCGATATAGCGCTGGCTGACATCAGGGATATAGGATTCAGGAATATAGGCCGAGATCCGGAGATTGATTTCCGGATCGAGTTCTTCCCAGGGGCCACCCGGCAGCGTGTCGGCGTGCAGGGCCTGGGCCTTGAGGTCGGCCACGGTTGTTTGCAGCAGATCAAGGTACAGTTCATAGCCGATGGCGGCGATATGGCCGCTCTGGGAGACGCCGAGCAGATTGCCGCCGCCCCGGATCTGCAGGTCGCTCATAGCCAGCTTGAAGCCGCCGCCCAACTCGTTGCAGTCAATGAGGGCCCGCAGGCGATCCTTGGAGTCGCGGCTCAGATCGTCAAGGGAAGGCACCAGCAGATAGGCATAGGACTGGGTGCTCGATCGGCCGACCCGGCCGCGCAGCTGGTAGATCTCGGCCAGACCCAGGGTGTCGGCCCTATTGATGATAATGGTGTTGGCCGAGGGGATATCAAGGCCTGATTCGATGATGGTGGTGCAGATCAGGACATCGATCTTGCCGCTGACAAAGGCCACCATGATCGCCTCCAGATCCTTGCCGGCCATCTGGCCGTGGGCTACGGCGATTCGGGCCTCGGGCACCAGCTCCTGCACGGTGGCGGCCATCCGGTGGATTGATTTGACCCGGTTATGGACAAAAAAGACCTGGCCCTGGCGCAGCATTTCTTTCGTTACCGCCTCTTTAATGATCAGCTCATCGAAGCGGGCGACAAAAGTCTTGACCGGTCGCCGGTGCTCAGGCGGGCTGGAGATGACTGAGAGATCCCGGATGCCCAGCAGCGACATCTCGAGGGTGCGGGGAATGGGGGTGGCGGTCAGGGTCAGGATATCGACTTCGGCCTTGATCTGTTTGATCTTCTCCTTATGGCTGACCCCGAAACGATGTTCTTCATCAACGATGAGCAGGCCCAGGTTATGATAGACCACATCTTTAGAGAGCAGGCGATGGGTGCCGATGATAATATCGATCTTGGCCGCGGCCAGCTCCTTGATGATCCTCTTCTGGTCACTGCTGCTGCGAAAGCGGTTGAGGCAGTCAATGGTCACCGGAAAACCGGCCATCCGCTCCTTGAAAGTCTTGGCGTGTTGTTCGGCCAGGACCGTGGTCGGCACCAGGATGGCCACCTGACAACCATCTTCCACCACCTTGAAGGCGGCCCGGATGGCCACCTCGGTCTTGCCGTAGCCGACGTCGCCGCAGACCAGGCGATCCATGGGTTGATCTGAGGTCAGATCGTCAATGGTCTCGGTAATGGCTTTTTGCTGGCCGCTGGTTTCATCATAGGGAAAAGATTCTTCCAGCTCATGAAACAGCTCACCAGGCGGCGAAAAGCGGCGGCCCTGGCGCATTTCCCGCCGGGCATAGATCTTCAGCAGTTC
>DIKT01000050.1:29963-46589 GCA_002424635.1 Desulfobulbaceae bacterium UBA5611
CCCCCCTTATACTCCAGCAGCATGAAGTCGTTTTTGATGCCCTGGATGGCCATGGTGACCAGACCGTGATAAATGCCCAGGCCGTGATCGCGGTGGACCACGACATCATTAATCTTCAGTTCGGCAAACCGCACGGGCTCACCATGGTGCTTGCCGGTGCTTGGCCGACCGCCTTTGCCGCTTTTCCCGCCCAGCCGCATCTCGCCGAACAATTCACTCTCCGAGAGCAGGTGCAGCTTCTCGTCAACCAGAGTGAAGCCGGCCGTCAAGGGATGATCACAGATGAGCAGGGAGCCGGGCGGGTAATCTGGCAATTGCAGGGGCTGGAGCGGGGCTGATATAAACACTGGCGCGTGCTGGTGCTTTTCCAGCAGTTCAGCCAGGGTCCGGGCATGCCGCAGCGACCGGCAGCAGAGGATGATCTGTTCCCCCTGCTCCTGCCAGAGGCGAAGCTGGTCATTCAGAGGGGCCAGGATGCCCCTTTTTTTTCTCTGCAGTTCGATATCCTGCTTGAGCAGTTGATGATTGGTGGTGGGCACAGGAAAGATGGCTTCGTCCCGGCGGCTAAAGTCGGAGCAGAACAGCTGGGCAAAGCCGGCCATGGCCTCGAACAGTTGCTCCGGATCGAGAAAGATCTCAGTGGGCAACAGGGCCGGGGCCAGTTTCTGACGGGCCGTGGCGAAGTTGGCCAGGATCCGTTCATGGACCAGGGCCGTGGCTTGCCGGCAGGCCTCGGCATCAATGAAGATGAGCCTGGTATCAGCGGGCAGAAAATCAAGAACGGTTGCCGTCGGCTGCTCATAATCCTGATAGAAGAGGGGCAGGAAAAACTCTATGCCGGAAAAACGATGTCTCTGCTCAAGCATCTCAGCAAGCTGGGCTGTCTGCTCGCGGTCCCAGTGCAGGTTGGTGGCGGTCTCATGAAGATATTCCAGGGCTTTGTCGGCGGCCGTGGTCCGGGCAAAGAGGATATCGCTGACCGGCAGCAGGATCGCTTCCGGTATTTCCTGCTGAGAACGCTGACTGATAGGATCAAAAGCCCTTAGCGATTCGACGGTATCGCCAAAGAAATCAAGCCGTAGCGGGCCATCATGGATGGTGGTGCCGTTCTCAGTTGGCCCGTTGTCGGCACTGATGGTAAAAGGGGGCGGATAGATATCAATGATGCCGCCGCGGACAGCGAAATCGCCCATCTCCTGCACCAGGGACACCTGTTCATAGCCTGCATGCAGCAGAGTGGCGATCAGCTCGTCCTGGGCATAGTCCTCGCCGGTCATAATCAGCTCTGCTGATCTAGCCAGCAGTTTTTTGGGCATGACCCGCCGTAACAGGGCCTCGGCTGAAATGATCAGGATAAAAGGGGCGTCTGCTGCCAGTAACTGGTAGAGGGTGGCCAGTCGGGCGCCGATAGTGGGGCGATCCGGCGACAGCGGGGTATAGGGAGGAATCTCATAAGCCGGATAAGTAAGAATCAGCCTGTCAGTGAACAGGCGCAGATCTTCTTCCACAACAGCCAGCTGATGTTCATCGGGGACGATACAGCAGCAGGATGAGGTGGAAAGCAGACTGATCAGTAGCGAAGGGCTGCTGCCGCGCAGGCCTGCCACCGTGAGGTGGTTATGGGCTTGGACGGCATGATTCAGATTATCGGTCAGCGAAAGCGGCATCTTGTAGGGTAATAAAAAAAAGTGCCGGCTGCACAAGTGCAGCCGGCAAAATAATAAGAAATAATGGGAGAAACAGGGCTAGCGGCTAAAAACCACCGCCAATGGAGAAATCCCAAACAGAGGTATCTTCATCATCCTGGGCATCAAGATTATAGCCCCAGACCAGACGCAAAGGTCCCATGGGCGAGAGCCAGCGCAGTTCCAGGCCGGTGGCCATATCATAGTCCTCAATAGTCCATTCGACATCTTCAGCCATGTTTTTGCCCATGTCAAAGAAGACAACTCCCTTGAGCCCGGCTTCTTTGATCAGCGGGAAGATATACTCGATATTACTATACCACATCTTATCACCGCCGATCCGATCCCCGGACAGAGGATCAATGGGGCTGGCCTTGCCATATTCAAAACCACGAATCGAGTTCATGCCACCCAGATAGAACCGCTCGTAGACGGGCAATTTGTTGGTTTCATTCTCCCAGATCTGGCCGGCCGTGCCTTTCAGATGAAACACGGTCTCCATCGGCAGGGGGAAGAACCAGCCGGAAGAGGCTTCGACTTTGGTAAACTGGGAATCTCCGCTTAAGGGTCCACCGGCATATTTGACACTGATCTGATTCTGCGAGCCTTTGCTGGGCGAGGTTATCCGGTCTCTGGTGTCACGTACCAGCGCCAGCTTGACCGCGCTGGTGACATGGATATCCAGCGATCTCAGGATATAAGAGGAAGCAAATGGCGAGACCTCGGACAGCTCGGTATCCTCATAACTGTAGGCGCCAAAGGCCTTCCATTTCTCCCAGACAGGATATCCCAGCCGCAGAGCCCCGCCGGTCGAATCCTTATCGTAGTCATCGTATTCACGGGTCATATTATAAAGATCGGCTCCCCAGGACAGCTTGGAATCCCGCAGACGGGGGTCAGTATAACTCAGATTAAACTGGGTGCTGGTGCCACTGACATTACCGGAGAGGGCCACCCGATCGCCGCGGCCCAGGAAGTTATTTTCGGACACTTCAGCCATGAACATCAGGCTGTCTACAGAACTGTAGCCCATGCCGACGGAGAACTGTCCGGTATTTTTCTCTTTTATATCGACGACCACATCCATCTTGGTGGGATCAAGGGATGGTTCCGGATGGATATTGACCTCTTCGAAAAATTCCAGCCGCTGGAGTTGCTCACTACTGGTCCGCAAGGCCTTGGAATCAAACAGCCCTCCTTCCTGAATCTCAATTTCCCGCCTGATGACATTATCCCGGGTACGAGTATTGCCGGTGATGGTGATGCGATTGATATGGACCAGTTCGCCTTTGTCGATAGCGATGCTGATATCAACCCGTTCGCCGGTCTTTGATTTATCGAGGTCGGGTCTGACCTCAGCAAAGGCATAACCATGCTCGGCGTAATAATCAGTTATTCTGAGCACATCTTCGCGTAAGGTTTTTCTGTTGATGAACTTTTCCTTCTGGACGGTGAGAAGATCGCGTAACTGCTGTTTGTCGGTGATCAGATCCCCTTTAATATCAATGGTGCCGACCATATAGCGTGGTCCTTCTTCGATATTGAAGGTGATATAGAGCCACTCGCCGTCCTGTCTGACCACTGGATCGCTGACCTTGACTTCCAGAAAACCCTGGTTGTTGTAGAATGAGCCAATACTGGCAGCATCCTGATTTAACTGTTCAGTTTTCATGAGGCCGGATTCCGTCAACCAGGAGAGCAACCCTTTTTCTGAGGTTTTAATAACATCACTGAGGACCTTGCTGCTAAAGCTTTGATTGCCGGCAAAAGCGATTTCCTTGATGTAGATCTTGGACCCTTCTTCAATGATGTATTTAACAACCGCCTCGTCTTTATCAGGATAGCTGATCTGGGTCGTTACCTTGGTGTCATAATAGCCTTTGGATTTATAGAGGGCTTTGATGGCCTCCCCGCTTTTGTTGATGGTGGCGGGATTAATGATGGTGTTGGCCGACACATTGGCGGCTTCTTTTACGTCCTTCTCGTCAAGGGCATCAATGCCTGCAAACTCGACTTTTTTTATTAACGGCTTTTCTGTGATCTGGAAGATGATTTTCTTGCCATCCGCCGTATTTTCAACCTTGACGTTGACATTGTCAAAATAACCCATGGCAAAAATGGCCTTCAGGTCATTGCGCACGGCCGAGGGCGAATAAATATCACCGGGCTTGGTCCGGATCTTACGGTTGATCGCCCCGGTATCAATGCGCTTATTACCTTCAGGCTCAATAGAGGCAATGACCTGCTCCCGGTTGGTGAAGCGGATCATCTCTTTGCTGATCTCCGTCATGATTGAGGTGAGATTAGACAGGGACTCGCCCTGCCGGTAATAAGATTGCGGCGCTGCTCCTTCCAGCAGGTCATACACTTTGTAATCAATACTGATTTGCTCACCAATGGCAGTCACGCTGCCAACGGCGACATAGTCCTGGCCGGTTTTCTGCGAGAGGGCCTGCAGTTCGGTGATAGCAGGCGGCCAGGAGCCTTGGTAATTCAACAGCTGCATGGCCTGACTGCGCTCCAGCATGGAAAAACCCTGAGAGGCCAGGGCGGCGGCCAAGGCTTGATCCACCTGGGTGGTCAGGGCGCTGATATTATCAGCGCTGTTGATCTTGGCCGGCAGAAAGGTGGTGTTCTGTTCAACTGCCATCGCTGGTGAGACCACAAGACCATATAAGACCAGATGCAAAAGAAGCAGGGACAGCCTGGACATGGTAGCAAAAAAGAGACGGGCTGGAATTACTGAGCTTGGTGGGCAGTTCATAATTTGATCCTTTCTGAAAGCATGATGCTGGAAGGTATTTTATCGGTCTTATTAGCTTAAATGAGATGGAAAATTAAAAAAGAAATCGTAGCACTATGCCATGTTTAATTTTTTTTGCAAAGAGGGCAAATGAATAGTGAGAAAAAATAAATTCAGGAGCCGTTCCAAAAGAAGCAGCCATGTTATTTTTTTTATTACAGCGGTCTTAGGTAGAGTTGGGAGGTATCACTGGTATGTTAGATCTGCGGCCTGGGGCCGGTGGTAAGCAGCTCGGCTACTTTCTGATGAATGGTGATCGCCAGTTCCTGTTTATCTTTGCTGCTATAGCCCGTCACCATTACCGGCGTCCCAATCTTGATGGTAATAGTACCGGGACGAACAAAGAGGGCACCCTTCGGCAGCACGGCATAGGAGCCGACAAAGGCGACCGGAACGATAGGGACGCCTGCCTTGATGGCCAGCAGCATAGCCCCTCCTTTAAAGGGCTGAAGGATGCCATCAGCTGATCTGGTTCCTTCGGGAAAGATGAGGACAGAGGTGCCGGCTTTGATGCGCTCGGCCGCCTGTTGCAGACTTTTCAGGGCCTCTCGGCCATGACTGCGATTGATGGCGATATTGCCGGCATTGGTCATCGCCCATCCCAGAAACGGCACTTTGAATAGTTCCTCTTTAGCCAGCCAGCGGAAGCTGAAAGGGAAATAGCCTTGGAAACTGAAGATATCAAACTGGCTGAGATGATTGGCACAATAGATATAGCCAGTGTTTACTTGAAGCTGGTCAGCCCCCTCGATGCGCACCCGTACTCCGGCAATCCGGCAGAAGAGCCGGGCCCATTGTCGGGGATAACGTTGCAGGGTATCTTCAGGCAGACGAAAAAGAAAAATGGCTATGGCAATGGCCAGACTGTAGCAAATAGTCACCAACGGAGCCAGCAGCAGCAGAGTGCCGCCACGGATGAAGGCAGTAATGGTCATGACTCGGGGGTATATAGATCAGCAAAAGGACTGATGGAGTCCTGGTGAATAGTCTGCAGCAATGCTTCCGGGGTCTGCTGAAACTCGGTATCCATGGCCGTGGCCTGGATCATGGACTCACTGAAGGTGGAGATCAGATTTTGATGGCTCCAGCGGGTCAGGTAGTAGATCACCAGGGCCGGCAGCTTGGTGTAAATAGTCTCCTCGGGGGTTGGATCTTGAAAGCTGGAGTGGTGCAGTTTGCCGGCGGACAGGGTTTGGGTTTTATAAAAACTTTCCAGAAACATCAATTCTGCCGGCAGACTGGCCTTGAGACCAACTTTAGAGCAGACTTTGAGCAGCATCTCCATGGTCTTTTTACCAATAGTGGCCACCGAGTAGGGAATATAGATTTCGCGTGGCGTCTTCACTTCTAGGTATGATTTGATAGTCAGAATCAAGTTGGCGAGCTCCACCGGTTCCTTGTCGACAAAATGATAGGTCTCACCGGAAAACTCCTGACGATTCAACAGGACATGATGGACAAAATAGGGCAGTTTATCGGCATTGGAGTAGGAATGCAGTATGTTTTTTTTGGTAAAAAGAACCGGCATGGCTTCATCGGCAATAGAAAAAAACAGGCGATGAAAACCCTGAATCTTATGATCATGTTCACCGTACACTACCGCCAGGCGGATAACGGTATAATCGAGCCCGACGTTATGATGCATATGCCGTAAGGTCCGTTCAGCCATCAGCTTTGATTTGGCATAGTTGTTGAGATGGGCGGTGAGAGGCAAGTGGTCATCTTCCGTGAGCTCTTCGCCATATGGCAGGATGGCGGCCGAACTGATATGGATATAAGGTATACCGAGGGCGGCGGCGGCGCGAGCCAGATTCAGGGTGCCAAGATAATTGACTTCAAAGGCCAGTTGAGAGTCGGAGCCAATATTGGCAATGGCTGTATTGATCACAAAGTCAGGACGGACCCGTTTGAGATAATCGCGGATGTCGCCGGCATTTCTGATAGAGAGTTTCTTGCTGCTGGGCGCCCGCAGTTCAATGGAGTCAGTTGTTTTGGTCTTAAAATAGTGGGCCAGGGTGCCACCGATAAGACCGGAGCCGCCGATGAGCACACCGAGTTTTTTGGGAGGGGACGAAGATGTTTGCACGACAGCGGACTCCATAATCCATGCACAGGTCATGATTATGGGAACCTTAAGAACAATTTTGTTTCGATGAGTGGGCTGGTTGACTGACCCATTGCACGAAAATCCCGTCTTTCCAAGATTCCCTAATGATAAATCGAAATTACGCTATCATGAATCGTCGGAAAAAACATCTTTTTTGAACCCTTTCTCTTATTTGTTCAGACGGGCGGGGAGCCCTTTATTTTTGCTTGACACTCATAAGCGTTTCCGGAAAAATAATCGTGTCAATATTTTTTATGACCGCACAGGATATCTTCTTGCCTTATGGTGTTGTTTCTGGCCTTATCTTTTTTATGACTATTTGGAAAAAATGGGCTGAGGCCTGTGGTGAGCTGATCTTTCCGCGCCGCTGTTCCTGCTGCCGGGTTGATCTTCCGTCTAAGGGTCAAGTGATCTGCGGCCGCTGCCTCGACACAGTCCGTTATCTGCACTCGCCGCTCTGCTCCTGCTGTGGCCGGGGCCTGCCTGATAGCGGGGGTGGTGATCATCTTTGCGGGTTTTGTCTACGCCAACCCCCGGTTTATAGCCGGGCGCGGGCCGCCGTGCATTATGAGGATCCAGTCAGTCATTTGCTCCATCAGCTGAAATACGCCGCCGATACCTCAACCCTGCCGGCGCTGGCGCAAATCATGGAACCCTTGGTGCGGGAGCTGGCTCAAGAATTCCAGCCGGCAGGCGACAGGGTTATCCCGGTGCCGCTTTTTCCGGCCCGGTTGAAAAAACGAGGGCTTAATCAATCTTTATTGTTGGCCAGGATTTTTTTCCCGCAGGCCGGAGAGGCGCTGCTGGTTGATACTCTGATGCGCAAGCGCGATACCTTGCCGCAAACCACCCTCAATGGTGAAGCCCGCCGTAAAAATCTCAAGGCCGCCTTTGCAGTCAGGAATCCGGCTGCGGTCCGTGGCCGGCGGATCTTTCTGGTTGATGATGTCCTGACTACCGGCACTACGGTCAGTGAATGCAGTCGAGCCCTTCTTGCTGCCGCCGCCGCCGAGGTCTGCGTACTGACGGTGGCCCGGGTGGCTGACTACCGGTGAGGCCGGCCTTGTTATGCTGATACGGAAGCATTTACTGGGTAATATTGCCCAGTTCCTTGGCAAGCGTTGACAGGCCTGAGCTGCGCATCATGACAAAGGGTTTGTGGTAATGTTTGCACATTTTCTTGACACGGAGGCAGGCGTCATGACTGACACAGTCTACCGGACAGAAGACGATATCGGCGGCTCCGAGCATCTTCGGCAGTTGATTGCGGGAGATCTCGACCCCGCCGTCATGATGCATGAAGCGGCCGCCATAGTTCTCGACCAGTTGCTGGTAATGAGGCACCATCTTTTTCAGGCCGCCCACGTAGAGGACCTTCTTGCCGCAGAGCTCAGAGCCGGGGCAACGCTCGGTGGCCTGATCATTGCATCCGGCACAGCCGATGATATTTTTGCTGATCAGTGCTGTCTCAAGTGACAACAGCTCTTGTTGCTGTTCGCTGATGGCATCGGTAAGACTGCTGTTTGTTCTTTTTAAGTCCGAGATGACGGCGTGGGCCTGACGCAGTTCGCCGGCCAGGGCATCAAGGTTGCCGCACTGGATGGCGCTGTCTTGGTGCAAAGAAGAGATCCGGCTCTGCAGTCTGTTATTTTCTGCCTGGGTATCTGCCGGCAGGTTGGTATTCTGCAGGGTGATATTGGCCTTTAGCCGATGTTCATGCTGTTGAACGATAACCGCCGCTTGTTTTTGGGTCAGACGCCAAGTGGCGACTTCCTCCTCGAGCTTTCTTTGCTGCTGCAGATGCAGGCGGCGCTCGGCGGCCATCATCTCCTGCATAATATGGCATTTATCCTGTAGCTCATGAAGCCGGCGCAGCTGCTGTTGATGGTCACTGACCACATCATGGCCCAGCATATGGATCTGACTATAGATGCGCTGGGTCAGCTCCGGGGATACAGCCAGGCTGGTCATGATCGCCCAAAAAGGTCCGGCAATGGCACCGCGGGCGCGATCCATTGCCCAGAGGGTCTCAAAAGCCTCATCGGTTTTGAGCCGGCGGTAACGGTTGATTGCCGCCTGATACTTGCCATCGAGCAAGGTATGCAGGGCCTTGGCTTGCGGGCTGTTTAGGCCTGCCTGGGTAACAAGGGCTGAATGCAGTTGATAGTCGCCGTCCCTGGCGTCGAGGCCAAAAATCTTTCTGCCGGCGAGCTTGCGCAGTTCAGCCCGGCGCAGACAGGTGCCGATGATGGCACAGTGGTAGCTGCTGTTGATATCCCAGATTCGTCTGCGAAAACCGGTGCTGAAGGTCGATGTAGTTAGTGTCTTCATGATGACCTCGTTAAAGATTTTTGCGGCTTTCTGCAGCCGGCATCAGTGCGCCGGCTGCAGAAGAGGACGCTTTTAGAACTCGTAAGCAAGCTGGGCGACAAAAACTTTGGCGTTTTCGCCGCTGCCGCCCTCTTCAATATCGTAATCCCGGTCGTAGGCATATTCCAGAGACAGGGTGGTCTCAGGCAGGATCTTCATCCCGACCGCACCTGAATATCTGGACTCCGGCAGCCCCAGGGCCTGCGCCTCAGCAGTCTGCTGATAACCGAGGGCAAAAACGGTCTCCCGGTTCAGCAGTTCGGTGGTATAGGCCAGCTCGGTGTTCCAGGCGCTTGGCTCAGCACCCTGATCAACGAAGAGGAGCTCATCAGTGGCAAAGCGGTCCAGGGCGGTTATATATTCACCGATCAAGGCAAATGGTCCGTAACCGAGGTTGATGTGGGCGCCGAGGCCGCCGATCATTTTCTCGATCGTATCCAGTCCGGCCTCATCAAAGGTCGCAGCGATGACCCCGTCGGAGTCGGCCATATTATTGATCCAGCTCAGGCCGCCATTGAAAGAAAAATCGTCCTGGGCAAAACCATAGGCGGTCATGGCGCCAAACCCTTTGATATTATCACTGGCGCCGGTCTCACCCAGGCCCTTGTAGCCATAGACTGCGGCCATGAAGCCGCCGGCCTCAAAACCGATAGCCGCGCCATCGTCGTTAATCTCACCGATCTCAAGGGTGAAGGGATCCTGGATCATGTTGGTTGCAAAGTTACCAAATGGCATATAAAATCTGCCGACGGTGAGCAGCAGGGGAAATTCTTCGCTATTGCCGAGGACCACATTGGCCTCATCCATAAACAAATCATCGTCTTCGTACTTGATTAGAATATGAGCCGCGGCCCAGTCGGTGGCTCGGGCTTCCAGGCCCAGTTCCACGGTGGCCAGATCAAGGGAACTGGAATGATCGCCAGTAAAATCTTCTCCTGCTGTCGCCTCCGTTTCAACCAGGCCGGACAGGGTAACAAACTCACTGATCTTGCCGGCAGATGCTGGTTCCTTGGCCTCTGCAACTTGAGGTGTATCTTCAGGTTTTGCGGTTGACTCGGCCATCTTGCCTTCCAGTTCGCCAACCCGCTGGGTCAGCTGCTGGTTCTGGTCGAGCAGATCCTGCATCTGCTGACTCATGGCCTCCATTGAGGAAGGCATGGTGCCGGCCACGACCGGTTGTCCGCATAAAGCGCCAAGCATGGTTGCCGTGACGAGGGTAGTGGTCAGGTCTCTCTTTTTCATCGTTCTTTCCTTTGGGGTGAATTTATAGTTTATATGCCGTGGTGTTATTTTTATTTTGCTAACGGTTCTTGTATCTGTTCAGGTTAAAATCATATGTAGCCTCTCCGTTTCCGACATGGTCTCGGACAGATAATTTTCTCTCAGCAACCAGTTGTGGATCTGTTCATTCATCGTCAAAAAAATGTCGATAACAAAAGGGTCAAGCTGGAAGCCACTGACGCGCTTGAGTTCATCAACAACGACCTCCCATGGCAGCGGCTTGCGATAACTGCGCTTTCCGGTCATTGCTGAAATGGTGTCGGCCACGGCCAGGATGCGGCCGCCCAAGGGAATAGCTGTTCCTTGTAACCCCTGGGGATAGCCGCCTCCGTCGAAACGTTCATGATGGCTGAGAACCATCTCAGCAATGCCATTGGTAGCGCTCAGGCCCGGTATCTGGTGGAGAATGTTATAGCCATACCGCGGGTGTTGACGCATCTCAGCCCATTCAGAAGCAGTGAGCGGCCCGTTTTTTTGCAGAACCAGATCGCTGATACCTATCTTGCCCAGATCGTGCAGATGGCCGGCAATATGGACTGCGGTGCAGCTGGCCTCATCAAGGCCAATGGCCCTGGCCAGCAAAAAACTGATCACCGCCACCTCCTGAGAGTGGTGATGGGTATACTGATCCTTGATATCCACGGCTTCACCGAGTGCTTCGGCGAAATGATGTACTGAGATCGAGAAATCACTGGCGGGGGCGGTGATGGCTGAAATTTCTGCAACAGGTGTCATGATCTGCCAGGCCCCCAGGAGAACATCGGTTGCCTCTCCGGATAAAATCGACGGCTGGTAGCAAGACAAAGATTATTGTTAGACATAACTAACTCAGTTGGTGAAAAAAAAGATACCTTGTCAAGCGGTATCAAGAAAATGCATGCAGGACCGGGTCTCTTAACATGTAGGCCAGTAATGCATCGTCGGTTGATCCTGTCTACTGTTGGTTTCTTATTTAATAGAAGAAAAGTAAGGTGTCAATAACTTTTTACAGCCTAACGAAGAAAATATATTTATCCAAAACTCCTGCTGCGTGCCAAGCAAGAAGTTTCCGGGTTCTTGGCGAGTTAAGGGTTGGGGGCTGGTGGTATGTTCTGTTGCCGCATCCCAGGAGTTGGAAGATCTATAAATTTTTCCTACGGGCAGAAGGTATTATGAAATAGTCGCGGCCGATCAAGGTCGCTGAAAGTTTTTTGAGATCATCATCTTTGCCGTTGCTCTCCCGGCAGTTTGTTCATGTCAGTTCCGGCTTACCAAAAAAAACTCGGGCGGACAGAATATTACTCTCCTGTCCGCCCTATCATAACTTTTTATCGGCATAGTACCTTTCACCGACGACGGCAGGTTGCTATACTAACAAGTATACGCCGCCTCTTAAAGTTTGGTTATGATCCCGCAGCTGTTCTTGCCGCGGCCATTAGTATTTAGCCTTGATCTTTTCCAGCTGCTCCTTGGAGATCCCCGGCATATCGCCTTTGGCCTTGAAGCGGTTCAGGTTCCATGCCCCTTCACCGAGCCAGGCCTTGATGGTTGTCAGATTGTTGGCTCTTTCTTTATCGGTGGCGCCAAGATGCTGATACATATTGCCGGGCTTGTCGCCGGGAGAACTGCTGCCATCATCAAGCCGCCGCATCATTGCCCCGGTTGCCGGCCAGACCACATAGCTCATGAAATACGGATAAGTATCCATTCTGGGGCCAACAGTTTTGCGTGTTGCCTCGTCGAGCTGCATCCATTCGTTGTACTCGGGGGCGCCGGCTCCATGACAGTCTATGCACTTGGCCACGATGGGAAGAATGTCGCTGCGCCAGGTCAGTTCCTCGGCAGCTGCTGATAAGGCGGGCAGGCACAGCGACATGGTAATTCCTGTAGCGAGCAGAACAATCGATTGTAAATTCTTGGACATAGTCTTCTCCTTATCTGTTACATGTGAAAGGCTGTTCCGAGAGAATTTTCTTCCTATGGAAAGACCAGTCTCCTGTTCAGCCTTGGTTGTTGGCCTTGCCGGTAAATCCCGGCTTAATGAATCCCGAAAGCTACCATTGTGCAGGCCGTTCATTCTTATTTATCATATCATAAATTGATGGGTATGTAGATTTTGTTTGGCGGGGCGATTAAATTTAGGAAACCCTAATTACTGGCTAAGATAGCAGAGACTGGAATGGCCGTCAAGTTTTTCTTCTGATCAGCACCTGAAGTAAATGATGTGGCTCTTCCCGTTTTCTTAATTTCTAATGGGAAGGGCCTGGAATCGGCATTGAGAATTTATTGATCTTTGCCGGGAATGAAAAAAGCAAAAAAATGATTTGAGCTGGAGTTGTTGAATTAGCGCTATATTAAAAAGAACCTAAGCGTAATATTGCAATATTGAGAGTAATTTGTCGTTTTGTTGAGATATGGTGAGATGTTAATCCGGAGAGGATTGTTGATAACTTGTGTGTTGGATCAGTAAGCTGTGAGGATAACACGATAAAAATAAGAATTTTATTGATGCCCAAAAAGAAAGGGTTTGAAAAGGTCAACAGGCTGAAGCTCAAGTGTAATGCGCTCTCACGTGAGCGGTCTTTTTTAGTGAAGAGCTATGATAAACAAGCATCAATCGCCTTTGACTGAATTCAGGAATTAGAGTTTATAACGTGACATGACTTGCAGGAAAAGAAATTCTCTTTAATAAAAGAGAGTTGCTGCTCCGGGATTTTCTTTTCTGATACCTGGTAAAGTTTATTATTTTTTTACCCATATCAAAAAAAGAACCTGCTTGTTGTTTTACGAATAAATTGTCTCAAACAGCTTGGTATCGGCTTTAAAGTATGACCTTAAGGGGAAATGACATGATGTGGCAGAAGATAAAAGAGAGCTTGCGTGATGTCTTGGCCCAAAATATATTTGATCTCTGGATTGAACCCCTTGAGTGTGTGCAAAGCGATGACGAGTGTATAAGACTTGCCTGTCCTGATCGTTTTTATCGGGCCCATCTGGCCCATCATCATCTTGATCTTATTCAGAATCAGGCGGATGCGATAGATGGCGGGCAGCGGCAGATCCTGTTATGTGAGGCCAGCCAGAAGGCCCTGCCTGCTTCTTCCCAAGCCAGCCAGTTACGGCTGCCTCATATTCCGGATGTCAGATCATCGGTGCGAGCCCTGCATCCCCGTTATGTATTTGAGGAGTTTATGGCAGGCGACAGTAACCTGCTGGCCCTGTCGGCTTGTAAATCAATGGTGGCTGGGGCCGATACCGTTGGCCCCTGTCTTTATATCAACAGCTCCACCGGTCTTGGTAAGAGTCATCTGACTCATGCCGTGGCCCATCAGATCCTGGCCACCTCTCCTGCGGCCCGGCTTCATTATCTCACGGCTCAGCAATTTTCCGCCGAGATGGTCCGCCATATACAAGCCAACAGCATGGATAGTTTTAAACGTAAATATCATGATCATTGTGATATTCTGCTAGTGGAGGATGTCCATTCGCTGACCGGTAAAAAAAAGACTCAGGAAGAATTGAATGAACTGTTGGATGCCCTGATTAAAGGGGGCAAGAGAGTGATCCTGACGGCCAATAGCGCCCCACGGGACTTGAATGGCATTGATGAGGAGTTTCGGTCCCGGATGACCTCCGGGCTGGTCACGACTATTCAGGAACCGGATATCCTGACCCGCCACCGCATTGTCCATAAAAAGGCGAAATCCAATGGCCTGGTCCTTGATGAGGATTTGATTGCCTATCTGGCCCAGCATATCAAGGGAGATGTCCGCCAGATTGAATCGGCCATTCTGGCTATTCGGGCCAAGTCGGCCCTGATGGGTGGCGAGATCGAAATGGCTCTGGTCCGCGAAGTCGTGGAAGGGATTGTCGGGCCGCCGAAAAATATGACGGCGGTGATGATTGGTGAGTTTGTCAGCAGCCAGTTCAATGTCAGTGTCCAGGATATGCAGTCGCGTACCCGGAAAAAGGCCATTGTCTTTCCGCGGCAGGTCGCCATGTATCTCAGTCGGGCTCATACCCAGCAATCACTGGCCGATATCGGCAAGGCCTTTGGCCGCGATCATGCTACTGTGCTCCATGCCATTAAGGTGGTCTCTGATCGCATGGTCCGTGATATCTCTATCTCGGCCCAGCTTGAGGTGCTGACCAAAAAAGTAAAACAGATCTAGGGTCTGTCGGGAAGATTCTTCAGTAGAAGAACTCGGCGGATTGGTGTTAGGTTATCAAGGGTCGGCAGGCCATCCTGGTCTGCCGACCCTTGATCTGTTTAGCCATATCTGGTTTGAAATCGAAGAGTCCTTGTGCTGACCCCGGTAGCGCCAATTGTTACACTCGGCGGTCAACTAACTGTCATCAACTCGACACTAAACAGGCTGTCAGCCCACAATTTCAGGCAGTTTCCGACCGACCTTCTCGTAGCTTTTCTTCTTTACAGCTGGCCAATGATCTTGGCCAGAGCAATGCTGAAGGTGGTCTGCTCTTCATGAGAAAGGGTCGCGGTAAGCTCTTCGGTAAGCCGAAGATGGTACTGGTGGTGTTCAGCAAAAAGACCCTGGCCCTTGGCCGTCAGCGCAATCAGATAGGACCGGCGGTCGGTCTCGTGGGGTATGCGGTGCAGCAGACCAAGTTGCTCCAAGCGGTCAATGGCGACCGTCAGGGTGCCGGTAGTCACTCCCATCTTTTTGGCCAGTTCCTTCATGCGTAAGGAGGAACCCTCATGGCCGACGATCTCAATAGTATGCATCTGGGCCGGTGACAGACCGGTGCCTTTCACCACGTCCTGTTCCCAGGATGACAGCTTTTCATACAACTCAATGAGCTGGGCCGATAGTGTTGCGGTCTCAATCATTGGGGCAGACATGGCTCGCCCTCACAGGTGTTTACTTCGATGGTGAGATGGCTAAGATTGGTGAAACTGCGCAGCAAGTCCTTGTAATAACCAATCTGTTGCGGGTAATGGGTGACAATGGAGATGATGGCCGCATAATCGGCCGGGCCAACCTTCCAGACATGGATATCGGTGATCCGGTTATCCAGCGCCCCCTCGATTTTCTCTTTGATAGCGGCCAGATCCTGGCTGCCGATGCTGCCGTCCAGCAGGATGCCGCCGGTTTCCCTGAGCAGGCCATAAGCCCAGCGGCAGATAACCAGGGCTCCGATGATACCCATCAGGGGATCAAGCCGGTTCCAGCCCAGATACTTGCCGAAGATCAGGGCGCTTATGGCCAGCACCGAGGTCAGGGCATCAGCCATGATATGCAGGTAAGCGGCCTTGAGATTGTGATCATGATGGTGGTGATGATGATGGTCGTCATGATCACAATCGTCGGCGACCTGACCATGATCATGATGGCCTTTGAGGAGAAAGGCGCAGGCGATATTGACTATTAAACCCAGGACGGCCACCCCGAGGGCCTCATTGAAATGGATGGTCTGCGGGACCAGGATGCGCTGGCCGGACTCGATCAGCATCAGCAGGGCGACTACGATCAGGGCGATGGCGCTGGCAAAGCCACCGAGGACGCTGACCTTGCCGGTACCATAGGCAAAAGACTTGCTCCTGGCATGTTTCTTAGCAAAACGGTAGGCGAAGATCGTGATCATGAAGGCGGCCACATGGGTCCCCATGTGCCAGCCGTCGGCCAGCAGGGCCATGGAGCCGTAAGCCAGGCCGGCGGCTATTTCCAGGACCATGGTGATCGCCGTGATGACCAGCACCTGCCGGGTCCGCTTCTCGCCATGTTCCTGAATGATGCCAAAATCATGGGAATGCTGCCAGGTGTCAAGGGAGTGAGTATGCATCTGTCGGGCCTCTTTTTTTAATAAAATTGGTCAGCACGCCTCACGTGCAGGCAGACGCTGTATGAAAGATATAATCAATGGCTAACGAGCGTGGACAATACAGGGATGTAGTTTGAAAGTCAAGATGTTTGTGGTTCAAACTAAAAGGCGAGGGCAAAAGGCCCCAAAAATGAAGCGCTCAGCTAACTCCTGTCGCTTGATTTTTATGCTATTATTTGCTATGAAATTTTTTGGTAATATTGTCTAATAAGCAAGGGACTGCCCTGGTTGTCTTGACTGGCTGGGCATCCCTTGTCGTCCATTGCCTGCCGGTAACTCGTTGTCGTCTGTCAGATCAGCTACCGTCCGGTGAAAATAGTCCCTTGTAAGCTGGAATGGAGTCCCTGGTTGCTGGAAATCGTCGATATCTCTCGGCACTTTGAGGCCTTTCGGGCTCTGGATAAAGTGTCTCTGCATATTGAGGCAGGGGAGTTTTTCACCCTGCTCGGCCCCTCCGGCTGCGGCAAGACCACCTTATTGCGCCTTATTGCCGGATTTGATCAGCCCGATGGCGGTGATATCCTGCTTGACGGCACCAGTATCATTGCCAGCCCTCC
>DIKT01000074.1 GCA_002424635.1 Desulfobulbaceae bacterium UBA5611
GAATGGTACAAAGGCTTTGATCCACACGGCCAGTTTTACAGTAATCAGGTGGAATACTTTGGCTTAGGAATATCTCTGGGATTCTAACGATAGTGATTAAAGAAAAAGATGAGTCTGCACAAAAAATGATGATGGCCCCATGAAGGGGGAATGCAACAAATCCAACACAGGAGGGAAGAAGAGATGAACAAAAAATTACTATTTTTATTAGCAGGATTCCTGGTTATAACTTTCTCATCCTCGGCCTTTGCAGCCGTATCGCTTAAGCGTTTGGGAACCAGTCCATTTTATAGTCAGGCCCTTAAGTCAGAGGCAGACCTGCGAACCATGGTCGAGCGTAACAGGGCTGATCTGCAAACAGGTTTTGCCAAAGCTGGTAACGAGGAGCTGTTCTCAGAATTCATGGCGCAGTTCCCAACGGCAGAAATTACATCTATTACCGTGGCCCCAGGGGAACAACTCGAGTGGATGCTCTTCCGCAAGAAAAGTCCCAAGCAGATTGTAGTCCTTAAAGATGTTACCTGGGATGGTGGCTCAGGCTTCGAGGCCTTCAGTTTTTCTATAACCAAGGATGGCCAGCGTTATGAATTTATTGTCCCAGCCGTCTGCGGTAATCTAAGCCTGAAAAGTACCGCCAGAATTGCCGAACCTGTAGCTCCTGCCCCAACCCCTGCCCCTGTCATCAAGAAAGAACCTGTCCAAGCCGTAACTGAGACTGAGGAGCGTAAGTCAGCGCTGGGTGGCCCGGTGGTCGATGTCGGCTTGGCCCAGCAGTTTGATCCAGCCAGTTACATTTTTGCCCGGGGTGGTTATGAATTTCCCTTGATGGAAAAACTTACTATCATGGGTCTGGTCGGTGGTTATGCCCGCATCGCTGATAATGATGGCGATGACGTGGCCTTCATCGCTGATGCCCTGTTGACTTATTATTTAACTGAAAAGATGTTCGTAGGCGGCGGTGCCGGGATCTGGATCGGCGATGATGACAATGTTGATCTCATTGTTAACCTCGGATATCTCGTTTATGAGCGACCTGAGATGAAGACTTCCATCTTTGTTGAAGGTCGTTGCGAGGCTGATGAACTGATCTCCAGTATGCACTCCCGTCTGGCCGCAGGCCTGCGTTTTCAGTTTTAAACAAGAGATGTAAACAATAGGCAGAAGGTCCATTCCAAGGCTAGCTTGGATGGACCTTTTTTATGCAGAGTCTTGGGACGTTTTCTGCGGTCAGACATGCCGCTCCCGTTGCGATGAGATTGAATTCTATGCTTTTTGGATATTGAGCTTACCCATGCGGGCCCGCAAGGTGCTACGGTCCAGACCAAGGATCTCAGCCGCGCTGTTTTTGCCGCTTACCTTCCACTTGGTCTGCTCAAGCACCTGCAGAATATAGTCCCGCTCAACCGCATCCAGAGTTTTTGGACGTATCGCTAAATCCTTGAACGACTTTTTCAGCTCATCAACCAGACGCAGCTTGGTTCCAGACGAGTTGATCACCGCCCGCTCCAGGACATTTTCCAGCTCCCGCACATTGCCGGGCCAGTGATAATCCTGTAAGGCCGCCATTACCGCCACCGGAATGATATCAATGGTCTTGCCCATCCTCCTGGCAATTTTTTTGACGAAAGAATCGACAAGAAGCGGGATGTCACCCTGACGCTCGCGGAGCGGCGGCATGGTAATAGGGAAAATATTTAAGCGGTACCAGAGATCCTCACGGAAACGGCCCTGGCGGACCTCCTCTTCCAGATTACGATTGGTGGCGGCGACAATTCGGGTATCGACCTTGATGGTATTGGAGCTGCCCAACCGTTCAAACTCCCCTTCCTGAAGCACTCTGAGCAGCTTAGCCTGGAGCTCCAGCGGTAATTCGCCGATTTCATCCAGAAAAAGGGTCGCGCCGTTGGCGACCTCAAAGCGGCCCAGATGTCTGGACAGGGAACCGGTAAAGGCACCTTTTTCATGACCGAATAATTCGCTTTCAATAAGGCTGGCGGAGAGGGAGGCGCAATTTACCTTGACCAGAGTCCGGTCTTTACGCAGGCTCAAGTCGTGAATAGCCCGGGCGGCCAGCTCCTTGCCGGTGCCGGTCTCACCAAGAATCAAGACGGTAGTATCGCTTACGGCAATCTGTTCAACTTTATAGAGTACGTATTTGAGGCTATCACTCTGACCAATAATATTCTTATGGTTGGATTCCAGTGTAATTTCTTCCTGCAGATAGGCCCGTTCCACTTCCAGTTGTTCTTTTAACTGGATGGTTTCGATCAGGGAGGCTTCCGCCCTTTCTTTTCTTTTTTCCGCCTCTTCTCTGGCGACGACCAGTTCGGCCGTGCGCTTGGTCACCTCGAGTTCAAGAAGGATATTCTGGTCCCGCAGGGATTCGGCCATGGTCTTCAGTGCCAGATGATTCTTGATGCGGGCCATGACAATGGCCGGACTGATCGGCTTGACAATATAGTCGACCGCACCGAGCTCCAGCCCTTTCTTCTCATCCTCCATGTCAGACCTGGCGGTGAGGAAGATCACCGGAATGTTCATCGTCTCGGGATTGGCCTTGAGTCGCCGGCACACCTCGTAACCGTCCATGCCGGGCATCATGATATCAAGCAGGATCAGGTTCGGCGGCGCGTCTGAGGCCGCAATCTGCAGGGCCTTCTCGCCGCCGTTGGCAACTTTTACCTTATACTCATTCTTGAGCAGACTGCTCATTAAAGTGAGGTTTTCCGGCGTGTCGTCGACGACCAGGATCGTAGCCCTGCCGCTGCTATTGAGTCCGTCCATAATCATGCCGATGTCCCGGTGGCGGTCCGTAGCGCTGTGAGCGCCGCCTCGAAGTCGAAAGAATGGATAGCGTCATCAATCTTTTGATAATGGCTGGGAAAGGCGGCCTGCAGCAACTCCCCATTGGCATCCAGCACATCCACCGCCTCCGCATCATTATCGGCCAGCATCGCCGCCAGCTTGACACAGACAACCGTGAGCTGTTCCGGGGCGACCATGACCGCCGTCTGGACCCGTTCCTCCGGCAGCTGCTGCTCAAGTCGGCTGATAAGATCGGCCAGCATCATTTGCAACTCATCAAGCTGGCTATCGACCTCCTGGCGCGGACGACGCTCCCTGATCGCCGCCTCCAGCCTTTTCGCCAGCTGCTGCAGGCCGGTGGCGCCGATAGTACCGGCAACGCCCTTGAGGGTATGGGCCAGCCGCTCTGCGATATCCCAGGAGTTGGCCTCCAGCGCCTTGACAATCTCCGTCACGACGAATTTCTGGCCGGCGACGAACCGGCGCAGCATCGAGAGGTAAAGCGGCTTCTTGCCGAGCACACGGCGCAGACCGTCAACCATATCCAGCCCCTCGATAGCGGACGGCAGATCGACATCAACCACGACCGGCGGCTTCACCTCTCCGGCGGCGGCTGATGATTGCTGCGGCTTGATCCATTTCAGCAGCGCCTTCCACAGGTTTTCGGGTTCGATCGGCTTGGCCACATGATCATTCATGCCCGCCGCCATGCAGCGGTCGCGGTCGCCTTGCATGACATTGGCGGTCATCGCCACCACCGGCAGATCCTTAAAGCGCGCCTCCTTGCGGATCTCCTGGGTCGCAGTCACCCCGTCCATCACCGGCATTTGCATATCCATCAACACGATGTCGTAATCGACCGCCCGGACCTTGTCCAATGCGATCTGGCCGTTCTCAGCCAGATCGACAATGAGGCCGGCATCACGCAGCAGTTCGGTTGCCACTTCCTGATTGAGATCGTTGTCCTCGACCAGCAGGACGCGGGAGCCTTTGATGGTGGTGAGTTGCATAAATGTGTCGGTCGGCGCCTCCCCGGCGATGCGCACCCCATCGTCGACGCCTCCCAGAAGGCGGACCACAATGTCAAAGAGCACCGAGGGACTGACCGGCTTGATCAGCACATCGACGATATCGGCTCCCTCCGCGGCCTTGATGACTTCCTCGCGGCCGAAAGCAGTGACCATGATCATGTGCGGCAGGCGGCTGAGCGGCAGTTCCCTGAGCCGTTTGGCCGTCTCGCTGCCGTCCATGCCCGGCATCTTCCAGTCGAGAAAGACGATATCGTAGGGCTTGCCCTGCGCCTCAGCCTGATCCACGGCGTCGATGGCCGCCTGGCCCGACTCGGCCTGGTCAACCTGGAAACTCATGCTGCCAAGCTGGTCGCCCAGCATCTGGCGGGCGTTCTCGTTGTCATCTACCACCAACACCCGTTTGCCCTGCAGGTCGGTCGACAGCGCCAGCTGGCGCGGTTGGCCAGCGCCCTTGCCGAGGCGGGCCGTGAACCAGAAGGTGCTGCCCTTACCGGGTTCGCTGCTGACGCCCACCTCTCCGCCCATCAGTTCGGCCAGCTTCTTGGAAATAGCCAGCCCGAGGCCGGTGCCGCCAAATTCACGGGTGGTCGAGGCGTCGGCCTGCACAAATCTCTGGAACAATCGCCCTATCTGCTCCTCCGTCAGGCCTGTGCCGGTATCACGCACGGCGCAATAGATCAGCACATCCTCGTCAGTCTCCTCCTGCAGACGGATGACAATGTCGATCTCGCCCTGCTCGGTGAACTTAACGGCATTATTACAGTAATTGATCAGAATCTGCCCCATTCGCAGTGGATCGCCGACCAGGGAGGACGGCACATTCTTGTCGACATCGAAAACCAGTTCCAGCCCCTTGGCAAAGGTCTTCTCGGCGATGAGGTTGGCCACGTTGTCAAGCATCTTCTCCAGCTCAAACTCGGTGTATTCAATGGTCAGTTTGCCCACTTCGATCTTCGAAAAATCAAGAATATCATTGATAATGCTGAGTAGATGGCGGCTGGAGGCCCTGATCTTTTTGATATAGTCGCGCTGGCGCGGCGTCAGCTCGGTCTTCATCGCCAGATGGGACATACCGATAATGGCATTCATCGGCGTGCGGATCTCGTGGCTCATATTGGACAGGAAATCCGATTTGGCCAGATTGGCTTTTTCCGCCACCGCTTTGGCTTTCTCCAGCTCGGCGGTCCTTTCCTGCAGCACCTGCCCCATAATCGTGCTTTCCGTAATATCACGCGCCGCCGCGAACACGCCCTGCAGTCTCCGGTCCCGATCATAGAAAGTGGTGGCATTCAAGGAGACCACCGTCTCCTGGCCGTCCCTGGTACGCACGGTGAGTTCGTAGTTGGTGACCTTCTTTTCTCTCAGCACCAGCTTGATGCCTGCCTCGGCCCGCTCCGGCTCGGTGAAGTAATTTTTAAAAGGCGCGCCGATCAATTCGTCACGGGTGCAATCGGTGAGCGCCTCCATCTGTTTGTTGACGTCGGTGATGATACCGGCCGGATCGGTGGTCATCAGCGCATCGATATTGGCTTCGAACAGGGAGCGCGTATAAAACTGATGATCGCGCAAGCGCTGGCCAAGCTGCTCCTGCTCTGCCTCAATCTCCTTGCGGGCCGTATTGTCGGTGCCGATCAGCAGATAACCGATGATGGCGTCCTGCTCATCACGCAGGGCCGTGACCGAGACGACAGCCGGAAAACAGCTGCCATCCTTGCGGATATAGGTCAGCTCGTAGATATCCTCGATACCGCGTGAAGCCTTGAACACCAAGGCCTCAAAGCCTGGCGTAATCGGGGTTTCGAGTTCGAGACTAAGCGCCTCGGCGCGGGCAATCAGCTCCTGCGGATCGGAGATATCAGCCGGCGTGATCGTGTTCAGCACTTCGGCGGCCGTATAGCCCAGCATACGCTCGGCCCCGACGTTGAAGATCTGGATGACGCCCTGGGCGTCGGTGGCGATACTTGAGAAATTGGCGCTATTAAAAATGGCGTCCTGCAGGGCTCCCGCCTTGAGCAGAGCCTCTTCCGCCTGCTTGCGGGCGGTGATATCACGCAGAATAGCGGTGAAATAACGCTTGCCACCCAGCCACATCTCGCTCACCGCTATCTCCAGCGGAAAGATACTGCCATCCTTGCGCCGGCCGACCACCTCCCGTTCAAGGCCGACCGCGCGTTCCTCTTCGCTCACATTATAATACTCAAGCGATCCATTGTGCTGGTCTTGATCAAGTTCGGGGATCAGCAGGCTGAAGATTTGTCCGATAAGCTCTGCGGCACCATAGCCAAACATACGCTCAGCGGCCGGGTTCACCGTCTCGACGATGCCACCGTCAGCGTGGAGGGTGACAATGCCGTCCACTACGGTATTTAAAATCGTCTGGATCAGCGCCGTACTGTCAAGCAAGGCCTGTTGCGCTGCATATTCACCGGTGACATCACGAAACACCAGCACGGCTCCGACCACCTGAGACTCGCGGTCACGAATCGGCGCGCAGCTGTCGGCGATATCGCATTCACTGCCATCACGGGCAATGAGCACGGTGTGGTTGGCCAGGCCCTGTATCGTGCCCTTGGCCAGGGTCTCCATGACCGGGATCGTGGCGGCTTGACGGGTTTCCTTGTTGATGATATGAAAGATCTCATCCACCAGATGACCGCTGGCTTCCGCCTGCGTCCAACCGGTGAGCCTTTCGGCCAGGGGATTGAGGAGTGTCACCCGGGCTTTGGCATCGGTGGTGATTACGGCATCACCAATGGAGTTGAGCGTCACGGTGAGCTTTTCCTCGCTCTCCCGCAGGGTGACATTGGCCTGCTGCAGCTGCCGGTTGGTCTCCTCCTGAATCTCGAGCAGATGCTGACGCTCTGCCTCGACCTGCTTGCGCGCGGTGTTATCGGTGCCGATCAGCAGATATCCAATGATAGCTGCCTTCTTGTCGCGCAGGGCCGTGACCGACACGACTGCCGGAAAACGGCTGCCATCCTTGCGGATATAGGTCAGCTCGTAGATATCCTCGATGCCGCGTGAGGCCTTGAACACCAAGGCCTCGAAGCCCGGCATAATCGGGGTCTCGAGTTCAACGCTGAGCGCCTCGGCACGGGCAATCAGCTCCTGCGGATCGGAGATATCGGCCGGCGTGATCGTGTTCACCACTTCGGCAGCCGCATAGCCCAGCATACGCTCGGCGCCGACATTGAAAATCTGGATGACGCCCTGAGCGTCTGTGGCAATACTTGAGAAATTGGCGCTATTGAAAATAGCGTCCTGCAGGGCTCCCGCTTTGAGCAGGGCCTCTTCCTTCTGCTGGCGGACAGTGGTGGTAAGTTTTTTCATATCATTCAGGGGGAAAAAGTCTGCACTATAATTGATCGCTATATAACTTAAATGATCAACAAGAAGGAAAGCAACTGTGCAGATACCTTGAAAAAGGTCTTGATATCATACAAGGTGTCGCCCCAACGATCAACCGGAAACTTCGCATAATATTTTTCGGCGGTACTCTCCACTCCGGCCAGAAGGCCGTATTTTTAATCGGCCGATCTGATTTTTTTACGCTGTAATCACAAGGAGTTGCTGTTCTGGCGGGCAGGATCAATCAAATTACAACAGAGGATCAGAAAACAAGGAGGGCATAACTATAAGCTGGACCATATGAACAAGAATCATGACTGTTCTATTCCCTCTTCAGCATAGGCAAAGGGAGGTGGTTTGCTGATTTTTTGATATTAAGCTTAGCCATCCGGGCGCGCAAGGTACTGCGATCAAGGCCGAGGATTTCCGCCGCACTGTTTTTGCCGCTTACTTTCCATCTCGTCTGCTCCAGAACCTGCAGGATATAGTCTCGCTCAACGGCATCCAGCGTCTTTGTGCCGATCCGTAAATTATGGCCCGGATTCTTGAGCTCATCGACCAAATGCAGCTTAGGCCCCGACGAGTTAATCACGGCCCGTTCAAGGACATTTTCCAATTCCCTGACATTGCCGGCCCAGTGATAATTCTGCAAGGCCGTCATTACCGCAGCCGGAACACTGTCAATTTTCTTGCCCAACCGCGCCGCAATCTTTTTGACGTAAAAATCCACCAGTATGGGGATGTCATCCAGATGATCGCGCAGCGGCGGCATGGTAATCGGAAAAATATTTAACCGATACCAGAGATCTTCCCGAAAACGACCCTGCACCACCTCTTCTTCCAGATTACGATTGGTAGCGGCAATAATACGGGTATTGACCTTGATGGTCTGCGAACTCCCTAACCGTTCAAACTCTCCATCCTGGAGAACTCGCAGGAGTTTGGCCTGCAACTCCAACGGAAGTTCGCCAATCTCATCCAGGAAAAGGGTGGCGCCATCGGCCACTTCAAAGCGGCCCAGATGCCTGGACATCGAGCCGGTGAACGCACCTTTCTCATGACCGAACAATTCGCTTTCAATAAGATTGGCCGGCAGGGTCGCGCAGTTTACTTTTACCAGAGCTTTCTTTTTGCGCAGACTCAGGGCATGGATCGCACGAGCGGCCAACTCTTTGCCGGTGCCCGTTTCCCCCAAAATCAGCGTAGTGGTATCACTGGCGGCAATCTGCTCAATTTTATAGAGTACATATTTGAGGCCATCACTTTGACCGATAATTTGCTCATGATTATAGCCCAGCTTGATGTCGCCCTGCAGATAGCCGCGTTCCGCTTCAAGCTGCCCCTGCAGCTTTTCGATCTTGGCCAGCGCAATGTCAGCGGCCTGTTTTCTTTTATCAGCTTCTATTCTGGCCTCGTTCAGTTCAAGCGTCCGTTGCTCCACCAGTTTCTCCAGCTTTCTTTTCTGCATTTCCCGCTCAGTCACATCAGTAATGGCCAGCAGAATCAATGACGTCTGGCTGGGCATCGTGTAGATGTGTTTGGCATGCACCTGCATAATTTTCAGGCCGATAGTCTTGAATCTATGCTCAATCTCAAAGTCAATCACTTCTGAATGTTTAGAAAGAATCTCCTCCAGTAGTTTTTTAAGTTCCGGAATAGTCCACTGTCCATTATCCAGATCATAAATCAACACCCCTTCTGTCTCATCAGGTTTGATTTTATAGGTCTGATAAAAAAAACGATTAGCCTTTACTACTTGCAAGTCGGCATTAAGGACTACTAAAGGTTCACGGACTGAACCCATGAGGTTATCAAACACCTCATCGCCGGGTTGGACCTGAGATACAAATTCAACGGGATTCTTAATACTAAGATCAATTTTCATTATTTGCTACCTCAGGTACTCATCAGAAAATTTACGCTGAAGCCTTATCAACTTTCCATCTGCTTGATCACTAGAAACACAAATAATCCTATCATATCCAAATTTTGAATTACAGAGATTTCACTCCGTCTGGTTTGCAGCAAGCCGACCTCAGTAAAACTGATTCGGCCAACATCCTGATGTTACGCCTCATTTAAATATATATATATAAAAAATATGTCATATATAACCACTGGTTGGATGTCACCATTTAGCCTGGGCTCTGACTGACCTGCCGGTCTTTATTTTTTCAGTTATTTACTAATAAAAATAAAAGGATAGATCACAAGCAGACGCTATCTTTTAGTTGGCATAAAGATTGCACAGATAAGTTGACCGACATTTGGTTGGGGCAATGAAAGAAGGGATAAATTTGGGATTCAGAGCCATTAAAAGGAGCGGCTAAGCCCAATCGGGCCAGGATTAACATAATTTTAAAGGAGGAGAAATCATGTCTATAGGCACCATCCTGCTCATCATTGTGATATTAGCGTAAGTTTTTTCAATTACAGAAATTCTTAAACCAGAGACCAGCTGCTATCGTAATAATTTAACATTCGGCAACATAATATTGAAGGTATTGTATCTGCTCAAGAGAGCAGTTGACCTTCGATCCTGACGTTCCCATCAACTAAGCGAAGGAGGAATCATGCCAATAGGAACAATCTTACTCATAATTCTCATCTTGGCGCTTGTCGGCTTAATCCCAATC
The DNA here is from genome assembly GCA_002424635.1 of Desulfobulbaceae bacterium UBA5611. Taxonomy (GTDB): domain Bacteria; phylum Desulfobacterota; class Desulfobulbia; order Desulfobulbales; family Desulfocapsaceae; genus UBA2270. The sequence goes on from DIKT01000074.1 coordinate 9,821, forward strand.
TGGCCTTATAGTCGTGGCTGGGGATATGGGCCAAGTGGCGGTATTGGGCTGATAGTGTTGATCATTGTGATTCTGCTTCTACTTGGTAAAATTTGACTAACGCCTGACAATAATCATCCGCCCCATTCTCGTGCAAGATACGGCACTGATCAGGCAAGCCGCTCAGTCTTAAGGATGTGTCGATCCGGTGTTATCTGGTCTCAGATCGCAGGTCAAAATTGCCCGCTGGTTATGAAGAAAACTGTCAAGCCGATACAGAGTAACTTTGTATCGGCTTTTTTATGTGATTCAATGCCGAACGGCTCCGGAGGCAACCTGTGCGGGCAGTGGCTGGCTCACGGTCTGCCGGTGCGCGTTTTCTTCGACGTCATACGATGCGAAGACTTCGTGGGTCAACCTCGTTTCCGGCAGCACATAGACAATCCCATCCGTCCCGGTAAAAGCCGGGCGCACCACCTTCTCGAAAAACTCCGCCGGAACATTGATGCAGCCATAAGAGATACGGTTGTCGAGCGGTGTCGCAGTGGCCAACCGCTGCAGGCGGCGCTCCTCGGGTTTGGCCGTGATCACCGGATGCATGGAAATGGCGCCATCGTAGTCCACCCAGAGAATTTCCTTGCCGCGCAGATTGCGGTCCAGGGCGGCCACGAAGCGACCGGCCGGCGTCGTCCGCTCCTGGGGACGGATGGTCGACAACGGCCGGTCGCCGATACCGGGAACGGCATCATCACCCAGCGCCAGGCCGAGCAGCGCCGGGGCTGCGCCGCGGAGCCGCCCGTCCGCAGCGAAGACAAAGACCCTGGCGTCCGTCTTATCGACAATCGCGAACGGCATACTGCGATTGTCGCCCGAATCGACGACCCAATCCGCCACATGCCGGACCTTGCGCGACGCATGTTCCTGCTCGAAGTTCGCCCGTTGGGGACGATGTAACATTAGAGGTTGCATTTCCATGGTGGATGGCACTGCTGAGCCTTCATGGGCAGACAACGGACGGCTCAGGGTGGACAAGGGCGCAGCGGCGTCATCCGCTGCAGATGCTTGGTGGGAGGTAAAACTGACGGCCAGCAGGCCAAAGCAGAGTCCTTTGGCTATGATTGCCGCGACCGAACGCAAGTGCGGCATCATTATCAATGGACGCAGACCGATTCTCTTTCTCTTTGTTGTCATATATGATTGTCCGAACCACAGAAAATCAAGCCTGCCCAAGCAGGCAACCGGGCCGACCGGTCTTGCAACCTTCCGCAGCCGATCTCCATCGGCAGTTTCACTCGTCTACAATACCACAGTTGGCCCCGGCACGCCTCTTCTTATCACTCAACGGGCAGGGGCCAACTATTCTTAATTGCGGTCAACTTTGCGCGGACGAATGGGCGGTGCGTAGACCGGCGGCGGCTCGGGCGGAGCCACTATGACCGGTGGCGGCGGTGGCGGGGCCAGTTGCGCCTCGGTCAACTGGGTGACCGGTATCAGTACGCCCGTCCCGATCACATTGAGATCCAGATCTTCTACCTGCGGTATCACGGGCACAATTAAAACCGGTGGTACGATCGGCGGTAACACGGGCACCACGACAACGGGTGTCGGCGTCGGTGTTGGTGCCGGTGTCGGTGTCGGGGTCGGGGTCGGGGTCGGCGTTGGAGTCGGCGTCGGCTCTGGGGTCGGCGTCGGCTCTGGGGTCGGCGTCGGCTCTGGTGTCGGCTCTGGTGTCGGCTCTGGTAGCACTGCGGTGATATTCCCGGTTGTTATATTCCCACTAGCCCCACAGCAAGGAGTCGCGAAGGCAAAGTTGGCGGCGTCCGCACCACCAAGGGTATAGCCGCTAAAGGTGATTACTTTGTCGGTTCCTACATCCGCGGTATCGAAATTGGCAGTACCAGTGCCTTCCAAGGTGACGCCGATGGGGTCACCTTTCAATCCTTCGAGGGTTGCCGTCGTCTTGCCGTCGTAAACCTTATCTCCCCCATCCGGGAACACCAGCATATATTGAGTCAGCGTAGCGCCCTCGGTCAAGGTAAAGTTCGTCGCATAATTTGTCGGCGCTGTATAAGATACCGGATTGTAATAAATGGTGACTGGTGCCACCACGACTGCAGCTTTAGGGGTATCAGGAGCAAAGTTCACGGTGCCACCGGCAACCCCCGGTCCAGAACCATTATTTCCGGCACTCAGCACCAGGCCTTCAGCCAAGCCGAGACTCTGACCAGCAATAGCGCTGCCGCGGGTCAACGCCATGGCCGCAGCCACGTTGACATCATGGCCGGCACACAGAGTAATGTTGCCATCGACCGTCGCCATGGGCGCAGCGACGTTAATATCATTTCCGGCGGCCAATAAAACGCTGCCGTTAGTAGTTCGAATATCCGCATCCACGTTGATATTGCCGCCTACGGCACACACCGAAAAGTTGCCTCCGGTGGTAGTAATCGGCCCACCCACGTTTACATCGCGACCGGCAGTCCAGGTAATACTTCCATCAGTAGTCGTAACGCCCGTCACGCTCGCCGCCACCGTTATATCACGGCCGGCATTCGCTACCAGACTTCCCTTGTTGGCGGTAATAGCCGCGTCAATATTCACGTCCCGCTCGGCATTCAAGGTCAAGGTTGTCGCCGTCAACCAGGTGAGCGCATCTTTGACGAAGATATCGCCGTTGCCATCTTTTGTCGCATAAAGATTAGTTGCCGTGTTAGTTCCGATTTCCGTACTGATGGTGATATTGTTATTAGCCAGCAAGGTGACGAGGGCGCCAACGGTGATGTCGGGAGCTGAGCCGCCAATGTAGAAGTCGTACGGATCGATCAGCCAGCTGCCGGTCAGCCCCAGAGATGCGTCGGTGGTGATCTTAGCGCTGTCGGCGACCTTGACCTGCGCCGCCGAGGTTTCAATGAAGCCGCCATCCCCGCCCTTGGGGGCCGAGGCATCCAGCGTACCGTCGATGTTGACGGTGCCGGCTTGCATATCGCCCATGAGCATGATCGTGCCGTTATGGTTCTCGATGGTCTGGGCCTGGATTACACCGGTGTTGTTCACCGCACTCTGCAGGAGGTTTCCAGCCGACCGGGCGGTCAACAATACTTGTCCGCCATCGGCCCGGATCAGGCCGCCGTTCTGGGCCAGGGCGTTGACCGCACCCTGGTCCACCGTAACATTAAGTAGACCGTCCCCGGCCACATCAAGGGTGACGCCGCTACCGGCCGCGAGTGCCACCGTGCCGAGCCTGGCCGATATGATGCCTTCATTGCTGACGTTAGCACCGAGCAGGGCCACATAGCCGCCGTCGGCATTGATCGAGCCCTGGTTGAGGACCGTCCCATTACCACCACTGGTCAACTGGTATCTGCCGGCCATGAAATCGCTGTCGGTGATGCCGAGGGTGGAGGCTACCAGCCCGCCCACGTTTACTTGCGCCCCCTGACCGAACAGGATGCCGTTCGGATTCAGCAGAAAAACTTGGCCGTTGGCCGTCAGACTGCCCTGGATGCTCGAAGGATCTGCGCCCAAGACCCGGTTGAGGGCTACCGAGTTGCTGTCCGGCTGCACAAAACGGACTGATTCTGTCTGGCCGATATCGAAGCTCTGCCAGTTGATCGCCGCATTCGACGTCGACTGGGTGATAGTGGTGCTGCCCGCACCACTGCTGATAGCAGCGTCACCTGCCGAGACGACGCCGCCGGCAGGCAAGGCATAGGCGTTCGTTGCCAATGATATCAGCGCGGGAATTGTCAAGGCGGTCACGGCCAAGAGCGCACCCCTTGCCACTACAGTGGCACCGGCTGACGATTTCTTGCCAGCGCTTTTGGCTTTTTCGGAAACGGCGACATAAGTGCCGGTCCTGTTATTCCAGATCAATCGGTAAATGCGGTTCATTTTGTCACTCCATTAGTTCATTAAAATACTTGAGAAGCACGTGTTCGTTTCGCTCACCCTGCTCAAAAATATTTCACGGCCTGTAGCCAGATTTGACCCGAGGCGTCCGGGGCTGCCGTCGCCACCTCATTACCCAGCTTGTGGGCGTAACACGCATTCACCATAAAATTGTTGTAGTCTGCCCAGGTGAACCCAATTCCGGCACCACTCAAAGTTCTGTGGTTATCTTCGTTGGTCCAGGGATCCTGGTTGATGGTCCCGGTGCCGGTATCAGCAAAGCCGATCAGATGCATCTGCCCCGGCATGCTCTCCCAAAGCGTCGGCAGCAGCAGCCTTGCCTCCAGGGTCGCCACATAGGCCTCGTCCGAATATCCTTCACCTACCGGATAGGCGCGCACCGCATAGGGGCCACCCAACGCCATCTTCTCTGAGATGTCCAGGTTCTGCGAGGCGAACTGGCCGTTGATCCCAGCGTAAAGGCCGATCCTGTCGGTGACGGTTTGCAGCCGCGCGACATCGTACCCCAGCTTCTGGAAGCTCCCGTTGGTTTGCGCCGTCGCCTCATCCACGGCCAGCGCCTCACGGCTGTTGATATCGACATCACCGATACTTACGGTAAGCGAATACGTGTTCAGTCCGCCGCCAGCGAAACGGTCCCGATGGTTGCCGGCAAGTCCCCCCATCCCGACCCGGACATCCCTCTCGCTGAGCAGCGTATCGCCCACTTTGTCCCGAAAAATCTTGTCATCATACTCGGCCAGGGCGTAAAGATTGATATTGCGTGAACGAATCAGCGGATAGTTGCCGTAGATGCTGGCGATCTGGGCTGTGCCATTGGCATCGAGGTACTCAAACTCCTCGCCCAGCTCGTAGTCCATGGCGGCGTAGGCGACCCCAGCCGTCGCCTTGCCCAGCTGTAACTGGTAGGAGGCGCGGCCATAAGTCATCCCGGAACCGGAGGTCAGGGCCCGCACGCTCAAGACATCTCCAAGGCCCAGCGGATTGTTGAGGTTCACCGTCGCCCCTATACGGTATCTGCCGGTGTAGTAGTTGCCGGCATTGTCGGCCTCGACGCTCCCGGTCACACGCTGCCCCGGAGTCAGATCAACGTTGAGGTCGGATGTACCCACTGCCGCGCCGGGAGTCAGGGTTGATTTCACGTTCACGCCGGGAATGTCGGAGAGCAGCAGGAGGCGGTTCTCCAGTGGGACGATGGCGATGGTGCTCCCTGGTTCCGGGGCGTCGAGCAGGCCGCTGGCCAGTCCATCTCTGAGGTTTGTCTGGTTGTTCAGGGTGACGCTGCCGTATTGGCCCTCGAGCACGGCGATCGTCACGACCCCGTCTTTGATCTCCTGAGCGGGCAGATAGGCCTGGGCCACAAAATAGCCAGCGGCGTGGTAATGGTCGGCAATCTTAGAGGCCATGGTGCGCAGCTCGAAGAGCGTCAGTTCGCCGCCAGGGACGAACCCCGTGATCGCCACCAGCTCGGCTTCGGTATAGAGCGTCTGGCCGGTCACCTGCAGCGAGCTGACCACAATTTTGACCTTATCCGCATCCGGAATGGCCGACGCCTGGCCCTGCTCGACCTGGATTGCGGGAATTGCTCTTTGCGGCATAGGGGCGGGCGGAACCTGCTGAATCTGACCGCCAGCGTCCGGCAGAAGCAACTGGGCGGCAAAGGCGCTTTGGTTCAATAGCAATAAGGCAACGGCAAATGATAACTTTCTTTTCAACATAACGTGTCCTCGCGTTGTGGGTGTGTACTACGACAAACTTCTACGACAAACTTCACCGATTAGCCCAGATTGGAGCGGGTAATGCTCCACGTCCCGACCACTTTCCTTATTCACCTGCCGGAGTCGATCGGCCCTGACCGATATCAGCGGCGCTGCAACTGTCGCCCGGGGACATCGCAGTCGCACTAAACAGGATTGTTGCTGACCGTCACTAATAACCTTCGATGGTGGGTTGCTTCTTGGGGTTTCAGCCCGGAGGCGCCAGACGACATCCACCCACGCGCCTATATTTACTACTTTGATAACAAGCAATCTCTGTGCCCAGATTCCCGACACTTTCATGAATCACCTATCATCATGTTTTTGGGTAATAAAATGACTGCAAAATGACTTACAGGTCGGCAAAAAATTGGTCATATTTAACCGCTGGTCATATATGATTCAACTTCACCCTCCTTCTGGTGTTGCCAACCGGCAGAGGATGGGGGCTTATCCGGGTCCAAGTCGAGTCTGGTGAAGGCGTTGCTTTTGTCCGCTTAACGGACATGGCAGAACAGGAGAAGAAAAACAGGCGAGAAGGTAATTTACTACGGTGATAAGGAGTTGGTATAGGAGGGAAATCAGGTTCTTTCTCAGGCAGGTAACATAGAATACAGACGACAGGCTGGAGCAAAAAGCAACAGAAGAACCTGAGACAAAAAAAGGGGTTCAGTCGTAGCGACTTAACCCCTTAAAATTTGCTGGTGCCGGGACCAGGAATCGAACCAGGGACACACGGATTTTCAGTCCGTTGCTCTACCGACTGAGCTATCCCGGCACATCATTGACGACGAAGATTAATTACACGACATCTTTTTTCCTGTCAACAGATTTCTCCGTTCAGGCAAGATCATCTTTCCAGCATAAGAAGGATGAATCAGCTGTTCTGCGAAAGAATTCGGAAAAAGCCATCAGCTTGTCTTTTTCTTAGGTTCCTGTTTTGCATCCAGGGTGCCCAGGTCAAGGTCAAAGTCCAGATCAAAATCAAGATCATCGGCAACCGGCGGGGCAGATGTTGGCGGCGATATTTCTGTCAGCTCTGCTGAAAAATCAAGATCATCTAATGATAGATCTGTTAAATCGTTCTGCCCGGTATCTGATGCTGTAACCGCCGTTTTCCGCTCAGCCACCGGACTATCAAATGCTGCCAGATCGAGATCGCCAAAATCCAGGTCAATATCCAGATCATTATTTGTCGCCATTGCCGCATCGGCAAGCACAATATCTTCGAGATCCGGCCGGGCCAGATCCGAGATATCAGCCAGATCATCAGGTATCTGCAGTTTTAACGGCGGCTCCTCCTCCCTGATCTGGCTATTAACCGGCGCATCTTCAAAACGGCTGGTATCCAGTAGTAAATCATCACCGACAGTCAACTCACTTTCCTTGGCCTCACTCTCAAAAGCCAGATCGAAATCATCAAAAGCAATCTCGCGATCATCCTCACTGCTGGCGACCGACTGAGGGACCTCCTGGAAGGCGACACCCTGATCCTCAGTTACCTCCGTCTCGAAGCTGATCTCCTCGCCAGCCTCTTCAGTAAGCAGATCCAGGTCCGGATCAAGGACCTCCACCATATCGTCTTCCATATCCACAACATCCATTTCTTCGGAGAGTTGCAGAAAAACCGGCACCGCTACAGAACAGGTGGTCCCTTTGAAACCCGGATCAGCCATGGGCTTATGGCATTTACGACAGGTATCGAGATGATCAAAAGATATATATCCACATTTTTCACAACGCATAATCACTTTTCCTTTATGAGCTCTTTGGAGGCAGTCATACGAAACAGATGGCTATATTTTAAAAACGATTCCAGTATTGCACATTCCTGCCCTGACAATCAACAACTAATTCAAGAGAGCCAGTCCATGCCGATATCACAGGAGCCGGCCGAATGGGTAAGAGCGCCAATGGAGATGATATCAACTCCGCTTTGCGCCGCCGCCAGCACCGTTTCCAGCGTCACACCACCTGAGGCCTCAACCAGGGCTTGATGATCAATAAGGCGGACGGCCTCCTGCATGGTGGCCAGATCCATATTATCGAGCATGATAATATCGACCCCACAGGCCAGACATTCGCTCACCTGCTCGAGGGTATCGGTTTCGACTTCAATACGCAGGGTATGGGGAATGGTCCGGCGCAGTAAAGCCACTGCCTTGGTAATGGAGCCGCAGGCCTCGATATGATTATCCTTGACCAGGATACCGTCCGCCAGGTTAAAACGATGATTATAACCGCCGCCGACCCTGACCGCATATTTTTCCAGCAGGCGTAGACCGGGGGTGGTCTTGCGGGTATCGGTGATCCGTACCGGATACGCCTGCACCTCTGTCACAAATCGGGCCGTGAGAGTGGCAATGCCCGACAGGCGCTGCAGAAGATTAAGCGCCACCCGCTCAGCCTTTAACAGATCAATCACCGGACCTGAGACTGTTAACAGCTGATCACCTGCCGCCACCTTGGTGCCATCGGCCAGCAAATTCTCTATTTTGATGGCTGGATTCTGCACCCGAAAGACCTCGGCGGCCACCGCTTCACAGCCGGCGACAACAAAAGGCTCTCTGGCCACAATCCGGGCCCTGCCCATATCTTGCGGGTGAAAGATCGATTCACTGGTCAGATCGCCGCGGCCGACATCCTCGGCCAGAAAGGAGCGGATCAGGATATGGAGGGCCGCCTTATCCAAGATCTTGCAACCGTTGTTCAGCTTCACCAATCTTGGCCAGAGTCGCATCCAGCTCTTCTTTTTTCTCTCGTTCCTTCATCACCACATCGGCCGGGGCATTGCTGAGAAATTTCTCACTGACCAGTTTGGCATTGATCTGGGCGAGCTTGGCCTCGATCTTCTGCCGTTCGCGGCCAAGCTTAGCCGTTTCTTTCTCGACATCAACCAGGCCCTTGAGAGGAACATAAATTTCCACATCTTTGTAGAGGTAACTGGCAGCGTCCGCTGGTTTTTCACCGGACTCGGCTACCACCAGGGAACTGAGTCGGGTCATGTCAACAAGAGTTGCCGTAAAAGACTGGATAAAGGCCATCCGGGCCGGGGCAGGACAAATAATAAAGGCCTCGATCTGGATGGAGGGATGGACATCGGCCTCGGCCCGGATGTTACGGATGCCGGTAATCACCCCCATCAACAGCTCGACCTGCTCTTCGACCCCGCTGTTGAGCCAGGCTTCATTAATTTCAGGATAGGAGCTGGTCATCAGGGTCGCACGCCTGCCGGGCAGGACACTCCAGATCTCCTCGGTGACAAAAGGGGTGATGGGGTGAATCAATTTAAGAATGGTCTCCAGAACCAGCAACAGCACCCCGCGGGCTTGATCTCTGATAGTGTCATCCTTGCTGAACAGATCCGGCTTGATCCACTCCAGATACCAGTCACAGAACTCATGCCAGACGAACTGATAGAGGGCCGAGGCGGCATCATTGAAGCGATAGCCATCGAGTGCCGCCCGTACCTCGGCGGTGGTGGCGGCCGTACGGCTCAGGATCCATTGATGGATCAGGGACAGCTCAGCCACATCACCGGTCCAGGCGGTGATGGACTTTTCATCAGCGGCCACATGCATCAGGGCGAAACGGGCCGCATTCCAGATTTTATTGATAAAAAAGCGATAACCCTCAATGCGTTCCTCATCAAGTTTTATCTCCCGGCCCTGGGCGGCAAAGGCGGTCAGGGTGAAACGCAGGGCATCGGTGCCGTATTTATCGATCACCTCAAGAGGATCAATCACATTACCGGTCGACTTGGACATCTTTTTGCCGTGCTTGTCCCGTACCAGGGCATGGAGATAGACATCACGAAAGGGCACTTCATCTTGAAAATGCAGGCCCATCATCATCATGCGGG
>DIKT01000071.1:0-1684 GCA_002424635.1 Desulfobulbaceae bacterium UBA5611
GCGCGGTTAATCACAGGAGTAAAATCTTTGTTAGTATCGATATGGGCGACATCCGGCCAGCCGACCAGACCGGTGGTGAAGACATTGGCCTGGTAGGACTCTTTGGGCTTCTGGATGCAGTTGGTGGTAAAGAGGATGGCCCCTGGGAACTCAGGCATCTCCTTCTGCTGATTCTGCCAGGCGGTACCGAAATGGCCGTAGAAGTGGGGGTATTTCTTCAGCTCGGGATAGCCGTGGCAGGGCAGCATTTCGCCGTGGGTGTAGATGGTGATCCCCTTGTCCTTGGTCTGCTCCAGGAGCATGGCCAGATCTTTGAGGTCATGACCGGTGACCAGGATGCACTTGCCGGGGATGTGACCGAGCGGTACCGGGGTAGGGACGGGATGGCCGTAGGTTCCGGTATTGCCGGCATCAAGCAGCTCCATGGCCCGGAGGTTAACCTCGCCGCATTTGAGGGCGAGAGCCACCAGCTGATTGAGATCCAGATCACCGGTGAGGGCGGCCATGGCCTCATGGATAAAGGCGTAGACAGCATCATCTTCCTTACCGAGGATAGCGGCATGATCGGCATAGGCGGCAAGGCCGCGCAGGCCGTACATGGTGATTTGCTTCAGGGATTGCAGGTCTGGATTGGCATCGAGGGTGGTGATGAAGTTGAGGGCCGCGCCTTGTGCTTCGAGTCCGGTCAGGGAATCGGACGGGGCAAAGGTGGCGGCAGCAGCGCTGAAATCAATGGTGCCGCCAGCGGTCTTTACCTCTGCTTTCAGTGTTTCACGCAGGGCAACGGCCTTGTGGATCAGGACACCAAAACGAGCCGGGTCAAAGTCCACATTGGTGAGGCAGGAAAAAATGGCCTCGCAGGTAAAACGATCAATAGCGTTGTCAATCACCCCGACCTTACGTCCGGCATCAGCCACCAGGCAAAGGCCCTGGACGGCATGGGTGAGAAGATCTTCGAGCCCGGCCACTTCCTCGTTCTTGCCGCAGACTCCGATAGTGGTGCAGGCGATTCCTTTGGCGGTCTGTTCACATTGATTGCAGTACATGGGTGTTCTCCTTGGTTGGGATGAATGAAGATGTTCTTTACCTACTATAGGTCATATCTTGCGCATTGTGAAAATATTTTTTAGTGACTTTCGCAGATTGTTTTCTTGTTTTTCGACAAGAAAACAATCTGCGAAAGTCACTTGTCCCGTTCGTCGGGGTTAGTACTTGGTGCATGTATATTTGAGACTTTATCGTTTATCGGAGGATATTTCTTTGATTTAGGTCAAGGAATGAATTTTTTTTTTATTTAAGCGTACCTTGAGCCTTATTTTTGTAAACAGGAGGGGAAGAGGCAGCTGTTGGGTACAGATCCGCCAGCGGGAACACGACGCTTATCAGACAGTCCAGGATTATGTGGCCGCCATTGTTAAATTATAACAAGTACTTACTGGAGAAGATGACCGCTCAGACAGGAAGGAGTAAGGTTTCGCTGAGGTTTTACGGTCTATTTTGTCGAATAAAAATAAAAACGCCTGCTCACAACGAGCAGGCGTTAAAGGAGGGGGAGGAGGAAAAATGAAGTCTATGTCATTTTCATTTTATTAATCCAATAATTATGCCAATATGCTGTTAAGACAAGCAACTAATTAAAATAACGATACAATTGTCTTGATATGCAAAAAATAAACATCAAGCC
>DIKT01000071.1:1841-2201 GCA_002424635.1 Desulfobulbaceae bacterium UBA5611
CACCTCAATCGTAAAATCCTCGTCGTAGCGTTTTAAGATATGCTATTTTTTTGGACATTTTGAAAAAAGTACACAATTAACCACTATCATTCCGGCAGGATTTTAGCCGGAATCCATGTCGCCGCAACCTTGTAAGCAATGGATCCCCGACAAAAAAACTCGGGGATGACAGAGTGATAGAACGAAAATCTCAAAAAGGCCAGAGGGATCATCATCTCACGGTTTTTAATGTTCAAATTGCAGGCAACACTTTGTAATTATAAGCTTGGCTGTCACATCTCTGTGTAGATATACGAGGTCTGTACATCAGAATTTTTCGAGTCCCTAAGCACAACGCCTTCGTGCCGGTCTTCGCCCAAA
>DIKT01000071.1:2281-2560 GCA_002424635.1 Desulfobulbaceae bacterium UBA5611
ATGGTGGTCGCCAATTTGCGGAACTGTACGGCACGTTCTGAGTTGACCTTTGAAGCCGACGGCGATGATCGGACGATGGATGCCTCTAACCGCACCACGGGTTTGTATATGGTAAGGCCAAATGGCGAAACGAACAGCAAACTGGTTTTGAAAAATATGGCCGGAAAGAACGGTGATCAGTCATCATGCGCACCCGACAAGTCTGACAAGCCTGATGCCACTTGAATGGTTTTGTGTTGCAACTCTTTCACATCTTCCGCGCTCTGGGAAAGGGGAGCG
>DIKT01000042.1 GCA_002424635.1 Desulfobulbaceae bacterium UBA5611
ACGGCATGCCGATGGCGCCGCTGAAATTCTTGGCGTCAAGCGGATTGGCGCAGACAATGGGAGAGGCCTCGGTCAGACCATAGCCTTCAATCAACGGCACACCCATGGCCTGCTGCCAGCGTTCCGCCACGCCCTGCTGTGTTGACATGCCTCCGGTCACCGCCACCTTGAGGCCGCCGCTGTTGGCCCAGCTGACCTTGTCGAAACCGGGCGCGGTCAGCAGCTTATGGAAGAGGGTGTTGACGCCGGTGATGACGGAGAATCTGGTCTTGGCCAGTTCCTTGATAACTGCGGGGATGTCGCGTGGATTGGTGATCAGCACGTTGTTGGCGCCCCACTTGACAAAGGTGAACAGGTTGGTCGTGAGGGCGAAGATGTGGTAGAGGGGCAGCGGGGTGACAACCACCTCCCTGCCTTTCTCGAGCGTACCGCCGATCCAGGCCGAGGTCTGCTCGACATTGGCCACCAGATTGCCGTGCGTCAGGACCGCGCCCTTGGCCACACCGGTCGTGCCGCCGGTGTACTGCAGGAGGGCGATGTCGTCGTGGGCGAGTGCGACATCTTGCAGCCGGTGATGCCTGCCGCTCTTGAGCGCCGCCTTGAAGGAGACAGCAGTCGGCAGCTGCCAGCGCGGCACCAGACGTCTGAGCCGTTTGATCATGAAGTTGACCAGACATGCCTTGACTGGCGGGAACAGATCGCCCACCTGGGTGGTGATGATGTGGCGTACATCGGTGGCGGTGATGATCTGCTCGAGCGTGTGGGCAAAGTTTTCCAGCACCACGATGGTCGCAGCTTCGGAGTCGGCCAGCTGGTGCTGCAGTTCGCGTGCGGTGTAGAGCGGATTGACATTGACCACCACCAGGCCGGCGCGCAAGGCGCCGAACAGCGCTACCGGATACTGCAGCAGATTGGGCAGCATGATGGCCACCCGTTCACCCTTCTGCAGGCCCAGCCCCTGCTGCAGGTAGGCGCCAAAATTACGGGAGAGGCGGTCGAGCTCGTCATAGCTCAGGGTGACTCCCATGTTGGTGAAGGCGGGACGCTCCCGGAAGCTGTCGCAGCACTGTTCCAGCATGTCCTTGAGGGAGGCGAAGAGGTGAATGTCAATCTCCGCCGGGACGCCTTGAGGGTAATGTTTCAGCCAGATCGCTTTCATGGCGCTACCTCACCAGGGCCTCCGGCAAGGTGATTGTCTGAAACAGCCATTTTTTATCACCCCTGGTCAGGGAGAAGGACACCTGGTGGCTCTTTTCAACAACTTCCGACTGGGATGTACTCTGCAGCCGGAGGCGAATCGTGCTCTGCACCACGGCCTGGCCCTTGACCGGAATGTCAATATGAGGATCTTCAAAGGCCAGGGTGAGCAGGATGTAGTGGTTGCGGTAGTAGATGAGGTAATGGATGATCAGATCCTGTTCCAGGGCCTCGTTGTAACCCCTCTCAGGAATGGTCACCAGGCAGCTTGCGGCCAGCATGTTTTTGACCTCACGCATCTTCAGGGCCATCTGCATGGTTGTCTCCTGTTCTTCTTTACCAAGTGCTGCCGCCACTTCGCTAAGCTGACGTTTAATCACCTCTTTATCGGAAAAATAATAGGTGAGCCAGCCCCCTGAGGCCAAGGCCAGCGCGAGAGCCATGATAAGGATTGTTTTCAGCAGAACAGCTCCGTTGGTTATTAAGGGTTATAACAATGTTATGGCGTGCCGGCATGAGGCTGAAAATTTACACAAACTTGGGCTTAAGCAAGCGCCTTCCCTTTAAGGCTAGAAAGTATATTTTAAGCCAGCTGCCAGAAAATTTGATGAGCCTTCACCGATTAGTCCCTTCATCCCGGAACGATGATGAATCCGCAGCAACAGATCCCAGCGGGGTAATTGCGGCAGGCCAAAGGTCAGCTCGAAGGCCAGATAGCCCAGCAGCCGCTGGGCATCGTCTTCTTCGGTTTGTTCTAACCGGGAAATTTCGGTATAGGAAGAGAGACCAGACCCAAAGGCAAAACTGGTCCTGATAATATCATTCCAGGGAAAGAGATGCCAGCGGCCCAGTACCAAAGTCACAAATTCCCAGTGGCTCACATCGTCTCCAAAATGCCGCCCCAGCTGCCCCTCGAGTTCGAAACTCACATAGGGCTGGTAATTATAGGCCTGCCAGTTCACAGCAGTTACCACCATATGATTGTCGCCGGCATAATCGGCATCAAAGGTAATAATATCAGAGATGCTGTTTTGGGCATGGGTGCCGCCGTAGAGTAAGAAGGCCCAATTATGGTCTAGCGCTGGTTCCTCAGCGGCCACAGTAGCCGTGTGGCTATTGGAGACAAAAACAACAAATACCATGATGATGAATATCTTGGCGATAGCTGCCAGCTTCATAGCAAGACCTCCATCTGCTCAAAAGGAAATTTAACTTTCTGTTGTGCCGGGCGGGAGAAAAAAATTTCATAATGCTAATGAACAGGCATAATCACTATGGTGCTAATATTGATTATCTGTGCTGCCTGCTTATGGTCCAACCATCATTATCAGTATCGCATCTCAGCAATTTGAAAGTCAAATTATTATATCTTCATAGCCAATGAAGTTAAGGCGAAGGAACTGAGCCTGGAGTCCAGCTTGTGCCATCACTCAAAATGATTATAAAAATAAAAGGCATGTACTTGACAACAAGCCTTATCTTGATAATTTAAAGGACTGCCTATTTACCATTTCCCTTTTTTAGCTGACAGGAGTGACCATGACCATGCAGACCAACCCTTCCTCTTTTGCCGGGCGGCCGCAAGCAGCGGGGCAGCCCGGCGATAATACCTTTCTTGCCATTCAGGCCATCAATGAACAGGTGAAACACAGTTCTGTCTGGCTGGGGCTTCTGCGTCAGGAAATGGCCAAGGTGATTATCGGTCAGGAACATCTGGTAGAACGGCTGCTGGTGGGCTTGCTCACCGGCGGCCATATCCTGCTGGAAGGGCTGCCCGGTCTGGCCAAGACCCTGGCGGTCAAGACCCTGGCCCTGGCTGTGCACAGTGACTTCCGGCGCATCCAGTTTACCCCGGATATGCTGCCGGCCGATATTCTCGGCACCCAGATCTATAACCCGAAAGACACGGCCTTTGAGATAAAGAAGGGGCCGATTTTTTCTTCCCTGATCCTGGCTGATGAGATCAACCGGGCTCCGGCCAAAGTACAGTCCGCACTGCTGGAGGCCATGCAGGAGAAGCAGGTGACTATCGGCGATTCGACCTTCCGGCTGCCGGATCTTTTTCTGGTGCTTGCCACCCAGAACCCGATTGAACAGGAAGGCACCTATCCCCTGCCCGAGGCCCAGATTGATCGGTTCATGCTCAAGGTGGTGGTCGATTATCCCAGCCGGAGTGAAGAACGGATGATCCTCGATATGGTCAATCATACCGATTCGCCAATTCAGATCAATGCGGTTGCTCATCCGGCGGATATCTTCGCCTCCCGTCAGGTGGTCGATGCCATTTACATGGATGACAAGATCAAGGATTATATTATTTCCCTGGTCTTCGCTACCCGCGATCCTCAGAGCTTTCAGCTGAATCTCCATGATTATATCGAGACCGGCGTCTCACCCCGGGCCACCATCAATTTGAAGGCCGTCTCCCGGGCGCTGGCCTTTCTGGCCGGGCGGGGCTATGTCACTCCTGATGATGTTAAATCCGCGGCCATGGATGTGATGCGGCATCGTTTACGGATCAGCTACGAGGCCGAGGCCGAGAGTATCAGCAGCGAAGATATCATCAGGCAGATACTGGATACCGTGCCGGTGCCCTAACCTCATGGAAACCCAGATTACCAAAGAAATTCTGAGAAAAGTCAGACAGGTGGAGGTGCGAACCAGCCGCCTGGTTAATGACAGTCTGGCCGGTAGTTACCACTCGGTGTTTAAGGGCCGGGGCATGAATTTTGATGAGGTGCGGGAATATGTGCCGGGTGATGATATCCGGGCCATTGACTGGAATGTGACCGCCCGTACCGGTGTGCCCCATATCAAGAAATTCACCGAAGAGCGGGAGCTGACCATCATGCTGATGATTGATATCAGCGGCTCCGGCGATTTTGGTTCCGGGGCCGGCACCAAGCGGGAGATGATGGCCGAGCTTGGTTCGATCCTGGCCTTTTCAGCCCGGCGCAACAATGACAAGGTCGGGCTGATCCTGTTCAGTGACTTTGTCGAGCTCTATGTGCCGGCCCAGAAAGGGCGGTCGCATATCCTGCGTCTTATTCGCGAGATCCTGTTTTTTCAGCCGCAGGGGACCAAAACCGACCTGCTGATTCCCCTTGATTTTATCAATCGGGTGGCCAAGCGGCGCTGTGTCACCTTTCTCATCTCTGATTTCTGTCTGCCCGGTGTTTTTGACGAGGCCTTAAGCCGCTTGCAGCCCAAGCTCCAGATTACCAACCGCCGGCATGATCTGATTGCCATGATCGTTTCTGATCCGCGGGAACATCAGCTGCCTGATGTCGGCTGGCTGACCCTGGAAGATGCCGAGAGCGGCGAGCAGGTGGAACTGAACACTTCTGATCCGGCCATCCGCCGGGGCTATGCCGCCCTGGCCGCCAGCCGGCACAACAGTCTGCACCGGGCCATGCGTACCGCTGGCCTGGATCTGCTCGATTTATCCACCGATCAGCCCTCTATCCAGGCCCTGCTTACTTTTTTCAAGAGCAGGCAAAGGAGGCAGAGATGAGAGGCCGACTGCGGTGTCAGCTGCTGTCCCTTGTCTGCTGGGGGCTGGCCGGATCTGCCGGCGGGGCTGAGCATGATCCCTCCTTGCAGCTGTTGCCGGGTCTGCAGCAGGGACCGGCAGCGGCCACAGCACCACAACAGTCGCCGGGCGTGGCCACCCTCCATGATATTCGGGGGCCGGTGCCGCTGCCTGATTCCTCAGGGCTGATTTCGTGGGGCCTGATCGCCCTGGCGGTGCTGATCCTGGCCGGGCTGCTCCTCTATTTCTGGAAACGGAGACAAAAGGGAGAGCAGACCCTGCCTGACCCGCAGGCTATGGCCCTGAGCGAGCTTACTCGTCTACGGCAGATGATGAATGCCGAGCAGGCCCTGGGCTATGCCGCCGGGCTCTCTGAAATCCTGCGGCGCTATATTGAAAAAAAGTTTCTGATCCCCTCCACCGCCCAGACTACCCGTGAATTTTTTGCCGGCCTGGCCGGCAATCCGCAGGCCTTATCTATAATGGCCAGGCATTATGATCGCTTGCAGGAATGTCTCAGTCAGTGTGATATGGCCAAGTTTGCCCATTGTACTCCTGAGCAACCGCAGATGGAGGCCATGGAACAGGCCGTGCAGTCTTTTATCGAGGCCACCGGTCCGTCTGTTGTGGTCCAGGGAGAAGGCTGATGCGTTTTCTTTATCCGGAACTGTTATGGCTGCTGGCTCTGCTGCCGATGCTGGCCCTGATCAGAGGCAAGCGCGGTCCGGCCCCGGCCCTGGTGTTTTCAACGACATCTCTGCTCTCCTCAATGGCCGAAGGTCGCAAGGCCCGGCCCGGCCGGCTGCTGGCTACCCTCAGATTTCTGGCTCTGGCCCTGTTGATCCTGGCCTGTGCCAGACCGCAGCAAGGCAATACCACCACCGAGATTGAGGCCAGCGGTATTGATATCCTGCTGGCGGTTGATGTCTCCGGTTCAATGGAAGCGCTCGATTTTACCTTGCAAGGTAGAGCTGCCAACCGCCTGGAGGTGGTCAAATCCGTGATCCGCCAATTTATCGAACAGCGGCCTAATGACCGCATCGGCTTGCTGGCCTTCAGTGGCAGGCCTTATATGGTCAGTCCGCTGACCCTGGATCATGACTGGCTGCTGCAGCGTCTGGATGCCCTCGCCATCGGCATGGTCGAGGATGGCACGGCCATCGGTTCCGCCATCGGTGTGGGCCTTAACCGATTGCAGGACCCTGCATCCAAATCACGGATCCTGATCCTGCTCACCGATGGCATGAATAATGCCGGAGCGGTGCCGCCGCTGGTGGCCGCCGAGGCTGCCGAAGCCCTGGGCATTAAGATTTATACTATCGGCGCCGGGACTAAAGGTGAGGCTCCGATGCCGGTGGTCGATGCCTTTGGCCGCAAACGACTGGTGCAGGTCAAGGTCGATATTGATGACGAGACTCTGGGCCAGGTGGCGGCCCTGACCGGGGCCCATTATTTCCGGGCCACCGATACAAAGTCCCTTGAAAAGGTGTATGATGAGATTAATAATATGGAAACGACCACCAGGATTATTAAGAAATTTGAGAACTACCGCGAGCTGTTTCCCTGGCTGGTGGCGGCGGCCCTGCTCTTTCTCGGCTGGGAATTACTGCTCAGCCGTCACAGTCTGCCGTAAATATTTGGCCCGGAGAAGCAGAGGTGATATAAATAAGATGATTTTGATTTTACCCTGTTATTAAGCCCGTGATCAATTTTGCTCAACCACTCTGGATCCTGGCCGGTCTGGCCCTTGGTCTTGGCACCATCTTTTTCTGGCGTCGGCTGGCTCAACGACGACAGGCGCAGATGGCGCTTTTTGCTGCCGCCCATCTGCTGGGCCGTCTGATCCGCCTGACGCCAAGGCGACGTCTGCTGAAAAAAGGTTTATGGCTGCTGGCTCTGTTCTGCTGCTTTCTAGCCCTGGCCCGCCCCCAATATGGCTTTACCTGGGTGGAGGTCAAACGGAAAGGGATTGATATCCTGATTGCCCTCGATACCTCCAGGAGCATGCTGACGGAGGATATTCGACCGAACAGGCTGGAGCGTTCCAAGCTGGCCATTATTGATTTTGTCAATCAGCTTGAAGGCGACCGGGTAGGACTGCTGCCCTTTGCCGGCTCAGCTTTTATTTTATGTCCCCTGACTGTCGATTACAGCGCCTTTGCAACCGCGCTGGCAGCAATTGATACCGCCATCATTCCCCGAGGCGGCACGGATCTGGCGCAGGCCATTACCCAGGCCGAATCATCTCTTCTTAATAACGCCAATCACAAGATCCTGATCCTGCTCACCGATGGCGAAAATCTCGAGGGTGATGCCCTGGCGGCAGCCACCAAAGCCGCCCGGAACGGCATGACTATTTTCACCGTCGGGGTCGGCACTACCGAGGGTGAATTGATTCCCCTGGCAGAACTGGGGCCCGGCAATTTTATCAAGGATGAATCGGGGAAATTCATCACCTCCCGCTTGGATGAGCAGGCCCTGACAGCAATTGCGGAGGCCGCCGGCGGCATATATGTACCGTTGGGTAACAATGGTGAAGGCTTGGCTCGTATTTATCAGCAGAAACTCTCGCTGATCCCCAAAAAAGAGCTGGCGGAAAAGCGGCACCAGATACCGGTGGAACGTTTCAGCTGGCCTCTGGGCCTGGCTATCCTGTTACTGGCCTTAGAGTTCATGATCAGTGGCCGTAAGGCTGAGGGCTCTTTGGCGCTGCCCTTGATCAGTAGCGCCGGGCGCCGAATCCGTCGGGTAATGAACCGGCGAACTGTGTCGTTGCTCCTGCTGATGACAGTGGGTGGTATTGATCAGGCCCGGGCATCGAAAGGAGAACAGGCCTTTGCCGCTGGTGATTTTCTGGCCGCCATTGAATTCTATAACCAGGCCCTGCTGAAACAACCGGATGATCCGCGGCTGCGTTACAATCTAGGGACAGCGGCCTATAAAAATAATTTATGGGATGAGGCCATCAGCTCTTTTCAGCAGGCCCTCAAGAGTGAAGACCCTGGCCTGCAGGAGCAGATTTATTATAATCTGGGTAATGCCCTGTTTAAAAAAGGAGAAGAACTACTGCCACAGGATTCGCTGCAGACAACAGAACTGTGGCAGCAGTCGGTGGCCGCCTTCGAGGGCAGCAGCAAGTTGAACCCGCAGGCCAGGGATGCTCGAGACAACAAGGAGTTGGTGCAAAAAAAGATAGAAGAGCTGCAACAACTGCAGGAGCAGCAGGATAAGCAGGATAAACAAAGCAAGGACCAGCAAGATGAGCAAAACAAAGATCAGCAAGACGGGCAAGGCAAGGACCAGCAGCAGGGACAGCAGCAAAGTAATGACCAACAAGATCAGGCAGGCAATGCAGATCAGCCTGACCAGCAGGACGAGAAAGGTTCTGCAGATAATGCTGCCGATACTGGTAGCCCGGAGTCAGCCCCAGCGGACAAAGAACCCGGCGCTGATCATAACTCAGCAGAGACCAAACCGGATAAAAAGGCTGAGAATGACGGGCAGGCTGGTCCTGCTGACGGTCAAGGCTATCATGAACAGGAGCAAGATGAGCAGTTGCCGCAGGCTGGACCAGGCGAAGCTCAGCCGGGCCAGGATGATGGCCGTCTTGCGGCCAGGATGACCAGTGACGAGGCCCGGCAGCTGGTGGATCGTCTTAAAAATGAAGAAGGAATATTGCATTTTGGCCCCCGGAATGAAGATGGCGAGGATAGACCAGGAGGACAGGAAGGTTCATGGAAAGACTGGTAAAAAATAGACATAGATGCCTCCGATCAGGCCGTCTGACAGTCCTTTGCCTGACCCTGCTGTTTATGAGCCTGGCCACGGTTGCTGAGAGTGCACCTCCGGTTACCGTCACCCTTGATCCCCCCAGCTTTGCAGTTGATCAATCAGCCATCCTCACCATCACCATCAATGATGCCCGCGGCTCTATTGCCGAGCTGCCGGAGGTAGACGGTCTTCTCTTTCAAAATCAAAGACAGAGCCGACAGCAGCAGATTGTTATTGGTCCTCATTCCTCTTCGGTCTATTCCTTTTCAACTATGTTCGAGGTTTATGCCTCGCGGCCCGGCACTTTTACCATTCCACCGATCCCCGTAATGATTGACGGCCAGCGTGTGCTGACGGAGGCCCTCACGGTTGAGATCACGCCTGCTGCTGAGGACAGTCAGACTACGGCCGATATTGAGCAGTTAGCCTTTCTGCGGATCAGTCCGGTCAAGGAAGAAAATTACCTGGGAGAACTGCTGCCCGTTGAGATCAAGGCCTATTTTCGACAGGGCTTAAGGGCCAGTCTTAACAGCCAGCCTCGTCTTAATGGCGAAGGGTTTGTGCTCACACAGCCGGCAGAGCAGCCGTTACAAACTCAGGAAATGGTTAATAATATTCCTTATGCCGTCCTGGCCTGGTCCGGCGCGTTGTCCGGAATCAAAGAAGGAAAACATGCCCTCAGTTTTGCCATTGACGCGTCGCTGCTGCTGCCCAGCAATAACAGGCAGCGGCGCCGGTCGACCAATGACCCGTTTTTCGGCAATGATATCTTTGCCGAGTTTTTTAATCAGCAGCAGGTGCAGGAGAAAAAAATCCAGATTGTCAGCAAGGAGATGAACCTGCAGGTGTTGCCTCTGCCTGTGGAGGCCAGACCGCCTGATTTTCAGGGGGCCATAGGTAGTTTTGCACTGCAGGTACAGGCCCAGCCGGTCGAAGTAGGGCCGGGCGATCCCATCACTTTGACCATGACAGTTGAGGGGACAGGCAATTTTGAGCTGATCAAGGCCCCCGTTTTAAGTGAGGCGGAGGGCTGGAAGAGTTATCAGCCATCGGCTAAATTTACGCCCGGAGCCCGGCCGGGCCAAGGCAGCAAGGTCTTTGAACAAGCGATTATTGCTAAAAACAGCGATAAGACAGCAATTCCAGCCGTTGTGTTTAGTTTCTTTAACCCGGAGTCCGGGACGTATCAGACTTTACAGAGTGACCCTATTGCTCTGCACGGTCAGGACCAAAACCCTGAGGACCAGGGCAAGCCATTGGTGAGTCATGAGCACGACAGCAAAGTAGGCCGGCAACAGCCTAAGGCGACGGAAGCCCCGGAAGAGGCAGACAATGACGGCCATAAAGAACCGGAGACCGCCATGCTTAACCTTGGCCCCCTGCATGTCCGGCTTGGGGCTTTGCAGCCGCAAATAACCCCGCTCTTTACCCGGCTCAGCTTTCAGATCGTGGTGCTGCTGTCGGTTCTGCTTCTTGTTACCCTTACCCTGCTCAAGCTCCGGGTAAGTTTACGGACGGCTAATCCTGCCCTCAGTCGTCAGCAGGAGATGCTGTGCCTTCTGGAACTCCGGCTGCAGGAGATGAAGCACACCAGGGAGCAGGGCGACGTACATAACTTTCTGGCCGCCTGCCGCAAGGCCATGCAGGAACAATTAGGGTTGCTCTGGCAGACAGAGCCGGAAGCCATTACGCTGGCTGATCTGCGCCAGCATCTGGCTGTGGAGGCACCATTGCTTACTATCTTTGCCACGGCAGAAAACAGCGCTTATATCGGCAGCACCATGAGTAGTCAGGAGATGGCGGATTATGCCGCACAAGTGGAGCGGGAATTAAGGCAGCTGCGATGACAGTACATTCACGGCTCAGCTTGTTTTTATCATTGCTTTTCTTTGTTGTGATCGGCGGCTTTTGTGGCCTTTGTCTGGCTGGAGAAAGCAACAGCAACGAGCAATTTCTGGCGGCCAACCAGGCCTATGAGGCAGGTGATCTGGCCACGGCCATCGAGATTTATGAGTCGCTGGCCGCGCATGCTGGTGTTTCGGCTTCCTTGTGCTATAATCTGTCTAACAGTTATGCGCGCAATGGCCAGATCGGCAAGGCGGTTGCGGGATACGAGCGGGCCCTGCTTCTGGCTCCGGGGGATAAGGATATCCGGACCACTCTGCAGCTGCTGCGCCAGGACAACGGGCTCTTGACGGAGCACATCAGTGTCCGGCAACAGCTGGCCACTCTGCTGGGCCTCAATCAGTGGACCGCGTTGGCCGCATTTTTGCTGGTGGCCATGGCCCTGCTGCAACTGGCGGCCTGGTTTTTTCCGGTTGCAGCCAAGGTCTCTTGGTCGGTGACGGCCGGCTGTCTGCTGCTGCTTGCTATCTGTCTGGCCGGAGTCCTGGTCCAATATCAGAACTGGCAGCAGGCGGTTATTATCAGCCCGGAGACCAGTCTGCTGATTTCTCCGTTTGCAGGCGCGGAGAGCACTCATATTATCGAGGAGGGCCGCCTGGTCCGGATTATGAAGGTCCATAACAATTATGCCCTGATTAATGATGACCAGGGCCGCCGGGGCTGGATTCCCGGCTCATCTTTTGAACGAATTGCCGTAACCATGGCAGACCAGCCGAAACCTTGATTGTTAATTGAGGAAATTTATTTAAAAAACTAATGCAGGTAATCATCAACCAGTATAAGGAGGACCAACATTATGCCCCGTATAACGCAGCGACTTGTACCCATGACTTTTTTTCTCTTTCTGGTTTTCGGCCTTAGCCTGTCATGGTTCCCGGCAAGCGGGCTGGCTCAGGAAGAAGAAAGTGTCCGTCTTTTAGAAAAATCGGCGCAGGCTTTTTCTACCGTCGCTAAAAAAGCAGGTCCGGCGGTGGTCAATGTACGGGTGGACAAGAAAGCAGTGCCGGGGCCTGGCGAGACCATGGACCCTTTTCAGGATCCCTTATTTAAATATTTTTTTGGTCCTTCCTTTAAACATCCTTCATTGCCCCAAGAGCCTGAGAAGTATGAAACCCAGGCGGCCGGCTCCGGCTTCCTCATTAGTGAGGATGGTTATATCCTGACCAATAACCATGTCATTGCTAATGCCGACAAGATTACCGTCCGGCTGGAAGGGGCGGTGGAACTGGAGGGCAAGGTTGTCGGTACTGATCCGCAATCCGATGTCGCCCTGATCAAGATCACGGATGGCCGTAAATTCCCTTATCTCCCTTTGGGCGATTCCGACAAGTTGGAGGTGGGTGAATGGGTAATTGCCATCGGCAGCCCGTTTGGTCTCGATCGGACAGTCACGGTCGGGGTGGTGAGCGCCAAGGGCCGCAGCCGCATGGGTATCAATGAATATGAAAATTTCATCCAGACCGACGCAGCCATCAATCCCGGGAATTCAGGCGGGCCTTTGCTCAATATCTATGGCGAGGTCATCGGCATCAATACGGCGATTTTCTCGCGGAGCGGCGGATATATGGGGATCGGCTTTGCCATTCCGATCGATATGGCCAAGATGGTGAAGGGCCAGTTAATGGAAAAAGGTAAATTCACCCGGAGCTGGCTGGGGGTGGCGATTCAAGATATAAATGATGATCTGGCCCGCTTATTCAAGCTGAGCAGGAAATCCGGGGCCTTGGTAACCGAGATCAGCAAGGGATCACCGGCGGAAAAGGCCGGGCTGAGAAAAGGTGATGTCATCATCAATCTGAATGATCGACCGGTGACTGATGTGACCGAACTGCGCAACATGGTGGCGATGAGCACTCCCGGTACACAAGTCGAACTCACCCTGGTGCGTGATGAAAAAGAGGAGAAAATAACGGCGGTGGTGGAAGAGCAGCCCGCCGACATGACCAGCTTGGCTGGTACTTCCAAGGATCAGCAGCTTTTTCAGAATATGGGAATGGCGTTGCAGGATCTGACCCCGGACATCGCCAAGCAACTGGGCTATCAAATGAATCAGGGCGTGCTGATTGCCAGCGTGGCGCCTGGTAGTGCGGCGGCACTGGCCGGTATTCAACCGGGCAGCCTTATTGAGGAGGTTAACCGGCAATCGGTGCAGAATCTGAAACAATTGCAGCAGGTCCTGGAGAAGGCGGCGGGCGGCCAGGATGTCCTGCTGTTTATCCGTAGCGGCACTCGCAGCCAGTATGTGGTGATTGGTGTCAAATAGATGAACTGACGGGCATACAAAACACTAATCATTGCACTTACATGATTCTGTATGCACTTTCATCTGCAAAAGGAGAACAACAATGACTACTGAATCTAATGACAACACCCCATCAAAGATTGACGCCGAATCTGACAAGCCCGAAGTTGCTTCACCCACTCCTGAATTGGAGCAAGCGGCGGCGGAAGATTCCTTCGTTCAGGTGGAGAAACCCGAAATAGGACGTTTCCAACGCATCTTGCGCGTCGCATTGATTGCATTGGCGGCAGTCCTGATCGTCTTTCTGGCAGGTTTTCTGACGGATAATTTTGTGCGTTACAGCCCGATGAAAACCGTATTGACCGAAAACTTGACGCAAACGCAAGATGAACTCGGTCAGGCGAATCAGACCATTTCAGACTTACAAAACCAGATAGACAGTCTGATCACGCAACTTACCGTGGCGAATGACCGCATTGCTGCGCTCGAACAGGACAAAGAAAAATTGCAGTCAGATTTGGATTCTGCCAATCTGCATATCGAATTACTTACGGCGCTTGCAGAACTCAAAACTGCCCATATCGAACTCAAAAACGATAACGTTGCGGGGGTAAAAGTTGCTTTGTCGGGCGCGGCTGGCCGCCTGAAAAACTTGGAACCATTGATAGAAAAGGTTGACACCAATCTGGCGGCGAACATGCTGACACGCCTGAATTTAATATTGAGTGGCATGGATACCAACTCGGCTACCGCTCAGGCTGACTTGGGGTTGTTGGCTAAAAATCTACAGTCTGTGGAAACCTTGTTATTCGGAAAAAAATAAAGGCAGACAGGTTTTATAAGCCAAAAGGGAATCAATTGGGGACATCGTTGCAGACACGGTTTAAACGTACCATTATTTAAAAAAATATAGGAACTGCGTTCGGTTTGTCAATTGCAGGCGGTAAAATTCAGCGAAATGTGATTCCTGCTGTCTGGGTGAAAGACGGCCGTTGTTCTGTAAGCAGAGCTGAATAAAAAGATCGATCAGGCGGGCATGTCCGATGTAGCGGTACCAGCGGCCGGTAACCCACCTGTCATCTTGATGGTTTCGCAAAAAGTCTGAATTACCCGCGAATGACTGGCACATCTTATGCGTTCTTAATAAAACCTGAATACCTGCGTGAAGATACGGTGCCTGTGATCGCTTACAAGGAGCCTGCCATGAGCCTGCAACCACCTCTACTTTTCTCCCTGACCGAAAGCCGGGAACTCGGCGCCCGGATCAGTGAACATCTGGGCCTGCCGCTTCAGGAGTTGATCGAGCGTGATTTCGAAGACGGCGAACACAAGATCCATTCCCCGGTGAACGTGAGAAATCGTAAGGTCTATGTTATCCAATCATTATACGGCGACAGCCGCTACGGGGTCCACGACAAGCTCATCCGGCTGCTCTTTTTCGTCGGGTCCCTGAAGGACGCCGCCGCCAGGGAGGTGACCGCCATTGTCCCCTTTCTCTGCTATTCCCGCAAGGACATGAAGACCAAACCGCGCGACCCGGTGAGCACCAGATATATGGCGCTACTGTTCGAAGCGGTGGGTACGGACCGGGTGGTCACCATGGACGTCCACAATCTCGCCGCCTTTCAGAACGCCTTCCGCTGTCGCACCGAGCACCTCGAAGCCCGCAAGCTCTTTGTCCGCCATTTCGTTCCCCTGCTGGGGAAGGATGAGGTGGTGGTGATCTCGCCCGATACCGGCGGCATCAAAAGGGCCGAAAAGTTCCGCCAGGATCTGGGCCTGGCGCTAAATCGGGAGGCCGGCTCCGGTTTCATGGAAAAACATCGCAGCGGCGGAGTGGTCAGCGGGGAAGCCTTGATTGGCGATGTTGCCGGCAAGACGGTGATCATCATCGACGATCTGATCAGCACCGGCGGGACCATGGGCCGCACCGCCAGGGCCTGCCGCAAGGCCGGCGCCGTCAAGGTTTATGCCGCGGCCACCCACGGTATTTTCACCGGCGAGGCCGACCGGATCTTTGCCGATCCGGCCATTGACCGGCTGGTGGTCATCGATACCATCCCGCCTTTCAGGATCACTTCGGAGCTCACCCGCGCCAAGCTCACCGTCCTGGACGGAGCGGCCTTGCTTGCCGAAGCGATTCGCCGGATCCACACCGGCGGCTCGGTTGCCGAGCTCCTCACCCTTTGAAAGGTTCAGGGGCGATCAAGGTATGTGGCGGCCAGGGAAAGATAAGCGCGGGCCCGGTTGCGCCAATAATCGGCATCGTGCTCATTGACCTCTTCGATATGCCAGAGAGCGAGCTTGGCCCGCACACAGGCCCGGTAGCTTTGGTAATAGCCGGTCAGGGCCTCGGGCGGGCGGTCGGCGACGGTCTCGCGATATACCTCGAAAATGAGCCGGCTGATTTCCGGCGCTTCGAGCAATTCGCATTCCATGGCCAGGAAGGCCAGTTCCTCCACCGGATCGAGAATTCTGAAATCCGGCTCGAATTCCAGGCAATCGATAATCACCGGCTCCGGACCCAGGCAGACATGCTCCGGCCGCAGGTCGCCGTGGGCCTCGATAATCCTCCTGCCGGCGGCCCGCGCCGCGAAGATCTCCGGGCTGCGGGCCAGCAGTGCCAGTTGCGCTTCATGAATCCCGGCAACCTGCCCATCGGGCAACCCGTATTTCGGCAGGGTCAATGCCCGGCGATTTTCGGCGGTCCGGTTTTTGAGGCGCTCCACATATCGGTCGGCCGTCATGGCGACTGGCACGGCATCCCGATAGAAGCGGGCAAGACGGCTGATGACCGCCCTGAGCTCTTCCGTTGTCACCGTCCGATTTTTGATGGCGCAATCGAGCATCCGCTCTTGCGGCAGCCTCTTCATTTTGACCAGCCACTCCGCGACCGTGCCGAGGCCGCCCAGATAAGGCCGGCCGGCCTGGTCAACCGTCAGGGGCACCACCTCGATGTAGACCTCGCCGGCCAGCCTGCGGTTGAGGCGGATTTCCTCGGCGCAGAAATGTTTTCTGGCCTCCAGGGTGCGGTAATCGAGGACATCGTATTGCACCGACTTTTTCATTTTGTAGACGAAGCGGTCGGTTAAAAACAACCACGACATATGGGTCTCGCGGGTTTCCACCAGGCTGGTCTTCTCGGGATAAACCTCCGGCCGCTGCAGAAAGGCAACTTTTTCTTGCATGGTGATACCGTCGTGATTAGTAGTTTTTTCAGGAGACATGAGCCGCGTTTTCCCCAAAGTCGGACCGATGGGCCACCGGTCAGGCAGCCTCTTCTTTCACCCAATACCTGGGAGGACGAGCATGCATAGCAAAGCGATCAACACCCTGGTTTCAATCCCGACGGACCACGTAGTTCTTGAAGGCATGTTGGAACTGCCGGAAAATGCCGCCGGGGTCGTGCTCTTCGCCCACGGCAGCGGTAGCAGCCGCCACAGCCCCCGCAACAATTTCGTGGCGGAGGTCTTGCGCCGGACCGGCACGGGCACCCTGCTTTTCGACCTCCTCACCAGCCGGGAAGAGAGCGTCTACGAGACCCGCTTCGACATTCCCCTGCTCACCGGGCGATTGTTGGCCGCCACCCGCTGGGCCCGGCAATATGAGGCAACCCGTGCCCTCCCTATAGGCTACTTCGGGGCCAGCACCGGAGCGGCGGCCGCCCTGCGGGCCGCGGCCGAATTGCCCGCAACCGTCGTCGCCGTGGTCTCCCGCGGCGGCCGGCCCGATCTGGCCGGAGAAGAGGCCCTGGGCCGGGTGCAAGCCCCCACTCTTTTGCTGGTGGGCGGCCTGGACGGGGTCGTCATCGGTCTGAACCGAATGGCCCATGGCCTGCTGGCCGGGCCAAAGGAACTGGTCATCGTCCCCGGCGCCACCCATCTGTTCGAGGAACCGGGCACCTTGGAGGAGGTCGCGGCGCAGGCCGCCGGGTGGTTTAAGAAATATCTCGGCGCCGGCTAACTTCAACCGTTGTTCACCAGGCTTGGAGATAGCGTCCTATATCCGGAACCGTAAACGTTCGGCAGTGCCCGGATGCGCGCAGGCAGACCGACGGGCTATAGCAGTTCCATGTGAGCCGGCCTGCCCCCGCGTAGAAAAAGTGCTGCTGAACGTTTAGGCGTTCCTGACAGTGCTTTCCCGCAATATCTCGACGACCTCCTCGTCGCTCACCTGCGGGAATTCCAAGTAGAACTGGCCTACCGCGTAAAAGTCGACCCGGGTTTGCAGACAGATCACCCGATCGGCGTACCGGCTCACCGTGTCTATGGTGTCCGGGGGCGCAACCGGCACGGCGCAGATCAGCAGTTCGGGGGCCTTGGCCCGGATGGCATGCAGGGCCGAAATCATCGTGGCGCCGGTCGCCAGACCGTCATCAACCACGATGACGATCCTGCCGGCCGGATCGATGGGGGGCCGCACCGGGGTATATTGGGACCGACGCTTACGCATGGTCTCAAGCTGCCGATTTTTTTCCGCTTCGAGGTAATCCTCGGTGCCGCCCACCGAGCCGGCGTAGTCGGCCACATAGGCCCAGCCGGTCTCGTCCACCGAACCGATGGCAAGTTCGGGATTGCCCGGCGCGCCAAGTTTGCGCACCAGCACCACATCCATTTCACCTCCCAGATGGGCGGCGATCAGTTTGGCCATCGGCGCCGCGCCCCGAGGAATGGCAAGGATCAAGGGATTTTTGCCCTTAAATTCGGTAAGTTTTTCAACCAGCAGCCTGGCAGCTTCTTCCCGGTTCCTGTATAGCATGATGCCCTCCGTTCAGGCCCATCCGTCAGTTTGTGTCTGTCAATATGCCGGGGTGGGGAACTCGGGTCGCCGCCTTCCCGGGCCGCTTTGCCGATCCTCCACCGAACGGCTATCCCGTGCGGCAGGACAAGATCTTGACCAACAGGATGGTCATTGTTTTTATAGTTTATCCAGGGCCGTTCTTTTCAACACACCGTCTACCTGTTACCGCGACGCTTTCACGGGAGGAAAACAAGGCGGCTGTTCTTGAATTCATCTTCAGCAGGTGACGCTGGCCCCGGAGGATCGCCTTCAACAAAGTCATGCACAAAATATGCCAATTGGCGGAAGATAACGGCCATAAAGATTTTTTCAAAATGTCTTATCAAATCTTAACAGATACCGATCGTGATCCGCAATATCTGGAACGGGAAATCACAGCGACAATCCCGGATCCGTGATGTTCACCAGTGTTTGGTAGGCGTGACAATCGTCGGCAGCAGCGCCGGCAACAAATAAAACGGCGTCTTAGTCTGAAAACAGGGTATTTTTCGACCTTTGGCAGAGAAAAATGAGATAAAGAGGAATCATCGGGAACATCCACGTTTTACACAAAACTGATAACCGATGGCTATCTTTTTTGGTAACTCCCGGCCCAGACGAGTACGAAAACGGGGTCAAAAACTGGTAGAGCAGGATGCACTGCTGCCTGCTTGATGTCTGGGAGCATCGGGCTATGGCGCTTCAGAAAAAACCTATGGGCGCTTCATATCTGAAGCGCCCATAGCTGGCAGCAAGGACAGTCGTCCGAGATCACTTTGGTAATACCATTATCTATTCTTTCTCCGAATACCATACCTGGTCTTCTGCCGGCAGGGAGAGAATAGTCGCCCACTCGGTCCATGAGGTGGCGTAGATCTTTACGTCCTTCTGCTTGAGAATGTCCTTGAGCACGATATAGGCATGGGCGGTACGGTCACCGCTGTGGCAGTAGGTATACACGGTCTTGTCCGGAGTGATGCCCTTGGCTTCGAACATTTTTTTGATCTCGTCTCTGGATTTAAAGGTGTGATCTTCCTTGTTGTTGACATCGGTGCCGGTAAGATTGATGGCATTGGGAATGTGGCCGCCACGGATCGATCGGATTTTTTTACCGGTATATTCATCGACAGGCCGGACGTCGAGCAGGACAACCCCTTCTTGTGGAGCAATGACGGCATCGCGATAGACATCAGACCAGGTGATGACCACCGGATTCATCTTGGTGACATTGTAGCGGGTGGGCGTGATCTGGGCATGCTGTTCCGTCATCGGGTAACCGAGCTTGGTCCAGTTGACCTTACCGCCATTCAGCAGTTTCAGTTTGTCGGTATCATGTCCGAAATGCTCCATGATGACCAGCAGCCGGCTGGCGAAAATGCCGTATTTGTCATCGTAGGCCACCACAGTGGAGTTGTTATCAATACCGATGCTGGACATAAGCTTTTCGAATTGATCCTTGGTGGGATATTGAGTGGGCGGGACCGAATAGATATTGCCCAGGTCCAGATACCGGTTGATAACAAGCACGCCGGGGATATGCGTCACCCCTTTTTTGTGTTCTCCGGAAATAATCTCCGCCTTTTCCGGGACCTCGACGATTTTCATATTCTTGGCGTCAAGATTGTCCTTGAGCCAGTCGGCATTGACGATTTCGATGGCTGAGGCGGCTGATGTCCACGTCATGAGCATCATTAGAGCCAGGATGTAATGGATACGTTTCATAATCTTTTCTCCAGTTGTGGTGAATGTTGGTAATCAGTTTGACTTTTTGCGGACTTGCTGATGCAGGAAAATGGCCAGCTTTCTTCACGATCAAGTCCGTATTACCAACACTAGAAGCAAGATGTGTGCCAGGAAGAAAACTTCAGTATTTCAGGGACAAGGGCGAGAACAGTGTTTTTCAAAATGAAAGATCATTTCAAAATGGAAGAAAAAAAGATGGGTTTACTGCAGGCTGTACTGTTTCATTTTGCGCCAGAGAGAAGTGGGGCTGATGCCGAGAATTTCGGCGGTTTTTCCCTTGTGACCGCTGAGGCTCTGGAGGGTTCGCTCGATCAGGACCTGTTCCATCGCCGCCAAAGAAATCAGGCCATCGCATAAAAGATCAGGCGGCAGGACTTCCGTTGCCGTGTTCGGCAGATGAACAGTACTGATACGGTCGCTGTCAGCCATGATCACCGCCCGTTCCATGACGTTTTCCAGCTCCCGTACATTGCCGGGCCAGCTGTAAAGTAGCAGCCGGTCCAGGACTTCGCCGGCAATGCTTCTGATCTGCTTATGATAGCGCCGGTTGTATTTATTGCAGAAATGGTGGGCTAGCAAAGGGATGTCGGACTGGCGCTTTCTGAGAGGCGGGATATCAACGGTAATAACATTCAGCCGGTAGAGCAGATCCTGGCGGAAGCGCCCCTGTGCCACCTCTTTTTCCAGGGACGCATTGGCGGCGACAATGATCCGGACATCGATCTTGACCGGTGTGGTCGCCCCGACCCGCATAATCTCCCCCTCCTGGAGAACCCGGAGGAGTTTTACCTGAAACTGGAGCGAGGTCGCATTGATTTCGTCCAGAAACAGGGTGCCTCCGGCTACCGCCTCAAATAACCCCTGTTTTCGCCGGTCAGCGCCGGTAAAAGCTCCCGCTTCATGGCCGAACAACTCGGATTCCAGAAGTGTTTCGGTGATGGCGCCGCAGTTGACCGGCAGAAAGGCGGCCCGACGGCGTTTGTTGCCACGGTGAATGGAACGGGCCACCAGTTCTTTGCCGGTGCCGGTCTCCCCCTGCAGGAGCACGGTGGTGTCAAGCGGCGCGATCCGGGCGATCATAGCCTGCAGGTCCTTCATGGGCCTGCTGTCGCCGACCAGCTCCTCGAAACCGATTCCGGCCACCTGTTCCTTGAGCCGTTTATTCTCCCGCAGCAGTTGGATATGATCAAGAGCCCGGCGCACCACCAGCAGAAAATCATCGGGCTCAAAAGGCTTCTGGATATAGTCGTAGGCGTTTTTCTGCATGGCCTCGATGGCCGATTCGATGGTGCCGTAGCCGGTAACCAGAATGACCAGGATTTCCGGATTGAACCGTTTTGCGCCCTCCAGTACCTCAATGCCGTCGATATGGGGCATTTTCAGATCGGTGATGACCAGATCGAAGGGATCGCTTGCCAGCAGGCGCAAGGCCTCACGGCTGTCTCCGCATAGCTGCGGTTGCAGGTCCATCTCGGCCAGGGTGTCGCGGATCAGTTCCCGCATCCGTAGATCGTCATCCACCACCAGAATATTGATCTTATTATCCATGGGTCTCTCCCGGCAGGGGCAGAATGATGGTAAAGATGGTGCCGCCGCCAGGGGCGTTGCGGACATCGATGGCACCGCCATAGTCGTTGATGATACCGGCGCAGATGGAAAGGCCGAGCCCTGTACCCTGGCCCACCGGTTTGGTGGTGAAAAACGGATCAAAGATGCGGGACAGATCCTTGGGTGGAATGCCGGGCCCGCTGTCCTTGACAGTGATCTGCACCTCGTGCCCGGAACACTGGGAGGCGATGTTGATCTCGCCATTACTGCCGATGGCCTGGGCGCTGTTGAGTACGATATTGACCAAGACCTGCTCCAGTCTTTTCGGATCGGCCGTCACCGCCGGCAGCATGGAGAGATCAAGATGGACAGTAATGAAGCGCTTGTCGAGTTCAGTCTGCAAAACCTTGATCGTTTCGACCACTACCTTGTTGAGATCACAGGTTATGGTCCGATCCGGCGGTTGGGCGGAAAGCCTGGAAAAATTCAGGAGTTCGCGAATGATGGCGCTGCTTTTCTTGGCCTGCTCAGCAATAATGGCAAGGCGTTCCCGCTGCTCGGGCAGAAGATTGCTCCCTTTGAGAAGCAGTCGGGCATAGCCGAGGATGCTGCCGAGCGGAGTATTGAGTTCATGGGCGATGCCGGCTGAGAGCTGGCCGACCGCGGCCAGTTTTTCAGTGCGATGCAAAACTTCCTGACGATGTTTTTCGTCGGTGATATCGCGGAAGGTGAATACCCTGCCTATGGTATTGCCGTCGCCATCAAAAAGGGGCACCGCATTGACCGACAGCA
This sequence comes from Desulfobulbaceae bacterium UBA5611, assembly GCA_002424635.1. Lineage (GTDB taxonomy): Bacteria > Desulfobacterota > Desulfobulbia > Desulfobulbales > Desulfocapsaceae > UBA2270. The sequence goes on from DIKT01000042.1 coordinate 21,510, forward strand.
ACAGCTCCTTGTTTTCGCCACGGAAGAGAATCTCAATGTTCTGGAAAGCATCCGGGTTATCGACATTAAATATGGTCCTGGCCTCGGGAGGACAATCGGCAAAAAGTTCATTGACCTTCAGTTCCTGCGCCTGTTTTTGTGACAGGTCAAGAATCTGCAGGGCGGCGCCGTTAATGGAGATGATCCTGTTTCTGGAATCCGTAACCAGCAGCCCCTCGGAGAGGCTTTGCAGGACAGAGGCAAGCTTTGATTTCTCCGCCAGATAATAGCCGCGCTGCCGCCGTTCTTCCTCTTCGGCTTTTTTGCGGGCGGTGATATCAAGGGCAACCTCGATGACCCTGGTCACCGCGCCATGCTCATCCTTGGCGTATGGAGTGGTGACAAGCTGAAAATATTTGTCTTTTTTCCGTACCTCGCTGACCACCACTGGCCGGCCGGTGGCGAAGGTGTCCACGGCCGGGCAGTCGAGGCCCGGACCGTTTTTCAGGCAATAAACCTCATAGCAGTGGTGTCCGCATACATTGTCAAGCTGATTATCAACCAGAAGCTCTCGTTGTTTTTCATTACACTTAATAATGGCAAAATCCTGATCAATGATCGAGATGCCAACCCCGGTGGCATCAAAAATTGCCTGCAGCTCATCCCGTGCCTCACTCAGATCGCTGATTGTCTGATTGAGATATTCGTACACCTGGGCAAAAGAACCGGCGATGATGCCGATGGGGTCGAGACTGAGCAGTTCGCTATCGTCAAATTCTTCCGGCCGGAGTGGCTGGGTACCCATGACCTCCAGCAGTTGGTTGGTTTTTTCTCGAATATAGCGGGTGTACCTGACATTCTCGTCGCGCAGGCGTTGGTTTTCTTCGGTCAACGTGCGGAGCGAGCTTGTTTTCTTGGCCGGCAGGCCGGCTGGATTGTTATTTTTTGCCGATGGTGATTTCATAGTAGGTTTCCATGTTGCGAACCTCGACATCATAACCCATTTTGCGGGCCGACTCAGGAATGGTACGGGTGGTGTCCCGGTGGTCGGTCTTGATGATCAGCTGGGTTTCGCCGTTCTTGAGCTGCTGTCTGTGGGTGTTCATCTCCCGCAGCACTACCAGCAGGCAGGCAGGGCAAACCTGCCCGAGAATATCCAGCTTTATTTTTTGCGTATCAGCCATAATTCACCTTATAACATAGCGGGTCAGAATTTTCGTGCCAATCCAGGTGCCGACAATCGTTGCCGCAGCAAAGATAAGGCCCTGCCAGGCCAGCAGCGGCAGGGCACCAAGGAAAAATTTTACGTTGCAGCCGGAGGCAATACGGGCACCCAGAGCCAGCAGGATGCCGCCGGCAAGAGCTGTAACGGTCTGCCGCCATGGCGGCAGACCGTATATTTTAAATTCTTTATAATACAGGGCGGTGGTCAGCGCCCCTAAAAAAATCCCAGCCATTAAGGTAAGTTCCGTAAAGCTGATATAATCCAGATGCGGTCCCGCACCGCCGCTGACCAGGATTTCCCCGACCTTGAATGAAACTGAATTATTCTGAAAATAGGCCAGGTCAGCCACGTGTTCCGGCAGGAAAACCTGTTCAAGATAGCCGGCCACTTTGGCATAGGCGGTAGTTATGCCCATGGGGGCGGCGGAGAGCATATAAAAGAAAAAATTCAGCAGGGCCAGGATAGAGGCGACTTTCCAGGGCTGGATGTAGCCCCTGGCATAGGAAATAACGTGCAGGCCGCCCTGCCTTGACCATCGCCAGATGACCAGCAGGCCGACGATGAGGATTGCCAGGAGAATCAAGGACTTCAGGCCGGGATTATGCTGCGCCACGGTAATGGCATCGGTGAAGGTTGTGCGCGCGGCAAAGAGTTGCATTAAGGGATGCACCTCGGCATAGAGAAGACTGCCGATAATGATGCCGGTAAAGCCGATCCAATTGACGAGATTGCCGCTTGCCATTTTATAGAGAGTGCCGACCACGCAGCCGCCGGCCAGGACAATGCCTATGCCGAAAAGCAGGCCGCCGGCCATTGTTGCCAAAGAGGCCGGGGCAAAAGTAGGGGGTGGTACAAAGGGAAGCAGGCCGACCAGGCTGCCAAGATGAAACAGCACGGCCGCGATAAGAAAATAGATAACAAAAGAGCGCAGCAGTGTGGTGTCTCGAATCAGGTAATAATCCCGCAGCATGGCAACCATGCAGTAATCGCCTCGATAGAGGACAATGCCGCAGATAAAACCGAGAAGAGCGGTGCCGGACGCCAGTAAAAGGGGATCAGTGGTCAACATATCGTTATCCGGTCAGCAGAGACTGTGGCAGGATTGGCTGGGCGTGAGTGTATCGAAATAGCAACTATGCCTGTGGTAAATTTTCTTTACTCCTGGATCATACACAAAAGGTCTGATTTTTCAAGTGACCCTTCAGCCTCGGGGCCAATACATAATGATCCCCACCCCCATCAAGGCCACCAAACCACCGAGAATATCGAATCTATCCGGTGCTATTTTATCGACCTGCCAACCCCATAGAATTGAGAGGATGATAAAAACACCTCCATATGCTGCATAAACACGACCAAAACTGGCAGGTTGCAACGTCGGAATGACCCCATAAAGAACGAGTATGACTGCACCGATAAGTCCGTGCCAAGACGATTTGCCTTCCCGTAACCAGAGCCAGACGAGGTATCCGCCACCAATCTCGCAAAGACCAGCCAAAACAAAATATAACATTGATTTGATTGCTGCTGTAGCTTCCATTCATCTCCGGGGTTATATAAGCCGGCAACAAGGGTGCATGCTTCTTTGACAGAGACTATGTACCCTTTTGGCTGCCTGGCTTAGTCAATAAAGAGCCAAGCTTGCCTGATCAAACTCTGCCGTTAACGCCGTGCTGCTCGGTTTGTCAATGCACGGCCATCAATTTACCTGAGCGGCTCAACTCCTCTTTATTTGTAAGCCAGCCTGACCCCGCCCCAATGTTTGTTGTTGACCTTGATTTCTGCCGCCACTTCACGCAGCATGACCGATTTGCCCCCAATCATCCGCCGGTAGGTGCTGTAGACAAACTGAGAGGTGCATGTGGCGGCCTTCATACTGGTGCGGTCTTTATAGAAACGCATGTTACGGCCGGTAGCATCATTTTGCTTAATTACTTCCGGGTTGCTGGTATGGCGTTGTTGGGGAATGGAGACTTTGGAGATGTGGGTGCCAAGATAGCCGTCTTCATTGACAGAGGCGCAAAAGGCCACCCGCTTATCCCAGGCCATGACACTATCCTGCAGGGTCTGTATGTCTTGATTAAAATAGGGCAGATATGACACCTCAAACTGCTCGGGATTACTGCCCTCCAGCAGTTTATAGCTTTTATCAAAAACATTTATGCCTTTTTTGGCGCCATCCTCGATTTTCTGACTGATCACGCGAGCCATTTCCTGCACCTTATGAATAAAAGGGCTGTCATAAGTCTCAATGTCATTCTCGGCCAGGAACTGGACAATACCTTCAAGCTGATCCAGTGAGGCAATAGTTTCAACCTCAACCTTTGCAAATCCCAGTTCCGTTTGCTGCAGACTGGTCGCATGCGAAGAAACTCTGTCGACCATCTGGGTGGTATGAATATTATTGCCCTGGGCAATTTTGGAGATGTCTTTGGTTTCGGTGGCGACTTGCTGCACAGCCGCCTTCATTTCGATGAGAGCCGCCATCAGTCCTTCTGTTTGTTTGCCGGAAGAAGCAACGGTTTGCGCCGCTTTTTGAATATGCTGCGCTGCCGCCTCGACCTTCTGGATAACGGTCTCAGCTATAGCTTGAATTTCCGCGACATTGGTGCCGGTTCGCTGGGAAAGACTCCGGACTTCGCTGGCCACCACGGCAAAACCACGTCCCATTTCCCCGGCCCGCGCGGCTTCAATAGTGGCATTCAGGGCCAGCAGATTGGTTTGTGAGGCAATACCCCTGATTTCTTCCACAAAATTTTTTAAACTATGCACAGCCGTTGCTGCTTCACTTATTTCTTGAGCCGAGTTCATGACCAGAGGCACAGCCTCTTTGACATTTACCGCAATATTTTCACCCAGATTGACAGCCTGTTCAATCCTCGCGGCTGCTTGATCCACTTTTATGGTAATGCCGTCGCTACTCGTTAACCCGATATTGGCCGTAGCAATCTCTCGTGCCAGAAGAGTAATGTTTTGCGCTTCAGCCCCGAGCGTTGCCAACCCTTTATGAATACCATCCATTTCGCCGCTGATTGCACCCAGGCCAATACCAAAAGAGCCCGCTTTACCTGCCATCTCACTGAGCAGGTGATTAAGTCTTTTAATTTCAAGCTGTTGGGCCTCGATTTTCTGCTGAGCCTTAACCAGGGCTACATCGCACTTCCTTCTCGTGAAGATACTCATCCTTTTTTCTCCATAGAACTTATTATTGCCATTTGATGCAGCAGGTACCAACAAATAACTTGGTGGAAAATATTTCAGTTAAGCACATCAGGACAGCGTCAGAATAATAAAATTGGACAGTTGCTGTGTTGCTTCTGCTATTGATATCCAAAAACATGTTTACTGTAGATGCAAACCGTTCAAGCTCAGGGACGCTGCGCGGCTTTATCGTGCAGCGTCCCTTTGGAGCGCAATGTTAGGCCATGAATATTCAGCACCCGCCGTCCCCAGAGCCGACTTTTTCAGTTGCACTTTCCTCAATCTGGCCTGTCCAGCCTTTAAACCCCTCATCACCGCGGCATCAGCGCGAACACCCCCCAGCCCAGGTATTCACGCGTGTAAGCGGCGTAGCGAACGGGTTCCGAGGTCAGTTGGGCTCGAACCTCTTTGGCTAACTCGTCGCCGGGATTGGCTTCAAGCTATCG
>DIKT01000090.1 GCA_002424635.1 Desulfobulbaceae bacterium UBA5611
GCCGCAACCTGGAGCTGACCCAGACTATCATCGGCACCAGGCGGGAAGGATCGCTGCTGGCCGTGCTCGATCAGACCTGCACCCCGATGGGGGCGCGCCTGCTGCGGCATCACCTCCTCTTTCCCCTCCAGGATGTGGCCCGCATTACGGCCCGCCTCGATGCCGTCGCTAATCTGTTTACCGACCGCCCGCTACGTCAGGAATTGCGGGCGCAACTGGCCACCATCTATGATCTGGAGCGCCTGAACAGTCGCATGGTGCTGGGCAGCGCCAATGGCCGGGATATGCTGGCCATGCGCCAATCACTGGCTATCCTGCCGGCCATCAAAAAGCTGCTGGGCCAATGCAGCGCCACCCGGTTGCTGCATATAAGCGCTGAGCTTGACCCGCTGATTGACTTGCATCAACTGCTGTCTGCTGCCATCCATGAGGATGCCCCTATCACCCTGCGTGATGGCAATCTCATCCGCCCCGGCTACAATCAGGAGCTGGACGAGCTGGTTCACCTGCTGCGCGATGGCAGACAGATGATTCTGGAGCTGGAGAATAAGGAGCGGGCGGCCACGGGCATTGCCAAACTGAAGGTGGGTTACAACCGCGTATTCGGCTATTTTATTGAAGTCAGCCGGTTGCAGGCGGCACATGTACCCAGCCATTATATCCGTAAACAAACCCTGGTAAATGCCGAGCGTTTCATTACCCCGGAACTCAAGGACTTTGAAGACAAGGTCCTGGGCGCTCAGGAAAAACGCCTCGATCTCGAATACCAGCTCTTCACCCAAATCCGCAAACAACTGGCCGCTGAAAGCCCGCGCCTGCTGAAAAGCGCGCAACTGCTGGCCCAGGTTGATTTTTTTACGGCCCTCGCGGAATGCGCCCACCGCTATCATTACTGCCGACCGGAAGTAAATGGCGGCGAGGCCATTATTATCAGTGAAGGCCGCCATCCGGTGATTGAGCGGTCGCTGCCCATTGGTAAATTTGTGCCTAACGATGTCACTCTTGATCAGGACAGCCAGGAGGTGCTGATCATCACCGGTCCCAACATGGCCGGTAAATCAACAGTGCTTCGGCAGACGGCGCTCATCGTCCTCATGGCCCAGATGGGTTCCTTTGTTCCGGCCGATCGCGCCGTCATCGGGGTGGTCGACCGCATTTTTACCCGGGTCGGGGCCATGGATGATCTGCGCCGCGGTCAGTCCACCTTCATGGTCGAGATGAATGAGACCGCCAATATCCTTAATAACGCCACCGACCGCAGTCTGGTGATTCTTGATGAGATCGGCCGGGGCACATCCACCTTTGATGGTCTGGCCATTGCCTGGGCGGTAGCTGAAGATCTGGTGACCAAAAACAACAGGGGAGTGAAAACCCTGTTTGCCACCCATTATCACGAACTGATCGATCTGGCCCGCACCCAGCCCCGGGTGCGTAATTATTCTATTGCCGTGCGCGAATGGAACGATACCATCATCTTCCTGCATAAGCTGGTGGAGGGCGGCACCAACCGCAGTTATGGTATCCAGGTGGCCGCCCTGGCAGGGGTTCCAGCCCGGGTTGTCCAGCGGGCCGGAGAAATCCTGGCCAATATCGAGACCGGGGAACTGGACCAGGACGGCCGCCCCTGTATCGCCCGAGATCGCAGCCGGCCAACTGGAAAAAAACACCCCAGCCAGCTCTCCCTCTTTACCCCGGCCGATCCTTTGCGGGACTACCTGCAGCAGATCAAAGCCGACACCCTTTCCCCACGGCAGGCCTTGGATATTATCTATGAAATCGAGCTCCTGCTGCAAAAATAAGATCTTTGCACAATTGCAGCCTTAAGAGCACTCTTTTCCCCAATGCAGCCAGTAACCATACATATTTTCTTTTGCCATACAGACAGCTTTTATGTATAGTTTGCCTCAATCTAACCCCGATGAACGGGATAAGTGCCTTTCGCAGATTGTTTTCTTGCAAAAAAAACAAGAAAACAATCTGTAAGGCACTAATATTGATACTTTTTTCAGCACTTACTCTTCTTCTTACAATCAATAGATTGTTACTCATGCGCCGTATTGTCATTCTTTCATTTCTTGTCATACTGAGCCTGCTGCCCTTGACGGCAGGTTTACTCTTATGCGATGAAATGGGGCCAGGGACAGAAGCCACCGGCGAGAACACAGCAGCCGATAAAACTCCTGTGACAGAGATGGTTCTGGCCACAAAATTCGAGCAGGCCACAGTCTATTTCACCGAACTGCAAAATGATCCTGAGCGGGTCAGTTCCACGGCAGGCTGGAACATTGCCGGCGAGAACTTTCAAAAGATTCATGACCTGCAGCCTAAATCAGGATATGCCGCCGCCAGTTTATTCATGCTGGGACGGGTCAGCTACAGCAGATACATACAATTCAAAGAGCCCGCGGATCTTGATAAAGCCCTGCTGTATTATCAACAAGTCACCAGCCTGTTCCCTTGGCATCCACTGGCTGATGATTCTCTTTTAACGCTGAGCCGTATCCAGCTTGAGGATAAAAAAAATCCCCAGGAAGCAGCCAGCATCCTGACCAGAATAACCTCCGAATACTACAGCGATGATCTGGCCGCCAAAGCAATGGCTAAACTGCAGGATCTGGCCCGGGAATATAACACTCCCCTGCCGCCGGCAATAGCCGCACCTACTGCTGATTCATCCCCGGCGGCAATCGAATCATCAGCAATGGATCTGTCAGCCCTGCCGAATGTAAAAAACCGCTCCTATGTCCTGCCGGTCACCTACTGGTCTTCCGATAATTATACCCGCGTGGTAATTAATACCTCGCGGCCCGTCGCTTATAAAGAAGAACTCCTGGAAAAAATCGGCGACCAGCCACGACGCCTTTTCATCGATTTTGACAAGAGTTATATCGAACCGAAATACCGGGCCCCGGTTCCCATCAAAGACGGTTTGCTGCAGCAGATCCGCACCGCCCAGTTCTCACCTGATACTGTGCGGGTGGTTTTTGATATCGAGTCCATCAAAAGTTATAAAATCTACAGCCTGCCTGATCCTTTCCGGGTTATTGTTGATGTCCATGGCCAAAGCAAAGCCCCGGTCGCAGGCCAGGAGGCAACAGTTTCATCATCAGGGAGTCGGCCCGCTGACATGGATCTGGCCTTTCCTTCCAAGGTCAAACCGGATCACCAAGCAATTGATTCCAGCCTGGCCACCAAGGGCATAGTGTTACCGGTTATTATCCTGCAGGATTATAAAAAGATAAAATTTTCAAAAAATTCTAAAGACCGTGCTCCGGAAAAGGATGCGCCCCTCACTTCCCCTTTACTTTCTCTGGCCCAGCAATTAAATCTGGGAGTCCGGCGTATCGTCCTTGATCCTGGTCATGGCGGTAAAGATCCCGGGGCTTCAGCCTTCGGTATGCATGAAAAAGATATTGTCCTGCAAGTAGCTAAAAAACTGGCCGTCAAGCTGCAAAAAGAACTGGGTTGCGAGGTCATTTTAACCCGTAGCGAAGATGTCTTTCTGTCACTTGAAGAACGTACTGCCATTGCCAACACCAATAGCGCTGACCTCTTCATCTCTCTGCATCTCAACGCCCATCCCTCCGCCAGGGTCTATGGCTTTGAGACCTATTATCTCAACCTGACCAGTGATCCTGATGCCATTCGCGTCGCCGCCCTGGAAAATGCCACCTCATCCCATCAATTAAGCGATCTGCAGAATATTCTGTCGGATATTATGAAAAACTCAAAGATTGATGAATCATCCCGGCTGGCCCATAAGGTGCAGGCCTCTCTGTTTGCAGGACTAACGAATAGAAAATATCCGCAGGTGAAAAACCTTGGTGTTAAACAAGCCCCTTTTTATGTCCTGATCGGCGCCGAAATGCCCGCGGTCCTCATTGAAATGGCCTTTATCAGCAACAAGACCGATGCAAGTCAAGTGAAAAAAACCGGCTATCAGGACGCCCTCGCCGCGGAAATATTCCAGGGTATTCAGGGATATATCAGTACGATGACTGCCAGTCTGTAAAGAGCCGTTATCAAATCTGTTACGGTACCATAAATGAGCGATCAGAACGATAAAGAGCCCCGGATCCTGTCTACCTTGCTGACCGGTATCAGCCGTCATCAAGGCTGGCAGCTGCAACTGGACAGGCACAGCCTTTTTCTTCACTGGAACAAACTGGTGGACAAAAGTATCAGCACCCATGCCCAGCCATTGAAGATTATCGGCAAGGTGCTCTGGCTGGAGGTGACCAACTCGGCCTGGATGCACCAGCTGCAATTCGAGAAGATTATGCTGCTGGAGAACCTGAATAAAACGCTACGTCTCTCCCAGCTGGAAGATATCCGTTTCACCCTGCTCGACAGACAAAAAGCGGCAGAACAGAAAAAACAGCAAGTTCATTTTATCCAGCCCGATGCCACCGCCCGAGAGGCCTTTGAAAGACAGATAGCTATTATTGACGGTGTCGAGATTAGAGATTCATTGATGAGTCTCTGGTATCTGTCTCATTCCTGCCGGCAAAGCTAGCAGGTACTGCGCCGGAAAAAGAACTTGACCGGAATTATCACCATCCATTATCTTAAGGGAGTCTTAAAAATGAGGCTTTTCGTGCACAATCAAGGCATCCGTAAATATTTTATAATCAACCGCATATCTGTCACCATTGACCAATGCTGTCCGTAATTGGCCCACCTTTTTAGCGGGAATAGTCATTAATGCTCTATAATAATGTTCTAGAGGTCATTGGCAACACGCCTCTGATTCGGATCAATCGCCTGTGTTTCAATACCCAGGTTCGGCTGTACGGAAAATTGGAATCCGCCAACCCCGGCGGTTCAGTCAAAGAACGTATTGCCTTGGCTATGATCGAGGCCGGTGAAAAAAGCGGCGAACTGACACAGGACAAGATCGTGCTCGAGGCCACCAGCGGTAATACCGGCATAGGACTGGCCATGGTCTGCGCGGCCAAAGGTTACCGCTGTCTGCTGATCATGTCGGAATCGGCCTCGCTTGAACGGCGCAAGATCATGCAGGCCTATGGTGCTGAGATCCTGCTGACCCCGGCTCACCGCAGTACCGACGGGGCCATTGAAAAAACCTACGCCATGGCCCGTGAGCATCCGGAACGCTATTTCCTCACCGATCAATTTAATAATGATGCCAACTGGCAGGCCCATTATATAACGACAGCACCTGAAATCTGGCAGCAGACCGATGGCCAGGTAACCCATATTGTCACTACTCTCGGCACTTCCGGCACCGCCATGGGATTGTGCGCCTGGTTCAGCGAGCATCAGCCGCAGGTCCGGATCATCGCCGTCGAACCCTTCCTCGGCCATAAGATCCAAGGCTTAAAGAACATGAAGGAATCATATCGCCCGGGCATCTTTGACAAATCAAAACCGAGCGAAATCGTCAATATTAATGATGAAGACGCCTTTGCAATGGCCAGGATGCTGGCCCGCAAAGAAGGCCTGCTGGTAGGGATGAGCAGCGGCGCCGCCATGGCCGCAGCCATCAATCTGGCTGACAGGTTAGAAAATGGCTTAATTGTCACCCTGCTACCGGACAGCGGCGAACGTTATCTGAGCACACCGCTTTTTACGCGCAAGACCCAGAACGACGAAAAAAAATCGCAGTTGCGCTTTTTCAATACCCTGAGCAAAAAGAAAGAGGTCTTCACCCCTCAGGTCGAAGGCAAAGTCACCTTTTATACCTGCGGACCCACCGCCTACGAACCACCCAATCTCTCTTTGTGTCGCCGTTTTATCGTCACCGACCTGATCACCCGTTACCTGGAAAGCAAGGGCCTGACCGTGGATTCCTATATGAACTTCACTGATCTGGATGACAATACCATTGATGGGGCCAGCCGCGCCGGACAGTCGCTGCCCGAATTCACCAGCCGCTATATTGACGGCTTCATGGAGGCCATCGACGCCTTGGGTATTAAACGGGCCACCGGTTATCCCAAGGCGTCGGAGCATGTGGCCGATATGATCGAAATCAGCCACGAGCTGATCCATAAGGGCTTTGCCTATGAAAAACATGGCTCCATTTATTTTGATATCTCCAAATTCAAACGTTATGGCCGCCTGTCAGGTATTGATCTGAGCAAAATCAAACTGGGCCGCACCGTGGATCTCGACAATTATGAAAAGGATAATCCCCGCGACTTTACTCTGCTCAAACGCTCCACCCTGGCGGAATTGAAAGAAGGGATTTTTTTTGAGACCGACTGGGGCAATATCCGGCCAGGCTGGCATATCGAATGTTCGGCCATGTCCACCCGTTATCTGGGCACCACTCTTGATATCCATACCAGCAGTCGCAATCTGATCTTTCCCCATCATGAAAATGAGATCGCCATTGCCGAGGCCTTAACCGGCAAGCCCCTGGCCAAATATTGGCTGCACTCCGAGCTGCTGCTGGTGGAAGGTAAGATGATGTCAGCCGAGGCCGGCAATATAGTGACCTTAAATGATCTGATCCTGCGCGGTTTTACCACCCGCGAAGTCCGCTTCATGTTGCTCTCGGTCCACTACCGCAAACCGCTGAATTTTTCCTTTAAAAGACTCATTAACGTCCGCACTGCTTTACGCCGCATAGATGAGTTTACCTGCAAGCTCCTCTGTCTGCCGCCGGGTAAACCGCACCCGGAGATCGTCGCCTTTGTCTCCACCATGACTGAGCAGTTTTTCGAGGCGATGGATGATGATCTTAATGTCTCCAAAGGCATGGGCGCCATCTATAAATTCATCAAAATCGCCAATCCCATCCTGCATGTCAACCATCTTGATCATGATCAGAAAAAATACATTCTGGACAGTTTCAACAAGATCAATCAGATCCTGCAGATCTTTCGCCTGACAGGCTGCCCCCTGGCCCCGGCCGTTAATACCTTGATTGCCCGCCGGGAGAAGGCCAGGGCTGACAAAGACTGGCAGGCCGCCGATGATGTGCGCGATGAATTGCTGCGCCAGGGCATCCAGATCATTGATACGGCAACCGGACCAGTGTGGAATTCCCTGGACCAAAAAAAGGAAGAATAGAGCGGCTGCCAGTCGAATCTTGTATTCTTTTTATCCTTTTGTTACTGTGCACAGAATTAAGGTATGCAATCTGACCTTGCCGGCTAACCTAAAACAGAAGAATTCGATATGAATAAATTCGTCCAAAGTGCTTTCTGTGCCATTACCGCTCTTATCCTGCTGTTTCCTCCTGCCCTGTCCGCCGTCACCCCCGCTGCCCAAAATGAAACGCTAATATTGGGTGTCTTCCCTTATATTTCGGCGAATCAGATGATGGAACAGCTCGCCCCCCTGTGCAGACGCATCGAAGAGGCACTGGGCAAAAAAGTTACCCTCGTCTCTGCCCCCGATTTCAGGAGTTATGTGGACCGGACAACCCGTGGTGACTATGACCTGGTGCTCACAGCCGCCCATATGGGAGTGCTGGCCGAAAAACGCGATGGCTGGCAGCGGGTAGTACAATCCGGCCAAAAAACGGCAACGGTGCTGCTGGTCCGGCAGCAATCCAGCATCCAAAAAATAGAAGACTTGCGTCACAAGAGAATAGCTGTTGGTAATAAACAATCAATAACCTACGTTCTAGCTCAACAGGCAATTGCTGAGAAGGGCATTATTCTCGGTCAGGATATGGAAGTTATCGATACCGCCACTTTTTCCAACGTGGTCCAGTCAGTGCTGCTGGGCGAGGCCGATGTCGGCGCCACTCCGACCCTGCTCTGGGATACCTGGGAGCACGTCAATGCCGACCAGCGTCATCAGCTTCGGGAGATATACCGGGCTACACCAGCAGCCCCATCTTTTCTGGTAATGGCCAGTCCGAAGACCGATCAGGCAACGATCCGCCTCTTGATCGGCTCACTGCTCAGCTTCGAGGATACCGTCGCAGGCCAGTCTTTTTTTCAGAAAAGCCAGTTTGAGTCCTTCCAGCCGCTAGACGATGCAACCATGGACAGCGCCCTGCCGTTTGTCCCTGTCCTTATGCAACCATAGTGACAACATGACCAACCGAGCCCATTCCGTACCATGGTACCACTCGCTGCCCGTCAAACTGGTGGCCACAGCCATCACTATCGAAATAATCATGCTCTCGGCATTGCTGTTCAACAGTTTTCGTCTGCTTAATGACGCTGTGGAAACACAAACCCAGACCAAGCTGGAGGCACTTTCTCCTCTGCTTGACGCCGCCCTGGCCGGACGCGTATTCCAGCGCGATCATGCGGAGGTAGCAGCTATCATCAACCGCTTGACCAGCGCCCCACGTAGCGAAATACTCTACATCACTGTTCTTGACCCGGCGGGCCAGATCATCGCCTTATCAGGTAGTTATAATAGCAAAACATTGCCCGCAGAAGATCATAGCGTGGCCGAGGCGTTGAGCGATCTTCGTTACGATGTGCGTCTGCCCCTGACTATCATCGGCACTGAAGTAGGCACCGTCCATTTCGGTCTGTCCCTGGCTTCAATGGTGACTACCCAGAATCGGGTGGTCCGCGAAGGCATAATTATCGCCGCACTTGAAATTCTGTTGAGTCTGCTGCTGCTGGCCACTGTCGGTTATCTGGTCGCCCGCCATCTTCGGGCCTTGACGGAAGGCACCAAAAGAGTGGCCCAAGGCGACTATAATACCGAGATTATTATTCCCGGTCACGACGAGATCGCCATGCTGGCTGCTGATTTTAATACTATGGCTGCGGCCGTTGCCACCAATGTCAAAAATCTCCGGGCCAGCGAGATGCGTTTTGCCGCTATTTTCAACGCCGTAGGCGAGGCTATTTTTGTGCACGATAGCGTAACCGGCCGCATATTTGATATTAACCAACGCATGTGCGATATGTACGGTTATACGCGCAAAGAGGTACTGCAGTTAAATATCGGCGCCCTCAGCGCCGGTTTCGCGCCCTATACTGCCAAGGAAGCCTTAAGCAAACTCCAGGCCGGACTGGCCGGCACGCCGCAAACCTTCGACTGGCTGGCCCGAACCAAGGATGGCCATCTTTTTTGGGTGGAGGTCAGCCTGCGTTCCGCAAGAATTGGTGATGATGACCGCATGATTGCGGTGGTGCGGGATATCAGCGAGCGCAAAAAGGCGGAGAATGAAAGAAACGCGGCGATCGCCCGGTTCCAGACCCTGGTTGATAGCCTTGATGCCTTGGTTTATGTGGCTGATATGGCATCATTCGAAATACTTTTTATCAATAAATACGGACGTGAAATCTGGGGAGACATCATCGGCCGGAAATGCTGGCAATCCCTGCAAGCCAACCAGAGTGGACCTTGCGCCTTTTGTACCAATGATAAATTACTCGATATCAGCGGCCAGCCTACCGGCACTTATATCTGGGAATTTCAAAATACCTTGACTGAAGAATGGTATGAATGCCGGGATCAGGCTATCCTATGGACCGATGGCCGCCTGGTCCGGATGGAGATTGCCTTCAATATTACCCCCCGCAAAAAAGCAGAAGATGATCTGGCCGCTGAAAAAGAACGGCTGGCAGTGACCTTAAGCAGTATCGGCGATGGCGTTATTACCACCGACATTAATGGTGGCATCATGCTGCTCAACGCTGTGGCCGAAAACCTCACCGGCTGGAGCCAGCAGGAAGCGCAGGGCCGGCCCCTGACGGAAATATTCAATATAATCCATGAACAGACCCGTAAACCATGCGAAAATCCGGTGGAGAAGGTCATGGCCTCAGGACAGATCATCGGCCTGGCCAATCATACTGCCCTGATCGCCAGAGACGGCAGAGAACGAAAAATAGCAGACAGCGGCGCCCCTATTCGTGACCGGGACGGACGGATCATTGGCGTCGTCCTGGTCTTTCGAGATGTCACCGATAAACAACGCATGGAAGAGGAATTATTAAAAATCAAGAAGTTGGAGTCGGTTGGTATCCTGGCAGGAGGAATTGCCCATGATTTTAATAATCTGCTGGCAGCCATCCTCGGTAATATCAACGTGGCCTTGCTGGATAGCGATTTAGGAGACGGCACCCGTAAACTGCTGACTGAAGCAGAAAAAGCATCTATCAGAGCCAAGGCCCTTACCCGTCAGCTCCTCACCTTTTCTACCGGCGGCCAACCGGTTAAAAAAACAACTTCCATCGTCGAAATTATCCGGGATACAGCTGAATTTATCCTGCATGGCAGTAAAATAAGCTGCCAGTATTCCCTGCCCGATGATCTATGGCTGGTCAATATTGATATGGGACAGATGAGCCAGGCCATTCAAAACATTATCATCAACGCCATGCATGCCATGCCTGATGGCGGCACTATTCGCATTGCCTGCGAAAATATTGATCATCCGGCACCACCTATTACCTCTGCTGCAGATACTAACAAGTATATTAAAATCGAAATCAGTGATAACGGTATCGGTATCCCGGCTCATCTGCTGGATAAAATTTTCGATCCTTATTTCAGCACCAAAGAAGAAGGCAGCGGTTTGGGGCTTGCTATTACCCATTCCATAATCAGTAAGCATGATGGCTACATAGCAGTGCAGTCACGACCCGGCCATGGCACCACCTTTACTATTTATCTGCCGGTCTCAGACAGACAGGAAGAACAAAGATCTGAAACAGTCATGAACATGGCTCGTAAGGCTACAGTCATGATCATGGATGACGAAAAACTCATCAGAGATGTCACCACTGCCATGCTTGACCTGTTAGGCCACGAAGTGGTTTTAGCTCAGGACGGCCAAGAGGCTATTGACTTGTATCGGCAACATAGTAAGGCGGGACAGCCGATTGACCTGATCATCATGGATCTGACCATACCGGGCGGTATGGGCGGAAAAACAGCCGTCCAGGAGATACTTGCCATCAATCCTGAGGCCAAGGTTATCGTTTCCAGCGGCTATTCTAATGATCCGGTGATGGCCAATTTTCAGGACTATGGCTTTATTGCTGCTATTATCAAACCCTTTCAAATGCAGGATATCAAAGAGGCGCTCCAGAAGGCGCTGCAATAAGATAACTCTAAAAGGGTACCCTGAAGAAGAGATTGGTCAGGTTATTCTTTCTTATAAAGTTTCAGTAGTCGTGTTGAAGCCTTATGTATTAAGTAAAAAGTAATTTCTTCAACACGACAATGATGCCAAATTATCGGCACAGCCTGCCGAAAGCGCCGGGAATACTTCCGGATGACCAGAAGGCGCGGCCTTGCTTATAATCAACACACCAGTAGCCACCCGGTTTACGCTTGGCGGCGACAAAGATAAACGGCTGTTCTTGAGAAAAGCACGGGTTCAGATATAAACCCTTACTGTTCATCTCCGTCTCCATAAGCGACAGCGCCTCTTCCATGGTTGGTAGCCGCCAGTCATTAAAACCGGCAAACCCCTCAGTATTCAGGCCGGCCAGATTGCGCTGCAGGGTCCGATATGAGGCGATATCAAGACCTGACCGCTGCCACATGAGGCCGGTCCGTTCATCCGTGACGGTGAGGCCATCGCCATTATCAACCAGCATGTTGTCAAACCGGCCTTGCGGATTGAGGATGGAATCAAAAAAATTCCACTTTTTTATCAGAGGTTCAAGCTGACCGTCATTAATAACGGCAGGCTCCATCGGCAATACTGACCTCCGGCCGGTATAAGACTTCGCACCCTGCAGGGGTAAAATGCCCATATCTTCAACGCTCTTATCAGCATACACCGGTTTAACAAACACATCATCAGTGGTCTCGACCACATTATGGATCAGCCATTCCTGAATGGTGCCGTTTATAGCGTAGCTTTTTTCAAAGGCGGAAGAATCTCCCTGTTGCTGCACACATTGTTGCACCATCTCCAGCGGGGCATCTATCTCGGCTACTATCCGGGCAAATTTCACGCCGCGTTCCATCAGGCAGAGTTTGGGCGCAGTCCCCCAGTTATCAATAAAAAAATAATAAATCCGTTCACTATTATTGCGCACTCTTTCCCGGCCGCCCCATGACTCATATGTTCCGAAGCTCAGATCCGGTGTCATTCCCCAATCGATTGTCTTAATTGTCGAATCACTCATGGAAAGCCTTTGAAACATGCCCATAATATTCTCCTTATTTTATGGTTAAAAACAACTGACCGGCCTGAAAAAGAAAAAACCTTGGCATTTCAATTTAGAAAATAATTTTTTGATTTAGCCGTTCCTGGTGTATTCTATAAAAGAATTACTCCGGCATATATTATTATACTAGCATGAATTTGATTATAATTCTCATTATCTAAATGTCTATGAAAAAACCTTTCTCCACTTCCAGCGGCTTCGCTTTGCCTATCGGTAGTACCATCCTCAGTGACGGTATTAATTTCTCGATTTTTTCCCGGCATGCCACAGGGGTCACGCTGATCATTAATCTTCCGGAGACTGCCAGGCTGCCGGCACAACAGACCGAAATTATCTTGCATCCGAAGGTCAACAGGACCGGCGACCTGTGGCATATCCTGCTTAAAACAGACAGACAAGACCTTACATATGGATATCGAATCAAAGGGCCGGTCGCCAGAGAAAAAAATGGTCTGGTCTATGACGATAAAATCCTGCTGCTTGACCCCGCCAGTCATAGCCATCGGCCACGAGCCTGGGGCAAAAAAATAGCTGAATTGGATAGCCCGCACTGCCAAATTATCAGACATGATTTCGATTGGCAGGATGATCAGCCGTTAAATATCCCACTGGCTAAATCCATCATTTACGAGCTTCATGTCCGCGGCTTTACTCAACACAACAGCTCCAATGTGACCAGACCAGGGACTTACCAGGGCATTATTGAAAAAATTCCCTATCTGCAGGCATTAGGGATTACAGCGGTTGAACTCATGCCTGTTACTGAATTTGATGAAAACGACAATATTTTTCGCAATCCAGTGAGCGGCAAACCGCTGAAGAATTTCTGGGGCTATAATCCCATATCTTTTTTCGCCTTAAAATCAGGGTATGCCGGTGATCAGAGACAACATATTAATGAATTTAAGGCTATGGTCCTAGCTCTGCACAAGGCTGGCATCGAGGTCATCCTTGATATGGTTTTTAATCACACCGGCGAAGGAAGCTACGAAGGGACCACCAGCAGTTTCCGCGGGATCGACAACAGCATCTATTACATGCTCGATCCGGAGACCTACGAGTATCTTAACTTTTCCGGCTGCGGCAATACCATGAACTGCAACCATCCGATAGTCAGAGACCTGATCCGGGATTCCCTGCGTTACTGGGTCATAGAGATGCATGTGGATGGTTTCCGTTTTGATCTCGCGTCTATTCTGGGCCGCGACACCACAGGGCAACTGCTGGCCAATCCACCGATGATCGAAATGATTGCCGAAGATGCTGTCCTGCGCGACACCAAGATCATTGCCGAGGCCTGGGACGCCGCCGGTCTCTATCAAGTGGGTACCTTCTCCACCGATGCCCGCTGGGCCGAATGGAATGGCCTGTTCCGTGATGATGTCCGGGCCTTTATGGCTGGCCTTGACAATACGGTCGGTAATCTGGCCACTCGTATTGCCGGCAGCTCAGACCTTTATGAATCGAGTTATCGTCACCCGTTTAATTCGATTAACTTCATCACCAGTCATGATGGCTTTACCCTTCTCGATCTGGTCAGTTTTAATGACAAGCGTAACGAGGAAAATGGAGAAGAAAATCGGGACGGCGATAACCATAATCTCAGCTGGAACAGCGGCGCCGAAGGGGTTACCCGCAGTAAACACATCCAGGCCTTACGTTTACGGCGGATGCGGAGCATGATCCTGATCATGTTTATTTCCCAGGGAGTGCCCATGATCAATGCCGGTGACGAATTCGGGCACAGCAAAAAAGGCAACAATAACAGCTGGTGCCAGGATAATAATATAAACTGGCTCAATTGGAATCTGCTGGAAACAAACCAGGGGCTGGTCCGTTTTGTTCAGCAATGCATTCTGCTGCGTAAGAATAATTCGATCTTTCAACGGACGAGTTTTTTTTCCAGTCTGGAAGGTGGCGACGATTGTAGCGCCGACAATCCGGAAATCATCTGGCAATCGCTCACCCCGTGTGAGCAGGACTGGTCTGCTGAATGTCATACCCTTGCTTTTCTTCTTCATGGCAATAGAAACGAGCAGGAGCAGAATGACGATTTTTTTATTATGCTCAATGGTGATCGCACAAAAGATGCCGATTTCACCTTGCCGCCGGTTCCGGGCCAGAGCAAACAGATCTGGTATCAAATCATCGATACCAGCCTTGATTCCCCCCATAATTTTCTCACCCGCCAACAGGCCCCAGCCAGAATCCCGAAGACAACAGTCAATGTCAAAGCAATGGGAATTATCGTCCTGCAATCCGCATCAACTACTCTCTGATCGCAAATGAATTGAAGATAAAGCGTACTGAAAATTCTGGCGAAGGCATTAATTTCTCTGCTGAGGCCCTGGCTTGCGCGGCTCCTGTTCACCATTTTGGCCAATGCTTTTTAGGCACCAGAACTGAACACACTCCCAGCTAAAAAGCATATTGAATATATTGCTTTTCTGTTCGAAGAAGACTAATCTAAAATCTTCTGTTCAGCTATCAACAGACACCTTCCGGGTCCAAACTGATTTTAAGCTGAATGACTATAATAATTTTTACCATGAGGATAACATGAAG
Source organism: Desulfobulbaceae bacterium UBA5611 (assembly GCA_002424635.1). Classification (GTDB taxonomy): domain Bacteria; phylum Desulfobacterota; class Desulfobulbia; order Desulfobulbales; family Desulfocapsaceae; genus UBA2270. Next base: position 14,646 of record DIKT01000090.1, read on the forward strand.
CATAAACTTTTGAAATCAGCGCTCTGCCTCTTTCTTTTGCTACCCGCCTGTAATAATGATCAAGACAAAACAACAAGCCCGGCAGTAAAAACCGATACTCAAGCCCCGGTAACAACAACAGCCGAAACGGCTGCCCTGCCATCAGATACCGCCCAGCAGGGTCAAACTATCAGTGGTAAAGTTTTGGAATGCATGAACTCCGGCGGTTATACTTATATGAAATTAAATACCGGCGATCAGCCATGGATTGCTATTCCTCAGGCCGAGGTTAAAGCAGGTGACGATGTCTCCTGTTATAATGGCATGGTGATGTCTAATTTCACCAGCAAGACACTGAACCGGACCTTTGATTCCATTATTTTTTCTTCCGGTCTGGTCAAAAACGAGCCTGTGCAACCTGCAACCGATAACGCCGGGGCCGATTCATTTGCCAGCGCCGTCCAAGAAGAAACACCTCAGGCAAGTATGGCTGAATCCGGCGGCAGCGTAGGCGCCGTAGCACCTTTTACTGAAATCAAAGTAGAGAAAGCCACGGGTGACAATAGCTACATAGTGGAAGAGATCTTTACCCAAAGCAGCAAACTTGACGGCAAGACCGTACGTGTTCAAGGTAAAGTCACAAAATTCAGCCCCAACATCATGGGCAAAAACTGGATTCATCTGCAGGATGGCAGCGGAGATCCTTTAAAAAATACCCATGATCTGGTCGTCACTACCAATATGGAGCCACCACAGGACCAGGACATCATTACCATAGAGGGTACGGTAAGGGCCAACAAGGACTTTGGTGCCGGTTATAGTTATGAGGTCATGATTGAAGAGGCACAACTGGTTAAATAAGGCATAACAACTTTTCAATGCATATTGCCATCGCGGGTCCGGGAGCCTTAGGCTGTCTGTTTGTTTCTTTACTTGCCAATAAAAAACAAAACCACACAGATCGCCTCTGGCTCCTTGATCATAATAAGGAGCGGGCCAACCTGTTGAATCAACAGGGCATCATCTACGAGACTGGCCGGGATCTGCAGCGAACCATGATTCCGGTCGTCACTGATCCTCGAACCATTAAACCGGTCGACATAATTCTCTTTTGTGTCAAATCCTATAGTCTTAATGCCTGTCTGCACTTCTGTCTGCCTTTGCTCTCACCAAAAACCCTTGTGGTCTTCCTGCAAAATGGTATCGGCCATCTTGATATCCAGGAACGGCTGAAGCTCCCGAGCAGCCCAGCCTTCATCAGCAGTTCTGAAGGAGCTACCCTGGTGGCCCCTGGCCATGTCCTGCATGCCGGCCGAGGCACCACGCAAGTTGGTTTTCTGCACCAGCCTGCCCAGCTACAGCAGCAACAATTGGCCGAGCTTACCCAAACCCTCCAGGCCGCAGGTCTTGCGATTGCCCAATCGATGGATATTCGTAGCCAGCTCTGGGCCAAGCTGTTTATCAATGCCGGAATTAACCCGCTGACCGCCCTCTACCAGCGCAGCAATGGCCAGCTTCTGACGTCCTGTGCTGCTCGCAGCAGAATCAAAAACATTGTCCAGGAAGCAGAGGCGGTGGCCAGGGCTTGCGGCATTGCCATTACCACCGATCCATTGAAGGCCACTTTTACGGTCTGCACTAAAACCGCGCGCAATATTTCCTCCATGCTCCAGGACCGCCGGCACAAACGGCCAACCGAGATCGACTCTATCAATGGTGCCGTGGTTCATGCCGGCAAAAGTTTGGGCCTGGCCACTCCTTTTAACGAAGAAGTTGTGCAGCAGATAAAGGCAATGGAAGCTGCCTACAACCAGGACGAGCAGAAGGATGAGACATGAAAATCCAGAGTAGGGAGATTGGCTTTGATCTGGATGGCGTGATTGCTGATACCGCTGAGGCCTTTATTCGGCTGGCCTGTGAGGAATACGCCTTTTGCTCTTTCACTCTGGCAGATATCACCACCTTCCAGGTGGAAGATTGTCTGGATATTCCCCTGCCGGTGGTAGAGAGGATTTTTGACGCTATCCTGCAGGATTCGTTGGCCACCGGCCTGCAACCCATGCCAGGGTCAGTTGAGGTAATCACCGCAATGACCTTATCCGCCCCGGTAACCATCATCACTGCCCGCTCGCTGCAGCAACCGGTAGAAGAGTGGCTGGACCATTTCTTTCCGGCCCCGGTCTGCGCTAATATCCGCCTGGTGGCTATGGGTTGTCACACTGACAAGGCCCGCTATATCCACGAGCACAAGCTGCGCTATTTTGTCGATGATCGGGCCGAGACCTGTGTGCAGCTGGCCGCTATGGCCATCACCCCTTTTGTTTTTTCTCAACCGTGGAATCAAGGCAACCATGGGCTGCAGAGCGTTACCGGCTGGCAGGAAATTCAGACGATGCTGGCCTTGTAAACAATAAAAATAATAACTACTAAGCCCAAGCCATGCATTGTCCTCACTGCCATGCCGATATCCCTGTTTTTCGTAATCCGGTTCCCACCGTCGATATCATAATTGAGGTTGGGGAAGAGATCGTCCTCATCAAACGAAAAAACCCGCCATACGGCTGGGCCTTGCCGGGCGGGTTCGTCGATTATGGTGAGTCATACGAGCAGGCGGCCTTGCGGGAAGCAGCGGAGGAGACCGGCCTGACAGTGCAGAATCTGATACAGTTCCACACCTATTCCGATCCCGGCCGTGATCCGCGGCAGCACACCGCCTCCACTGTCTTCATCGGCCAGGCTCATGATAAACCAAAGGCTGGCGATGATGCCGCCGAGGCCGGACTGTTTTCAGCGGCTAATCTGCCGGCACTGGTCTTTGATCATGACCGGATTCTAGCAGATTATTTCGCCGCCGCTTTCAAAAAATAAGCCGCAGCACCCAGAAGACGAGAAGAGCCATACCTATGGCGCCATAGAGCAGCAGTCAAGGGATGCAATCACTGCCGTATTTTCTGGCAACAATCCAGAAGGTGGCCGCCCCGACCACCCCGGCAGTAAGCAGAATCAGCAGATCTTTCATCACTTTTCTTTAGCCCCTGATGCGAACGTCACTTTTCTTCCGTAACCTGATTGATTTTGGGGTAACCTCAACCAGTTCATCATCATTAATATAGGCAATACAATCTTCCAGGGTCAAGGCCCGAGGAGGAGTCAGGATGACAGCCTCATCCGAACCAGAGGCCCGCATATTGGTCAGTTTTTTGCCTTTGCCGGGATTAACCACCATATCACCGCCGCGCGAACTCTCGCCAATGATTTGTCCGGTGTACAAGGGTGCGCCAGGATGAATGAAGAGCGTACCCCGTTCCTGTAGGTTAAACAGCGCATAAGCCACCGCGGTGCATGGCTCTTTAACCAGCAACACGCCATTGACTCTGTTTGTGATCTCGCCGGCATAAGGGGCATATTCGGCAAATACATAGCTCATCATGCCCATACCTTTGGTATCAGTCATGAACTGGGAGCGATAACCAAGCAGACCGCGGGTGGGGATCTTAAACAGCATCCGCACCATGCCGCTATGACCGCTATTCATCTCCTCCATCTGCCCTTTCAACCGACCCAGTTTTTCAATGACTGCGCCCTGATATTTTTCATCAACATCGATCGTCAGCGCCTCAAAAGGCTCCATGATCTTGCCATTTTCCTCTCTCATGATCACCTGCGGCCGGGTTACCTGAAACTCATAGTCTTCACGGCGCATCTTCTCAATGAGGATCGAAAGATGCAGTTCACCGCGGCCTGATACCCGGTAGCCAACCGCATCGGTAAGAGGCTCATAATGAAGGGCCACATCAGACAGGACCTCACGGCTGAGGCGCTCTTCAATATGTCTGGAGGTGACAAATTTGCCCTCTTTACCGGCGAAAGGTGAATCATTGGGGATAAAATTCATGGAGATGGTGGGCGGATCAATGGCGACCAGCGGCAACGGCATCGGATTATCCGGATCAGTAAAGGTCACGCCCACCGTCACATCATCCATACCGGCCACGGCCACAATTTCACCGACGCCGGCACTGTCAATAGGGACCTTGCCATCACTTTCAAAGCGGTAGATTTTGGAGATCCGCACCGGTTTGATCGAACCATCGCGCCGAGCCACGGCCAGCGGCTGATTAATGGAGATGGTACCATTGACCACCTTGCCGATCCCCAGCCGTCCCAGATAGGGGGAATAATCAATGGTGCTCACCTGCAGCTGCAAAGGGGCATCCGGCGAACCCGAAGGCGCCGGAATATGTTCGGTGATCATCTTGGAGATGATCTGCATGCCCATGCCGCCCTCGATAGGATCATCAGGATCAGCCATGGCGTAGCCGTCCTTGGCCGAGGCATAAACCACGGGAAAATCCAGGACATCATCGGGGGCATCGAGCTTGACAAACAGATCAAAGACCTGATCGAGAACCCAAGGGCAGCGCGCCGCCGGTTTATCTATCTTATTGATAACGACAATGACCGGCAGTTTATTCTCCAGGGCCTTTTTCAGCACAAAATAAGTCTGGGGCATGGGCCCTTCCTGGGCATCCACCAGCAGCAGTGCGCCGTCCGCCATGCGCAGAACGCGCTCGACCTGGCCGCCGAAATCAGCATGGCCGGGAGTATCGATAATATTGATGGAAAAATCTTCGTACTGATACGAGCCATTCTTGGCAGTAATGGTGATACCGCGCTCACGCTCCAGATCGCCGGAATCCATGAGCCGTTCTGCTACATCCTGATTATCACGGAACATCCCGGAATACTTGAAGAGTTGATCAACCAGCGTCGTCTTGCCGTGGTCAACATGGGCGATAATGGCGACGTTACGAATTTTTTCCTGTTTCATATCTTCTTCCCTGACCCTTAGGATCAAAATAAAAAAGCACCCGTAACAAGACGAGTGCTTACCGATTATGACTCATGCAAACGCAAAAAATGATGGCTTCACAAGAACACAAATACACCTGACTACTTCAATTACCTTATAAAACGGACAGATGCAGATACACTGCCAAGACGATTAAGATTTACTACTGTTTACCAGCCATCCCTCTCTCTGTCTCATAGAACTCACAAAAACCTTCCTTATACCAGAGAAGAGCGGGTTTTGCAAGGAAAGAGCTAAAAGAGCGATAAAACATCCTATAGATATTTTAAAAAAATTAGGATATTTGTTAAAGTTCAAGACGCGCAAAAAGTTTTACCGTAGGCATATAGTTAAAAATATTAATATTTCGAGAATAAAATCTTGAGCACAATGTAGAAATTAAACAAAAAGACAATTGTTCAAAATCCCCTTAAAAATTTAAAGTCATGCAAATTGCTGATGGCCTTAAGTGCCCCTTCAGAATCGAGTTTTGAGGCGGCATAATCCGCACTTAACAGTTCATCAGTCAGAAACAGGTCATACTTTTCTTTGGCTTTATTATCAATAGACATTGCCAGCTCAAAGGCATCCGGTACCCCTTCATTTATTAATACTCTCAGGCAATTAGTCAGTTCCTCAGCCGATGATTGTATAACTATAATCGCAATCCCTTCATTGACCGCTTTTAGCCCCTTTGCCCGGAGCATGGCGGCAATAGTATCCATAGCCCTGTCTCCCATCCAGCAAAACAGGTAGGTTATGTTCCCATGGGAGAAAAGCCGTTGATTTTGCAAGTCATACCGCTGAAAGTTTTTTTTGCCTTCTGCCAATAATTCTTGAGCCCGGACATCTAGAAAAACCGGGATGCTTTTCTCTTTGTAAACCTCTAACATCTCCTGTCGAATACGGTCATGAATCCAGCCTGATTGCCCGCCAAAAACAGGTGGTTTCCCTCCTTTGGCCGGTTTTAGATCAATGACCCTCTTCTGGGAATCCACGCTGAGAACCAGCCAGCGCCGTCCTCCGAAGATGAGATACGACCCTTCGCTCACCGGGCGGTCAATGGGAAGAGTGCCAATGGTTCTGGCCCCTGTGACAAGGCGGTATTCTTCAGGAGCGGCAAATGCCGCATAGAATGAGTAGTGATTGACAATACGTTCTCCAAGTTGGCCATGCAGCAATAGTCCATCACTAGCCTGCATGAGCAGCTTGTGGCTTCCCATACTTTTCAATACATCGGCAAACAACTGCTGACTCATGATGCCAAACGGCCCTTTGACACAGAGAACATTCCATGCCTGGGCAGCAGTTACTCCGCCATATTGGGCAATAATCGACAGTAGCTGCTGCACCAATGTCGAAATGTGCAACCCGCTTTCAGGTGGTGGCTCGTACCATTTAGCCAGCAGAAGCCGCACCATGGCAATCGTTTGGACAAGACCGGCACGCAAGCAATCGGCAAGAGACGATTTATCCGTCAACTCCTCCTCCTGAAGGTAAATCCGCAGTATTGCCGGGTCGCCTCGCCTTCCAGAGCGGCCAAGACGCTGCCTCATACTGGCAACGGACGGCGGCACCCCCAACTGAGCAATATTAGCAATTGCCCCGATGTCGATTCCCATCTCCAGCGTTGACGTGCAGGCTATCGAAACTGGTCGGGACTTGTCCTTGATTGCCATCTCTGCATCTTCCCGCAGTTCTTTTGAAAGACTGCCATGATGAGGCCAAAACTCGTTGGGAATATGCTGGTCCTCACACATCTTCCGCAGCAAGTCTGCAAAATATTCAACTCTGTTGCGGCTGTTGGCAAAGATAAGGTTGCTGCTACCTCGTAATGTCTTGAATAATGACTCACCTATAGCCAAGTCGCTCCCATCCTCGGGAGGTTCTTCCTGGTCGTCATTCTGTGAGGGGGCAAGAGCTGGCTGTTGTTGTAGATACCCTTTTAGAAGCAATTTGAGTTCCTGCCCACTTGCATTAGAAAGGATCATGTTAACGTTATCGGCATAGCCGGGTCGCAAGAAATCCGCTGCCAGCACCATATCTCCAATAGTGGCGCTCAAACCTATACGCGGGACTTTTCTCTTTATGGCAAATTCGAGCCGGTGCAGGAGAGACTGCAACTGTCGACCCCGCTCGGAACCGATGAAAGAATGAAGTTCGTCGACTACGGCATAAAGAAGCGCATTGAAAATAGTGGGAATTGCGTGGCCATGATTAACAAAAAGAGATTCTAGTGATTCCGGGGTGATAAGAAGAATTCCGCTTGGGTGTTTCAGAAATTTACTTTTCCTGCTGGCTGATATATCGCCGTGCCATGGATAGACCGGAATATCAAGCTCTTCGCAGAGCTGCTCCATCCGTGAGAACTGGTCATTGATGAGGGCCTTCAAGGGGCTTAGGTAGATGACAATGGCATCTTGCGATTCATCCTCTAGCAGTTTCGAACATATCGGTAAAAAGGCGGCTTCAGTCTTGCCGCTGGCAGTGGCTGCCGCAATAATGATATCCGTAATCCCAGACAGGATGGGCCGAATAGCCCGCTCCTGAGCCTCGCGGAGTTCAGTCCATCCTTGACTCCAGACCCAACGCCGGATTTTTTCATCAAGAAGGAAAAATGATTCTGAGTCTTCACCTGTAGAAGGCACATTGTCAGAGTTTGAAGGTTGCAAGGCTCTCCTCTTCATCCGTTGGGTTAGTGGGGGGTATAAGTACAGCTCCTGTGGTTGCTGCGGCGCTTCCGGTTTCTTCGGGGAGAACATCAAGGTCGGGATTGATGTCCTGTTTAATGTCGACAGCATCGACAAGGTCTTTCCAGTCTACGTTCATATTTTGTTCGAGAACCGACAGGAGATTGACAAATGAGGTTATGGTAGTTCTAGGGGTGCGAAAATAGGCTTCACCTATTTTCTTTGAGCAGTGTTCCATGAAGGCTTTAATTCCAGCATTGGGGAGGAGGTAGTTTGCTGAATCCCCATGGGCGAAAACGTGAAGAATTTTACCTATCAGGATATAGAAATCTTCAGGGGAAAGGTTGCTCAGGCGCAATACTGGCCCGTTGTAGTCCACCAGACCTTTGACCGCAAACGTATTCTCTGCAAGCCGTGATTGCAGAGCCGAATAGCTGTACAAACCTCGGCGGGTATCCATGAGGAAATCGGGCGTTCCGCCCATAATTACACCGAGACCGACAGCGGTACCCTGCAAGCTATCATTCAGTATCCGCAAGATTTGTTCGTAATTAGCGTTCCGTGCCTGGACATTTGACAGCTTGTAGAGATTGACGAGTTCATCAAGGCAAATCAGCATCCCCGCGAATCCGGCAAGTCTGACAAATCGAGACATCAATTTCAGATGGTCGTAAAAGGACAAGTCGTCGATGATGTTTCTGACCCCAAGCGCTGCCCGTGCTTCCGTCTTGGTGGAAAATTCGGCTCGCAGCCAGCGGATGGCATCTGACTTCAATTGTTCGTTGCCCGTATCATGGCCTTTCCAGTAGGCAGCTATCACTAGGGCAAAATCATAGCCACCAACCATTTCGGAAAGAACATTCAGTTGCTCATGGATGACAATTTCTGGGTCTTTCCCTGAAACCTTGGCGTGCTTCAGTGCCTCAGTCACAAACCTTTCGACGATGCTCTGCATGGCACCACCGTCTGGCTTTGAGCGGGTTGAGATGTTACGCATAAGCTCGGCATAGAGCGAACGGGACTGGCCACCGGTCGCATGGATTCTTCTATCCGGGGTCAAATCAGCATGGGCGGTAACAAGCCTTTTCTCAAGGGCAATGGCTCGCACCAGATTCAGAAAGAAGGTCTTGCCGGAGCCGTACTCACCGATGACAAAACGGATAGCAGAGCCGTTATCAGCGATTCGTTCGATGTCTTTGAGAAGGGATTCGACTTCCTTGGCTCTTCCCACCTGGATTAAATGCTGGCCAACGCGGGGTACAACTCCGGCGCGTAATGATTGGATAACGGCATCACGGTCTTTTGGACGAATTGCGGTCATGTGACTATCTCCTTGGCATATTCAGTATTAATTTCTATTGGGTCATCACCTTCAAAGAACGGTCCGCCAAAATGGTCAAACGAAGCATCATTAATGCTGTCGAGCATTCCATCCAGCATCAAGTTCTTTTCTGCTGCCAGACTTTCCAGCTCTTTCCGTGCCCACATCAGTTTGGCAGCAAGAGTGCGCATGAAAGCAGAGGTTTCAGCATCGAGACCTGGAAAAACTGCTGAATCAGTGAATTCTTGAACGGGTATCGGCTGAACTGCAACAGGTTCATCATCAGTAAATATGTTGTTGAGTAGCGCGGACACAGCTACCGTTTCGGCAAGTTTCGCTTCGACACTGCTCATATCGAGAAAGACACCCTCCGCTGGCTTCCTAACATATGACATTGGAATGGCATAACCCTGCTTTACAATATCTGCGACCTGGACTGTTACCGGCTCGACCGCAGCCGAATGGGCATGACTGTAAAGATTCCGAGCATCGAGCCCCAGCAGTTCATAGATTTTGTTTAGTATCTTGATTTCAGTTGGGTCAATATAGCCGTCAGCCTGGGCAACACTGACTATGAATTTTCCGATTGATTCCTTTTGGGAAGGATTGAGCAGTTCCAGTCGTTTTTTAATACCGTTCAAGCCGGGGAATGAGGTAAGAAGCCACTGTGTATGTGCCTTGAGACGGATTCTCTCATCAGGTGACAAATGTAGCCATGTTTCCAGGTGTTCTTCCAAGTGGTGTTCTTCTTCTGGAGCTATCGAGCCATCAGCATTGGCCACAGCAATAGCGAGGTGCAGGAGGATAGTTGCCGCAGCATATTCTTTTGACGGTGAGCTTGGGGATTTGTCCTGTATCTTAAAGAGAACAATTTCTTGACCAGGCTTCGGCAACAAGTTGCCAAAACGAGCATCTGGTTCCATGCCAACCCCCACCTTGGCAAGAAGCTGCGCCAAGGCCATCGTCTCTCGCTTGCCAAAGCTGTCCCGGTTGACTGAAGGAATGTGCTGTAGCAGTTTGTCAAGACCTACCTGAATTGGCGTATCTGAGGTCATCACGCCCTTAAGACCTCCAAAAAGATTTTGGAACTCTTTTCCGCCATGCCCACCGAGAAGCGATTGCGGCAATAATGCCGTTGCCGCAAGGGAATCTTTGGTCCCGGCATTGCGGCCCAAATAGCGGCTGTAAGCATCCAGTTCGTTGGTGCATGACTCAGTTAATTCCCGCAATGTCGAGATAGGTTCTTTCAGTACAGTGACATCGTACAGGTCATTGCACGGAATAGTGATCTGAGCGCCAAATGAAGGACTTGCAGGACGGTAACTCATGTTGAGTTTTGTCTTGTTTAACTTGAGTTTATAGCCCTCACCGAATTTTTCCGTGTACCTTATTTGAAAGAGTTTTTTGAATTCATCCTTGCAGCGTTGCGCCGGGGTTCGTAGTGATGTCATTGGGTCTGTCTCTATCCAAGAAAACGCCCATTCAGCGGGTAGGGGAACAGCATCGGCAGCCATTTGCCCCAAGGCAACTTTTATCGATAAAGGGATGTCATAGCATGGGAGATTGTAGGTTGGTGGAATCTTATACAGGCGTTCTGTCGCATTTGATGACTGGAGTATGTCGATAAATCTTGATACATATCCCAAGAATGAACCATTGCCACCATATATGGAAAGAAGGCGTTTTGCTTCGGTACGGATTGCGCCGACCTCAGCTTGCGCCACATATGAAACCTTGGCATCAGCCAAGGCCCGCCGTTCAAGCCCGTAAAAATAGAGAAAAACATACCCGATGTAGGCATTGGGGTCTTTCTTGCCGGTTACCAGCCATTCAAGATAAGCAGCCCGAGACGCGGGATGCATATCAGAAAAAGAAGGCCAATAATCCATATTGCTGCCGGTGCGGTCAGGACTGTTACCATCAATCTTCAGTGAAAGGTTAATCAGAGCTGGTTCCGTTCCCCATCCGCCAACCAACAGTCTTCAGCCCTCTGCCAATATAAATCAACCCCCCGGAAATGGAATGCCCGTCCTTTTCAACAGTCCGACCTTGCGGTACCCAGACGGAATCAGCAGAAACCGACTGTTGCTGCGGTGAACCTACACCATAACTATCGTCGGAGCTTGATTGCGAAATTGAACTATCAGGATACGAGAGAGACGGAATAATATACCTGCCTGTATTTTCCGGTATAGTCGAATTCAGTGTAACAACTGAAGGACTGGGCTTCGCGTTGACCTGAGTTTGAGTTTCAGGGGTTGCAGAGTTCTCAGATTCATTCGTTGCTGAATTCTTTATCAGTTTTGCAATAAACCAGATTATCAGGGTAACGCTGCCGATCGCGACAACCAGTTGCCAATATTTTGTAATCATGGCGATCAGGATAAAAATACCGACCAGGACGATTTCACTACCAGAAGTTTTTTTTCTTGCCATATGCGTTTCCTTATAAAACCTTTGTTTCTATTCACATAGCACAAATTGGCCAAACTTCATTTCTCAAACCAGAGCATCCCATCTACAAAGCAGCCAGCACCTTTCTTCTATTCTCCGCTGAACGACGCAGCACCGGAATTGATTCATCCACATAATCATAGACCTGGGCCTTTTTGCCGGCAGCAGGCCGCATGATCCGACCGAGGACCTGCAGTAGCCGACCTTCAAAAGTAATGGGGGTGGTCAGAAACAATGTGCTGAGCCCGGCACAATCAAAACCTTCGCCAATGAGCTGCAGCGTTGACACCAGGATGCGCAGGTCGCCCTTCTGGACTGCGCTGACAATCTCGACCCTTTTTTCCGCCGGGGTTTGGCCGGTGAGCAAGGCCACACTTTGCCCCCGTCTGGCCAGCTCTTCGGCAAAAAACTCACAATGACTGACCCGATCTGAGACCACCAGCAGCACGCCGGTGGCGGCCTCACCGGCTGCCTGCAGAATATCGTCGATAATCTGCAGATTACGACCCTGATGGGTGGTGAGAGCGGTGATCAGGGCCTGATAATCGCCATGATAATTATGGGTGAATGCTGTCTTGCATCGGATCAGTTCCGGCTTGACAATGGCCCCGCTGGCCTGCAGCTGGGCCTGATCGACCTGATGAATCGGGTCGCCCATGAAGATCGAGATCAATCTGGTGGTCCCCTCGTCACTGCGAAAGGCGGTTGCCGACAGGCCCAGCAGGTAATGACAGTCAAAACGGCTGACCACCTCGGTGAACAGAGCAGCCGGCACCCGATGACACTCATCAACAACGAGGTGACCGAACAAGGGCACCAGCTCAGCCACCATCTTCCGGGCGCTGTTGACAATGGCCACCGTTATCGGCTGGATATCCTGGCGGCCATCACCAACAAGGCCGACCTCGATATTCAGGAACTCCTGAGCTCGTTGCTGCCACTGATACAAAAGCTCCTTGGTATGCACGACAATCAGGGTCGGCTGCCGGCGAGCGGCTATGATAGCTAACGCCATAACCGTTTTGCCACTGCCGGTGCCGGCCTCCAGCACCCCGAAGGAGCGCCTTTCAACCTCGGCGACCGCCAGCTCCTGATAGGGCCGCAGTGAGCCGGTGAAAGAGAGCTCCAACTCAGGCAGCAGCCGTCGTTGTTCGACGATCTGTGGTGATTCCTGGCCATATTGCCGGCACAGCAGAATGGCCTGATTGGCAAATCCCCGGGGGAAGCGAAGACCAGTGGGCACGGACTCGTAATATTTCAGGGTTGGCTGTAACTTTTTACCCACCCAGCGGCTATAGCGTTTAGCGGCGGTATATTTAGGATTATCTATGGTCAGCCGTTCTTTGATGGCCTGCTCCAGGGAAGGAGTAATACCTTCAAGCAGGCAATCTGATGAAACAGTCAAGATCGGCATAAAAAACCATAAGAAAAGGCAGAATTAAATCGTGGAATTGACGCCCGGCTCAAAAAAGAGTAAAAAAAGAATGATTCCATTGGTTCTTTTCTGAATCTGTTACCAAAGAAGGGTCAGCAGTCATCAGAGTCATCATCCTTCAACCAGTTGTCCATTGCCGTGCCCAACACCCTCGTCCATATCGCGATCCAAGGGCCGCTGAACAATCTGCTGAATAAAGGGAGCTATCCCCAATGGCTGCTGCTGGGCTGCATTATTCCGGATATTCCCTGGATTTTACAACGAATTTTCCATGTAGCGCCGGGCATTGATCCTTATATCCTCCGGCTTTACAGTCTCAATCAAGCGAGCCTGTTCTTCTGTTTCTTTATAGCGGCCGCCCTTGCTTTGACCACCAGAAGACCAGGGCCTATCTTTATGCTGCTCAGCCTGAATAGTTTTCTGCATCTGCTGCTCGATGCCACCCAGATAAAATGGGCCAACGGCGTCCACCTGCTGGTCCCGTTTTCATGGTCGATGCTGCGCTTTGACTGGTTATGGCCTGAACATTATTTTTATCTGGGAGCGACCATGGCCGGTCTGCTCTTTCTGGCCTGCTACTGGCGGAAAATAACCGCTACCGAATTGGAGATCGTGCGCCCGACGGCCGGGAAGGCCGCCCTGATCCTCGGCCTGCTGCTTTTTTACGTAGCCGGACCTGTTCTTTTCTTCAACCAGGCAGTGGCAGCTGATAATCATTTCGCCCGGACGCTGATGGCGGCAAGCGACCGAGCTGGTAAGTATATAGAACTGGACCGAGTCTTTTTTGCCGGAGAAGACAAGACCGTCAGACCATTCAGTGGAGAAATATTCACCTTACAAGGTCTGCTGCCTGCTAAAAGCGGCCTCATCTCTGTTCAAGGATACTTTACCGCAGCCAAGACCATTCAGGTGACAAGGTACCACCAGCATACTCAATATCGGGCCATGGCCTCATACCTCGGGCTGCTGCTGATTGCCGCCATCTGGATTCATTCACTGATCCGAAGAAGATCTCCAACACCTCAGTAACTCACCTCAACAAGGAGCCTTACCATGATACGTTTTCTTGCCTGCTTTCTGCTATTTTTCAGCCTGCTGCTGCCGCCTCAACTTCCTGCCGCCACCAGCAAGTTGATTACCCTGAACGTCCCCGACAGCGTTCTCAGTCAGGCCCTTGATAAATCCCTGCCCATTTCCATCGATACTTCCTCCGATATCTTGAGCGGGGCTATCACCATTGTCAAAATCAGCAATCTGCAGATCAATGACCAGGGCATCTCCTGTCATATTGCCCTGCTTGGCAATGATATGTTTCTTAATACCACAATTGGCGGCCAGACGATCAAACTTAAGGTCGGCTCTCTGCAGCTGGATCTCCGGTGCAATGCCATCCTGCGCTTTGATGCCGTCAAACAGGTGCTCTACGTCAAACCGTTGATCAGCGATTTACAGGCCTCATCCTCTGCCGCTCAGGGTGATATTAACGCTTTGCTTATGACTTTCCTTAATAACCGTGAATTTCCGGTAAAATTACAGCAACTGGAACCCCTGATTGCTGAAACCAGCGGCAAGATGATCAATATCAAGATGAATATCGTGGGTATCCGCACCCATCAGGGCATCGTCCAATTTGAGATCATGCCGCTGATCCAGACCACCAATACTGTCGCCAACAAGAAATGATGCTTACAGAAATTTAACGTTTCTGCAGATGTCAGCGTCTCAGGTGACTACCCACCAGCAAGATGGGCAGTTATCTGGATTACTTATTTTCGTAATAATGAACTATGGCCTTAACCATATCGGCAATAGTATAGGTCTCCGGTTGCACGTCTACACTCAGACCATTATCGGTGATCGTCTTGGCGGTAACCGGCCCGATCGCTGCGATCTTCACGCCCTGCAGCAGCCCTTGCAATTCATCCTGACTGGCGGCATCAATGATGGTCAAAAAATGCGTGACCGTCGAAGAACTGGTGAAGGTGATCATGTCGACTTTGCCATTGGCCAGCTCAGCCCGTAACTCTTCCTTGCATCCTTTAGGCGGGACATTCTGATAGACCGGCACTACCATTACCTGCGCGCCGGCTCCCCGTAAAGTCTCGGGCAGGAATTCCCGAGCCTTTAAAGCCCTCGGGATCAAGACATTACGGCCCTCTACTCCAAAATCAAGCAGGCTTTCAGCCAGTCCTTCCGCAGTATAAACCGCAGGAATCAGATCAGCAACAATGCCATAATTGAGTAGAAAGTCGGCAGTGGCACGTCCTACTGCTGCGACATCCGGCCCTTTCAAATTTCTCGCATCCAGACCCTTGGCATAGAGGCGCTCAAAAAAATATTGAACAGCATTAATCGATGAGAACAAGATCCAATGATACTCATCAAGCCGCTCCAGCTCTTCATCAAGCACATCATAAGAGGGAAGTGCTTCAACCTGAATGGTTGAATATTCCAGACATTCAGCACCATAGCCCTCCAGGGAAGTCACCAGTTCCGAGGCCTGTTCCCTGGTCCTGGTGACCACAATCCGTTTGCCGAACAGCGGCCGCTTTTCAAACCAGTCAAGGGTATCGCGCAGGGCCACGACCTCGCCTACGATAATCAGGGCCGGGGGCTTGATTTTTTCTTCCTTAACCTGAGCGACAATGGTCTCCAGGGTGGCTACCACCGTATGCTGTTCCGGCGTTGAGGCCCAGCGCACGACCGCGACCGGGGTCTTGGCATCACGGCCATGGCGGATCAGATTCTCGACGATGACGGGCAAATTCTTGATCCCCATATAGATGACCAGGGTACCGACACCGGTGGCCAGCTTGGCCCAATCGACATTGGAGTGTTCCTTGCCCGGCTCTTCATGACCGGTAATAAAAGCCACCGAGGCCGTATAACCCCGATGGGTAATGGGGATTCCGGCATAGGTGGCAGCGGCGGTAGCCGAGGTCACCCCGGGAACGACCTCAAAAGGCACGCCGGCCTTGACCAGCTCTTCGGCCTCCTCACCGCCGCGCCCGAAGATAAAGGGATCGCCGCCTTTGAGCCGGACCACGGTTTTACCGGCCAGCGACCAATCGACCAGCATCTGGTTGATTTCTTCCTGGGTATGGGTATGCTTGCTGCCGCCTTTTTTGCCGGCATAGATTAATTTGGCATCCCGAGGCACATATTTTAATAACTTGGGACTGGCCAGGTAGTCATAAACCACGACCTCCGCCCGTTCCAGCAGATATTTGCCACGCAGGGTAATAAGTCCCGGATCACCAGGACCGGCCCCTACCAGATAAACCTTGCCGGGCTGTATGCTCTTTGTTTGTTGTTCCATGATAGATAAAATTTATTTTAAGTAGTTGTTAACAGAGATAAAAGCACAATGATTTATTCGCTCTGCAGCCGTAATCAAGAAGCTGTTGCCAATTCATCAAGCAGGCAGGCAATGAGCAGAGGAATCATCAATTCATGATGACCGGTCACATGAAAACCTTTGCCGCCCTTGGCCGTCGGCCTGTTGACAACATTCGTCAGGGACCGGTACTGTTTCATAAAGTCGAAATTGGCCGTCGTAAAATCATCGACCTGATGACCCAGATTTCTGACCACGGTCAAGGCCTTTAAAAAGACCTCCGGCAACAGGACAGCCGAACCAATATTGAGATAGGCACCATGCTGCAGTTCCGCCACCTGAGCGCAGAAGATGCGGAAATCACGATGGGAGGTCGCACCTATCGCCTCACCTGAGGCCGAAGGATGGATATGGATGATATCGGTACCCATGGCCACATGCACGGTGACCGGGATACCCAGACGAAAAGCGGTGACCAGCAGGCTTTTGTCATTATAGGGGAATCCGGCGACATCAAGAGCGGCACCGACGGCCTCACCCATGCCGATGCCGTCTTTGGCGCCCTGATTAATGGCCTGATTGAGGATTTCGCCGGTCTCCCGGGCCGCCCCAAAAGCACCATTGCCTAAGACATTGCCGACCTCTTCCGAGGTAAAACCGGCCATGGCGATCTCGGCATCATGAATGATGCAGGCCCCGTTCATGGCAAGACCGGTAATAATGGAGCGCTCCATGAGATCAATCAGCAGGGGATTTAAGCCGACTTTAATGACATGGGCTCCCATGCCCAGCAGCAGTTGCCGGCCACCACGATGGACGGCGGCCAGACGTTGGATCAGTTCAGGAAAATCACGGCCCAGTAATTGATCAGGCAGGGACTCAAGCAGAGCCCGCACCGTGCTGCCGGCCGGCAGGGGCCGGGCAAAATTATCGACGGTCACCTTGGAAGGACGGCCATGCAGAGAATAAGTATGTAGTCCGCTGAACTCCAGAGGTTCAGGCATCTTTCTGGGCATCATCACCGAAGATCTCCCTTTCCACCAGCTCACAGAGCAGATGTTCGGCCCAGAGATGGGCCTCCTGGATATGCTGCGTCTTAGCGGAAGGGACATTGAGGACAAAATCAGCTGCCCTCCCCACGGCTCCGCCATCACCGGCCAGGCCGCCGGTAAGTGCCGCCGTCACCATGCCGATTTCTTTGGCCGCCACCATCGCCTTCAGGACATTGACCGAGGCGCCACTGGTGGAGATGCCGACCGCCAGATCTTCAGGTTTACCCAAGGCCTGCATCTGCTTGACAAAGATCTCATCAAAAGAAAAATCATTGCCGATAGAGGTCAGAACGGAGGTGTCGGTAGTCAGAGCCAGGGCCGCCATGGGTCTGCGATTAATCAGAAAGCGATTAACGAATTCGGCCGCCATGTGCTGGGCATCGGCGGCGCTACCGCCGTTACCGAAGAGCAGAATCTTGCCGCCCCGGCGAATGGTCAGTATCATCTGCCGGACTAAAGCGCTAATAACCTCGCCCTGCTCGTTGGCAAATGCCTCCTGGGCCTCTATGGAATTTTTTAATGAGGTAAGGATGAAGTTTTGCATGATAACCGAAAAAAGCAGTTAAGAAAAAAGATAAACCTGTAAATTAGTTGAGTTCAAGGCCGCCTGAATGCGACTCTAAGATATCCTGGACAAAAAGGCAAAAAAAAAGGACATGCCGGTCACAGGTACCGGCATGTCACATGCAGAATAAGGCCGCCGGCATCCTGGCGACCTTATTTAAGATAGCAGCATCAGCTGAGCTGACTCATAATAGCGGCGGTCACATCTTTGATGGAGATAGAACCATCAACGGTGATTACTTTGGCGCCACCCGCCTTCTTGAAATAATTGACTGCGGCCATGGTACCGGTTTCGGTGTCATAATAGATATCATGACGCTTGCCGATGGCGGCCTCGTCCTGATCATCAGCCCGGGCGCTCAGCTCGCCGCCGCAGACCCGGCAGACCAGTCTGCCGTCTTTCTCGACCGGCTTAATGGCCTCAAAGGCGATATGGTTAGGATGATTATTATCATTGGCGCAGAGACGACGGCCCATGATCCGCTCTTTGGCAATCTGACGGTCAAGCTCGATCTCAATGACATAATCAAGGGCCATGCCCGCCTCTTTCAGGGCCTTATCCAAGGCCTCGGCCTGGGCCAGAGAACGGGGAAAACCATCCAGCAGCCAACCTTGCTCCTTGGATTTGGCCAGGGTCTCCAGCACCATAGGAATGGTGATCTCATCAGGCACCAGATCACCCCGGTCAATATACTCTTTGGCCTTCTTGCCAAGTTCGCTGCCGCCCTTGATATGCTCGCGGAAGATAGCGCCTGATTCAATATGATTACAGCCATACTTATCCTTGACAATAGCGCCCTGGGTTCCCTTGCCGCTTCCGTTTGGCCCGAAAGCCAGAATATTTACCGCCATACCGTTCTCCTTGATCAAATGTTATTTATCATATGTTTTTCTCAAAACATGCCATTGCTGTCCCGGAAACAATCTCAAAGCAGATAGATTGAATGAGCATTCACTCAAAACAATGCGGAAAAAACTATAAACCAAAAAAGAACCTGAGGCCAGTAAAATATCTACTCTTCTTTTTGACTTTCACTCGTAAAGAGGTTATTTTCAAGTTAATTATTCAAGGAGAAACCGGATTAGCGGCTTTGATGGTCTACTCTCTTCTCTACTGTTCTTTATCCTCAATAACCACAACTCATAAAAATCATGAAAGTTATTAAAGTGGGCCTGATCGGCTTCGGCACTGTCGGCAGCGGTCTGGCCCAGACCCTTGTTGACCAAAATGAACGGCTGGTGCGCAAGATCGGCACCAGGGTAGTGCTCTCCCGGGTGGTAGATATTAAGCTCGACAAGCTCCCCGAACAGTTCCAGGAGACGGTCCTGTCCAAGGATGTGGCGGACATTTTTAATGATCCGGACATTGATATCGTGGTTGAGCTTATCGGCGGCCTCGAACCGGCCCGCACCTTTCTGCTGGAGGCCATCCGCCACGGCAAACATGTGGTCACCGCCAATAAGGCCCTGCTCTCCATCCACGGCCGGGAGATCTTTGAGGCGGCGGTCGCCAATAACGTTGAAGTGGGCTTTGAGGCCAGCGTCGGCGGCGGCATCCCGGTGATCAAGGCCCTGAAAGAAGGGCTGGTCGCCAACCGGATTCTCTCCATCATGGGCATCATGAACGGTACCGCCAATTATATCCTCACCAAAATGACCAATGAGGGTGTCGCCTTTGATGTGGTACTGAAAGAGGCCCAGGCCTTGGGCTTTGCCGAGGCAGACCCCACCTATGATATCGAAGGCATTGATACTGCCCATAAACTTGCTATTCTGATGACTATTGCCTACGGCAAACATGTCCAACTCAAAGACATCAATACCGAGGGCATCAGTAAAATTCAGCCCATTGATATCGACTTTGCCAGAGAGTTCGGCTGTCGCATCAAACTGCTGGCCATCAGCCGTAATCACGGCAGCCATGTCGAGGCCCGGGTGCATCCTACCCTGGTGCCGGAGACCCATCTGCTGGCCAGCATCAATGGCGCTTATAATGCTTTCTATTTTACCGGCGATACCGTAGGCAATGTCCTGCTCTACGGGCTGGGGGCCGGCAAAATGCCGACCGGCAGCGCCGTGGCCGCCGACGTGGTTGATATCGGCCGCAATATCCTGCACGGCTCGATCAATCGGGTACCGGCCCTCTCCTATTTGCCGGCCCATATCAGCACCCCAACCATAACTGCCATGACCGAGCTCGTCTGTCCTTATTATTTCCGGATTACCGCCCTCGATAAACCGGGGGTACTTTCCACCATCTCCGGCATCTTCGGCAAGCATAGGATCTCCATTAAATCGGTCATCCAGAAGAGTCGGCAGCAGGATGAGCCGGTCAGCATTGTCCTCCACACCCATGAGGCCTCGGAGGCCGACGTGCAGCATGCCCTGGCCGAGATTGATGCGCTGGAGATGTGTACCGAACCCACCGTCAAAATCCGTTTTCTCGTTGATGAAGCATAAGCAAGAAGCTTGCTGTATTCCAGCAGGACAATAAATAAAGACACCAAGGCCTTTGTGATGAAATACGTGATCCTGGTAGGTGACGGTATGGGCGATCTGCCCGTGGCTGAACTGAACAACCGCACACCGCTGGAGGCAGCAGAGACGCCCTTTCTGGACGCCCTTTGTCGTCGGGGAGAACTTTTTCTCACCCGCACCATCCCGGCAGGCTATCCTCCGGGCAGCGATGTCGCCAATCTCTCTCTGCTGGGCTACAAACCGGAGGAATATTATACCGGCCGGGCCCCGCTGGAAGCCGCCGCCATGGGTATTACCCTGGGGCCGGAGCAGACTGCCTTTCGCTGCAACCTGGTCACCCTGAACCATAGTCAAGACGACCAGGTGCACATGATCGACTATTCCGCCGGCCACATCAGCAGCGAGGAGTCTCACCAGCTGATCACCGCTCTCGAAGCAGGCTGCGCCAATGATATGTTTCATTTCCACCCCGGGGTCAGTTACCGCCATATCCTGCTGGTGGAAGGTGATTATCCGCAGATGAACACCGTCCCGCCCCATGACTTCACCGGCCAGGAAGTAACCGAGCCCTGGGCTCGTTATCACAGCCATTTCCAGTGGCAGGCCCTGGTCGATAAAGCAACAACAATTCTGGCCGCTCATCCTGTCAACATCAGCCGCATTGCCGCCGGCAAGAATCCAGCTAATGGCATCTGGCTGTGGGGTGAAGGGAAACTGCCGACCATGTCAACCCTGACTGAGCGCTTCGGTCTGCACGGCAGCCTGATCTCAGCCGTGGACCTGTTGAAAGGCTTGGGTATAAACGCCGGGCTTGCCATCATTAATGTGCCTGGCGCCACCGGCTATCTGGACACCAACTATACCGGCAAAGCCCAGGCCGCGCTTGATAGTCTGCGCTCGCAGGACTTTGTCTTTGTCCATGTGGAGGCGCCGGATGAGGCCGGACATCAAGGCTTACTGACAGAAAAAATCCAGGCTATTGAAGACTTTGACCGCCAGATCGTCGGTCCCATTCTGCACGGGCTCCAGCAGAGCGGCGAGGATTTCCGGATGATCGCCACCATGGACCACTTCACCCCGTTATGTCTGCGTACTCATACCGACTCTCCGGTCCCCACCATCCTCTTTGATTCCCGGCAGGCCAAGCCCGGCTGCGGCCTGCCATTCAGTGAACAAGCAGCCGAGGCTGAAGACAAACGGCTTCATAATAGCATCGCTAATGGCGAGCTGCTCATGGAGAAGCTGCTGGAGCGCCGTAAACATGGATGACTTCATCCACCGCAGCCGGCTCCGCGTCCTCTATGGCGATACCGATGCCGCCGCCGTGGTCTACAACGCCAATTATCTGCGCTATTTTGAATTAGGACGGACCGAGTTCATGCGGGAACGGGTCTGTACTTATCGCGATATTGAGCAATTAGGCATCGTGCTCCCGGTGACCGAATGCCATATCCGTTTCAAGGCCCCGGGCCGCTATGACGATCTTCTCAGCATTGAGACCACACTCACGGCCCTGAAAAAATTCTCCTGTACCTTCAGCTACCGGATCCTGCGCACCGAAGAAGGAACCAGACAACTCCTGCTGGCCCAAGGTTTCACCACCCATGCCTCAGTCAACCGTGAAGGGAAACTGACTCCCCTGCCAACTGCCATCAGCCAAAAGCTACAGCCTTTTCTGATCAGCTCCTCTTCTTCCTAAGGCCAAAACAAAGATTCGTTTTCTAAATAAATTTGACCTTGCCCAGCCGTTCCTGATATTATTCTTAAGAACAGGAATCTTTTGATGCAGTTATATCCTGTTCTTAGCTATTAGCCAGTGCCATTACCTTTGCGCTTCAACAGCTTTTTTTATGCTGTTGGGGCCGCTTTTTTTCGCGAAAAAGGAGGATTCATGGACGACTTCATCATCCAGGACTGCACCCTTCTCAGCCGAACCAGCACCGTCCCTCCGGCCATTAATCTGCGGGAGCTACGTGACCGTCTTGCCAACTGCCGGCCGCAGGTCATTTATCACCATTTTTGCGAGACCACCCTGGTTCCCAGTTTCGACAATCCTGACTATCGCAACGATTTCGCAGTATGGGCCAAACTATATATTGGCGACCGGGTCCTGGCCGAGCAGCTTGGCATCATCAATCCTTATGCCTATACCGATCTTGAAAAATTACGGGAAGAGGTGCTGGAGATTCTTGATCAACGTCTAAGCGAGGTCTACGATATTGCCTCATGCCAGTCCGGCAGCGAATTCTTTTTTACCGAGGCCGTGACGGTGGTCTTTGATACCGGCTTACGAGTTTCAACACCAGAGGCCCTGCCGGAGGCCATCGGCAAGATGACCAATGGCAGTATCTACTATCATTTCCTGGAGTCTAGGCGGCGGGAGCCTGTCGGCCTCGACGACTTTTCGACATGGCTCAGCAATTTCCCCGATCAGGAGGCCGGGCGTCATAATCTGCAGATG
The DNA here is from genome assembly GCA_002424635.1 of Desulfobulbaceae bacterium UBA5611. Classification (GTDB taxonomy): domain Bacteria; phylum Desulfobacterota; class Desulfobulbia; order Desulfobulbales; family Desulfocapsaceae; genus UBA2270. Next base: position 37,269 of record DIKT01000090.1, read on the forward strand.
CTCGATTATTCTTTTTCCACTTTGACCGAACTGCGCAATGAGCTGGTGCAGGCCCTGGAAAAGGGAGGGGCATCATGACCAAAAACCTATCGAGCTATGAAGGGCTGGTCAGCGCAACCGTTATCAACGAGCTCCGCCAGTTGGGTGAACGGTTGGCCGGCAAGAAAGTGGTGCATGTCAACTCAACCAGAGAAGGCGGTGGCGTGGCGGAGATCCTCGATTGGATGGTGCCGCTGATGCAGGATGTAGGCCTTGATGTCTCATGGGAGGTGATTGAAGGCACCAGCGATTTTTTTTCGGTCACCAAAAAATTCCATAATGGCCTTCAGGGTTTCCCGGTCCATATCAGCAGCCAAGAGTGGCAGACCTACCGGGAGGTGAATGAGACTAATGCGGTCCGGCTGCGGCCCATCCTCGAAGAAGCCGATCTGGTGGTCATTCATGACCCGCAACCGGCGCCATTAATGGGACTCTGTCCAAACCGTAAAGGTAAATGGATCTGGCGGGGGCATATCGACGTCAGCCGCCCGACACGCTCAGTCTGGCAGGGCCTGCGACCTTTTGTGGCCGGTTATGATGCCAGTATCTTTTCGATGTGTCAATTTGCCCAGACGCTACCCCATCCCCAATATCTTATACCGCCGAGTATCGACCCCTTGAGCCCGAAGAATATCGATCTTGATCCGGAAGAGCTAAGCGCGGTCCGTTATCAGTATAACCTCGATTCACAAAAACCTCTGCTGGTCCAGATATCCCGCTTTGACCGGTTCAAAGATCCACTTGGCGTCATTGCTGCCTATAAACTCGTCCGTAAAAGCCAGCCGGTGCAGTTGGTTTTAGCCGGAGGCGGGGCCAGTGACGATCCCGAGGGCCAGCAGGTTCTTGAGGAGGCCCTGGAAGCCGCGGCCGGCGATCCGGATATCCATATCCTGCTGCTGCCTTCTGATGCCCATAAGACCATCAATGCCCTGCAGCGCCTGGCCAGCATCGTGATCCAGAAGTCGACCCGGGAAGGCTTTGGCCTGACCGTCACTGAAGGTCTCTGGAAAGGCAAGCCGGTAATCGGCGGTGATACCGGCGGCATCAGGCTGCAGCTGGTGAATTATCACACCGGCTTTCTGGTCAATACCCCGGAAGGAGCGGCCCATCGCATCCGTTTTCTGCTGCACCATGAGAAGCTGCGCAACGTGATGGGTATTAAGGCGCGAGAGTTTGTGCGCGAGAATTTTCTACTCACCCGGCAGCTCAGAGAATATCTGACCCTGTTTCATATTGTGAGCTCAAACGATGGTTCTTCCACCATCTTCATCTGATTTTAGTGTCCGGACAGCAAGCTTGGCTTGATTATAAATGGCCAGGAAAATAAAATTTTGGCCACTGCCGTTTACTAAGGGTGTCTTGAAAAATGAGGATTTTCGTTCAAAATCAAGGCAGGTGAAAAATTTTACCGCAGGCCTATAGTTGCTATTACGAGGATAAAATTTTGAGCATAACGCCTGGTTTGAGCGAACAGACCATTTTTCAAGGAATTATAGACTGCCCTGATTATTACTCTTCTGAACTTAATCTGCTTTCTTGAATGGAACCACTACCGAGAGGATCGTCATGAGACAGGTGGAAGCCCCAGCATCGCCACCTGTTCTTGGTCCGGTTCCGGTCCCGGATGGTGTTTTCTTTCGGGTCTGGGCGCCACGAGCCCATAAGGTCGCTGTCCGTCAGGTCGCAGCCAAAGGTCTCACCACGGAGCTACAGCCGGAGAAAAACAATTATTTCAGCGGCTTTGTCCCCGGTATGGCCGCAGGTGATCTTTATACCTACCTTCTTGATAATACCCTGGAACGACCCGACCCTGCTTCACGCTGCCAGCCCCAGGGAGTACATGGTCCATCGCTGATCCTCCCCCTTTCCTGTCATTTATGGCAGGACTCCGCTTGGCAGGGGCTGCATCTGAGAGACTTCATTATTTATGAACTGCATGTCGGCACTTTTAGCCCGCAAGGCACATTTGCCGGGGTGGAACAACGCCTGCCATATCTGTGCGAACTGGGTATCACCGCCGTGGAAATCATGCCTGTAGCCCAGTTCCCGGGGGAACGCAACTGGGGCTATGACGGCGTTTACCCTTATGCGGTCCAGACCAGCTATGGAGGGACGGAGGCCCTTAAAAGTTTGGTGGACGCCTGCCACCGGTACGGGCTGGCCGTCATCCTTGATGTGGTCTATAATCATGTCGGCCCCGAAGGTAATTATCTTCATGACTTTGGCCCCTATTTTACCGACCGCTACCACACACCATGGGGAGCCGCCGTCAACTTCGACGGCCCTAACAGTGATGGCGTCCGTGATTATATTATCGGTAACGCCCTCTTCTGGGTTGACGAATATCATATCGATGCCCTCCGCCTGGATGCAGTGCATACCATCTTTGATTTTAGCGCTCACCATATCCTCGATGAGTTAGGACAGGCTGTTCATCAACTGGCCGCCCAATCAGCTCGCAAGATATACATCATCGCCGAAAGTGATCTCAACGACTCCCGACTGGTGCGTCCGCACCAACAAGGCGGCTATAACCTCGACGCCCAGTGGAATGATGATTTCCATCATGCTCTGCACGCCCTGCTCACCGGCGAAAGAGCTGGCTACTATCAGGATTTTGGCGAATTTGAGCACTTACATACCGCTTTTGAAGACAGCTTTGTCTATGCCGGCAGCTATTCCCGTTATCGACAAAGGAGGCATGGCAATAATGCCGGCGATATCGACCCCTGGCATTTTGTGGTCAGTGCCCAGAACCATGATCAGGTCGGCAACCGCCAGGATGGTGCCAGACTGGCCGGTCAACTTGATCTGCAACAACTCAAACTTATTGCCGGCACCGTGCTGCTCTCCCCTTTTCTACCGCTTCTGTTCATGGGCGAGGAGTATGGCGATATTGCCCCCTTTCAATATTTCATCAGTCACAGCGATGAAGCGCTGGTCCAAGCAGTACGAATCGGTCGACAAAAGGAATTTAGCAGCCTCGAATGGCAAGCGGCGATACCTGATCCTCAGAGCAAGAATACGTTCCTGGCTAGCCGCATCGATATCGGCCTCAAGGAGCATAATCACCACCAGCTGCTCTATAGCTTTTATTGCCGGCTCATTGCCCTGCGCAAAAAACATCCCTGCCTGGCTACCGCCAACCGCCAGAACTGTCTGGTCAGCCGGGCCAAAGGAGAGCCGCTACTCTTCCTGACAAGGACAGATCATAACGACCATTCCGTCTGTATCTTTAATTTTGGGACTATGCCCCTCGCTATCGACCTGCCATGGCCAGGTATTTGGCAATTGCTGCTCGACTCGGCCGCCAATGATGAACATCAACCCATTGCCCTCCACCAGCAAGACGGCCGGCCAAAAGAAGGAATACAATATATAAGCAACCCCTTAAGTGTGGTTGTCTTTTTGGCTGGTGACCAGGTATTGGACATCACTGCCCAGTGCCCGATCATCATCGGCCCGCACCCTTAATGAGGGAAGCCTTTTGGACTAAAAGACCATTTTGCAAGACCCATAAACTCATACCTGACCTGATACCATGACAAACAAAGATATCTGTCCTGCCCCGCGCATCCCTATTGCCACCTACCGATTGCAGTTCCATGCCGGTTTTGGTTTTCGGGACGCCACCGCCATTCTTCCCTATCTCCGGGATCTTGGCATAACAGAGGTCTATGCCTCTCCTTATCTTAAGGCCCGTCCAGGCAGCCTCCACGGTTATGACATCGTGGCCCATGATTGCCTCAATCCGGAAGTCGGATCAGCTGCGGAATATGAGGAATTTACCAGCCTGCTCCAGGAACTCAACATGGGTCAGCTCCTTGATATCGTGCCGAACCATATGTGCGTGGAGAGCAAGGATAACCTCTGGTGGCAGGATCTGCTGGAAAATGGCCCCAGTTCGCTTCATGCCCATACTTTCGATATCCACTGGAATCCGGTCAAAAAACAGCTGAAAGACCGGGTGCTCATCCCGGTTCTCGGCGATCAGTACGGTAATGTCCTGGAAAACGGTGAACTCATCCTGAGTTTTGCGGCCGGCGCCTTTATCCTCCATTATTATGAACATGAATTTCCCATTCTGCCCAAAAGCTATGAGCATATCCTCAGCCACCGGCTGGAGGATCTGCAGGAGCAAATCGGCAATGACAGCCTGCCTTTCCAGGAACTGCTGAGTATCATGACCGCCCTCCAGCATCTGCCGGTTTATACGGAGATCGATCCTGATCTGGTGGTGGAGCGCTACCGGGAAAAAGAGGTGATTAAACGCCGACTGGCTTTGCTGTACAGTGATTACCCGGCAATTGCCGCTTTTATCGATGACAATATCCGTCTCTTCAATGGCCAGTTGGGCAGCCCGGAGAGTTTTGACCTGCTCGACCGGCTGCTGGCGGAGCAGGTCTACCGTATCTCGCACTGGCGGGTAGCCACGGAGGAGATCAATTATCGGCGCTTCTTTGACATCAATGCCCTGGGCGCCATCCGCGTAGAAGATGAAGCGGTCTTCACGGAGACCCATCATTTTCTGCTGGCACTGGTGGCAGCAGGCAAGGTCACTGGTTTTCGGGTAGACCATGTTGACGGCCTTTACGATCCTGCCGCCTATCTGCATCGTCTGCAGGCCAAGTGTTTAGGCGCTCTTCAGCAATCTCCACCAGAGACATCATCCACCGAAGAGTTCAACCTGCCCCCGGAGTCTGCCGCTTGCCGGTCATTTTATATAATCGGCGAAAAAATCCTCATACCTGATGAACGGCTGCCCCAGAACTGGCCGCTGCATGGCACCACCGGTTATGCTTTTCTCAATTGCCTGAATAATATCTTTATCGACAGCCATAATGGTCGCAAAGTAGACCTCATTTACCGCCGTTTCATCCGCAATAACCTCAATTATCCTGAGGTGGTCACCGAGGCCAAGCGCCTCGTCATGCAGGTCTCCATGTCCAGTGAGATCAACATGCTGAGCGATTTTCTGAACACCATATCCGAGCGCAACCGCCACACCCGGGACTTTACCTTGAACAGTCTTACTAAGGCGCTAGTGGAGGTTATTGCCTTTTTCCCGGTTTACCGCACCTATATCGGCAGTAAAAACATCAGTGATGATGATCGCCAGAAGATTGAACAGGCACTGGCCAAGGCCCGACGCCGTAATCCTGCCATCGGCGCCTCTATTTTTGATTTTCTGCATGATGTCCTCCTTCTGCGTTGCCCTACAGGTGCCGACCAGGAGGATCTGCAGTTGCGTCTCGATTTTGTCATGCGCTTCCAGCAATGCACTGGACCGGTGATGGCTAAAGGGGTGGAGGATACCGCTTCTTATCTCTATAACCGTCTCATCTCCTTAAATGAAGTGGGCGGGGCCCCGGATCATTTTGGCTGTTCAGTCGCCTCCTTTCATCAGTATAATATGGACTGTCTGGCCACATATCCCCATGCCATGAATGCTACCTCCACGCATGACACCAAACGAAGCGCCGATGTGCGGGCGCGCATAAATGTCTTATCCGAGATTCCGCATATCTGGCATAAAGCGCTCACCAGCTGGGGTCAGCTCAACCGCAAACTGCGGCCAGATACCAACGGTCTGCAGGCGCCCTCCCGCAATGAGGAGTATCTGCTTTATCAGACCCTGCTCGGTGCCTGGCCCCATGACTTTTCTCCAGACCAGGAATTCAGCAATTTTGTGCAACGTATCAAGGACTATATGACTAAGGCTCTTCGCGAGGCCAAGGTCCACAGCAGTTGGATGAATCCTGACTCTGTATACGAGGAAGCGGTCGCAAGCTTCATCGATACTATTCTGGCGGCTGGTGATACGCCGTTTATCCGTTCTTTCCTGGGCCTTGCTGATTATGTCAGCCGCCTGGGTATGTTCAACTCTTTGTCTCAGACCTTACTTAAAATTACAGCGCCGGGCCTGCCTGATTGTTTCCAGGGCAGCGAACTGTGGGATCTCAGTCTGGTCGATCCCGATAACCGCCGGCCTGTTGATTTTGCCAAGCGGCAGCAGATTCTGCAGGATCTGCTGCACAAAGACCAGCAGCTGGGGCCGGCAGCAATATGTGCGGATCTGCTGGAGCACATGGAAGACGGCTCCATCAAATTCTTCCTGACCTGGAAAGCCCTCAACTTCCGGAGAAATAACCGGGCTATCTTTGAGCAGGGCACCTATCTGCCGCTGACCGTGACCGGCAAACATGCCGAATCAGTAATTGCCTTTAGCCGCACCATCAAAGAACAAAAGATAATCGTGGTCGTGCCCCGCTTTTTATCACGCCTGATCCGGGATGGCATGACCAATCCCCTGGGCCGACCTGTGTGGGGGGATACCGCTATCAACTTGCTCGACAGTGACGCCGAGCTCAGCTATTTTAACATTTTTACCGGCGAGACCCATCGGCAAAAAACAACCACAGAACGCGGCCTTTACCTCGGCGACATGTTGCAACACTTCCCTGTAGCCCTTTTGGAATGGAGACTTTAGAAGAATATGCTTGACATAAATCTTCTAATTTGGTTTATTTAATAGAATGAATCGCGGGGTGGAGCAGTCTGGTAGCTCGTCGGGCTCATAACCCGAAGGTCGTTGGTTCGAATCCAGCCCCCGCTACCATAATAATTTAAGGAGTTAAGATTAAAAATCTTAACTCCTTTTTTTGTGCCTTTTTATTCCGCTCCCAACAGTATTCCCAAAACCATCGCTCAAATAGTTTATTTTCTGCACCTACATTGCACTCCGTGCAGGCGTACACCCTCTTGGAAACTGCAAAAAAGGTCATTCTGCCTGCACATCAGGCATAGGTATTCATGCCTGGTGTTGTCACTGACCAGATTCAAGGCACCAGCGGCCCATATTCCTGTTGAGCAATGAACTGGGCCCATGCCAGCGGGCTGAAGGCACTCGTAACAAAGATGCCGGTCACCAACGTTGCTGCTGCTGTCACCAGGGGCGGCAGCAGCAGCAACCAGGCCGTTTCGCGCCAGCCGTATCTGGACAGATGCTCAGCAGGCCAGGCCAGGGGCGCCCTGAAAAAAACTGACCGCCAGACAATCGGCAGAAAATAGGCGGCATTGAGCAGGCTGGAGGTCCAGAGCACCCAGATTGCCCAGTCCATGTCTGCGGCCCGGGCTCCCTCGATGAGCCAGATCTTGCTTATGGCCCCGGCGGTGAAGGGTGCGCCCATCATCCCCAAGGCGGCGATGGTAAAGGCCAGAGTGGTCAACGGCATGCGACGTCCCACCCCATTCATCTCACTCACCTTGTGGATACCGAGCGTTTCGGCATAGTTACCGGCGCAAAAAAAGAGGGTGATCTTCATGATCCCCTGATGCACCAGATGGACCAGGCCGCCGATCGTACCAAGCGGGCCGAAAAGGGCGACACCGAGAACGATATATGAAACCTGACTGATGGTGGAGAAGGCCAGCCGCTTCTTGAGGTCATCCTGAAAGAAGGCCTTCAGACTGCCCCAGATAATGGTGACGGCAGCAACCACCGCCAATGGCAGCAGTAGCTCGAGAGACTGGGCGAACTCAATGCCGTAGATCTCATAGACGATGCGGATAATACCGAAGGCGCCGGCTTTGACCACGGCGACCGCATGCAGAAGGGCGGAGACCGGCGCCGGGGCCACCATGGCCTGCGGCAACCAGCCATGCAGAGGTACGATGGCCGCCTTGACACCGACGCCGGTAATCAGCAACAGAAAGATCATCTTGAGCTGCCCCCCGGAGATGGCACCCGTGGCCTCCAGGTCGGCCATGATACCGGCATGAGCAAAATCACTGTGCCCCAGCAGCTGGTGCAGCCAGATAATGCCGATCAGCAGCAGAGCGCCGCCGGTCAAGGTATAGACCAGATAGACGGTACCGCCATTCATGGCCTTGTCAGTTCCGCGATGCACTACCAGTGGAAAGGTGGAGAGGGTCAGCAGCTCGTAAAAGATGAAAAAAGTAAAGAGGTTACCTGCCATAGCGATGCCCATGGTGGCAGTAACGCACAGGCTGAAAAAGCCGAAAAAGCGGCTGCGTTGAGGTGATTCTTCCAGATAGCCTATAGCATAGAGGGTCGTGAGCAACCAGAGGATGGCCGATAGGGACATAAACAGCAGCCCCAAAGCATCAACTTTGAAGACCAGATCAAGACCCGGCAGCACCGCATAGTGAAAATCATAGTCGGCACCGCCATGAACACCGACCAGCAAGATCACGATAAGCACCAGCTTGGTAAAGGCACCCAGCAGGTTGAGGGCGGTGCGCTTGCCGGTCCAGGCATCCGGCAGCAGGAAAATGACCAGCCCGGGCAACAGGGATGAGGCCAGGACTGCCAGTGGCAGGGCTTCGTTGAGGGTCACGCCGCTCCTCCAAGAGCTACAAGTTCCATCAACTCGACTCCGCGCAGGCCAAGCAGTGCACTGGCCGCCGCCAGCAGCAAAGCCATCCACTCCAACGTACGCGGCACCGGATGAAAGGACGGGGCATCCGCTGCGATCGCCGGCACCAGCAGAAAACCCTGGCGCAGCACCCGAAATACATAGCCGGCCGCCAGCAATCCGCCCACCAGCACCACCACCGCAATGCTCCAGGCTCCCTGCCCTATGGCCGCCTCAATCAGCAGCCATTTGGCCAGAAAACCGGCAGAGGGCGGCAGCCCGGTCAGGGTGACACCAGCAAGACCAAAGGCAAACATGGTCAAGGGTAGCTGCTGCGCCGCGCCGGCCAGACTGTCAACCCTGTCCTGACCGGTCGCTTTGATGAGCACTCCGGCCGCCATGAACATCGCGGCCTTGGCCAGGCCGTGGGCAAAGGCCTGCATGATGCCGGCGCGCAAGGCCGCCTCGCTGGTCAAAAGGGGAAAGATCAGGAACAGATACCCGAGCTGGGCCACGGTCGAATAGGCAATCAGCATCTTGATTCTCTGGGCCCGGATCGCCTGGCAGGAGCCCCAGAATATCGCCAGGGCTCCCAAGGTAGCAGGCAGCCAGCCCAGCAGTCCGGCACTCGCGGTGAGCCCGGCGAATGGCCCGAGCCACAAGCGCAGGAGCAGATAGAACGAGGCCTTGACCACAAGTGCGGAGAGCAGGGCCGACACCGGCGCCGAGGCGCCTCCGTGAGCCGGCGGCAGCCAGAAATGAAAAGGAAATAACGCCGTCTTAATCATCAACCCCACCAGCATCAGGCCTCCAGCCAGCCAGACCACGAACGGTGCCTCGGCCGTAATCACAGGGGCCAGGGTCGCCATGGAGACTGTGCCATAGGCCGCATAGATCAAGGCCACGGCCAGCAGATAGCTGCCGGAGCCGAGCAGCGTGGCGAACAGGTAACGCAGGGCGGCAACAAGCTGCCGGCTGCCGCCATCAGCGGCCACCAGCGCCACGGCAGCAAGCCCGACCAGTTCGAGGGTGACGTAGAGGTTGAAGAGATCGGCAGAGAGATAGAGCCCGTTGAGGCCGGCGAGCAGAAAACCGCACAGCGGCCAGAAATAGCGGCCCTCCGGGGCTTTCACTTGGAAGTAAGAACGGGCGTAGATCGCCAGTGGCAGGGCAATGACCTGGGTCAGCAGCAGCATGGCCACCGAAAGGCCGTCAGCTGCCAGATCTATTCCCAGCGGTGCGCCCCAGCCGCCGACAGCCAGGCCAATGGCTCCGGATTCAGAGACAGTACCCGCCAGGAGCAAGACCAGCAGCAGCTGCAGGCCAAGGGCTGGAATCGCCAGTCTGGCTCCGCGACCGGGCCCGGCCATAAAGGCGAGGCTGGCCCAGATGAGAGGCAGAAGGATCAGCCAGACCGCAAGATCAATCATCATCAGCGGCCTCGGGGAGCTCCAGCTTGCCGCTCAACCGGTACAGATGCCGAACCAGGGCCAGGGCCAGGGCGGTGGCGGCGACCGCGACGACAATACCGGTCAGCACCATGGCCTGGGTTACCGGATCGGCTATGCCATGACGCTGAGCCATCCCGACCAGAACCAGAAAGGCGCCGCTGCCCATCAGGTTGAAGGCGAGAATCCGGCGCAGCAGATGTTTGAGCAGCAGCACCCCGGAGCCCCCCATAACGAAGAGACCGGCGCCGACACAGGCAAAGAGCAGGCCGCTTGTCATCGTGGCCCCCCTTGGTCGTGGGACAGAAAAAGAAAGAGCCCGGCCAGAATCAGTCCCAGAGAGAGGGTGAGCCCCGATTCGATGAGGAGAATCAGCACACCTGCATGAGCTGGCGGATAGCGTAGCAGCTCACCTTCAACAAGCAGGAGAAGCGCCCCGACACTGAGAAAAAGCAGGAAGCCCCCGGCCAGGCCCCAGCGCAGACGTACTCCTGGCTGCTGCCAGCCGGCCAGCAAACCAGTCAGATGCAGCAGCACGGCCAAGGCGGCCAGCACGGCCCCCGCCTGAAAGGCCCCGCCAGGGCGGGAAGTACCAGCCCAGAGCAGATAGACCGCGACTACCACCATCACCGGCGCCGCGATCCGTCCCAGCATGGCCAACAATGGATCGGACGCAGAGAGCGAGGTGTTCGAAGTGGTGCGCGGTGAACCGCTGACCGCCAGGATAGCCATCAGGGCAAGCAGCAGTACACCAATCTCAAGCAGGGTGTCGTAGGCACGGTAATTCAGCAGGACCGCCGTGACGGGATGAGCAACACCGCTGCTCGCCAGATTCTCCGCCACCAGGGGACGCAGGTCAAAGGCCGGTGGCGCGAGATCAACCAGGGCCAGGATCAGGACCAGGACAAAGAACAAGGCGGCCGGAATGACAACAAGGCGCTTCATTTCCGGGCCTCCGCTGCCAGCCTCTTGGCCTGCAGCACCCCATAGGCGTCAAGCAGGAGGGCTCCAGTCAAGCCGGCGCCGATAGCCGCCTCGGCCAGAGCAATGTCAGGGGCCGCCAGCCGGGCCCAGGTCAGGGTCATCAACAGACCGAAAACAATGAACAGCACCAGGGCGCGGTCGAGTCTGGGGGTGCTCAAGGCCCGCCAGCCACTCCACAGGAGACTGGCGCCGAGAAGCAGATCAAAGCTAAGCCCTAAACTCATCTGTCCTCCCGGCGCCAGGGCTTGATGCCAAGGGCATCGGCACGGCGGGCAATGGCATAGCTGACAGTGGCGCTGGCGGACAGGGCCAAGGGCCAGACCAGGACGAGTTTCAGCGCCGCGGCCAGGCTTTCCTCCTGGATCGCCAGACCGAGCAGGATACAGCCGAGGCCGAGGTTATCGGCTTTGGCCAGGGCATGCAAGCGGCTATAGACATCGGGAAAACGGAGCAGACCCAGGGTGCCGGCAAAATAGAAGAAGCCGCCGACACAGAGCAGGATGGTGCTTACCAGCTCAATCATCGGACTTGTCTCCAGCATGCCAGGCCCGCCGGGCAAAGGCGATGCCGGTAACCGCGGCCAGCAAGGCCAGGACCAGGGCGACATCAACCAGATCCGACCCACCACCGGCATAGGCCAGCAGCACCAGGATACCGACGCCGGTGGACCCGAAGAGCAGCGCCATGAGCATGCGATCGGCAGCAGTGGGACCGCGCACCGCCGCCAGAAGTGCCACCACAAGATTGGTCAACAGAAAGAGGGCAAGGGGAAATTCAAGACCGGTCATATTCTCTCCCTGAACATGCGGGCGATCCGGCTCTCCAGGGCTCTGACCTCGGCCGCAATGGGCATGCGCTCGTCGATCACATGCAGCCGCAGCCACCGACCGTCAAGGCGCACACTGACCGTGCCGGGCATCAAGCCAAGGGTACCGGCCATGAGAATGCGCGGCGCCGGCGAAGAAAGATGCAGCTGTACTTCCAGCGTCCCGGGCTGCAGCGCCCGGCGGCCCTGCAAGGCAATAAGGGCCACCTGCACACCTCCACGCACCGAATTGCCGATAAAAAAGCCGATAAAGGCAGCAAGCCCGGTCAGGCTGAAGCGCACTGAGCCGGGCGTTACCAGGCGGAGACTCAGCCACAGCGCACAACCTACGGCGACTATGCCCATCAGCCAACCATCCCGGCTGCCCTCGGTCAAGATCCACCACAAGAGCAAGAGCAGGGCGCCACGGCAAAGGATGGCGGTCATCGTCACAGAACTCATCATTATCTCACTCTCCCGGAAGGTGACAGGTGACAAACAGCTCCCCGGTCAGAAATGGCTGGGATGATATCTCCTTAAAAGCTATCTTATTTCATCCACTTTTTCCAGATTATTCCAGTTGTCTGAGATGATCCCCACAGCTCTTTTCCGGCTGCCATCGACCGGGGCCGATCTTAGTGCCTTACAGATTGTTTTCTTGTTTTTTTTGCAAGAAAACAATCTGCGAAAGGCACTTATCCCGTACATCGGGGTCAGAAATAATACCAGATGGTCTCGTAATCCGAGACGCTCTCCCCGTCCTTCTTCAGCCTCTTCAGATAATCGAGCAGGGGCACATCCGTGGTGATGAAGGTGGAGGCCTCGCGGGAGACCTTTTTCTCCCAGGAGTGGAACTCATACATGCGGCCGCCGTTGGGCAGGATGGTGAGCAGATTGCGGTAACCGCGGTCGCGGAGGTAATTTTTGCCTTGACGGGGCACATTGAAGACCGCCTCATCAGTACGGGCCAGACCCGGCAGCAGACGGGACTCCTCCTGCTGTTCCTGGAGGAGCCGGGCAATAGGCACCCGGTAGGCCAGGGTCTCGTCCTTGCCCTTGGTATTGAAAGTATAGTAAGGGTCAACGCCGATCAGGCGCAGCTGGCGGCGCAGGGCCGCCGCCTCGAAGCGCTTGGAGGCGTAATAGGTGTAGACCAGCTGGTTGTAGACCGGAATACCGCGCAGCCGCAGGCGGTTGACCGCGGCTGCTGTTTCCGGGGTGATCTCATAGGGATGCTGGATATGGGTCATCACCGCCACCTCCCGGCGGCCCGGTTCCCGGTACAGGCCGAGGAGGGCGGCCAATCCTTCGGTGATCCGCATGGGAATGGTGACCAGGGTGCGGCTGCCGATGCGGATCCGCTCTACCGTGGGGATCGCCGCCACTCGCGCCAGGATGGCGGCCAGGGCATCGTTACCCATGGCCAGGGGATCGCCGCCGGTGATCAGCACCTCGTGAATGGCCGGATGGTCGTGGATCCACTGAATGGCCTCATCGATCCGATCCATACCGGCAAAGGCGCCGCTGGCCATGACATCATCAATCTCCCAGTTACGCTGACAGTAAACGCAGATCTGCGGACAGGTGTTGTAGGGCTTGAGGATGCAGATGGCCGGATAGCGCCGGGTGACGAGATCGCAGGGCGAGGTGTCCTCCTCGCCCATGAAGTCCAGACAGGAGGAGTCGTCGACGGCGGTGATCTCCCGAACATAACTCATGGGTGGCAGCACCTGGGCCCGGATAGCCGCGTCGCGACCGGTGATCTCGTCATCCATCAGGGAGAGGTAGTAAGGGGTGATGCCAAAGGGAAGTTTGTGTTCCCCGGCCGCCTTCATGGCCAGACGCTGGGAGGGGCTGAGCGTGACCAGCGTCTCGAGGGTGGTCAGGTTGCGGACGATGTGGCGGATGTGCCAGCGCCAGTTATGCCAGTCCTCGATGGTGCCGCCCAGCACGGCCAGGATCTTCGCCCGTCGCTGTCGACGGCGCTCCACCTCCTCGCGACCCAGGCCGGTGGGAAAGGCGTCCATGCGCTGATCCACCTCGTTCCACAGGTTGTCCAGCTGCCGGCTGCGGATAAGCGCCGCCTTTCTGCCGCTGGCGCTGATGGCGGCAAGATGGACCACATCGAGAGAGGCCCGCGGTCCCTGGCCCAGGACCCCCAGAAGCAGATGGTACAGGTCGGCGTAAAAGGCCGGAGAAAGCTCCGGCCGGGGCACATTGTGGCCGATATCCCACAGCACCTGCAGGATACTGAAACCGGCGGCCTGTTCCGAGCCATGTTTGAGGAT
>DIKT01000075.1:0-9624 GCA_002424635.1 Desulfobulbaceae bacterium UBA5611
GACCTTGCTTGTGTAATAACGGACTCTAAACAGCTTCGTTCAGATTCAATACCGACCAGTAATCAAAGACCGGGCCATCTAGACAGGTATAGGTGGAGCCGATATTGCACCGGCAGCACTTGCCCCGGCCGCAGTGCATGCGCCGCTCGAGCGAGACAAAGATCTTCTCCACCGGTATCCCGGCGCTGATCAGCAGGTCACAGACAAAGCGAAACATAACGGGCGGGCCGCAGACTATGGCGCTGGTCCGTTCCCGATGGCGATCAGCATGGCCTTTGGCAATCCGCTCTTTCAGGAGTTCGGTGATCAACCCCACCGGCCCCTGCCAGCCCTCCTCGGCCTGGTCGACGATGATATCAAGCCCGACATCAAACTGCCGCCACATGGCGTATTCATAGCCAAAAAGCAACTCGGAAGGCCGGCGCGCGCCGTAGATGATATCCACCTGATCATAGCGACTGCGATTTTCGAGCACCGTCAAGATGGGAGATCGCAGCGGCGCGATCCCCAGGCCGCCGCCGATGAGCAGGATATCCTCGCCCTCCATCTTCTCCACCGGAAAATGGGTGCCGAAGGGGCCGCTGATCCCGACCCTGGTTCCCCGGGCCACCCGATCGAGAAATCTGGTCAAGTTGCCGACCGCCCGGATGCACAGCTCAATATCACCGTGGCGCACCGGAGAGGAGGTGATGGAGAACGGCGCCTCGCCGATGCCCGGCAGCTCCAGCATGACAAACTGCCCCGGCCTGAAGGTGAAGTCCTCCCGCTCTTTCCGGTCAACAAGCTGGATCTGATAGAGTTTTTCCATCCCGGTCAAGGGATAGACGTTGGTGATCTCAGCCTTGTAGGAATACTCAAACTGCTCTTGGGAAGCAGGTTGGATAAAATCAAGTTCAGTTTTCATCATGTTACTCCTGGAGCCTAATAAAAAATCACCGTAACTGTCCAGCAGTACCCCATCTGCTTCGTCATCAGCCTGCTCATGGACGAATCAGTACACTTCGCAGACCTCTTTCTCGCATATGGGGCACTGCTGAATAGTTACAGTGCATAGGTTTTATGGCTTTTCCGGTATTCAGCTGGATAGTTACAAATCACCATGGAGATGGCTAAGCTCGGACACTGGCGATCACCTCCGGCACCGTGATATGTGCCAGACAGGCCTGGCCGCAGCGGCCGCAGCCGACGCACAGCGCCTCTTCAAAGGCCTCAACAAAACCCCGGTGTTTATGGTAGTAGCGATACTTCAGCCTGGTATGGCTCTCGGGCCGAAAATTATGGCCACCCGCCACCGAGGCAAAATCGAGGAGGTTGCAGGAATAGAGCTGTTTTTCCTTCGAGGCACGGGTGAAATCCATATCCACCTGCTCTGCCACCCCGTAGCAGTAGCAAGTGGGACAGACCTGGGCGCAGGTGCCGCAGGAGAGACATTTCTGTCCCCACTCCTGCCAGACCGGGGCCTGAAACTCCAGGTCCAGGATCTTGGTCAGGTCCGAGGTATCGACATGGGCAACAAAGCGCGTTTCCCGCTCCGCCATAAGATCCATGAATCGGCGATGCTCGCTGCTGTCGGGATCGCGGCAGTCTATCTGCTCAAGCAGGTGAAAGGCACGGGACGAGAGGATCTCGGCAAAATAGAGCTCATCCATCCGGGTGAGAAAGAGATCAAAGCCGCGGATGGCCGAGTCCGTGCCCATCGACTTACAGAAGCAGAAGGGCTGTGGGCTGCAGGAATGGCCGACGATAAACATGTTCTCCCTCTTCTCCCCGTAAAAAGGATTGGGATAGCGGCCTTCGAGCAGGACCTTGTCCAGTTTATTGAGGGCATTGATATCACAGGCATGCAGGCCGAAGAGGACCAGCGGCGCATAAGCCCCGTAATCCACCTCCTTGTGCCAGTCTCTTGCCTCGAAGGTAAAGGTGCAGAGATCCTCCCGATAGGGCAGAAACCAGTTTTTGGCCGAGTGGATGGTCTGGCCGTAGTCAAGGTGCAGCTGGGCAAACTCATGGACCACATCAAAATCATAGAGGGGTTGTCCGTGCTGATCTTCCCCTTTTTTCACCGGCCCGACGATCTTGTCTTTGGCCAGGAGCTCAAAGAGGCGCATCAGTTCAGATGCCGGAAAAACCTTGAACAGCATAGACTCCTCCTGAATATGATGACATTGTGGTTGTCGGCCCCGAATTTCAGTGCCTTTTATCCAGGCTACTGGTGGTGTAAATTTACCTTTGGAGCCTTACTTCGACACCTGTCCTACAGGGGCAGAATATGCATCTCTTCCTGAATGGGGTGAATCCCGGCCAGCAGTAAGCCCTTACGGCCATCAATGGAGACGGGATCGCCAAAACGAATGACATGGCTGCCAATCTCACAATACTCCCCGGCCTCGTAGACTTTCAGATGTTTACAGCCGACCACGCAGGTCTTCTCCAGGCGGACGGCCACCACCGAGGCATGAGAGGTCTGCCCGCCTCTTGATGTCAGCAGACCTTCCGCCATATCAATGACCTTGATATCCTCAGGCACGGTATCCTGCCGGATCAGGATCAGCGGCATTTGGGGATCGGAGGCCCGTAACTGCCGGATATTCTCCTCACTAAAGACGGCCCGACCCGATAAAGCCGAACCGGAGACCCCGATTCCTTTGCCCAGGACGGCATGCTCCAGCTCGGCGGTCTCGGTAAAGACATTAAAATGCTCTTTCTTCTTGATGGTGATCATGTCCCGGGTCTGCAACAGGTAGAGCTGCTCAGGCGCGGGTCCTTCAAAGGTAAATTCAATTTCCTGCGGATCCCAGCGTTTCTCATAGACCAGATCGCGGGAGATAGCGAGCAGTCGGTCATAGATCTGAGGGAAACGCAGCTCCAGGGTCTCCTCCACCGACCGGCCATCAAGCTCGGCCTGTTCTACCGACACCGGCAGACTGGTGACCAGACCGGAGACGATATCCTCGCCCTGATCGCCATAGGCATAATCACCCCACAGGGCCACCCTCTGTACCTTGCGATAAGGGTGCGAAGTGAACAACACCCCGGAACCGGCATTGTCACTGCGATTGCCAAAGACCATAGCCTGCACGATTACGGCTGTACCCCAGGCATCAGAGACATCCATGATGCGGCGATAATCAGTGGCCTTGCTGGTCTGCCAGGAATCAAGCACCATCGCCACCGCATTCACCAGTTGCAGCCAGGGATCTTCGGGGATGCCCAGACCCTGCCGCCGGACCAGCTGCTGATACTCCAGGGCCAGCTCCCGCATCTGCGCCGGCGTAAATTCTCTTTTCAGACTGACCTGGTGGCGGGCCTTGGCCCGGTTCATCAGATCTTGGAAATCCTCACGCTGCATCCCCGAAGTCATGGCCCAGGACTGCAGGAACCGCCGATAGTTATCCCAGGCCAGATAGGCCTCACCATGGGCCCGGACATATTCCTCAATGATCTCCTCATTGAGGCCGACATTATGGATGGTGGCCATCATCCCCGGCATGGAGACTGCCGCGCCGCTGCGGATAGAGAGCAGCAGCGGCCGCTCGGGTGAGCCAAAGAGCTTGCCGGTCCTGGTCTCAATCTCATCGAGGGCGCTACGGATGCGTTGCATGAACTCATCCCGGGCCTTGGCAAAACCATAGATTATTTCCCGGCAGCGAAAGACCTCGGTGGTAATGATAAAGGCCGGCGGCACCGGCATCTTATCTTCATAGAGGGTGACCAGATTAAAACCCTTGTTACCGAGATGGATCAGGTCATGGGTGGAGGTGGTCACCCGATGCAGCAGCGAGATAGCCTTTTCCGGATTATAGGTCATCAGCAGATCCAGCATCCGCTGATCCAGCATGTTTTTCTGGCCCTCGAGGGTGCCGATAATGCGGGTGATAAAATTATCGAGATGCTGGAGGCCGAAGGTGGAAGCGATCAGGTCGCGGAGAAAGGATTCAGACAGGCGATGGACCGTATTCACCATTTCCTGGTCATCCCACTGAGAACGATATTTGGTGAGCAGATTCTTCTCACCAATCTGGGGGATGATAATGGACAGATTATTCTGATGAATATTGGTATAAAAAGAGTAAATAACATCCTTGATCCCTTCGGACAGGCCGCGAAAGATATCAAGATACTGGGTATAGGAAAATCTTTTGATCCTTAGCGAACTGCGCAGCAGCAGCATATAGGTATCAAGGCGCCGGGAAGAGATGCCATCCACCCGCAAGGCCTGCATATAGAGCTTAAGACACTTAACTATGCGGTAGAAAGTAACCTCGGTGATAAAGGACAGATTGACGGTCTCCGGCAGTTTTTCCAGATAAATGGTGGCCAGATTCTCCAGTCGGAAGGTCAGACTTAAGCTGTCAAACTTACGTTCAGCGTAACGGCCATAGACCGAAGGGATATCGACGGCAATATGGCGTTTGTAATAAATATCCTCTTTGGCCTCAAAATGTTGTTTGGACAGAATGGTTTCTTTCAAGCCTTCCAGGGTATTCAGCAAGGCGGCCAGACAGCCTTCTGTATCGCAGGATTCCAGATCGGCCAGCAGTTTCTCCATCTCAGGAAATCCTTCCTGGGCCGCCTGCTGCAATTCGGAGCGCAGCTCCTGAAAACCAAGGTTGTATTTCTGATGCAGCAGTTGAAACATCTGCACCAGCAGATCAAAACGGCGTCTTTCCGCCACCGGCAGATCGGTCTGGGCCTCAAGATACTGCTGCCTCTCTTCCTTTTTCCAGGACAGCAGATCATGCATGGACTGGAAGTTAAGCTGTTCACTGATCCGGGCAGACAGCAGATGCTGGTCGTCAATGAAAGGCCCGGTGCCGGTTACCTCCGTATATACCTCTAACGGCAGGAAGGGCAGCAGCACTTCTTTATCCCTGGTCTGCCAGAACAGAAAGATGGCCTGAATAAAACCGACGATCAGATTGGAGCTCTCGACATGACTCTGTTTACGCAAAAAATGGATGAGCACATCATGGCGCTTATGGATCTCGTCAAGCTCGGTGGAGACATCACGCAGCTGGCCTTCAGCGCCGATTTCATTGAAAAAAACAGGCATCAGCTTGGTGAACTGTTTAGCCAGATTATAGATGGGTTCGATGGGATGATTAAGGAGATTGGTGATATCGCGCTGAAAAAGATCAGTGTCCTTGACACAGGTGCCAGTCAATTTCAGATTGATGATCAAGGCCGAAAAGAGAGTGGAACACCATTTCGGCTCCTGCATGATCAGGCTGAGCCAGACCCGGATATTGGCCAGATGGGCCGGATTGGTCAGGGGCTGCCAGTCCTCATCAACACCCGTGACATTGGCATACTGGAAGCCAAAGCGTACTACCTCCCAGAGAAAGGCCTCCACCATCCGGCTCTTACCGCGGTCAAACACCTCACCGCCCAGAACTTGAATACACTGCAGGGAAGTATGGGGGAATTTACGGACATTGGCCCGCAGCAGCTGAAAAGTGGTGAGCAGAAACTGCTCGATCTCTTCAAAACTCTGCTGCCGGATCAGCTGGACCAGACTACGATTGATCTCCCGCAGGGTTTCTTCATGGATCAGATACAGGCCTTTGGTATCCATGATGCGAAAAAGAAAGAGCAGCTTCTGATTTTCGGCAAAGCGATTGGCCGGCGCGGCATGATCCACTCCCTCCTCCACCCGGGCCAGCCGGGCCGGGATCTCCTTATAGAGGCGGACAATATCGACATGGGCCGGCAGAGCCAGCAGCTCCTCAAGGCCCTTGCCGGGATCGGTATCAAGATCAATGACCGCCAGGCGCTGCTGGTGCCGGCGTATGGCATCATGCGAGATCGCCGCAAACAGCTGACCGGAATGAAAATCCTCGCATAGCACGCCGCAGCGCTCGAGAAACCAGGGCAACGGGTCATCTTCCTGCAGCCAGTAATTATAATTACGATTCAGGATGATCCGCATCAGGTGGGCGATTGGTCGGTAATCAAAGGGCGGCCGATCCGGCGTCTCGGGCTGTGGCTGATTCGAGTCAGGCTGCGCAAAAGCCAGCAGGCTGAGGGCCAGTTTTTTCATGGGATGCTGGCCCTGGGTAATATACATCATGATCTGCGGATCACTTTGATCAAAGGCGGCCAGGCGCTGAAAGTAACCATTGAGAGCAGGCCCGAAACGCTGGAGATCAACAGGAGAAAAGAGCGAAAGCAACTTTTCAACCCAGGCCAGCTGCCCTTCGATAATCTGGATGAGCAGGGTGCCCTTTTTCGTGGAATCGCTCAGGGCCTGGAGAAACAGATCCATGAACAGGGTAAAAGCCTCCGGTCCCTGACTGTGGCGCTGATAATAAGTGATATTTTTCAGGCAGAAGCTGCGCAGCTGCGGAATGAGCAGCGACCAGTTCCGATAGGGATGACAGATCTCATAGAGCAGCTGTTCCAGAGTGGCATGAATCCCCTTATAGCCGGCAACGATATCAAGAAGCAACCGGAGCTCCGGATCGATAACCACTTCACCTGCCGTCTCCGCCAGATTAGCCTTGAGGGCATCGGATTCTATCTCTGCCGTGGTAGGGATGTTGCTCATGTTCTCGAACTCGACTTTACTAAAAAAGTGATACTTATATTTTTCAGGGTCGAGGCGATCACCGCCCTAACCGCCAGCATATGGACACGGATTACTCACCGGATCACCTATAAGGGTTTATTAGCATCCATGTGCAGGATCAGATCCAGCATCCGGTTGGAATAGCCCCACTCATTATCATACCAGCTCATCACTTTGACCGAAGTGCCGATCACCTTGGTGGACTGGGCATCAACGATGGAAGAATGGCTGTTTCCCTGAAAATCAATGGACACCAACGGCAGCTCGGTGTAGCCCAGATACCTGCTGGTCGCCTGCTTCAGGGCCTGATTGACCTCATCAATAGTGGTTTCCCTGTCGACCTCCATTACCACATCGACCAGAGAAACATTAGGAGTCGGCACCCGCACTGCCAGCCCGTCAAACTTGCCTTTGAGCGCCGGGATGACAAGCGCTACCGCGGCGGCAGCCCCGGTCTTGGTAGGGACCATGGACAGCCCGGCCGCCCGGGCCCGACGCAGATCAGAATGGGGAAAATCAAGCAGGCGCTGATCACCGGTATAGGAATGGATTGTGGTCATCAGTCCTCTTTTAATCCCGAAGTTATTAAGAATGACCTGGGCAACCGGGGCCAGACAATTGGTGGTACAGGAGGCATTGGAGACCACATGGTGAACCAGCGGATCATACTCATCCTCATTTACCCCCATGACAAAGGTCTTGACTCCCCCCTTGGCCGGAGCGGACAGGACCACTTTCCGGGCTCCGGCATCAATATGGGCCTTGAGGGAATCATTGTCACGGAAGATGCCGGTACATTCAGCCACATACTCAACACCCATTTTACCCCAGGGAATGTCAACCGGACTGCGATGGCTGGAGACCGCAATATGGCGGCCATCGACCTGAATGCCATTGCTGTCACTCTCCACCGTTTTTTCATAGATGCCCATGATCGAATCATACTGGAGCAGATGAGCAAGAGTAGCGTTATCAGTTAAATCATTGATGGCCACCACCTCAATATCGGCAAAAGCCGGGTCTTTGCTGATCGCTCGGAAAATACTTCTGCCAATCCGACCAAAACCATTAATGCCAATTTTTACCGTCATATCGAGCCTCCTTGCCTTACCTGGCAAATTATCAATGAACAATTGATGGCCGCGCCAATGCCAAAAACTGCGTGTATCCTCTTTGTGTCTTTATCTTCAGCGTACCTTAACAGCTGGTCAATACTTAGCCATTGAACTTTTGCGCCTCTTGATACAACTGCAGATACTGCCGCATAACAATATGCCAGGTATATTGTTTGTGTATTCGCTGGACGGCCTGCCGCTGCATCTCTCTGATTTTCCCGGGCTGGTCATTATAATAGGCCATGGCCCTCTGCATCGTCTCACTCAGGGCAGCCGCCGTATGCTGGGAATAAGCAAAGCCGGTTATGTCATCCTCTACTTTCACCAGGCCGCCGACCAGATGGACAATCGGCAGATTGCCGAAGAGCTGGGCGATAAAATCAGTCAGACCACAGGGTTCATAGCGGGACGGGATGAGAAAAAAGTCGCCGGCGGCATAGACCCGGTTGGCCAGGGCTGTATTAAAACCTTTTAGCAGACAGACCCGGCCGCGATTTCCTTTCTGCTCAGCCAGACGTGCTAGTTCCAGTTCTTCATCCTGACCACCACTACCCAGGAGCAGAAACTGAAAGCCAGGCTGTTCTTTTAACAGACGCCGTAAAGCGGCCAGCAACACCCCGACGCCCTTCTGCTCATTGAGTCGGCCGATAAAAGTAAAAAGGGGCAGCTCAGGCCTGAAATCAAGGAAGCCAATGGGCATAATCCCGCCGATTAGACAATCCCCGGCAAGCTCGCGCAGCAGGGTCTCCTTGCACAGCCGTTTGCCATCAAGTGCCCCGTCTGCTCCCGGGTTGAAGGGGGCATCAATGCCGCTTTTTCCGCGATCTGTCGGATCAAATTCCAGAGGATCGATGCCATTAGTCACTCCTTGCAGAATTATGCCGCGCTCAAGCAGAGTGTGGCCAAGCCAGTCGGTCAGCAGATCATCATTTGTTTCCCGCAGCTCCCGGGCATACTGCTCACTGACGGTATTGATCACGGCGAAACGGCCCGCCACCAGCAACGGATCGAAACAATTGGCCAGACGATTGCCCATAATGATAGTCCAAGGCAAACCGGTTATGGCATGGGCAAAGGAGAGATCCGCCACTTCCTGATGATAGCCCCGGCCCGCATTGTGAATGGTCAACACGGTGCCGGTGGTGCGAAAAAAATGACGCCAGCCGTTGTTTTCATGAATCATGGCTGGCAGCACGGCGGTATGGCCGTCATGGCAGTGGATGATATCCGGACAGATCTTGAGCAGCAGCATAAGATCCAGCGCCCCTTTCTGGAGCAGGATATTCATGGCGAAATAATCGTTATGACCTTCACTGGCCCGATGGGCCGGATTTAGCAGTTCCTCAGCCTCAACATAGGCATATACAGCCGCTTTTTCGGCAAAACGTGCGGCCTCAAGAAGATAAATGGTCACCCGATCAATTATGGCAACCCAGACCTGGACCGTTTCCCGCCGTTCGCTATGGGCATAATTGAGATCGACCTCATATTCAAGAGGTCGTTCAGGAAAAAGCGGATCGGCAAGAAGCGTAAAGCCGAGTGCCACCGGATCCATAAAACCATAGCGGGGCATGACTACAGTCACTGTCCGCTCAGATGAGCCGGCCAGGGCTCTGGCCAACTGCTGGGTCACATCTTTGATCCCGCCGGCCCCGGCCAGATTGCCGTATTCACGGGTCAGCATCCAGATGGTAGATTCCTCTGGGGCAGGCAAGGGCGACGAGACTGCAACAGCGGCCTGCACAGCATCCGCCGGACGAGTGACTTTCTGTTTTTTAGCCATAGACCTTATCTCTCCCGGCAATCAACGGCCATCTGCCGCAGTAGATGATCGGCCAGCGTAAGACGGACCATGGCCTCGCATACCGGAATAATCCTGGGGATAGCAGAGATATCATGACGGCCTCC
Organism: Desulfobulbaceae bacterium UBA5611; assembly: GCA_002424635.1. Lineage (GTDB taxonomy): Bacteria > Desulfobacterota > Desulfobulbia > Desulfobulbales > Desulfocapsaceae > UBA2270. The sequence continues at coordinate 9,592 of DIKT01000075.1, forward strand.
AACCTTGATCGTTACCGGCTCATTGGCCAGATT
>DIKT01000075.1:9689-9821 GCA_002424635.1 Desulfobulbaceae bacterium UBA5611
CCAGAATGCCGCCGGCATTATTGGTCAGAAAACCAAAAGGGGCAATGGGGTCGTTATTCTGTGAACCCAGCATCTCAGCGGCGGCAAAGCCGGCCCCGATCTCCACACCCTTGACCGCGCCAATGGACATCA
>DIKT01000075.1:9889-10128 GCA_002424635.1 Desulfobulbaceae bacterium UBA5611
CCGCCCAGGGTATCACCCTGACTGCGGACCTCCTGGACCCGCTGCTCCATCTGCACGGCGGCCTCGGCATCCGGACAGTAATAACTGTTGCTGTCAATTACAGACAGATCACGCTGCTGCGCCTTAATCCCACCCAAGGCCACGGTATAGGCCTGCACTTCAATATCGTGGAGCAGGAGCAGTTGTTTGGCGACGGCACCGGCCGCGACGCGGGCCGCCGTCTCACGGGCCGAGGCCCG
>DIKT01000063.1 GCA_002424635.1 Desulfobulbaceae bacterium UBA5611
CCAATGAGGTTTTGGCACCCAAGCAACATGTAGTGCGTCAAGAACCTCTTCCGATCAATCCTTTTTTACCCCAGGTGTCTGATAATGGCGGGATTATAATTGGAGAAAATTCTAATGCCATTGCCAAGCGCATCGCTGGCCTATTTGACTCGGTATATGACATTGGGAATCAGCAGTACAGTGTTCTACACCGTGCCATCATGGACGGTGTAGAAAGTATGAAAAGTGGGATGAATCTTGATCACATGCTCTCAGTGATTGAATCAATGGCTGAGGATAAGCAGTATAAGACATACGCACAATCCTTGCACAACAAGTTACGCCCATTTGTCTTAGATCAACCATTTGCGTCTGGTGAGGCTGGCTTTGATTGGGACCATATCTTTCTTGAACAGGATCCGATATGCAACATATTTCAGCTTGCTGGAATGGATATGTATTCCGGACGGTTAATTACCGAATTTATTCTCTGGGATTTGTATGGCCACCTCCAGTCCAAGGGGAAGAAAACTGATCCCAAAGTCATTGTACTCGACGAGGTTCAGAATCTTGACCACAAGGAAGGAAGTCCCTTATCGAAATATTTGCGTGAAGGTAGAAAATTTGGCCTTTCACTCATCCTTGCTACCCAAACCATGAGTAACATGAAAAAGGATGAGCGAGATCGTATGTTTAATGCGGAGCATAAACTCTTCTTCAGGCCAGCGGACACAGAACTCAAAGCCTTTGCGGAGATTGCCGCCTTGGCAACGAGGCAAAAGGTAGACGAATGGATTCGTAAGCTATCGTCTCTCTCGAAAGGAGAATGTTATTCCATTGGTCGTATTCTTGATCAATCTGGAGAAAAGCTTGTTTCGAGAGCCTTAAAAATTCGCGTAACGGCGTTGGAGGAGCGTAGTTTCAATGAGTAAGCCTTCGCGTCTTCCACGAAATTTCCATAAAACATTTAAACCTGAACGACAGTATATCAATGCAATGCTGCGATATGCCTCATCTGGCCAAGCAGGAGACTACCAGACCATTTCTGAGTCAACCGGGATACCAACCGGGACATCAAGCGGCAAAGTTCCAGCAATTTTGGATTATTGCAAAGGAATGGGATTAATAGCTTTGAAAGGATCGGTTCGTTCAGCTGTAAAAAAACCAGAGTTAACCGACTTTGGTAGGGTTGTGTTACTTGAAGATCCCTTCATGAAGGCTGGCATAAGTCAATGGCTTGCACATTTTAACCTTTGCAGCCCCCTTTCAGGAGCTGATGTTTGGTACCAAACTTTTTTTGCTGGTACACAATCTCTTGGAATGAGCTTCCCGAGGATAAAGCTTGAATCTCATCTAGGCATTGTCTATGGCACCCAGAAAAGTGGAATCATTGGGCCATTAATAGGCACATATGAGGATGAAGCATCTTTTAAAGTCTGTGGGGTCTTATCAGAAGTGAATGGCCTGGTTGTTCGAAGACCGGCCCCAATTGATGATGAATTTGGGCTTGGCTATGGCGCTTGGCTCCTCCAATTAATCAGTGATCATTTTCCCAAACGACGTCAAGTTCCTGTTACAGAATTGGATTCTTCTGCGGGATGGAGAACAATTCCAGGCTGGGATATCACTTCTCTTCAAAAGGTATTAGAGCTTGTCGAACGTAAAGGAATATTAGAAGTAGATAGACACATGGATCCATGGCTCATTTGCCCTCATAAAAGTCCTGCCGACGCTTGGCGTAAGATATACGACGACATGATTTAATCAAAAAGGAGTCCCCATGGCCGAACAGCTCAACAATATAGTCCGTTTTCGCGGTGATCGCCTTTTTAATGGGGCGGTGAGTATTGGTTGGTTTGGGACTGATGACACAAAATCCCAAGTTGCCAGTCAAGCTTTTGTTTTCCATGGGCCAAAGTATCATGGTGTGCAGCAGGAAGATGTAGGAACGCTTCATGGGCATCGACTTCAAGATACAGCCAGTTTTACTCGTGCCATTGTTCAAAGATGTTATGGGATTGAAGACCAGCCGTTCACTCTTGCAATAGCTGGCTATGGAACCGGAAAATCACACCTCGGCCTAACATTAGCCAACCTGTTGAGCTCACCGGGTGATCAAACGGCCAAAAATATTTTGGCTGCGATTGAAGCAGCGGATGCCGATATAAGTGAAGACATAAGATTAATCCTAAGGGAATCGTCTAAACCTTGTTTGGCTATAGCTCTGAACGGGATGCAAAGTTTCGATTTCGCGGCTGAATTCACGAAACAAATCGTGAGGGTTCTCAAGCGCGACGGTCATGATTCAAAACCTTTAGATGATTTGCGACCCCGATTTGGGCAAGCAGTTTCTCTGGTTCGTATGTCCAACGATGTGGTCATAAATGAACTTCTTGCAGCCTCGGATGCCGTCTCAGTTGACCTACTTATTAGCGATCTAGAACAACAAGATGAAAGAGCGTATGCGAAGGTTCATGATTTCTTTGCTGCCAGGGGAATGCCAATACGAGCATTAACAGGAGAATCTGTCCGAGATGTCATCGATATTACAGTAAGAGAATATTGTGGGACTGGGAAACCATATCGCAGTTTGCTGGTGCTTTTTGATGAGTTTGGGAAATACACTGAATTCGCAACCGTTCGCAGCCAGATTGCCGGTAGCGGGGTCTTGCAAGACCTTTTTGAGGGCATACAGGCAAACGCGAGCAATGCATGTTTTGTGGGGTTTATCCAGTTTGAGCTGAATGCATATATTCAGCGCATTGCTCCAGAGTACAAAAATGAGATACTTCGGTATATCACAAGATATCAGTCGGCTAATAAATTATATCTATCAATTAATCTTGAAACCCTTATCGCTAGCTTGCTCGAAAAACGGCAAGCACCACTTCTTAATCAGTGGTTTGAGAGTAGCCAGGCTAAGCAAGAATCCGTCGCAACTATGAGCAATCTTGCTCGTTGGTTTCCCCAATCAAAAAATTATCGACTGTGGGGGGATGCTGATCAGTTTCATAATGTTGTAAGTAAGGGTTGCTGGCCTCTTTCTCCTTACTCAACTTGGCTCCTTTTTTATCTCGCATCTGCCGGGAAACATCTACAGGAACGCTCTGCTTTAGCCTTACTTGGTGATGTGTTCCAACGGTTTAACCAAAAAGAAATCATAGGGATTGGGGAATGGATAATATCTCCTGCTGACTTATGGTCTGAAATGCTTCAGCAGGAATTAATAAGCTCTGAAGAAATTGGGCAACAAGGTTCTATAGCCCATGCTTATGCCTCCGTTACAGCAAAACATGGAGCACGGTTTTCAAAAGAGTTAATTATGGTGCTCCGAGCTGTTGTAATGGCCTCGAAACTTGGGCTTCAGGTAGCAAACAAATCAGAAGCAATTACCGCTCTTAGTATGCTCGCCGGCGTTTCCCAGAATATTGCTGAAAATAGTATTCGACTTCTCCAAGAAGAATATAACGTTCTGGAGTGGGACGAATCCTTCAAAGCTTTTGATATACTTGGCGATGCCGTACCACGCACCCAATTTCTCGCGTTTGTCCGCCAGAGAGTAGCCAGTTCATATGACGAGTCCGGGAAGGCGCAATTATTTGCAAGTAAAGCCTCCGAGTGGTGTGACCTCCTTGGAGATCTCGAATGTGATTTTGCAGAGTTAAACAAAATCACGACGCGAGAATGGCGGTATCAGGCTGCCACCTCCAACCTGAACTATCTTGCTCAACAAATTAAGATTGCTAGTGATCAGTGGGCAACATCAATTGAGGTAGATGACCCAAGGGGAACAATTATCTATGTTTATATTGACCAAAGTCGTGATCCGGACGCAATTATACCAGATGCAAGAAAGCTATTAAAGACTGCCGCACGAGAAGTAGGCCCACAAGCACTACCGGTACTCCTAATATTGTTACATGATAAAGTTGGCGCTCTTGGTCAGGCACTAGCGGAATACGCTGTACTCGATGATATAAGCGAAACAGATAAAGCCAGATTTGGCAATCTGATTGGTGCACACAAGGAGAAGCTTAGTAAGGCTATCCGAGAACAAATTGACTCTATGATTAAAGAAAGACGCTATGTCACAGGATTAAAAGAGGATTTAGCGACTCAACGTTTGAGCCAAGTTGGAGCTGAAATATTTTCACGGATATACAAAAATCCGATTCCTTTCCCATTTGACGGGTTTAGCACAGCCAGGGGTAATGCCGCTGACACCTGCCATGAACTGACGAGGGAGTTGTTAAGCAGTAAACTAGATTATGATGGAGTTATTGCTAAACCGATAAAGGCAAAAAATCGTGCCATAACGGTATTAAAGGAGAATTGGGGGATATTTAATAAGAATGGTTCCATTTCAAGGAGACCTATACTCCCAGTTATTCGTACACTTACCGAGAAATGGGATGATACGTTGACAAATGAGCAACGGATATCATTAGCCGAAGCTATAAGGCAAATTTGTCGTCCACCTTATGGAGCGAACATTGCTTCCGCTGGGCTTTTCTTGGGAGTTTTCCTTGCTCCCCGGGCGGAGAAGCTCGTTGTAGTGAGGGACGGGGAACAAATCGCTATTGCACAGTGGCTTCAAGACGGAATTTTTCGAGGCAAATTTATCAATTTATCCATGCTTCATGGCATGGATCTTATGCAGATTGGTGAGGCATCGTCAGAATGGGAAACATTGCTTGATGAGTGGGAGCAATGTGCAGATCATCTTAGTAGATTCAGTAGTCTCCAACGTTCTTTTGAATTGAAAAAACGACTACCTGTTCCGCCGTTGATGGTTTATCGAGAAGAGAGACTTCGAGAGCAGGCCATGGCCAGTATGGAAGCCTTAAAACAAATGGAAAAGGATCAAGACGATGCTTTCAGCAAATTAGAAAATGGGATGAGCCGTCGAGATGTAGCATTACTTGCATGGGGGGCGGGAGAAGTAAAAAAACTCAGTGACAAAATGTTAGAAGAAAAGTCGCTTTGGGCTGAGTCTCAGGTGTCTGAGCTCTATCCCTACCTTGAAAGAACGAGACTCGCTGTTATTCATTTTTTCCCAGAATGGATATCCCAACAAGCCCCAAGATCTGATGCTCCATCTGATGTCGGAGATTTCAAACATAAAATGTTGAGACTTGTTGGGGCAAACCTGAAGAAGTTAGACCTTGAATCCGAGTTCGAAAAATTGGAGGCGCATACTCTACAAGTAATTAAAAATGCGGAATCTATTGCAGAAGCACGTCAGATTATAAGAGACATTCAATCGTGGCTGACTTCACATGCCGATGCCACCCGCATCGGCCGAGTCTCTGAGATACGAGCCTTAAAACAGGTTGGAACTGATTATTCTCGTAAAATTCAAACAATAGCAAAGCGTATTCAGCTTCCTGAAATTGGGCAAGTCCGAACTGATCTGTCCGATTTTCTGCATAAGTTGAAAAACAGTGAGAATGAGATTGTGCAACGTGCTTCTGCAATATGGGATACCAATATTCAAACGGAAATTGATATAGAGAAAGTTCTCGATGAAGTTGAATCTCTTTTTAGCGCATTTGAAAATCTTCCAAGTGATCAAGAAGATTTCCAACTTATGCGTAAGGCTTTGAGACAATATAAAAAGTGTTTCAATCAGCTTTCTGATGACAATTTGACATGGCCAAATCTTGACAAATTAGCGGATAAAATAAAGAAAGAAAACCAGACATTTTTTGAAGATGATGAAGAAATACCATGGGATCCAGATGAAACTATTGATGCCTTTATCGATGAGATATCTAAACAGAGGGAAGAAAAAAGTTTAGCGTGGATTAATACCATTGAAAATGAAGCTGAAGACATTGCCAGTATGCCAGCTGCCGAAGCAAATCGCCTGCTAGCACGTGTAAATTCCCATCCTTCTTTACTAACGCCAACCCACAAAAATCAGGTCAAAATTATCTCTCAAAAAATTACTGCACGTTTGGAGGAATTGACCTTGGAATGGTTAGTTGAAAAATTCATAGAACTTCCGTCAAGTAGCAAAAAAGAGTTCTTGCGAATGGCTCAACAGCTGATTGCATAGAAGGGTATTTATTGTGGATCCAAATATTGCTCAGGCTATTTCTAGCTTAAAGGAAGCCATCCTCAGCCTCCGCCCTGCAACTTCATGGGTTAAGGAAGGGATGAACTTTGTTTTAGTTGTCGGAGCTATTTTTACTATTTATAAAATATTGAAGGAAGTTGGATATCAGAAAAGAATATTTTTAGAAGGGCAAAATTTAAAGGAAAGAGAAGCGATACGAAATAGGCTAGATAATTTTTTCGCACCTCTTAAAGAATTACGAGCTGAATCAAGAATTTTGTATTCTCATTTCGCAGAAGATGAAAAAGCCATTACCAAACAGAACAAAGAAAAAACTTTTAGAACTCTGCGGCATCTCTCCCAGGGAAAATCTTTTTCCGATCAAGACCAAGCTATTTTGACTGAAATCATAGCAATTGGCAAAAAACAGTTATCTCTAATTGAAGAAAAGGGATGTGTTCTAGAAAACTCAAGCTTAGCAGAGCTATTAGGATGTCTCGGCGCACACATAAGGCTGCTTTCCATTGCGGCAGATCGAAAACTCGACGGAATGTCTGATAAACTTGAAGACATCGTTTTTCCTCTAGAGGTAGATGGTGCGATAGAATCAGAAATAAGAAAACTACGCGACCAATACAAGGCACTATTGGACCCTTCCAAAACCAAGAAGAGAAATTCTGTAAAACTCTCAAAAGAACAAAAAAGGATTGTTTCTCTTTATGATCAAGATGCTGAAGAATATTTTAGAGAAACAGCATATATTGACATGACGGACGAGTATCAAAAATTCAGAAACCAAATTCCTTTTGCCGGAACCATTTTTGATGCTGGGTGTGGTGTTGGAAGAGATACGCGATATTTTATCAAAAAAGGATACAGAGTCATTTCGTTGGATGCAAGCATTGAGATGGTCAATCTGTGTCGACAATACCCATTCTCCTACTGCCTTCACATGTCTTTTGACATGATTGAATATATAGAAGAATTCGATGGTATATGGGCCTGTGCATCATTAATCCATCTTTCTCCAAAAGATTTTAAAGAAAGTTTATCAAGGCTCGCAAATGCCACTAAGCAGGGAGGAGTTTTATATTTCTCTCTTAAAAAAGGAACGGGGAAAACCAATAACGGCGGAAAAACAACCTACCACTACAATATTAATGATATCAATCAGATAATGGTTGAAGAATTAATGTTTGAAATAGTTGATGTTTGGGAAAACGAAGGAAAGAAAAAAAGCGAATCTGCCAGCTGGACCAACTATCTTTTTAAAAAACCAAAATCTTTTCAATAATCGGAGTTAACTCCGCGTGAATAAATTCAAATACCAAATATCAGACAAAACCGATCAGGAAATCTGGGTCTGCGAAGCCTGCAAAAAGGGGAATAATCAACTGATCTTGACAGGCAAATGGAAACTGATTGACCGCTGCAGCGATAGTGGAATTTTGTGTTCCCTTTGTGAAGAGAATAGGCCTGATGCTGCCCACAGATCCCCTGCGGCAAAAATAGAAACTTGACTTGTTGGAACGAACTGCCGATATTAAACGATGGGAAAAAGACTTGGAGATAAGGCAGACAAAATGACAACCGCTTTTGAAGAAAATACTGCTCTATGTCCGCATTGCGGGGCGGAACCGATTGACGACGATGACCTGTGCAAATTTTGCGGCAAGGCCATGGTGCCGGTAGGGTCTGTCAAGAGCACTTCCAATATGGTAAAAGCGGGATTACGGTCATTAAAAACGAAGATTCGGCCGATGACCGCTGAAGAGCTTGATGACCAGGAAAAATCCCTCGCCATCTTCGATCCGGCCAATCCTGCTAATCCAATCTGGGATGAGTGATCATTCTTTGCTTTCCTGCTCTTTTCTGAGAGCCTCTTCAAAAGTCGCCGGTGCTGGGGACAACTCGGCTTCAACCGTTCCCGGCGGAGGCGCCCCAGGTTGATCTGGAGCCCCGATGTCCATGACATCCTGTTGGGGCCTTTCCGGCTTCCCGACGATTTTACCAAGAGCGCGATCAATCTTCCCAATTCCCTCGCCCGCCATGCCGACGACATTGGTTTGGATACGACCATGGCCTGTTCGTTCCCGCTCGAAGAATTCCTGTCTGGCCTCGACTTTTGATTCGACTTCATGCTGGTTCGGTGCGTCCATCCTTCCGTGAAGCGGTTTCGTTAGCGACTGTTCGTTGATATTACCGGTTTTCTCAATTGCAGTCTCCCCAACAAAATGCGCCTGTGTCCGCAAAGGTTCCTGTAATGACGACACTGTTTGGGCGTTTTGCTCAATGCCTGCTCCCGCATTGGCGGTGCCAAGTGTATCGAATCGGCCGGATAGAAAATCGTTGGTGAGTTCCTGCAAATGCTGTTGGTCATCCCGGGAGCCGATGGCCTGGCTGTTCAGGAAGGTCATGGCCTTCTGCACGTTTTCCGGACTGTCCGTGCCGTATCGATAGGAAGCATAGTCCCTGATAAAGGCGGTTTCCATGTTGTTGTTATAAGAGGCAGCATCAGAATTGATCCGCTGGGCTTCACTCAGATAGGAATGCGCTTCGGATGCACCGATTGTTCTGGAAAGGTTGTCTGCATAGGATAGGTTTCGGGTGTTCTGGAGGGTTTCGGTCAACGCTTCTGCACGTACTCGTTGCCGATTCTCCTCAAATGCCTGGGCCTCTTTGGCGGAAATGGATGCGCTAATTTTTTCGCCATCCTCTCCTAATCCTTGAATTCGATACCCTCCACTTGCCTTGACGACCCAGAAGTTAAGCCCGGAAGAGCCGCTGGCTTCCAACACATTTCTGGTTTTTTCATCCTTTACCATCGAAAACGCCGAACCATTATCCACGCTCTGGGACCATTTTTCCTGTTCGGCGTTGCTGAGCTGCTCGCTGAAAAAGCGGGCCTCGGTGTTGGTGCGGCTGTCCTGTCTGAGCCGGTTGTGCATGTTGGAATAATTTTCACTGCTGGCCAGGGAGTGGGCTGCCTTTTCCAGATTACGTTCTTCCTGTTTCCGGGCAAAATTCATATCCATATTTCTTACATTGGCACTGGTGACGGTTTCTTCTCCGCCCCGACCTTCGGTCACCAAGGTTCCGGCACCACCTGTGTAAGTGGCGACGCTCGCTCCATCAGCTCCTGCCTGATCCTGTCTGACAAAACCTTGGCCGGTCATTGCCTTAGTACTGCTGAAAACAAGATTGCCGGTATGATCGGTGGTCATCTGAGCCGGGCCATGGTCGCCACCGATGGATCGATTGGCGGTAAACATGGATTTGGCGGCCTCGATATTTCCCATTCCCTGAGGAATGACACCGGCGTCCCTTGCCGCATCCAGAGTCTGCCAGTCCGCAGCCGCTGATTGCACGCCCTTGTGGGCCTGCCATTGACGGCTTGCCGCCTGGGAGGAGAATCCGTAATGATTGGCCATTTCCAGGGGAACCGTGGCGCTGACCTGCTGATCGAGGGCCGTGGCCTTGCCTTCCGGGGTGAGCAGGGCGCCGGCTTTTGCCCCGGCACCCTGAATCGCGGATTGAAGACTGCCAGCCATCATGGCCATGGCATGACCGCCAAAGCGGATCAGCATCATGGACAGAAAACTCGCCAGCATGATGCCCGACGATCTGACAATGCCGAACATGGCCAGGGCCTTGGTTGATGTCTCGGGCAAGGTGACACAGGCATAGAGGCCGAGTCCGCTCTGGCGGATATCCTCGTAGGCTTCAACTGCATAATCCAGGGCCGCTCCATGAAGGATGGCATCAGAAATTCCCCAGGTGGTCAAAAACACAAAAAAACCTGCCATCACGGAAAGGGCTTTACCCAACAGAGGCGTGGGCAGGAATAATGCCAGAAAGGGGATGAGGCCGATAGCTACTGCGGTCATGATCGCCCGCATCACCGGCAACCATTCATTCATGGCGGCGGCCATGCCCAGGCCGGAAGAAACCACTTGCCGATTGGCCTGTAGAAGTATGGCAGTCTGCGGATCAGCCTGATCGAGTACCTGGAAGATGAGGTTTGTAAGACTGGCCTGTCTGACAAAGTTTTCCGGGGTTACCACTATGCCGGTAGTTTGTGACAGGGTGTCGCTGATCAGGTTCCGGCAGGTATTCAGTTCCGCCGCATTGTTCGGATCGAACGTCGAAGCGCCGCACACGCTTCGTACCGCGTCCGTGAAGGTGGCCGCGTTATTGTAAATGGGAAAGATATTCGACCAGGCAGCCTGGCAGGTCATGGTCTGGCCCTGGGGAGTTGCTGCGTCATAGTAGACCGTGAACACCGCCGGACTATTTGCCTTGGCCAGTTCCGGCAGGAAGTCGGAGGTGCCGTACAGCATAGTGTCGGCGGAAAAAGTGGTGCCGGGCCTGACCATCTCGAACATGACGCAATCCTTGAAATAACCGGCCATGCTCTGCTTGGCATAGGCGTCCTTGGGGCCTGCGGCCATGGCGGCCTTGAGAGCGGTAAAGCCGATGCCGCCTGCCGCCTCCTGATACTTGGCTCCGGGTACCGCGGCGGTATCGATGATGTCCACCAGACCACGTTCAATCTTGTTGAGGATGCCGGCGGTGGCGACCACGCCGTTCGGGATGCCGCCGATGGTGTCAAAGCGGTTCAAGACCGGATCGAATACAGTGATCCTGCCTTTGGGCACGAACAGGCCCAGGTAAAGCACCACGCCGAACAGGACCGGTGCAGCCCAGACCAGGGGGACGATTCTGGCACCGGTGGCCATCTTGACGGTAAAGGCCATGGCACCAAAGACAATTCCGAGCACTGCTGCGGTAAAAAACAAGCCGAGATAACCACCATCGGAAAAAATGAGCGCCAGTTTGCGAAAGGCCTGACTTACCGGACCGAAGCCGTTGTAAGTGTAAAACTCCATGTCCAGGGCCCAGGCTGTGTCGGCCGCACAGAAGACGACAAAACCAACCAGGGCGGCAATAACCATCATTGAAGCCCCTGAACCCAAACTGTTGCGCAACCGGCAGCTCATCGCAAAGTCCGCTCCGCCACGCCGGCTCCGTATTTCTTGGCAATGAGGGCATACAATTGACCGTCCACGCTCTGCATGTGGTTCAGGATCTTGAAAATGGTGGCAAGTTCCGTTGCCGAAGCGGAATAGCTCGCCCTGGAGGCAAGCTGCAGGCGGTATATCTTTTCGTTCATGCCGGCCACCTGATCGTCGAGATTATCGGCAAAGATGGCGGCCTTGCAGTTTTCCGAATCCTGGCCCGCGGCGGCGCTCGATCTCTTGCTGAGCAGTTCCTTGGCCTTTTCCATGACCAGGGTGGCCCGGTTATAGAGATCGACCAGCATCTGCAGGACATAGGCCTTGGCTGTCAGATCGGAAAGGGTGGCGATGGTGGCCGCCTCCTGTTCGGTGCCCACGGCGGTTTTGAGCACAAGACCGAGAGAGAGCGGGCTGTTCCGGATAAAGGCGGTGTCCGTGGCATCGAGGGCTGCCTTGGTTTTTATCTTGCCGGCCACCGAATTCATCCTGGTCTGGACATAGCGCACCAGATCCGCGTTGGCGTCGGCGATCTGCGTGCAGGCGCCGGCCGCGTCCTTGGCCATGACATTGCCCTCGATGAAGGCTTTGACATCATCCGGATTGTTCTGCGGACAGGGAGAGACAAAGGTGACCTTGAAGGCGTTGTCCGGTCCTTCGATACGGATATCACCGACCAGGCCCCGGATCAGACCGACATAATCGGCGGAAAGGGCAAGCTTGCCCACCCCCAGATTGTCAAGCAGGGACCCGCCGCTGTCCGCGAGATTAGAGAGAAAAATTTCCTTGATCTCGGCATTACAGCCGGAGACTGCCCGCAGCACGTCCGGTTTCTGGGCTAGATTCCGGTTGGCCCGGTCTTCCTCGGTGATGGTCTGGTAGAGGTCGGCCAGCCCCTGGCTCAACTTATTTTCCTTGATGGCATTACCCAGCCGTCGTTCGATGGTGTCCATGGAAGCAAAACCCTGGCCGTCGCTGCTCTGTAGCACCGCCTTGATGTCTTTGGCTGCCGTACATTCATCGAGCTGCAGGCTGTTCAGTTTATCAGCAATAGCCTCGAATGATTTGATCGAGGTGGCGCACGGCTCGCACAGGGTTTTCAGAGCCAGATCGAAGGCCACCGCTCCGCCGCTCATGAGAATGCGCTGAAGTTTCTGAACCAGGTACTCGAAATTCAGGAAGCTGAAACCGCCCAGGAAGATGTCGATGCCGCCGCAACCGCTTTTGATGCGGGGAGGCTCTATGGTAATGGGATAGGTGGCGTTGTTGGGCCACCTGGCGCTGAAGCTGCCGCCTGAGTAATAGCCGCGTTTCTGCCCGGCAAAATAATCCGGAGGATTGGAGGTGTTCTGGGTCAGCCAGTCATCGACCCAGCCGGCGGCCCCGGCAGGAACCGGCACCAACAGCGCCGCGATCAGCAGCACAGCAAGCAATTTTCTAATTCGATTGGATTGCATCAGAATTCCTTTTGCAGGATGGATTCGGGATCCAGCCCACCTCCTTTCTGAAAGTCGTATACGGAATACCCCTGCGGAGTGATCTGACCGTTCAACAGGCGGATCGAGCGGTACAGCCGGCGTTCCAGTTCATCCAGGGCCACGACTCCGGAAGCCACCGGG
>DIKT01000023.1 GCA_002424635.1 Desulfobulbaceae bacterium UBA5611
CCAATTCACGCTGAACCAAAACACTATGATTGTTTGAGGAGAGTCATTTGTATTTATGAGTGCTTTAGTTCTTTTCCTTATTTTTGCAGTAAAAGTCCCTTTTTCTTTTCTCCAATATGTCAAATGATCAATTATTCCTGTCGTATCAAAACTTTTGCTGTATTTATAGTGTTGATGAAGGAATGATGCAATTTCTAGAAATATTGCATATCTCCACATTAGTTTTGATCCAGCTTTGATGTGTGTGAAATTATCGCCAAATATTCCAACTATATCTCTTATACCAATTACTTGCGTTTCATCAGGCGTTATTGGGAAAACAAATGATTTGCCATTGCTCTTCCAATACGAACCAAGTTTATATTGTAATGCGCTTTTTCCTGTTCCTCGTCTTCCAACTATCACGGACCTATCGGAAGATTCCGCTATAGTTTTGAAATCAGGTGATTCAAAAAAAGCTTTATCTAACATTAGATGGTCATTTTCTGCAGTGATATCGCCAAGTGGATGCCCTATCATATATCATTTCCTTTTTGTTGATTAATAGTCATAATAAAGCTTTTACGATTTCCGTTCCAACGAAATTATTAAAAATAATATCTATTTTTCCATATAGAGTTAACATGCTTCCGAAAAACATTTGACTCTGGCTCAGAGTACAGGGTTAAGATTGGAAAATCTAATCTTAACCGATTTGGTACTGGTCATATTAATACCTTACTACTGTATATACGAATGCCAGATTCAGAGTGAGGCTTTTGCCCTAGCTGTCAGATTCGATCTAAGCTTCTACAAATAACCCAGCGATTCCAGATTTACTGGCATAGCGGGTCGGGATGATACCGTAGCATGGTTGCTCTTATCTATTGCTAGTCCTCTCAAAGAAGAAGAGTGTTGATGGTTGCACAGGTTTTTTCGGTTCCGCCTCGGCGGCTTTTCATATAGGCAATAACTTCCTGCCGTGTCTGCTTACGTTGTGGTAGAAGTGAACCATTCTGCATCAGGATCTCAGCGGCCTCCTGCCAGTCTTTGGCCTGGATCTCCCGTTCTCTGTCGGCAGTCATGGCCTGATAGCCAGCGCCCAATGAGGTGTCCAGAACATGTGGACGAAGCAGGTCCTTGATAAACTGGCTCATACGCCGTTTACCAATTGTTCCGGTACAATCCTTCGTACGCCACTTCACCAAGCGAGATGGTCATTTTTTTGTGCATGATGCCTCCATTTCTTATGTGTTGCGTATTCGATACCACTGCTGTCTCATAATCGGTCACGGATTCTCTTGCTCAGCCTTTTTCCTCCAGAGCTAGGGCAACTTGGATGAGGAGCGTATTTCTGCTAATGGGCTTTTGCAGAGCGGCAAACACCTCTGCCCTCTTAACCCGATCACCATTGAGGTTTAAGCTGTAACCAGTACAGGTTATGATCGGCAGGTTTGGCCGAACCTCCAATACCTTGGCCACCAATTGGTCACCGGTCATCTCCGGCATAGTCTGATCGGTAAGGAGGAGATTCCAATCATCCGGCCTTAGGGAAAAGGCCTGCCAGGCATCCAGACCATTGCTGAATACATCAACCCGATAGCCTGCCTCAATCAAAATTAGGCTGGTCAAGTCGCGGATTGTCAACTCATCATCCACCACCATAATCCGCTCATGGGCCCTGGCCATGAGCGGAGCCACTTCTGTGACCTCCGTTGGTGCTGCTTCACCTGCGACAATGGGCAGATAGACATTGAAGGTGGTGCCGCATCCTGGCTCACTCTCCACAGCGATTCTGCCGTTATAACTTTTGACAATGCCATGGACCACAGCCAGCCCCAATCCGGTGCCCTTGCCCTCCTCCTTGGTGGTAAAATAAGGCTCAAAGATTCTGTCCATGGTTGCTTTCTCCATGCCGCAGCCGGTATCACTGACCGACAGCATCACGTAGCGGCCAGGGACTAACTCGGCATCACCGTCAACTGTTATCTCTTTGAGGGTAACCGCCACCACTCCACCACTCTCTATCATGGCCTGATAGGCGTTGGTGCAGAGATTCATAATCAATTGATGGACTTGGGTCGGATCAGCCAGGACCACAGCCGGGGAAATGATCTCCTGCTGAATCTCAATAGTCGAGGGAATGGAGGCACGCAGCAGCTTCAAAACCTCTTTAATAATTAAGGATATCTGTAAGGGTTGTCTTTCCAGGGGATTCTTGCGGCTGAAAGTCAGGATTTGGCGGACCAGGGTTGTGGCCCTATCCGCCGACATGCGGACCTGCTGCAAATCATCCCGCAGCCCTTTATCGTCTTCTTTCTTCCGCATCATGGCCAGTTCAGTATAGCCAATGATGGCACTGAGGATATTGTTGAAATCGTGGGCAATGCCGCCCGCGAGGGTGCCGATGGACTCCATCTTCTGGGCCTGCTGCAGTTCGATTTCAGCTCGTTTCTGGTCAGTAATATCCTTGGCAATATGGACAAGGCCTGTTGCATGCCCTTCTTCATCAAGTATGTGGGCAACTGAAACGGCGAAGGTCTTACCCAGATTTTCGTGATAGATCTCGGAAGAATGGCTCTTTAAATCTTGAGCAGCTTTTATCTCGGGACAACCCTCGCAGGGGGTCGAAGTACCCCGGAAGACTTCATAGCAAAATTTGCCGATTATGTTCTCTTTGCTTGTGTTCAATCCCTGGAGGGTTGCCCAATTAACCCGAACAATGCGCATCTGGAGATCTTGGATTGTGATGAATTCATCAATGGCATCAAAGGTCTTCTCCCAATCGGCTTTGGCCTTTAAGGTATCTTGTTCCGCCTGCTTCCGGAGGGTAATGTCTGTCGCGATCTCCATCCGGACAAACCGGCCATCCGGCCATCGTATGGCCTGATCTCGGCAGTCATACCATTGTTTTGTCACCGTATTCTGGAATTCCCAGACATAAACACCTGTGGGGATTCCCTCGACGTCCACCAGCTTGTCATTGGTGCAAAACGTACATGGACCCGTCTGGTTTACCTGCAATGCCTGCCAGCACCTTTTCCCAACAATGTCCCCCCAGATTTTTCGCCCATATTTATTCAAGAATAAGATTTCATAGCTCTCCATGTCGGCAACATATACAAGGGCGTCAAGACTGTCCATTATCATCCGGAAGTGTTCTTTGCTCTTCTGTAAGGCCGCCTCGCTTTGCTTCAGGGCGCTGATTGTCCTGTGCAATTTCTGAAAAGGTACTTTGACGCTGACGACAAATATCGCCTGATAGATAAAGAGATAGGCCAGAATTTTATAAACATGCCCAACCAGATTGAAAAGATCGGCGGCATCGGCATAGACGGTAAAGGTCAGCTCACTGAGGATGGTAATAAAAACAGCGGCGAACAGGCTTGCCGCGTCATAAGGCGGAGAAGAGTATCGCGTCTTAAAATACAACAAAATGGCAGAACCAAGCATAATGGCAATGAACATGAACTCTGCCCCGATCTTGAAGCGCGTCAACCCTTGCCCATCAATGAAGGTGCGGGGCCAGACATCCTGGTGATATAATCCCAGCCAGTAAATCAACGCGGTCAGGGTAAGGCTGCCAGTCAACAACCAGTAGCGCGTCCTGGGGCTGGAGAAGGGTCGCCAGGGCAGGAGGGCAAAAGCAAGTATGGCCAGGGCGAAAAACAGCCGTGCCGCCAGCCAGAAATTCAGCCCCTTTTCAATATCGGCAGGGGTGACAAAATCCGGCATATCCTCGAAGGACAAGAGGTGGGCGAAATCGAGAAGTCCCACCGCCAGCAAGGCACAACCGAGCACAACGATAGGGGCGGGACGGTTTTCAGTGGATGCGTAAGCGACAGCGAAGACCATCATGGAAATAACGATGGAAAAGGTCTCAGCAAAGATATGCATCGGCAGGGTCATGATGTTTGTCCCCAGCATGACCGGCAGAATCGGCATCTGCCACAACGCGACAAACAAGCCGGTTAAGCCGAGTAGCAGCCAGCCGAAGCGCTGTAAAGGATTATTCGTTGCAAAAGAAAATGAGGACATAACAAGCACTCC
>DIKT01000025.1:0-3303 GCA_002424635.1 Desulfobulbaceae bacterium UBA5611
CCCTGGTTTATGCGGCGAGTGCCGACAAAGGCAAGGCCCTTTTTGAAAGCCCGACATTTGGAGGTGGTACTACCGGCAAATCCTGTAATACCTGTCACGAGGACGGCAAAGGCTTGGGTAGCGATCTGTTCGAGCGCCAGCAATATACCATTATGGGACAGGACAAAAAGACCCTGGCCGAAGTCGTCAATGTCTGCATCGAACAGCCCCTGGGCGGGAAAGCCATTGATCCTCAGGGCGAAGAGATGCAGGACGTGATAGCCTATATGAAAACATTGACAACCAAACCGGCCCCGAAGAAAGCACGGAAACAAATCGAAGGCTGTTAACGGGTGTTACGGGCGCAGAAATTTTTGTTGGCACCACTTTGGCCATAGCTTCAAAGTGGTGCTTTCTCTTTTAGGGGCTTTCCGGACATGCTGTTTTTTTCAGACCCATGAAACCAGCCATTATCAATAAAATCATCATTGTCCTGGCCATGGTTCTGCTGATTCTGTTGTTCAGGCTGCTGCACCTTGATGACTATCTGACTCTGGCCTATCTTAAGGAATCGCGGGAGCAGTTGGCCCTGCTCTATGCCGAGCGGACCGGTCTGGTTATAGCTGTTTACATGTTGATCTATATTGTAGCCACCGCCCTGTCCCTGCCGGGCGCCGTGATCCTGACCCTGGCCGGCGGTGCTCTGTTCGGGCTGGTCACCGGTACAATTGTGATCTCTTTTGCCTCGACTATCGGGGCGACCCTGGCCTGCCTGGTTTCCAGATTTCTGCTGCGGGACTGGGTGCAGAAAAGATTTGGCGACAAACTACAACGGATCAATGAAGGCATGGAGCGGGAGGGCGGCTTTTATCTCTTCACCCTGCGCCTGATCCCGGTCTTTCCCTTCTTTGTCATCAATCTGGCCATGGGGCTGACCAGGATCAAGATCTCCACCTATTACTGGGTATCGCAACTGGGCATGCTGCCGGCCACGATTGTCTATGCCAATACCGGTAAGGAACTGGGAAAATTGAACTCCTTGGCCGGGATCCTGTCGCCTGGCCTGATTTTCTCCTTTGTCCTGCTCGGGCTCTTTCCGCTCGCAGTGAAGAAGATCATGACCAGGCTGAAAAAATGATGGTGTCAGGACAAGGGCCAAGTGGCGGTTGCGTTTAAGCGGTCGTTATGGTGGCGTAGCCAAAAGTAGGGCGCATTCCTGCGCCTGGTCTTTGGGCCTTATCTTCCTTGGTGGCTTGTGTCGAGACTTTAAATGACAAGGTGATGAGTTTTCATAAGGGAGAATCATGGCCAAATATGATTACGATCTGGGGGTGATTGGCGGCGGGGCGGCGGGTTTGACCGTGGTCTCCGGGGCCGCCCAGCTGGGGGCCAGGACTCTGCTGATTGAAAAAGAACCGGCCCTCGGCGGTGATTGTCTGCATTTCGGCTGTGTGCCGTCCAAGACCCTGATCCATTCGGCCAATTTCTATCACCGCCTGAAGTCCTGCTCCCGATTCGGCCTGCCCGCAGTTGACATCAAAGAGGTTGATTTTGCCAAAATCGCCGCCCGCATCAGATCGGTGATTGCCGTCATCCAGGAGCACGATTCAGTGGCACGCTTCTGCGGTCTCGGTGTGGAGGTCAGGTTCGGAGCCCCTCGTTTTGTCGATGAACATCAGGTCGAGCTTGATGGTAAACTGATTTCTGCTCGCTCCTGGGTTATTGCCACCGGCTCCTCCTCGACCCCGCCCCGCGGAGCGCTGGCCAATATGCCCTATCTCACCAATAAAGAGATTTTTTCCCTTGATCAGCTGCCCGTTTCGCTGGTGATTCTGGGGGCCGGTCCCATAGCCATCGAGATGGCCCAGGCCTTCTGCCGGCTGGGCTCGCAAGTGACGGTGATCCAGCGCTCCGGTCAGATCCTGAGCAAAGAAGACAGCGATCTGGCCAATGATGTAATGGCGAGCCTGGCGGCCGAGGGCGTGCGTTTTCTGCTCAATAGTACGGTCAAGGAGGCCCGGACAACGGGCCATCAGCAGGAACTGCTGGTGACCACTCCGGCCGGAGAAGAGACGCTGTTAGTTGAGTCCGTGCTGGTAGCTCAAGGGCGCAGCCCCAATATCGATGGCCTGGGGCTGGCTGAGATCGGCATAACCCATAGTACTGCCGGGATTGCGGTCGACAACCGGATGCGCACCAGCCACAGCCATATCTACGCCCCGGGAGATGTGAACGGCAACTTGCAGTTCACCCATGCCGCCGGGCATGAAGGCGGGGTGGTGGTCGCCAATGCCATCTTTCACCTGCCGCGCCAGGTCAATCGTCGCTGGATGCCGTGGTGCACTTATTGTGATCCGGAACTGGCCTCGATCGGTATGAATGAAAAAAGGGCCAAAGAAGCCGGGATCAGCTATACCGTCTGGACGGAGGACTTTGCTGCCAATGACCGGGCCATGGCTCAGGGCGAGGAGCTTGGCAGATTGAAGATGCTCTTGGATGAGAAGGAAAAACCCCTGGGGGTCCAGATCCTGGGGCCAGCGGCAGGCGAGCTGCTGGCTGAATGGGTGGCCGTACTTAATGGTGGGATGAAGCTTACGACCTTGGCCGGGGCCATTCACCCCTATCCTACGCTTGCCGAGATCAATAAACGGGTGGCAGGCTCCTATCTGTCAACCAAGATTTTTTCGCCTATGGTGCGCAAAGGACTCAAGCTGATTTTTCAGTTGCAGGGGCCCAATTCAACGCCCTGAGCTGGCAGCGGCCGTTGTGTGCCTGAAAACCTGTAACGGACCAAGAAGTCTTTTGAAGTAAGCGAACTATTGCCGATATTGGCAGTTTATCTGCTGCTCCCGCCATCAGAACATCAAGCATAACTCCCTCTTCTGCTTTATCTGCTACAGACCTGCCTCTGGCTGCTTCTTGCGCTCAACATTGCAGGTGCTGGAGCTCAGCCGGAAATCAGGATGGCGGCCAGCTATCCCTGGAAAGAATACTTTACTTAGCAGGCGCAAATCAGTACAATGTGGAGCGCATTTCAGCTTATTCTCACCAGTTATTCATGAAATTTTAAGAGCTACAAAAAAGATATAGGATGGCAGCAATGAAAGAAGAAAGCATTGAGCGGGCTAAGGTGCTCATCGAGTCTTTACCTTATATGCAGACATTTCGTCATAAGACGGTCGTGATCAAGTATGGCGGCCATGCCATGGTTGATGAAAATCTCAAGAAACAGTTTGCCCTTGATGTCATTCTGATGAAACATATCGGCATCAATCCGGTGATCGTTCATGGTGGCGGACCCCAGATCAACCTCCTGCTTGATCG
>DIKT01000025.1:3336-11018 GCA_002424635.1 Desulfobulbaceae bacterium UBA5611
GTGGTGGAGATGGTGCTGGTCGGTAAGGTCAACAAGGAGATTGTCGGCAATATCAATCATTGCGGCGGCAGGGCCGTTGGTCTGTCCGGTCGGGATGGCGATCTGGTCTGTGCCGAAAAGCTGCAGGTCAGTAAGAAAACGGATGCTGCGGCCCTGGTCAACGCCCCGCCTGAGCTTATCGACCTCGGCCGGGTAGGCCGGGTGACCCGTATCAATGCCGAGATCCTCAGAAGCCTCGAACGCGATGATTTTATTCCGGTGATTGCCCCGGTGGGGGTAGGAGCGGATGGTCAGGCCTTTAATATCAATGCCGATCTGGTGGCCGGGGCTATTGCCGCCGAATTAAAGGCAGCCAAGTTGATTCTGCTGACTGATGTCGCCGGGGTCAAGGATCGGCAGGGCTCTCTGATTCATTCTCTGCTCAGCGCCGATATTGAGACCTTGATCGAAAACGAGACCATTGTCGGCGGTATGATCCCCAAGGTGCGCTGTTGCGGAGAAGCCCTGGCGCAAGGGGTGACCAAGGCCCATATCATTGATGGCCGTGTCGAGCATGCTATTTTGCTGGAGATGTTTACCCATGAGGGTGTCGGGACGGAGATTGTATGATGGGCAGTACTAACCAAGAATGGACGGCAAGGAGTGAGGCGGTGTTTATAGGAACCTATAGCCGGTACCCGGCGGTCATGGTCAAGGGGGCCGGCTGTCATTTGTTTGATGCGGATGGCAACAAATATCTGGATTTCCTGGCAGGCATTGCCGTCTGCGGCCTTGGTCATTGCCATCCGGCAGTGACGGCGGCCATTACCCATCAGGCGAGCCAACTGGTGCATGTCTCCAATCTCTATTATACCCAACCGCAGACTGAGCTTGCCGAGATGCTGACCGCGAATTGCTTTGCCGAGCGGGTCTTCCTGGCCAACAGCGGGGCGGAGGCCAATGAGGCTGCCATTAAGCTGGCCCGGATCCGTGGGGGAGAAGGCCGCTATGAGATTATTACCCTGGCCGGCTCCTTTCATGGCCGGACCCTGGCCACGGTTGCCGCCACGGGGCAGGCTAAGTTCCAACAGGGTTTTGAGCCCATGCCCGCGGGCTTTTGTCATGCCCCTTTTGGAGATCTGGCAGCTCTTGAGGCCTTGATCACCGCTCAGACCTGCGCCATCCTCTGTGAGCCTCTGCAGGGCGAAGGAGGGGTGCGGCCCCTGGATTATGACTATTTGCAGGGGCTGCGAGCTCTCTGTGACCAGCATGACCTGTTGCTGATCTTTGATGAGATCCAGACCGGGATGGGACGCACCGGTACCTTGTTTGCCTATGAACAGCTGGGAGTGGTGCCGGATATTATGACGCTGGCCAAGGCCTTGGGTAATGGTCTGCCCATTGGGGCCATGGTGACCACTAAAGAGATCGCGGCAGCCTTTACGCCGGGTAGTCATGGCAGCACCTTCGGTGGCAACCCATTGGCCTCGGCGGCGGCGGTGGCCACCATGCAGATAATGCTTGCAGACGGCTTTCTGGCTGCCGTGCAAGATAAAGGACAGTACCTCCATGACCAGTTACAAGGACTGGTGACCCGTTTTCCAGCACTGGCCACTGAAGCTCGGGGCCTTGGTTTAATCCAGGGTCTGGTGCTGAGCGACAGGGCGGTGGCCCAAGGCGGAGCGATGGTCGCCGCCATGTTTGATAAGGGCTGTCTGATCAATTTTGCCGGGAACGTGGCCTTACGTTTTCTGCCGCCATTGATTGTCAGCCGGCAGGAGATTGACCGGATGATTCAGCTCCTGGCTGAGGTTTTGACCGAGTTTTCCGCGAAGATTGATGGCTGAATTTTCTGAGAGTGGGAAATTCTTTGCAAATCATCTTATTTTTTTGTAGATATTGTCTTTTCCCCTGATAAATAAGCATTGGGCTTGGGGTCGAGCGAATTTGGCAGGAACTTGTTTCCTGCCTGGCACTGAAACGGATCTTCATGTTAAGGCATCTGCGGTCATTACAGGATTTTACAAAGGATGAGCTGGGCGCTTTTATAAAGCGAGCCCTGGAGCTGAAAAAAGAACGGCAGGCTGGAGAGGCGCATAAGGGCCTGGCCGGCAAGACCATTGGCATGATCTTTGAGAAACCATCCACCCGGACCAGGGTTTCCTTCGAGGCCGCTATGTATGGGCTGGGCGGCCAGGTGATATTTCTCTCCGGCAGGGATACCCAGCTGGCCCGTTCTGAACCCCTGAAAGATATGGCCCGGGTCATGGCCCGTTATGTCGATGGCATCGTGGTCCGGACTTTCGGCCAGGAAGTGGTGGACGAACTGGCCCAATATTCAGCGGTGCCGGTTATCAATGCCTTGTCGGATTTGCATCATCCCTGCCAGATCCTCAGTGACGTGCTGACCGTGATTGAGAATAAAGGCCCCATTGAGAAATTAAAGATTGCCTGGGTGGGAGATGGTAACAATGTCGCCAACTCCTGGATTCAGGCCGCTGAGATTATCGGTTTTGAACTGATTCTGGCCTGCCCCGAGGGTTATGATCCTGATCCAGAGATCCTGCAGCAGGGGCGGCGCAATGGCCGCCAACCCATTGTCCTGGTCCGCAGTCCCGAGCAGGCCGTGGCTGAGGCCGATGTGATAAATGTTGATGTCTGGACCTCCATGGGCCAGGAGGGCGAGGAGGAAAGCCGTCTGCAGGCCTTCCGTGGCTATCAGATGAATGAGGCCCTGCTGGCCTGTGCCCCGGCCGAGGCTATTGTCCTCCATTGTCTGCCGGCTCATCGCGGTGAAGAGATCACAGCCGAGGTTCTGGAGTCAAAGCGGTGCGTGGCCTTTGACCAGGCCGAAAACAAGATGCATATGCATAAGGCTATTCTTGAAAAACTGATCGGAGGATGAAGATGACGGATGTCAAAAAGATCGTGCTGGCTTACTCCGGCGGCCTTGATACCTCGGTAATATTGAAATGGCTGGCTGAGGAGTACCACTGTCCCATCGTGGCCTATGCTGCTGATGTCGGTCAGGAAGAGGACTGGGAGGCGGTACGGGCCAAAGGGCTGAGCACCGGCGCCGAAAAGGTCATTATCTCCGATCTGAAGAAAGAATTTGTCGAAGATTATATCTTCCCGGCCTTTCGCTCCAATGCCATCTATGAAGGTTCCTATCTGCTGGGTACCTCGCTGGCGCGGCCCATTATTGCCAAAGAACAGGTCCGTATTGCCCATGCCGAGGGGGCGGATGCAGTCAGCCACGGCGCGACCGGTAAAGGCAATGATCAGGTCCGCTTTGAGCTGGCCTATCTGGGCATTGATCCCCGCCTGACCATTATTGCCCCCTGGCGGATCTGGAATCTTAATTCCCGGAAAAAACTGGTGCAGTATGCCCAGGAACATGCCATTCCGGTGCCGGTGACCAAGGAAAAACCATATAGTTCGGATGAGAATCTGCTGCATATCAGTTTTGAGGGCGGTATCCTCGAAGATCCATGGAATGAGCCGGATGAGGCCATGTTCAAACTGACGGTCTCGCCGGAAAAGGCGCCGGATGTCCCCACCTATCTGGAGATTGAGTTTGCTAATGGCGACCCGGTAGCCCTTAACGGGGTGGCCATGGCACCGCTCCCCCTGTTTATGCAGCTCAATGCCCTGGGTGGCGCCAATGCTATCGGCCGTCTCGATCTGGTCGAAAACCGTTTTGTCGGTATGAAGTCGCATGGTGTGTATGAGACTCCCGGCGGCACCATCCTACGGGCGGCCCATCGTGATCTGGAGACCATCACCATGGACCGGGAGGTAATGCGGATCAGAGACTCGCTGGTGGCGCGTTATGCTGAGCTCATTTATAACGGTTTCTGGTTCTCACCCGAGCGGGAGCTGCTGCAGACCACGATGGATGCCACCCAGAAAACCGTCAACGGCACCGTCCGGCTCAAATTATACAAAGGTAACTGCATCCCAGTGGGCCGCAAGTCTGATCAGTCGTTGTACCAGGAAAGTTTTGCCACCTTTGAAGAAGATCAGGTCTACGATCAGGCTGATGCCGGCGGCTTTATTCGCCTCAATGGCCTGCGTCTGCGTATTCAGGCCATGCAGAAAAAATAGAGATGAACAATAACGGATGAAGAAGAAAGAAAGCGAGTCACAGAAGTTGTGGGGAGGACGTTTCGTCGGGGCGACAGCCGCCTCGGTTGAGGCCTTTACCGCCTCCATCCATTATGATTCCCGCCTCTATAAATACGATATTGCCGGCAGCAGAGCCCATGCGACCATGTTGGCCGCAAATGGCCTGCTATCGAGTGAAGAGCTTACGGCCATCATCTCCGGGCTTACCGCTATCGAGACTGAGATTGAAGCCGGGACCTTTGAATTCAGGCAGGACCTGGAAGATATTCATATGAATATCGAAAAAGCTTTGGTCGATCGTATTGGGGCGGCCGGCGCCAGGCTGCATAGCGCCCGGAGCCGTAATGATCAGGTCGCCCTCGATCTGCGCCTCTATCTGCGCGATGAGTGTGATCGCCTCATGGAGTTGCTGGATGCCACCCGTCGGGCCTTTGTGGTGCTGGCCCGCAAGTATCTAGGTCAGGTGATGCCCGGCTATACCCATCTGCAGCGGGCCCAGCCCGTACTGATTTCCCATCATATGCTGGCCTATTATGAGATGTTTGGCCGCGATAGGGACCGGCTGGTTGATTGCCGGCAGCGGATCAATATCATGCCCCTGGGAGCCGCGGCCCTGGCTGGCACCGGCCTGCCCATCGATCGGCAGCAGGTCGCCGATCTCCTCGGTTTTGCCGCCATTACGGCCAACTCCATGGACACCACTGGCGATCGGGATTTTGCCATTGAGTTTGTCAGCTGCTGCACCCTGATTCAGCTCCATCTCTCCCGCCTCTCTGAGGAGCTGGTGCTCTGGTCCAGTCAGGAATTTTCTTTTGTTGATATTGCTGATCGTTTCTGCACCGGCTCCTCCATCATGCCGCAGAAAAAAAATCCTGATATTCCTGAGCTTATTCGGGGTAAGACCGGCCGGGTGGTTGGCAGCCTCATGGCCCTGTGCACCTTGGTAAAGGGCCTGCCACTCACCTATAACCGCGATCTGCAGGAAGACAAGGAACCGGTCTTTGATGCAGTGGATACAGTGTCCGCGTCCTTGGCCATCACCGCTGAGCTGCTGGCTAATCTGGTTTTTAATACCGGTCGCATGGAAGCGGCAACCAGGACTGGTTTCATGACGGCTACTGATCTGGCGGATTATCTGGTCCTGAAGAATATTCCCTTTCGGGAGGCCCATGGTATTGTCGGTCGAGTCGTCGCTTTTTGTATTGGTAAAGGCTGTGAACTCACCGATCTGTCGGTGGAGGAAATGAACCAGTTTTCACCGGTGATCGGCAAAGATGTGTTCGAAGTGTTGAGCGTGCAGGGTTCTGTTAACAGCCGTATTTCAGCCGGCGGGACAGGTCTCCAGCGGGTGGAAGAGGCTCTGGGTCTTGCTGAATATAATATAGGGATAAAATTATGAAAATTGCTTTTGGAACATGTTATGCCGGGGCCTTATTGCTGGCCGGGGTCTTGTTTGTAGGCGGCTGCGGCTATAAAACATTACCGGTGCCGCCTGAATCCATTGTCCCGAAATCCATTGAAGATCTGCGTTATTCCGTCGATGAAAAGGGTGTGACTCTGAGCTGGTCTTATCCACTGGAGACTATCAAGGGCACTGATCTGACCGATATTGCTTCTTTTGAAATCTATCGGGCGGTGGTCTCTCTGGACAGTTATTGCCCTACCTGCCCCATTCCCTTCGGAGAGCCTATTATAGTGCCCGGTGGTATCATTGGCGGCGATGGCCGGCGGAAAGGCACCTATGAAAGTGCGCTGCTGCGGTCAGGCGAGAAGTATTTTTTTAAAGTCCGTTCCCGGACCAGCTGGTGGGCGGCCAGTGCTGATTCCAATATTGTGACTTTTGTCTGGCATATGCCGGCCAAGGCCCCGGAAGGGTTAACTGCTACCGGGGGCGACCGCATGGTGCGTCTGCAGTGGCAGCCGGCGACCCAGTTAATGGATGGCCAGCGCCTTGATCTGCCGGTTTACTATCAGGTCTTGCGCAGTACTGACGGCCAGACTTTTGACGTGCTGGGCGCAGCCGGCAAGGAGACCGGTTATGCCGATACGACTGTCCAGAATGGGCAGACCTATCATTATAAGGTTCAATCCGTCCTGCAGATTGCCGATCATTCCGTCGCCGGTGGTTTGAGCGTAGCGGCCACGGCAATCCCCGTGGATCTGACGCCACCGGAACCACCAGCCGGAGTGACGGTAGTGGCTACCGGTCAAGGGTTTAAAATCTTTTGGGAAAACTCGACCGCCAGCGATCTTCAAGGTTATTATGTCTATCGCCGTGCTGCCGATCAGAAGAAAAAAGAGCGCATTGCCGAGGTACCGGCCATATATGTAATTTATGAAGACAATGATGTGACAGTCGATGGCTCATATTATTATTCCATATCTGCTTATGATAATATGACACCGGCCAATGAAAGCAAGCATTCAGCTGAGGCAACCGTTCGCCACTGATAATGACTTGGCTGATTAACGCCATTACGTGATAATGCTTACATGCCATTGATGGCATAAGGAACGAGCGAGCTCCTTATGCCGTTTTGGCATTATGGTGAGCAGTTCTTTATAAGCGGGCTTATATTTATTTTTCAACTGTTGAGGTTCTTTTGAATCATTTTGCTGTAAAAAGCGGGCAGCTCTATTGTGAGCAGGTGGCGGTCGCCGATATTGCCAAGGAAGTGGGGACCCCGTTCTATCTCTATTCGAAAGCTACCTTGACTCATCACTTTCAGACCTTTGATTCGGCCTTTGCCGGCATTGATCATCTGACTTGCTTTGCGGTCAAGGCCTGTTCTAATATTGCCATCCTCAACCTGTTTGCCGGCCTTGGCGGTGGTGCCGATATTGTCTCAGGCGGCGAGCTGTACCGGGCCATCAAAGCCGGTGTTAATCCCCGGCGGATCATTTATTCAGGAGTGGGTAAAACCGAACAGGAGCTGCGTTATGCCCTGGAGACCGGGGTCCTGCTGTTCAATGTGGAATCCGCTCAGGAGCTTGAGCGTCTGCAGCGACTGGCGGCCGACCAAGGCATTACCGCTCCGGTGTCTTTGCGGGTTAATCCTGATGTCGATCCGCAGACCCATGCCTATATTTCCACCGGCCTGGCCAAAAATAAATTCGGCATCCCCATTGACGAGGCCTTGGCTCTTTATGTCCAGGCGCAGGCGATGGACAATATTGATATCAAAGGGGTAAGCTGCCATATCGGTTCACAGTTGACTCTGATTTCTCCTTTTATCGAGTCCTTACGCAAGGTAAAGAATTTTGTCAATAAACTCGCAGCCCAAGGTATTGCTATAGATTTTATCGATCTGGGTGGTGGTGTCGGTATCACCTATAATGATGAACAGCCGCCCCATCCGCGTGATTATGCCGAGGCGATCAAGGAAGAGCTGCAGGGGCTGCAGGCCACCTTGATTTTGGAGCCCGGTCGGGTCATCGTCGGCAATGCCGCCATCCTGGTCACCGAGGTGCAGTATACGAAGAGTAATAAGGGCACAGATCAGGTCAAAAAATTTGTGGTGGTTGATGCCGCCATGAACGATCTGGCCCGGCCCAGTCTGTATGGCGCCTTTCAT
>DIKT01000059.1 GCA_002424635.1 Desulfobulbaceae bacterium UBA5611
GATTCGACGCTCATGGCATCGTCAAACTCAACCCACATTTCTTACTTCATCATAATTGATGATTCATATAACTAATTGTTAAACAAGTGTCAATATCAGAGAGCCGATCCCACAATTCTGATTAAAATAGCACAGGCCCCTTGCCTCTGGATAGACGACAAGGAGCCTGTATCTGCAAGACCCCGCTTTCAAGAAACAGCCGGAAAAGACGGGCTGTCTCTTGAACCAAAAAATGCCGTGCTCATTTTTTAACGGCTTCTAAATAACTGAGGATATCTTTTCTGGATCTCTGCCTCAAGCGGGATCATCACCTCACGCATGGAAGGCTCGGCCGCCGGGGAGGTCCGCAATTTAAAAATATGCTTCCATTCCGCCAGGTTACAATAGACAATGATTTCGGTCTTACAGGAATTAGGCAACACGGTGCGGGCCGCCTGAGGGGTGGCGGTCTCAAGCAACTGCAGATACAAGGCTTCAGTCAATTCCATGGCCTGCTGCCATAATTTGTATTCAGCAGAGTCAGGGGCGAAAAAAAGCGGCCGGATAAAAGTCACCTGATTGCCGAACTTATCCTGGCTATAACGACAGTAGCGTTGACTCTCCTGCAGAAAAGAACAGGGCCGATGACGAACAATCTCATGGGTGACCGCCCTGTTGACTATGAACTTTACACTTAAATAGCGATGGCGCAGGACCAGCTCGGACGCCAGCTGTTCCACCTGGGCCAGGCTCAACTTTTCAACTGCCATGGCTGGTGCAACCTTTCTCACCACAGGCTGCCAGACGCCTTCCAGCAGAAACGGATGACGGGCACCAAGGCAATCAACCATGGCCTGGACCACAGCTATCTCAGGCCAGGAGCCATATAGCTCCCGAAACGCCCTGATCGAACCGGTTACCAACAGGCCATTCTCCACCTGATCAATAATGAAAAACTTAGGCTGGCATACCAGAAAATCGGTAATCTGTTGACAAGAGCAACCAAGACGCAGGGTCACCACCGCCATCTCCATCACCGAATTATGACCATGCTCAGCGATTTTCTTGACAAAGGGCAAGGCTGAACCTTCGCTGATCTTCTCCTCACTCTTGTAACAGATGCGGCCGCAGGCCTCCAACCTTGTGACCAGTGAGCCCTGATCGAGATCATCCTGAATCTCATAACTTGGATCAACGACAATCATCTATATATCCGCCTTCCAAAAAGGTGACATCTGGCGCAACCCGGCAATAATAGGCGGCATCTTCTCCAGGACAAAATCAACTTCCTCATCGGTATTATAGATACTAAGAGAATAGCGGATTGAACCATGGGCGGCGGTAAAGGGAACGCCCATGGCCCGCAGGACATGGGAGGGCTCCAGCGATCCGGAGGTGCAGGCAGAGCCCGATGAGGCGCAGATATTATACTGATCCATGTGCAGCAGGATGGCCTCGCCCTCCACATACTCAAAACTGATATTGGAGGTATTGGGCAGACGATCAGTCTTATGGCCATTAAGCAGGGCGTGGGGGATAGATGACAGCAGCCCCTGCTCCAGCTTATCCCGGAGGGCCTTGACCCTGTTGTTTTCTTCCGTCATATGGGCCGCCGCCAACTCACAGGCGCGGCCAAGACCGACAATGGATGCCACATTCTCAGTGCCGCCGCGCCGGCCTTTTTCCTGATGACCGCCGACCAGAAAAGGGACAAAAGGAGTGCCCCGGCGCACATATAAAACGCCTACACCTTTGGGACCATGCAGTTTATGACCGGAGAGGGATAAAAAATCGACATCCATTTCCTTGAGATTGATGGGGACTTTACCTACCGCCTGCACGGCATCGGTATGAAAGAGGATGTCCCGTTCCCTGGCCATCCTGGCCATCTCTGCTATCGGAAAAATAACACCTGTCTCATTATTGGCCCACATGACGCTGACGATGGCGGTATCATCGGCCAGGGCCTCTTCGTATTTCTGCAGATCAAGCGTTCCATCAGCCTCTACCGTCAAACGGGTGACCCGATGTTTATGGCCGGTCAGGGTATCAATATTTTCGCAGAGATTTTTCACGGCCGGATGTTCGACCCGGGTGGTAATAATATGGCGTTTGTCGGGAAAAGATTGCAGGGCCGAGAAAATCGCCGTCGAATCACTCTCCGTACCACAACTGGTAAAGACAATCTCCTCAGCGTCAGCCCCCAGCAGAGCGGCTACCTGTTGTCGGGCCTCAGTGATCGCAGCCTCAACCTGCCCGCCAAAGCGGTGCATCGACGAAGGATTGCCATAAAAGTCCTGCAGATAAGGCAGCATGACCTCCAGAACTTCAGGGGCAACCCTGGTGGTGGCATTGTTGTCCATATAGACAATATTGTCAGGTTTCATCATTTGGACTCCTCCACAATCAGCGAGTCAAGAACCAGCTCCCGCAGTTTTTTCTCTACATATTCCTTCAAGGTGGTCTGTGATTTAGCACAACTGGTACAGGAGCCCCGCAAGGATACGGTCACGAAGTCGCCATCAACATCCACCAGTTCAATATCACCGCCATCTTTGCGCAGACCTGGCCTGATTTCACGCTCCAGGGCCTCTTCTATCTTCTTGATCTTCTGCAGGGTAGTCATGCGCTTGGGCAGTTCGGCCACTTTTTTAATATCAGCCCCCTGGTGTACGGTCGCCACCAGTATCTCCCGTAACCGATCTATGCATTTACCGCAACCGCCGCCAGCCTTGGTAAAATTGGTAATCTCTTCCACTGAACGCAGATTTGACTCCTTAATAGCCCGGATGACCTCAAGATCGGTGACCCCGAAACATTCGCAGACTATTTCGCCTTCCGCCATCGGAATTTTCAAGCCCCGATAGTTGGCAATGGCGGCCTCCAGGGCTTCACGGCCCATCACCGAACAGTGCATCTTCTCCTTGGGCAGACCACCGAGACGATCAGCGATATCCTTATTGGTCAGCTTGGCAGCCTCATCCAGGGTCATGCCGACAATCATCTCGGTCAGGACAGAAGAGGAGGCAATGGCGCTGGCACAGCCAAAGGTCTTAAATTTGGCATCAGCAATGACCCCTTTATCATCAAGCTTGAAGGTCAACTTCAAGGCATCGCCGCAGGCCAGCGAACCTACTTCGCCGGTACCGTCAGGATTTTCAATCTCTCCCACATTCTGGGGATGCAAAAAATGCTGCTGAACTTTATTGGTATATTCCCACATGAACCGCTCCCGATAAATTTATATACAAAAGAGTGAAGGAAGAAAATTTGCTCCCTCTTCACCTTTCAGTTTTTTATTTTGCACACTAAATACTTCATGAATAAAAATCAACAACGATCAATTCATGTTATAAAAACATCGATCAAAAAAAATCCTCGATTCATATCAATAAATCGAGGAAGGATGGCGAGGCCGCTCAAGGCGAAAAAATTATTCTGTCAGCAGACCAATCTCCTTAAGCATGGTCCGGGCCGCCTGCACCAGATTGCCGGTCCCGGCAGCAGTCCTGGATTCGACATAAAAGCGGATCTTGGGCTCGGTACCCGATGGCCGGATCATCAACCAGGAACCATCCTCCAGGATCATCTTGCGGCCATCAATATCAATCACCTCAGCGATACGCTGCTCAATATTACCAACTCTGATCAGCGTGCCCACATCATATTTATGGAGGCCCTGCAGGATTTTCTGGAGTTCCGCCCCTTTGGCGCTCACGGCCAGGCCGCCGCGATCCGGATAATAAGCCCCGTATTCATCTTCAATACGCTGCAGGTAGTCTCCCAGGTTCAGGTCCATGGTCAAGATCATGTCCATGGCCACCAGCAAGCCGATATAGGCGTCTTTTTCCGGAGTATGACCAATGACGGAGATCCCATCGGACTCCTCGAAATAGACCAGGGCCTGGCCAATAACAGGCTTGAACTCCTTAAAGCCGACCCTGGGTTCAAAAACCTGCTCGCCAAAGGCCAGGGCCAGGGCATTAGCCAGATTGGAAGTAGCTACCGTTTTGGCCACCATCCCCCGCTTACCCTTGATCTCATGCAGGAAATGATAGGCCATGGCCCCAAACTGATTCATGCTGATCTCGACCGTGCCATCGGTAAAACGGATGCGATCGCCGTCAGGATCAATAATAGCACCCAGCTTGAGCCGTTCCGGTCGGGCCTGCAAGGTCTGGCCCACCTGCTGCATATTCACCGCCGACGGTTCCGGGGCAATGCCGCCGAAGGTCACATCAGCCTCGGCCCGCAGATGGATCAGCCGGTCACCGGCCCCTGCGCCAAAAAGCGGCTCCACATGGAGGCGACTGGCGCCATGCACTGAGTCGATCACCACACAAAAATCCTGCTTGTCCTTAAATTGATCCATGATCAGATCAAGATCAAGTCCATGCCTGACCACATTGCGGCGCACTAAAGCCTGCCAGCAGGCCAGGGCATCAAACGGGAAGATATCTGTTCTGTGCGAAGGGGCCGGCAGCGGCATATTCAGAACAACCAAGGGAGAAGTATCGGCGGCTATGAGCCGCTGGGCATTGG
>DIKT01000013.1 GCA_002424635.1 Desulfobulbaceae bacterium UBA5611
CAGTAATATTTTCTTTTAAGGGTGTCTTGAAAAATGAGGATTTTTGTTCAAGATCAAGGCATGTGAAAAATTTTACCGCAGGCATATGGTTGGTATTCGGAGGATAAAATTTTGAGCATAACGCCGAGTTTGGGCGAAAAGACTATTTTTCAAGGCACCCATAAATAGAGGCCAGACCACTTTGCCAAGGCCTCACTTGTTATGCTCATCTAGTGTTGTTTGCCTGTGAGGTCTTCTTGCGCCGGGCCTCACCACAGGCCAATGGAGATTATTTTACGGCGCCATCGGGCGGCTTATAGAAGATATGGTTACCGACCTCGACCGTCTTGATATATTCCGCCGACCAACCGGCAGTCACATTCCTCAGGTGAAAATATAAGGCGCCGCCGGTTCGGTCTGCTAGTTGCCGGTTGAGCGCTTGTCGGGCTATCTCTTTGGCTATCTCATAGGTTTTATCATTCACGACGTCATCTGAACGGCCATCGCACCACCATGAGAACTGGCAGGCCCCCTGCTCGCTGCCTTGTTTGACCACCGCACAAATCGTATCGGGGAAGCCCTTCTGTCCTAGCCGATTCATAACAACATTGGCGATTGCTTCCATGCTGGCAGCCTCCTCGCCCTTGGCCTCCCAGTAGATGGTGCGGGCAAGACAGGTAATCGCCTCGTCCAGGGGCTCTTGGCCAGCTGCATCAACCGCCTGCGCTTCAGCTTTCGTGATGACCTCGGACGGGGCAGGGTGTGCCTTGCTGCCTCCGGCCGCTGCCTTCTGTTCCAGCACCTCCGCCTTGTCCTCAGCGGCTTTCGTCTTCTCCATCTGGTCAGCCGCAAGCGCCTGCTGCCCCACGAGAAGGATGATCGCAAGACAGATCGGGATCAATATTTGACGCATGGTAGGACCTCCCTGCATGAATAGATTCCACGTCCGTGAAACGTCTGTTCTTATTCCCGCCATTCGGTGAGCTTAAGCAGCGTCCCGTTTTTTGAGGTCCGCCGGCTTGGCTGGTTCGCCACCTTGCTCAAGTTTTTCGATTCTCTGCATGTGCCGGCCATATTCGAATTCTGCGTTCAACCATGTATCAACAATCTTGATCGCTTCATCCTCCCTCACCATACGCGCACCCATGGAAATCATATTGGCGTTATTGTGTTCCTTTGCCAGCCGCGCGCTCAGCTCATTCCAGCACAGCGCACAGCGCACGCCGCGAACCTTGTTGGCAGCCATGGCCTCCCCGTTACCGCTGCCGCCGAGAGCAATGCCGACATCATTCTTGCCCTCTGCCACGCTGATTGCTGCCGGACGAATATAATCGGGGTAGTCTACCGGGGTATCGCTATCTGTCCCAAAGTCATTTACCTCGTACCCCTCTTTTTGGAGATAGGCCCTGAGTGTTTCTTTAAGATGATAACCGGCATGGTCCGATGCTATTGCGATCCTTGTCATTTTTCCTTCTCCGCGAACATAAAATAAGGGGCGACGTGCTTCTGCGCAGTCCCTCTCGAATGCAGTGTTAGAAACTAGAACCACAGAGAAACGGTAATTTATCCCTTATTATTTATAATGAAGAATTCAAACGGAGTTGCAAGCAAACGGTTGAGATATCTTGCTATGAGCTTATTATGTCTACCAGGTCACCTACTAACGGCGAATACTGATATCGTCCGATGTCTTCAAAAGTAGCTGCTCCAGGGACCATCAAGCCAAGTGAAATCAATCCAGATACTATGGAGCCCTCTTTTGAATGCACGTCAATACTAAGTTCATGATCATTCATGGGCTGCCCCGAAAAGATTATATATGAACATTCTGCATTCCTAATGAGGAACGTAATTTCATCGAGAGTAATATCTCTAAGTATCCTTGAGATGAGGGTTGCGACGGAGATATTGAGCCTATTCTGCTTAAATGTGTTTTTTACGGCTGTCTTGAGATACTCTATTTTTTCTTGCTCCATTGTCTGTAAAATTGTCAGTATTATTTCGTTAATTATCTTATATTGGGAATCTGTTAGCTCCTTCAATTTGTCTTCATGACAAATAAGGATCTGGTTGATGTCTATCAAGGATTTTTCAACCCTTNNTTCAGAAGCAAGGGTTTGGGACAAGACCGGAAGTAAAGCCGATAGAGGCGTCCCAATGTAAGCTGCCAAGGTAGTTGCCGCAGTACCTATCAAGAGACTGCCTGACACTTTTTCAAGAAAAGATGGTTTTTCGAGTTTGATCATTTCCTATTTCATAACACTTTTGGTAACCAGCAACGGCCACTAAGCTTGCCATGAAAACCGGCAAGTGCCCGCCGCCTGGTTGACCTTATGATTGGGCCATAATTTTAGTATATGTTAAATGATACTGGCCTGTTGTGCGACAATCTTACATCTTGAATTTCTGCGAATATCAAGATGTAGACCCTTGGGTTTTTAAACAAATCACCCGAGAATATGGGTTCGTCAGACGCGCTTACTTTTCTTTTGCTAATATCAACTGCTTTATTTCTTCCCAACAACTCATCCAAACACCAGCATAGTCATAAAATGTAACTTGAGATTTTTTATCGTCAATCGGAACAAAATCGATAACCGCATATACATTATCTTGGTTTCCGAACCACATTATCGCTTTTTTGTCATTTTGCACATGAGTTACTACACTCGGGTTGGATGCACACTCGCTTAATACTGACAAGAAATATATTTCTTTAAAATTAACATTCACCGTCAATGATTCAATCTTTTTTGCGCCTTCTTTGGCTTTATACACATTGGGCGCACCGCATCCAATAAGACTGACGGCGATCAGAAAGGCAACAAGAATATGCTTCATTATCTGGTTTTCCTTTTGTGACATTTTTCATATCCGTAAATGATGAAGATGTTGGGACCCATATCATACTCATCAAGGGAATGGCATCATTGACAACTGTTTGAAAGTGAGAACAACCATTTACTATCAGGTAAATTTACCCTGATGAGTTGATAAGTTCCGCCAAATCGGGCATTTTTGCCCTATCCTGTTATCACCTTTTTCGCCACATTCCTTTTTCTTAGTGAGCGCCTTTATGGCTGACTCGAAAAAACGTAAACGAAGAAGGGAACAGTAGATCTTTATCAACTACCGTAAAATGCAGAACAATCTTGATATGTACCAGCAGGAGATATAATTCTCAAGAACAATACAGAGTTATCTTTATTGCAAAAAAAACAAAAAGCCCCGTGTCATCAACACGAGGCTTCCTGAGCACTACTACTCTTCCGGCAGATGATGTAAAGAAAGAACGCCACACCAACCATAATATCATTCTTTTGCTGTCCACGTATCGCCTTTCTTTTCATATTTTCTCTTCACCGCGGCCCACGCCACCTTATGCGCCGTTTCTTCCCGGGAGGCATCGCCCCGGCGATCTTCAGGGCTTGCATATTCCTGCCAGGCATGATTGAATGCCTCCCGGTAAATATCCTGGGCATGGGCAGGAAGGACATGGGTTACATTTTCTGGCAAATCTTTATTGGTTTTATAGGGCATAATATGACTCCTTGGTCTTTTTGGTTATTGAGGAGTTCTCGATTTTATCAACGTATAAACCCCCAAAGCCATGGTCTTTTTTTCGACGGCAATGGTCCTCTGATCAATGTACTCAAAGATTTCAGTAACCGGTTTGGCGCCAACGACAAGTGACTTCAGATAAATATAGGCGTTGGTAAGGGGATGATACCATTTGCAATGGAGGGGGATTGAGTCGACAATCAATAATTGCCCCCCTGGTTTCAAGATCGAAATGGCATGATCAAGAGCCTTTTGGTAATCGGGCATCGCGGTCAGGGCCAGGCAAAAAACCACCGCATCAACCTTCTGTGCGGGCGAAAAATCATACATATCCATACATTCAAACTGGACATTGTGCCAACTGTTGGCGTCCTTCTTGCGGTTGGCGATGGCAATCATTTGTTTGGAAAAATCAATACCTATGATCTTCGCCGAATCGCCAATGACTTGCAGAAGACTTGGCACAACACTGGCCGGCCCACAGCCAAGCTCAACGACAGTACCGTCGGCTGGAATATCGAGGTTCTTCGCGACCTCTTCGTAAAGTTTCCGAGCTTGTCCTAAACTCAGCAAGAAGGCAATAAGGTCATAACTGGAAGCTGCTAAGTCATATTTGTTTCTATTGGCGACCTGTCGGATATCCATAAATCTTTCCACCCCTTACCTTGATTCAGGATAATACCTAATTACTGTTTGCCTTTCAGCGGGTTTCCGTTCCGGGTACTAGGGGTCTGGCCGCGACAACCAATTGAAAATTAAGGATTAATGTCCCAAGAATTTCTGGGGCTGCCCATAGAACTCCTGGTGATCGCGGTCAGCCTGCCCATGCTGCTGCTGATGTGACCTTTGTGATCGGATCAATGCCGAATAAGAGAGCTTCCCTGGAGAAAAGAAGAAATCCATTCAGATGACTTCTTGAAATGTGCCTTTTTTTTAACCGTCAATATTTGCTATTTTACTGATATTCTGTCATATTTAGGCATTGACCGCAAGGTCGTTCATTGAATTCAGACAAGTATAAATTTTTGTAAATCCTACCGCCTGCCAGGAGTGAACAAACATGACCATTAAGCTGATCACCTTTCTGCTGCTCTTGTTTCCGCTGTTTACCCCAGCTCCCTGTTCAGCCGACGACAAGACCCTCACTCTCTGGATCCATCCCTATCTGCCCGCCACCGAGTTGACCAGACGCTTTTCCCCTCTGGCCGCCTATCTGGCCAAGGCCATCGGTCGACCGGTGGATATCCGGGTACAGAAAAGCTACCAGGCCCATCTCGACTTCATCGGCCGTGACCTTGCCGATATCGCCTATGTCGGCCCGGCAAACTATGTGTATGTAACCGACCAATACGGCCCCAAACCGCTGCTGGCCAAGCTTGAGATGGAGGGGAACCCATTTTTTCACGGCGTGATCATCGTCCGGCAGGATGCTCCCATTCTGACCCTAGCCGATCTGGCGGGAAAGAGTTTTGCCTTCGGCGACCATAATTCCACCATGAGCTATGTTGTGCCCAGCGCCATAATGGCTGCGGCAGGGGTCGGCCTGGACCGTTTGGCCCACTATGATTACCTGGGCTCCCACCATGACGTCGCCCTCGCGGTGCTGGGCGGATACTTCGATGCCGGAGCTGTTAAGGAAGAGGTTTTCCATGCCTACCAGAACCGGGGACTCAAGGCCCTGGCCATAACTCCGCCCATTCCACCCCATCTTTTTCTGACCAGGGCCGATCTGCCTCCTGCTATGGTCAACCAGCTTCGCGCCGCTCTTCTTGCTATAAACACCATGCTGCCCAACAAAGAAAATATCCTGGCTGCCATAGAAGACTCCGCCACCTCCCTGCTCCCGGTTACAGACCATGATTACGATGAGCTCCGCAGTCTCATGAAAGGAGTAAAATGAATATTTTGTCAACTTCTATCAGAGGGTTCACCTACAACCGGGTTATCATCGCCCTGGTTGCAGTGATGCTTGTAACTCTGGCGGTTATCGATTTTGCTATCATCAGGCAGCAGAGAGACAGCATCATGCGGGATGTGCGGCATCGGGCCGCCATGGAAATGGAGCAGGCAGCCACCGCCATGACCGAACCCCTCCTCAAATACCAGTTTGCCAACATCGAACAGTTTGTCCAGCAATGGGCCGCCGGCAATCACGAAGTCGTCAAATTTACAGCGATAACCCCGTCAGGACACATCCTCACCAGTTTCCAGCGCCTGATTACCGGACCCCATCGTTTCACTGTGGAAAAGAAGATTGTTTTTCAAGGTCGACACCTGCTTACCCTGGTTCTTGAGAAAGATTTTTCCCATGCAGAAGCCCTTCTGTCCCAGCTGAAATTCAGACTGCTCTTCACTTCGCTCTACATCTCTGCCGCTCTGGGCATCACCCTGTGGTTTGTCTTCCGGTTCCTGGCCATCCGTCCGCTGGAGCAGGAAGTGTCCCGCCGCCGTCAGGCAGAGCTTGCGCTTGAGGAAGTCAACCAGCAGCTTGAAGAACGGGTGCAAGCACGAACCAAAGAAATCAGTACCCTGCTGGATCAGGAGATCCACCACCGTGAGGCCCTGACCAGACTCACCGCCGAACGCACCGCCAACTATGAGGAGACGATTTTCACCTTCGTTGACATGATCGAACAGCGAGACACCTACACCGCTGGCCATACCGAACGGGTAGCCGAGTACTGCCGGCTGATCGCCGAAGCAATGGGCATTAACGAATCTGAGACCACCAGACTGTATCGGGCCGCCATTCTCCATGATATCGGTAAGCTTGCCACCCCGGATGCCGTTTTGCTTAAACCAGGAAAGCTCGCCCCCCTGGATCGCGAGCTTATTAAACTGCATGCCGCAGCTGGTCATCATATGCTCTCCGGTATCGCCATGTACAAAGATCTGTCGGAAATCATCCTCCATCACCACGAGCGGTATGACGGCGAAGGGTACCCCGACCGCTTGCAGGGAGAAAACATCCCCTTTCTTTCCCGGATATTAACCGTCGCCGATTCCTTCGACGCAATGACCACCAACCGTATCTACAAGCCGCGCAAGAATATTGCCACGGCCCTGACGGAACTCCGCTTGCTCGGTGGTAAACAGTTTGATCCGGACGTGGTCGCCGCGGCAATACCGGTCCTTCAAGGGGTGCAGATGCCGGAAAGTATCAGTCAAACACCCATAACCGACATAGAAAAGAAGCGATTTTCCTATTTCTTCAACGACCGAATCACTGGTCTGTACAACGAAGATTACCTGAAGATCATTCTGAAGAACAACCTGGAGCATTACCAGTACAAATGTCTCAATATCCTTCACCTGCAGAACGTACAGGAGTATAATAACCGTCAGGGCTGGTCAAAGGGGAATCTCATTTTCACCCAGTTTGCCGGGGAGCTGCAGAGACTTTTCCCCGATGCCATGCTCTTTCGCGCCTACGGCAACGATTTTGCCGTTATTTCCAGCGAACCCTGCTCCCTTGAGAGCAGGAATCCTGATTCCTTCGTCTCCCTGTCCGGCACAGGCATCACCATTGCGGAGCAGCAGGTTGACCTGGCCGAGGAAACCCAATACACCATTGATAAACTTGAGAAAATCCAACTGACCTCTGAGAAATAGCTCCTTTGTGGTTCACGAAGGTCAGGGCAAATCATGGGAGGCACCGTCGGACTCCCCGGTGATTTCCAGCTTGATCTTGCCGTTTCCGAAGATATCATCGTTGATACCGCGACGAATGTGCTCTTTCATTTGCCCCTGCGCCGGATGTTCTGAGAGAACAGGGGACACTTTTTTTTCATCGAATAGTGAAATAGGCAGAAGTCGCAAAGATGTGTTGCGATTCAGATTCTGCTCATTACTTTTATAATAAGCTTTTGAGAATACTTGATGAAGGGATAAAAACAATATATATCATGACAAATCACCGACAATATTAATTAAATCGGCTGTTTTGGCCAGCTGATGCGGTCCTGGGTTTTATCGGTTGCGTAAAGTGCTGTTGTGCAGGTATAATAACCGTTTATTTTTTATAAAAGTGTCGGTTAATTGTTTAAATGGTTAATTCAGCATTCCATGCCCGAGGGCGGAATTCAGGGAGAATAATATGTACACTGCGGCAGATTTACGTAAGGGGTTGAAGGTTCAGGTTGATGGCGCTCCTTATCTGGTGACCGATTTTGAATTCTCCAAGCCGGGCAAGGGTCAGGCCCTGTATCGTTGCAAGATGCGCAACATGATTACCGGCAACCAGCTGGTGCAGACCTACCGCTCCAATGACAAATTTGAAAAGCCGGAACTGGAAGAGCGGAAGATGCAGTATCTCTATTGTCAGGGCGAGGATTATCACTTTATGGATACCGGCAATTATGAACAGATTGTCATTGATAAGGAACATCTGGGCGACAGTATCAATTATATGATTGATAACATGGAGATGGAGGTCCTGTTCTTTCAGGACAAGCCCATCGATGTCAGCCTGCCCATGTTTGTCAACCTGCAGGTCACCCAGGCTGATCCTTGGGCCAAGGGTGATACCTCCGGTTCCGACAGCAAGCCGGTGACGGTGGAGACGGGATATGTGCTGCAGGTCCCGCCCTTTGTTGAAGAAGGCGACCGGATCCAGATCGATACCCGCACCGGGGCTTATGTTACAAGGGTCAAAGAATAAAATGGCGTCGCTGGCGTCGCGCAAAGGCCCAAATACTTCGTTGTACTGCATTCTTCGTCATTGCGGCGTACCCAAAAGTACGCCTCATTCCTCAGAATTTGTACGCCTCGTCTTTGGGCCTTTTCGCTTAGCCATATCCTTGGTGATTGGTCACACAAGCAAAAATAAATCTTATGCTTGATCTGGAGGGGCTCCATTTTCGAGCGGCCTTTTTTCAAGCCCTCCGCTCCTTTTTTGTCCGTCAGCAGTTTCTCGAAGTCGATACCCCCATTCGCCAGCCGTTGCTCCTTCCGGAATTAAATATTGAGCCGTTAGCTTCTGAAGACTGGTTCCTGCAGGCATCGCCTGAGCTCTGCATGAAACGTCTGCTGGCGGCGGGCTGCAGCCGGATCTTTCAGCTGTGCAACTGTTTCCGCAAAGGCGAGCGCGGCCGTCTGCATCTGGAAGAATTCACCATGCTTGAGTGGTATCGGGTCAATAGCGGTTATGAAGATCTGATGGTTGATTGCGAGGCGTTGGTCAGCTCGTTGCTGGCGGATCTGGGGACGATGAGCCTCTGTGCCTGCTCGGATGGTGGCCTGTTAGTGGACGCCGGTCATCAATGGCCTGGTGTCGTAATAGCCAAGGACGGCAGCGGGGCGACTGCTCGCCAGCAAGGGCCTGCTCTCGTGCCAGCCAGCAGCGGCGGCAGCGGGGCTAGGTTTATCTCGCTGCAGACTCCCTGGGATAGGCTCTCGGTGCATGAGGCCTTTGCCCGCTACAGTCCGGTAGCTCTGGAGCAGGCCTTGGCCGCTGATACCTTTGATGAGATCCTGGTTGAATATGTCGAGCCCCGTCTGGGCATGGACCGGCCTCTTTTTCTCTATGATTATCCGGTGGCACTGGGCTCGCTGGCCCGGCGCAAGGATAGGGCGCCGCAGCTGGTTGAACGCTTTGAACTCTATATCAATGGTATCGAGCTGGCCAACGGTTTCTCGGAACTGACTGACAGCCAGGAACAGCGGCAGCGCTTCGCCCGGGAGCTGGAACTCATGGCTGCGGAGCGCCGCCGGCGGTCGCTGATGCCGGAGCGCTTCCTGCAGGAGCTGGCAGGGCTGGAGCGGGCCGCCGGCATTGCCCTTGGAGTGGATCGTCTGCTGATGCTTCTGATGGGTAAGAACAGTATCGGTGAGGTGGTATCTTTTACTCCTGCTGATTTTTAGATGCCGTTATGATACGAGCAAAGCTTTTATTGCTCGTATCATTTACGGCATCTTATGGCGCAACCCAGAAACAGCAATCTGTTCTGCTGTTTCTGGGTGCGGCGTCTGGCAAGTATATCATACAAGGGGTCCTCATCCGTTTCCCCTGTGCGGACTGCTCTCTTTCCAGCTGTTTCTGGGTGTGGTGTCTGGCAAATTATATTTGTCGAAGATCATACAAGGGTGCGTTCCACGCATTTTGGCCGGTTACGGGGAATGCAATAATGGTGCGTGGAACGCACCCTACGATTCTGAAAGGAGGTCGGGTTTTAACCCCGAAGGATCGGATTATAATGAAGCCCCTGTTTTCGGGCTTAAAACGACTTTAAATGTGGTTAATCCAAACCTGACACTACTGGCTACTCATCAGTTTCCGGAAAGCAGCAGCCCTTGCTCGCGGCCGCAGTCGGCCACCCCTTTGTGCATGACTATCTGCCCGCCATCCGTCCGCCCCAGTTCATAGGTCTCCCGATAAATCATGGCCCCGGTGCTGGCGCGTTTACGCAGGCGGGGAAAGCGCAGGCCGACAAACCGGTTCAAGGCCTTATCTTCGGCGATAATTAAGGCCGTCACCTTCTGGGCGCCGCCATCCTCTGGTGCCTTCTCCGGGGCAATGTTAACGCTCCGTGGGGCCTGCTGGGCCAGCAGCTTATCGTAGAAGCCCTGCAGCAATCCCAGGTAATAACTGTTACGGGCCCGCAGGCCCTGGCCGCCGATCCGGACCCTGTTCTGCTGCCATAGTGAGGCCAGTTGTCCCGCCAGAAAGTTATAGCAGTATTCGGCAATAGCGACATTCTCCTGGCGGCCAAAGAGCTCAATGGTTTTGTGCTGGGCATCCTGGAGTGGATCATAGAGGCTGGCGGTGACCACCTTGACATAAAAAAAGCGCAGCAGAATGGAGCAGATCTTGTGCTGCCAGCGTTCAAGACGCCTACTATGATTATTAATGATCAGGGAGGTGAAGCCGGATTGCAGATCTTCCTGCACCTGTTGCAGATTATGCCGGGCCATCAGCTGGCTGGCCTTTTCCATGGCGATAGCCGCTTCATGTTCATTGGCCGAACCGGCCAGCGCTAGCAGCTTGCTGATCCGGCGGATGAATTGCCGGCCCTTCTCGGTCTGCTGATTAGCGGGAGTGATGGGGTCGGTGTGGGGCAGATCACCGGTGGCCAGGCGATATGGTGCCGGCAGTCCCAGCAGATCGCAGGCTTTCTGAAAGATGGGGCCATGACCGGCATCGGCTGCCAAAAAGAGCTCGGAGCAGAGCTGATGGGCCATCTCGTGCTTTAAGATCTGACAGGTGACATCCCAGGAATGGCCGGTAATCAGTCCGGCACTGATGCGTATGACCCGGGTCTCAGCCTGCCAGGACCCATATTGTCTTTCCCGGTCCGAGATCTCAAAAAGAGGGGTGTTGAGCCCCAGTCGGTACTGCCAGTTGATGTTGGCAAACTCGGCCAGTAATTGCCGACCCCACAGCGGGTAATATGGTGTATAATCCATCATGAATGACTTGTTGTGTCCGTGGTTCAGGTAACTTTCTTGCGCAGGGCCTTAATCGTTCCCCGCTGCTTTTTGAGATCGGTCCGTTTTTTGCGGGCATTCTTGCCGGGTCGGGTGGGTCGCCGCTTCCTGGCGATTACCATGGCCTCGGTAATGATTTGGTGCAGGCGGCGCAGGGCATCTTCTTTGTTCTGTTCCTGCGTCCGGTATTGCTGGGCCTTGATGACCAGCACCCCATCCTGGGTCAGCCGTTGATCATCGAGGGCCAGCAGCCGTTCTTTATAGATATCGGGCAGGGAGGAATTGGGGATATCAAAACGCAGATGGACGGCGCTGGCGACCTTGTTGACATTCTGGCCGCCTGAGCCGCTGGCCCGGATAAAATGGATCTCGATTTCATCGGCCGGGATGCTTAAGTTGTTGTCTATCTGAATCATGGTAAGCTGTTCCTGAAGCGATTGGGGGAGCAAGAATTTTAGCATTGACTTTAAGGGATATCATATCATGTCTGCCCAAAAAACGAATCTTGTTTTGATCGGCATGGCCGGTGCCGGCAAAAGCACGGTCGGCCCCCTGCTGGCCCGGATGTTATCCTATGACTTTGTTGACGTGGATGAGCTCATTGAGGCCGATCAGCAGCAGTCTCTGCAGGAACTTGTGGATCGCTACGGGCCGGAATGGTTCCGCCTGCTGGAAGAAAGGATTATTTTAGGACTTGATGTGCAGCATCATGTGATTGCTACAGGCGGCAGTGCGGTCTATGGCGCGGCGGGCATGAGCCATCTGCAACGGAAGGGGATGGTGGTCTTTCTCGATGTACCCCTGGCCATCCTGGAGGGGCGGGTGGATGATGTGGCTTCACGAGGTCTGGCCCGGCAGCAAGGGCAGAGTTTTGCCGATCTCTGGGCCGAGCGGCAGCCCCTGTATAGCCGTTATGCTGA
This sequence comes from Desulfobulbaceae bacterium UBA5611, assembly GCA_002424635.1. Taxonomy (GTDB): domain Bacteria; phylum Desulfobacterota; class Desulfobulbia; order Desulfobulbales; family Desulfocapsaceae; genus UBA2270. Next base: position 11,886 of record DIKT01000013.1, read on the forward strand.
TATCAGAATAGAGTGCACGGCCATGAGCCTGGTTGAAATCGGCACGGCCATTGTCGAGCGTATTACAGAAAGCCCGCAATAAGTCCTAGCGAAATAAAGACCAGCAAGACCGAGACAGTCAGCTGAATGGTCCTGATCGTGATTTTCTTGAGCAATCTTTTGCCAAAAAAAGCACCCAGAAAGGCTGATAAAGAGGCGGCCAGCACCAGCTGCCATTCAATATCCTGGCGCTGAGCCGACATGTCCCAGCCATAGATCACCATACGCGACATATCCACCATGACTGCCAGGACCACGCCGGTGGCAACAAATTGTTCTTTGGTCAGGCCCGATTTTAATAGAAACATGCTGCGGAAGGCGCCCTGATGACCGGAAAGGCCGCCGAAAAAACCACTGATGGCCCCGCCAAAGGGTAAATATTTGCGGTCAAACTTGATGGCCGCAAACCTTGGCCATAATTCGAGAATAACGAAAAGCAGGATGAGCAGGCCGACTATGAGCTTGATCGGCAAGATCTGCATTGGTCTGGCCAGGAACTGATATTCAACAAGGGGCGCCATATCCGACAGCCAGCTCAACACTAAAGCCCCCAGGAAGGCACAAAGCACCGCAGGAAGACCAAAACGAATTAATACTGAATGGTCTGCCTGCCTGCCAAGCAAGGCTATTTTGAACAGGTTGTTGGCCAGATGGACCATTGCCGTGATGGCGATGGCGATCTCAATCGGAAAGAAGATGGCGACCACCGGCATCAGTAAGGTGCCGAGCCCAAATCCTGAAAATAAAGTGAGCGTTGAGGCCAGCAGAGCAGCTAGTGAAACAATAATTATCGTCATGATTTGTCGATCAGGTCGCCTTGCAAGGATTAAATGATGCCAGATTGATGAATCTTAATTTTAAGAATGGTGACCATAAATGATGGAACGGGGAAAGTCAAAAGAAAACCAAGCAGGGAATTTCCCCGCCTTTATGCTTTGAAAAACCAGGCTCATGGGTACCATTGTCAGCGGATCTGTGCTATCATGCTGCCGCTGAATGCCGATAAAGTATAACTAAAAACCTAAAAACGGCCTGAGGGCCAAAATAACTATGGGAGTGAATATGATACACGCAAAACCGGGGGATAAGGTCAAGGTGAAGTACACAGGCAAACTTACAGATGGGACGGTCTTTGACTCTTCCGTGGGCCGTCCGCCTCTGGAAGTGGTACTGGGCAGCGGCCATGTCATTGAGGGCTTTGATGAGGCCCTGACCGGAATGATCGTCGGCGAAAAAAAGACAGTGATCATTCCCGTGGAGAAGGCTTACGGTCCTTTTGATCCCGATAAAGTTATGGAGATGCCGATTGAACAGGTGCCGCCTGATTTCAGTCCTGAGGTTGGTCAGAAGCTGGAAGTAGGAGGCGTCAATGGGGAGATCGTGCTGGTAGTGGTGCGCGAGATCACCGATACCCATATCTACCTGGATGCCAATCCGCCTCTGGCCGGAGAAGAGCTGGTCTTTGATCTGGAGCTGGTGGATATTGGATAAATTGTTATGGACTTATTAAATGTTGAGTGCCACAACATCGCGCACACTTTTATGTGACACGACATCGTCACAGGTAGGTTTGGGTAGAGCGCGCGAAACCCAACAAAATCAGGGGCAGGTCAGGTTGCTCTGCGGCTCTACATAGCTTTTTGTTGGGTTTCGTTTCACTCTACCCAACCTACTTTGATCTGTGTTTATTTGTTTCTATTTTGTTGTATGGCTTTTATTGATGTTGGATTTCTGGCACATTTTTTTGTAAACGATGTTGTGGCACTCAACAATTAAAGGCTTGTGGGCTCAGGGCCAAGTGCGGCAGCTTGACCGGCCAGCCAGCCCGTTGAAAAGGCGGCCTGCAGGTTGTAGCCGCCGGTATCGCCCTGCAGATCCAGGACCTCTCCGGCCAGATACAGGCCTGGGGCCTTTTTGGATTGCATGGTCCGCGGATCCACTTCTGTTAAAGCCACCCCGCCCGCTGTAATGATAGCCTCGGTAAAAGAGCGATGGCCGCTGACCGGCAGGCGAAAATCCTTGAGCCAGGCTTTAAGCCGTTTACGCTCCGGCGCGGTGACCTGACCGCCGAGACGGTCTTCCGGGATGCCGGTGAGTCTGAGGCAGACCGGGATCATCTCCCGGGGCAGCAGGCCGCGCAGAACACTGTGCAGCTGCTCCTTGCTGCGGGCCTCAAAATCACGGAGCAGACGGGCATCCAGCTTCTGTTCGTCCAATGCCGGTTTCAGGTCGAGGGCGAGCTCCATGCGGTCTCCTCGCCGCAGGCCGTCCACCACCTCGCCGCTCAGGGTCAGGATCACCGGTCCGGTAACGCCGAATTTGGTGAAGCTCATCTCGCCGAAGGCCTGGCGGCCGCGTTTGTTATTGCAGATCAGCCGCACATTGATATTGCGCAGATCAAGGCCGTCCATTGGCGCGGTCAGATCCTCGCCAATCTCCAAGGGCACCAGCGCCGGTCTGATAGGGATGATGGTATGACCGACCGCTTCCGCCAGCCGGTAGCCATCTCCTGTTGAGCCGGTGGCCCCATAGGAAGCGCCGCCGGTGGCCAGAATGACAGCATCACAGCCCAGGGCTTCATCATTGCAGAGCACGCCGCTGACCTGACCATTGGTGGTCAGCAGCAGATCAACCTTGGCGTCCGTTTTGATCTCGACCCCGCTTTTCTGCAGCCACTGCTGAAAAACCTTGACCACATCCGAGGCCTTACTGCTGGCCGGAAAGACCCGTCCTCCTCTCTCGCTTACCAGCGCCAGACCCTGCTGCTCAAGAAAGGCCATCAACTCCGGGGCAAAAAAGCGGGAGAAGGCCTGCCGCAGAAAGCGGCCATTCTTGCCAAAGTGGTCAATGAACTCTTTCATCTCCGCGATATTGGTGATGTTGCAACGTCCTTTACCGGTGATGGAGATCTTGCGACCCGGCCGTTTCATTTTCTCCAGGATAAGGACATCCGCACCGCCGGCGGCAGCCTGACCGGCCGCCATTAATCCGGCCGCGCCGCCACCAATGACAATAATTTTACGTTTTTTCATTTTTAATTTCCTGTTGGCTATACTTGCCCCATTTCTAGACAAAAAAAGGGGCATGGTTGGAGGTAAAAATAGGGGGATCCCGCTGCAGGATGGGGATTATAGCCGGATGCCGCTTGAATTCTTTATCAAGAAAGGTCCGGATTTCTTTACGGCCCCAGCCCTGCGGATGGATGAAATCGCTGTAGAGGGACAGATCACCCTCATAAAAATCCCTGGCCTGCAGCTCAGGGGCCTCAGGGCTGCAGACCGGCATATTAAAGACGGCCAGATTCAGAAAAGTGATAGCGCTCTGATGGGCCGCTACAAAGTCGAGGGTCTTGCGGGCCTGAGCCAGCCCTTCCAACGGGGTGCCGAAGAGCAGGTAAACATAGGTGGCGATACCGGCCTGTTCCAGGGCCTGCAGGGTACGGGCCACCAGCTGCAGATCAATGCCTTTGTCCATGGCATCCAGCACCGCCTGATCGCCTGATTCGATCCCCAGTTTCAGCATCAGGCAGCCGGAAAGCCGCAGCTGCCGGCAGAATTCGGGATCAGCAAGCTGGGGGCTGACCCGGGCAAAGCCATACCAGGGGGCCGCGGGCGGTGTTGCGATCAGCCGGCGCATCAGGGCCGGCGCTATGGCATTATCAAGAAAATGGATGAGGCCCGGTCGTGTCTGCCGGCAGAGATGGTCCAGATCAGCCACCACCGTATCGGCGGCCAGATTATGATAGGGATTGTCCTCGGCCTTCTCCGGACAGAAGGAGCAGCGGTTCCAGTAGCAGCCGGATGAGGCGGCATAAGGCAGGATAAAGCCCGGTGCCAGATAGCCCTGCTGGGGCAGATCCTGAAAATCAGGCGGCTGGTGCCGGCTGGTAGCTGCTACTCCTAAGAGCTGCAGCAGGGGCTGTTCGCCCGGACCTGCCACCAGATGATCGATAAGCCCGCCAAAAGGATTGCGCCAGCCCGGATTGCGCAGCCAGGAAGTGATCAGGCCGCCACCGGCGACGATGGGCAGGTCAGGGGCGATGCTTTTGAGAAAGCCGATGATGGCAAAGGTGGTCGGGGCCTGGCTCAGGTAATTAAGAGACAGACCGACCATCGGCGGGTTGGTGGTCTCCAGGATCCTGGTCAGCCGGTGGGCAAACCAGGGGTAGAAGATATTGTCTTTTGCCTCTGCGGCACAGCGCAGCAGGTCAACGCTTTGCAGTGGGGAAACGGCAGCATCCTGATAATTGGCCAGATTTAAGGTGAGCTGCCGGTTTAGCCCCACCTGTTCGAGCACGCGGTTGATATCGGCCACAGCCCGTTGATAACGCGCCGGGTTGCGGTAGAGCTCCGGACGGCGCATTTTATCGAGGTTGGCATTGATCGCCCGCCAGCCGCGTCTGGTCCAGGTGTCATCTGTCTGTGGCTGCTGCGCCAGCAGATAGAGTTGCCCCTCGAGATTGGCGTCCAGCAGGGTGCAGTCTGTCAGGCCATGACCACGCAGGGCTCCAGCCAATCTGGCAATGCCGGCCGGGGCTTCGCAGGCTTTAGCCAGGGGAGGATAGATGAGGAGCATGGGTGTTATTTGAAAATATATTTACGCCGAAAAGAGATGACAACCCAAGTCCGGCTTGCTAGAATAAGTGTTTGTGCTGGCTTTTTTTATCTGGGAATTTGCTCTCTGTTGAGAAAAGAACAGTATCTTTCATACCATATTAATAGCAAAAGAAGTTCAGAAAAATGTTTTACACCCATGGAGAGTCCTTATGTTTGCCTTCTTGACCCGTTTGACCCCTTTTTTGCTGGTATTGTTTGCCTTCGCCTTCATTGAGGCCGGTATTACTGTTGACTATGCAGATGCCCGCTCCCGTTCCGGTGGTCGTTCTTTCACTCGCAGTACACCGGCTCAGAAGGCTCCGGCCACCAATCAGGCCACTAGCGGTCAGGCCAATAGATCAGGATTCGGCAGCGGTCTTGCCGGCGGCCTCTTAGGCGGGGCCTTGGGCGGCATGTTGTTTGGCAGCATGTTTGGCATGGGCGGCGGCAGTGGGATGGGTATTTTACCATTGCTGCTGCTGGGCGGGGTTGGTTTTTTCTTCTATAAGCGTTTTATGAAAAAGCCGGCTGCCGGTGGCTATCAGGGCTATCAGCCACCAACCCAGGCTGGCGGGTCGTTTTTTTCCGGCCCGCAGCCCGGGGGCCTGACGGAAATGGGGCCACCGCCGGAAGCCTTGCCGGGCACCCTTGATCAAGGCCTGGCCATGATTCGGCAGACCGATTCCAGTTTTGATGCCAATTATTTTGTCGAAGTGGCCTCCGATGTCTTCTTCAAAGTGCAGGCCGGTTGGATGCGACGGGATATCACCTCTTACCGCCACCTGCTGGGCGAGGAGCTGGCGGCCGATTATGAACGGCAATTTGCTGAGATGCGAGCGCTCGGTCATATCAATAAATTGGAGAGCATCAGCATTCGTAAGGTGGAGATCGTCGATGCCGGGACGCAGGATAACGAGGATTTTATAACGGTTCTGTTTACCGCTAATCTCCTTGATTACACGATAAATGAGCACAGCGAGGCGGTGGTGGAAGGCAGTATGACCGATCCGGTCAAGTTCGCTGAAGAATGGACCTGGGCCAGACCAGTTGGCACTGAGGCCTGGAAGCTGGAAGGACTGAAGGTCGTCAGCGGCTGAAAGATCATCAACAGTTTGCTTAAACAGCCTTATTCTGAGGATGCATTCCCGGGATAAGGCTGTTTTTTATGCAAGCGGGACATTGGCGTTCCAGCGCTCACAGGTCTCCGGCTGGAAGACACTTGATTATAAAACTAATGTTTATATATTGAGTGCCACAACATCGTTTACAAAAAAATGTGCCATAACATCGCGCACAAGTAGGTTGGGTAGAGTGAAACGAAACCCAACAAAAAGCTGTGTAGAGCCGCAGAGCAACCTGACCTGCACCTGATTTTGTTGGGTTTCGCACGCTCTACCCAACCTACCTGTGACGATATCGTGGCACATAAAAGTGTGCGCGATGTTGTGGCACTCAACACTTATGACTTAAGGCTGGTTTTTAATAGCTGGTTAATACCATTATTCCCCGAGCTTTTTCATGGTCCATCCAATATCTTTCTGATCATATTGGCTAGTTTCTCCCTGAGAATCGGCTTGCCGATAAATCCTTTAGCCCCTAATACCATTGCTTCATCCTCATCTAAGATATCACTGTATCCCGTGCAAAAGATGAGGGGGATATCCGGTCGGGCCGCAAACATTTTTTGGGCCAGTTGGGGTCCGTTCATAAAGGGCATGGTCACATCGGTGATCACCAGATCAAATTGCTGCGGATCAGCCTCAAAGGCATGCCAGGCTTGAGTACTGGCATTAAAGCTGCTGACCCGGTAACCCAGACTTTCAAGCGTGAGTTTTTCCAGCGTCACGATGGTTGGTTCATCGTCGACAATCAGGATGTGTTCGGTGCCGCCCGGAATGGCATCGAGGGCTGGTGATTTCCTGGTGGTGGTCTCCGTCTCTATCATCGGCAGGTAGATACGAAAAGTCGTTCCTTCTCCAACCTTACTGGCTACTGTGATGGTGCCGCCGATATCTTTGATAATGCCATGTACCAGAGAAAGCCCCAGGCCAGTCCCTACACCTATGGCCTTCGTGGTAAAATAAGGTTCAAAGATACGGTCTGCGACAACTGACTCCATCCCATGACCGGTGTCGCTGACCTCAAGGCAGACATAAGGGCCGGGTCCTAAGCCGATTGTTGGCGGTACATCATTGGTATTAATTACTAGTGGCTTCAAGGTAACACTTAACACGCCGCCTTTGTCCCGCATGGCATGACAGGCATTAGTACAGAGATTCATTACTACCTGATGGATTCGCGTTGGATCAGCCAGGACTGAACCGCATCTTTTGTCAATTTCCTGGTTGAAGACAATCGTGCTGGGGATAGAGGCCCGCAGGAGGTTGAGTGCTTCTTTGACTACCAGCTGCACGGAATGGGCTTGTACCTGTTGTTCACAGCGGCGGCTGAAGGTGAGGATCAGTTTGACCAGATCTGCGGCCCGTAAGCTGGCCAGCACCACCTCTTCCTGATTTTTACGCAGGGCGCTGCCTTCGGGTAGCGCGTGCATGACTATTTGGCCAAAACCGATAATGGCAGTCAGGATATTGTTAAAGTCATGGGCAATGCCACCGGCCAAGGTGCCGATCGATTCCAGTTTCTGGGCCTCGCGCAGCTGTTTTTCCAGCTCCACCCGATCGGTAATATCCCGCTTGACCGAGACATAATTGTTAATTTTCCCCTCCATATCAAGAATGGGAGAGATGGTGGCGGCTTCTTCAAAGAGGGTGCCGTCCTTCTTTTTATTGATAAAGTGGCCGGCCCAGACCCTGCCGCCTGTGAGGGTCTTCCAGATCGTTTGATAAAAGGTCTGATCGTGGTGGTCACTCTTCAGGAACCGCGGATTTTTGCCCAGAACCTCTTCTTTACTGTAACCGGTAATTCTTTCAAATGCTGGATTTACATAGAGAATATCACCGGACTTATCCGTTATGACGATGGAATCGCCGGTCTGCTCTATTGCTTTGATCAGACGGGAATGCTCCTGTTCCAGAAGTTTGCGCGTGGTAATATCCTGTATGGTGCCGACCATTTTCAGCGGCAGGCCATCTTCTCCGTAAGTAATCTCGGCCTGTTCATTAACCATTTTTTCGCTGCCGTCAGCGAAAAGAAGCCGATGATCGAGATTGATCCTGGTCTTGTTGCTGATGGCATCATTAAAAGTCCGGACTACCAATTTTCTATCATCAGGATGGATCAGATCAAGAAAAGACTCATAACTGAGCGGGAGCGTATCTCGCGATAAGCCAAAAATGGGATATACGTCTGTGGCCCATAACAGTATGTTTTTTTTGATATCCCACTCCCAGCTCCCCAGATTAGCTATTCGTTGGGCTCGAGCCAATCTTTGTTCACTGGCAGTGAGCTCCAGCGTCCGGTTCTCCACCAGCTTTTCCAGATGCTGACGATAGCTGGCCAACTCTTTCTCCTGCTCTTTACGTTCGCTTATATCACGGATGACTGCCAATAAACGTTCATGGTGGCCCAGGAAGACATTTAACAGGTGGATCTCCACCCACAAAAGGGTTCCATTCTTGCGTCTGGTCTGCCATTCAAATTTTTGTGGTCCTTCCTCACGGGCCTTGCTTAGCCACTCAGTAGCCTCATTCACAGTGAAGGATGTGTCGCTGCTAATTGCTCCCATATTGAAGAAGACAGCCTCCTCCCTTGAGTAACCGTACATATCACGCATGGCCCGGTTGACATCGAGAATCGCCCCGCTATCCTGATCCAGGACAATAATGGCATCATTAGTGCTGTTAAAGATCTCCTGGTAGCTGGTCTCTGAGGCCTGTTGTGCTTCTTGGGCTTCTTTGACCCTTGTCAATTGAGTGGCGATCTTACTCTGGGCCGTCGTCAGTCGGCGGTTAAGAAATAAGGTGAAAACAGTAATAGCCAGCAGCAGGCAAAATAAGCTGGTTATCACGAGAAGGCTCTTCGAGTGTTGGTAGATCAGATCAGCCAGCCGAATGGGTCCGAGATGGCGGGCATACGGTCCCAAACCTAACTCCCGGTATAATTCATGCACCGGCTGATAATCCAAGGCCACGGTCCAGCCGCCAATATGAGCATCCATGGCTGCTTGCGAATCGGCCGGCATCTGCAACAAGGCAATGGTCACCTCGGTAGCCAGATTTTCCGGAGTATGCTTCAGCCTGGCGAAAGGCCATTCAGGATAAAGCCGGGTACTGCGCAAGAAGTTGAAATTTTCCGATATGGGTTGCCGGTTAAGGACCTTTACGGCCGTCAGGTCAATCTCTCCTGTTGCAGCCATCTGTTCCAGGATGTCCGTGCGGACTGTGCCGGCATCGGTGCTCCCTTCGAGCACAGCTTTGACCACCGCATCATGAGTGCCGGCAAAACTAAGTTTTTTAAAATGCTTTGTGGGATTGAGGCCCTGAGCCTGCATTTCCCGCAGTGACGTGAGCCAGCCGCCGAAAGATTCGGGGGCCACGGCAGAAAAAGATTTACCAACAAGATCTTGTAGGTTGTTGATGTCCTGGCGGTTTGCTTTGGTAAAAATCACGCCGCCGAACTGGGTGTTATTCTTATGGTGGAGATTGTTCTGCATGGTCGCTATCCGGCTGATGCCGTACTTGTACTCCAGCTCCACATAGTTGCCGCTATTGGTCAGAAGAAAGTCGATGTTCTTGTCAGCAGTTGCCTGCTGAATCTGGTCGAACTTGATGGGTATTATTTTAAAGGAATACTGTGGTAGGGTGGCGGTGAGGTAGTCGGCGGTAGCATTCCAGTCCTGTTGGGCAGTTTCACTGCCCCTTTTAGCCAGGACGCCGATTTTGATGGCCAGCGGATCAGCACAGAACGCTAATGGCGCGCTATTGAAGACGAGACAAAAAAAGATGATGCCCAGCCATCGCAGAAAGAAAATATTGGTCCTGCGGTGGCCTTTGGCCGAGCCCTGTATGGCCAAGATCATAAATTTTTCAAGTCCTGTTATGGGTAATTGATTAACCAGATAACTCAAAGTTTTCTTACTCCAGGATGAAGGTAAATAAATGTCCCAGTTTGTTATCTACAGCTAACTACATTTGATTGAAAAAACAATAAATTTAAAAAGTGCTTAAAAAGGAGACGGGTGAATCCCAGCTCATCGTCTTACCGGATGACGGGTGACAAAAGCTCAGGTGGGCGGCCATGGTGTATTGTCCGGATGAGTCAACAGCTCATCTAGTCCGCAGAGCATGAAACCGAGGATAGGCGCGCATTTGCCGGCACAGCAGGGATAGAAGCGGCCATGGTGGCGGGTCTGCGAGGCATTTTCGCGGCCCCAGTAGAATTCTGCCAGTCCGAGCGGAATCAGTTGTTCTCTAGCCGCCTGATTGAATAACTTGGGGGCACAGCAGTCACCGGTACCGGTGGGGATGCCGCCATTACCGGCAAAGACGGCAGATAACAGGCGCTGCTGTCCGCGAAAATTGCTGAGCATATAAAGGCGGTGGATCTCCTGCATCCATTGCCGGGAGAGCTGCCGGCGCTGCTGGAGCAGTTTTCTTCCCGGTGCTGACTGAGGGTCAGTAACTTGCATCTGCCGGCCAATCTGCTTGATTTGGGGTTCCAGATCAGCATAGAGCGTGGTGAAAGCCGGCACATTAAAGATAGGCGGCGCCCATCCCGCCACTTCCCATAAACCATTATACTGGCCGGAAAAGGCGCGCAGCACCCGTTCCTGACCGTCCCTGCTCCGGCAGGGCATGACCCCGAACATCTTGCCTCTATCAGGACCAAACAGGCTGGCCGTGCTCAGTCTGGGGTCGGCCTCGGCTGCTGCCGTCAGCAGATCCAGGCGTTGTTCTGTGGCCAGCAGCTGCATCAACTCCCAGCCATGACTAAGGGCCGCACCTGCAGCAAGCGAGTGCTCCCTGCCGCAATCCCGGCAGGGGCCGCCGGCGCTGGCCGGGATGTGTGTTGTTGTTTTTTGTTGCATGAATCCCTTGTCCTTGCTTGAATGGCTCCATACTACTTTATTGTTCACATTTTACCAACTGCAGGTCTATCTTGAATCACACTGAACAGGTAAGCGAGCCAGCCCACCTCCGATTGCAGAGCATTTTTGGTTATTCCTCGTTTCGGGCCAATCAGGAGGAAATCGTCCAGGCTATCCTGGCCGGCAGAGATATCTTTGCCGTGATGCCCACCGGGGGCGGCAAATCGCTTTGTTACCAGCTGCCGGCCTCCATGCTGCCGGGAACCTGCCTGGTGGTCAGCCCGCTGATCTCCCTGATGAAAGATCAGGTGGACGCCGCCAATGCCTTTGGCATGAAGGCTGCTTTGCTTAATTCCAGCCTGTCAACTAAGAAGCAGCATGAAGTCCTGGCCCGCCTGCAGGACGGGGCCTATGATCTGCTCTACCTGTCGCCGGAACGGCTGGCCACGGCCGGATTTTTTGAGCGTTTGCGGCAGGCGCCACTGTCATTTATCGCCGTCGATGAGGCCCACTGCATCTCGGAATGGGGTCATGATTTTCGCCCTGATTATCTGGCCCTGGCCAATCTGAAGCAGGAACTGCCAGGGGTGCCGATTACCGCTTTTACCGCCACCGCCACCCAGAGGGTCCAGGAAGATATTATCCGCCGTCTGGCCTTGAGCCGGCCACTCATGACCCGGGCCTCCTTTGACCGGCCCAATCTGTTTTATCAGATTCAGCTGCGGGATCAGGTTAACAACCAGATTGAGACAGTAGTACGCGATCATGCCGACGAGGCCGGTATTATCTACCGCTTAAGCCGTGCCGATGTCGAAAAAACCGCCGTCTGGCTGCAAAAAAAAGGGATCAGGGCGCTGCCCTATCATGCCGGGCTCGATAAACAGACGCGCAGTCATAATCAAGAGGCCTTTAATCGCGATGAGGTGCAGGTAGTGGTGGCCACGGTGGCCTTCGGCATGGGCATCGACAAGTCCAATGTCCGTTTTGTCATCCACGGCGATCTGCCCAAAAGTATGGAAGGCTATTATCAGGAGACGGGCCGGGCAGGGCGCGATGGTGAGCCTGCCCTCTGTCTGCTCCTGTACTCGCGGGGCGATTACTTCCGCCTGCGGCCCTTTATCGATCAGTTGCCGGATGAGCGGGAACGGCAGGCCGGTCTGGCCCAGCTTTCCAGAATGATGGCCCTGGCCGAGCAACCGGTCTGCAGGCGGCGGGCGCTGCTCCATTATTTCGACGAGGAGTATAGTCTGGATAATTGCGGGGCCTGTGATGTCTGTGTCCATGGGGTGCAAAAGATTGATGCCACCACTGAGGCCCAGATGGTCATGTCCGCTATTTATCGCAGCGGCCAGCGCTTCGGGGCCGGCCATATCGTCGATATCGTCTATGGCGCCAAAACAGCCCGCATCAGCGCCCTGGGCCATGACCAGCTCAAGACCTATGGGGTGGGACGGGACCGTGGCAAGCGTTTCTGGCGGCAGTTCATCGATGGCATGCTCAGTCAAAGGCTGCTCACCAGTGAAGGCGATCCCTTTCCCATGCTGCAGATCACGGCCGCAGGGGAGGAGGTTCTGTTTGGCCGGACGGGATTTATCAGTCATCAGATGCTGGAGGACACGAGCGGCAAGGCGGAGAGGCCGTTGTACGATGAGCCGTTGTTCGCCCTTCTTAAAACACTGCGGCGCGACATGGCGACGGAGGCCGGGGTGCCGCCGTACGTCTTATTTTCCGATAAGAGCCTGCACCAGATGAGCAGCCTTTTCCCGCAAACTCCTGAGGCCCTGCTGGCCATCAGCGGAGTAGGTCAGATGAAGCTTGAACGGTACGGAACCCCCTTTCTGGAGGCCATAGCAAACTATCTGGCCGCTAACCCGGAGGTCTGTCCACCGCAGGCGGAAAAAAGGGGAGCGCCAGTCACAACGCCAGCCGTTGCCCGGAAGCAAACAGGTGGCCAGACCCTTGAGGAGACCTTACGACTGGCACAGACCGGACAGAGCATCGAGGAGATTGCCGCCGCGCGGGAGCTGAAACCGTCGACCATCGCCGCCCATATCGGTGAACTCCTGCAGCAGGGCAAGGAGCTGGATGTGGATCATTACGTCGATCCGGCCGTGCGGAGTGAGATGACCGAACTGTTCAGGGTCCACGGGCTTTTTCGTCTCAAGCCGATCGTGGATGGCATGGAGGGGAGGGCGGGGTACGAAGAGGCACATATCGTCCGCGGGTTTCTGATGTCTCAGGGCTGGAAGATAGAGATGGCCGATAATGGAGCGTCTTCAACTGAATCTGGCGGATTGTGATGCTATTTCTTGAGTGAAAAGGGAATTTTTTTCCTATTCCTGCTCGGAACTCTATATTATAAAAAGGCCCTTGGCGACTCTCACGCACGCTGACTACCCAAACAGGCATGACTAATTAATGGCTCAAGGCTCAAGGTTTACTGTCTGTTAAAGATCTGCGGGTGAAAATTCATTACCCGGCTACGGCCCGGT
>DIKT01000092.1 GCA_002424635.1 Desulfobulbaceae bacterium UBA5611
ATTGAAAACCTGGATCTATCCTGCGCCTATTTTTATTTTCTCTGGGGGGCTCACGCTGAGAGCAATAAAAAATACAGTGAGGCTCAGGAGGCTTATGAAAAGGCGCTCATCTGTGATCCTGATGCTGACTATGTCTTCAAGAAACTGCCGATTCTGCTGATCCGCATGGAGAAACTACATGCGGCCGCCCAATGGTTAAGGGAGGCCATCAAAAAAAATCCGGAAGATGTTGACAATCAATTACTGTTGGCCCGGCTGGATGTGAATATCGGTGATTTCAATGAAGCGATCGAGATTTATGAGAAGATACTTGAGATTGCTCCGGATAACAGTACTGTACGCCTCCGACTTGGCTATCTCTATAGTCAGCAGGGTCGCTATAAGGAAGGAGAAGATACTGTTAAGGTGATGTTGATCAAGGACCCTGACTCATACTTTGCCCTTCTTTATCTGGCTCGCCTGGCTGTGCAATCCGGTGACTTTGATACTGCCGCCCTCTTCTATGAAAAGCTCCTGGCCCAGCAATGGTCTTTCGAGCTGGTATATGAAATGATCGAATTATATGGCAAGCGTGAGCAATACAAACGGGTTGAGCAACTTTACTCATCCATCCTGAAGAAAGAACCTGAAAATGAACAGGCGGCCCTTGGACGTGTCCACTCGCTTCTTCTCCTCAGCCAGGAACAAGAAGCTCTGGCAGAGTTGACCAGGATCCGTGCTTTTAGCAATAAGCCTACCGATATTGATCTCATTTCCAGCCGGGTTTTTATCCAGACTGGCAATTTTGATAAGGCCAATGTCCTGCTCGAAAAAATTATTGCCAAGGCAGATTCTGCTGCTGCCCGCTACATGTTGGCCGTCATCCGCTATGAAGCAGACAAACGGGAGGCGGCACTGGCGCATCTCAGAAAAATCAGCCCTGACGATGAAGAATTTGACAATAGTATTGCCCTGCAGGCCAAGATCTTAATTGAGCTGGACAGAACGCCTGAAGCCATCACTCTGGTCAAAAAATTAATCAATAACCCGGACCGTCGGCAACCATTCTACTACAGTCTTCTCGCCGGCATTTATGTAAATAAACAGGAGCTTACGGCTGGCCATGACATCCTGACCACAGGTATCGAGCTCTACCCCGATGATGTTCAGCTCTCTTTTGAATTCGCCCTCCTCCTGGAGAAAGAAGACAGACAGAACGAGGCTATAGCCCGAATGGAGAAAGTTCTGGAAATGCAGTCTAATCATGCTGAGGCCTTGAATTACCTTGGTTATATCTGGGCTGACAACAGTGTCCATCTTGATAAGGCCTTGGGATATATCAATAAAGCCATTACCTTAAAACCAAATAATGGCTTTATCATGGACAGTCTGGGCTGGGTCTATTTTCGCATGGGTGAGTTGGAAAAGGCGAGAACAGCGTTGGAACAGGCCATCATCCTGCAACCGGAAGATCCATATATTCATGAGCATATGGGCGATATCTACCAAAAATCCGGACAAAAAGATAAGGCCCGGGATGCCTGGCAGAAATCGAAGAGATTGTTTAAGGATCAGGAGATGAAGGACAAGATGCAGAAGAAAATCGATGCCCTCCAGTAAGATGAAGAGTGTCCAGGCGAGACATCTTTGCTGGTTCCTGGCAATCCTGCTGGCCTTGCTCTTCAATGGTTGTGCCGGCAAACAACCATGGACCACCAGTCAGGTAGCTGAAGAGGAGGCGGCCTTCCTAAGGCAGACTTTCGAGGAAATGCAGCAGCTGGATGCCTCCTGTTTTTCCAGCCTGGACGCGGAGGCCACACTTGTTTGGGAAGGACCTGGCAGCAATCGTTCCATAGCCGGCTTTTTCCAGCTCATGCTGCCGACATCGGTTAAATTCGTAGTCCTGAATCCCCTGGGACAACCCCTGTATGCCCTGGTCAGTGACGGCCGGGAGTTTCAATCAATCAACACCAGCCTCAAACAGCACACTATTGGTAAGATCAGTACCCTGGCCGCCCAGTATCAAATTCCGGCATCGTTGCTCTCGGATGATTGGGGCTACTGGCTGACAGGGCGGCTGCATGAGCACAGAGCCACCATTGAAGCAATCCGTCGAGATGGCTCTGGCCGAGGTATCTGGCTTACCTTACGATATCAGGGTGCGTCGAACTTACCCAAAAATCATCTTCTGATTCAGCCGGAGAGCAAACAACTTCTCACCCGAATTCTTGTCGATCATCAGGGAGAGACCGTTGCCACCATCTCTTATGATCAGCGCCGCGGCGAAGAAGCATGTTCACCCCTCAGCAGGATCACCATCAGCGACCTGCCGTACCGGTCACAACTCACTATCGATTTTACCGATATTCTGACTGATCGCTCTTTTACGACTGCTAATTTCAGGTTGAAAGTCCCGGCGGACTTTACAACTCAGGAGTTACACTGAATTGCCGACCAACCAATGCACTCCTAGCTGCCATTCAAAATAGCCATCACTGTTTTTCCTCTGACCTGCCGGCTGAAGATTGTATCTAGCAGAGGGCTGATCTGTTCCTTTTCTTCATCCAGCAATAAAAAACCGGGCAACGGTTTGGCTTTAAGCAGCTGGATTCGCGCCTGAGCAGCAAAAGTGGCCGGCAGCAGCGCGGCCACTTGCTGGTTTGGCGATAAATCAGAGAGGGCGGCGAGGACATCCAGCATATTGCCCCAGTATTCTCCTTGCCCCAGATGCTCAATTATCTGCAGCACGGCAGTGGATGCTGACAGGTAATATTCGGGCGCTATGGCTGAGCCTCCGGCAGAACACCTCTGAACAGAGGCAAAACAACGGCAGGAAAAAGGTCTGGCCTCATAGATTTGACAGCAACCGTTTTCCAGGAAAGGACAGGCAGACATATTACCGGATTGTGCAGATTCAACCGACTGCCCCTGGCCAAGACAAACGCCGGCAAAATCATTAGTAGTCAGAGCAGGACGCCCGGTTATCCCTTTTTTCTGCAGTTGCGCGGCAAGCCATAACTCACGACCGGTCTGCTTAATCAAGTGATAGACGGCTTCTCCTTCCAGGGCGGTCATCACTACATTTTGGGTACAGCAAACCGCACACTTTTTTTGACAGGCAAAGGAAAAGCCAATCGACCATTCAGCAAAAACCTTATAAATGGTCTGCAGTATTTCTTCTTTTAGAGAAGGCATAACCTCTCCACAGACGGACCGGTCAGAAACTCAGAGCCGCCTGTTTTCGACTTTATCATGGCTGCTCGTGATTATCCAGGATCAAGCTGTCAGAGGAGTTCACAGATAAAACATAGAGATTCTGCGCTTTATAAAAAACCTGTTGCAGGTCATATTGTCGATTAGGCCTTAATTCCAGAATAACCTTGACCCGGTGTGGATTAGTATTTTTTTCCACCCGGACCTGTTTAATATAATTACCATTGGTCGCAAGAATCGCCGGCACCTCTTGCCCAGTTGCGGCCTTCATAAATTCGCAGCTAATGGTCGGCGTACCCTCTTCTTGGCCCAAGACCACAGGAGGATGGAAATTAGTCACGTCAATTACTACTTTTTCAACCGTATCACCGCTTTGTTCAAATGAAATCTTGTTAATAGTAAGTTGTGATGATGACGGAACCGGCGGCTCTTTTACTGCCTTATCCAGCGAGGCCGGAGAGGCGGGAGCAAGCTCTTTGGCCGGGACCGGCTGCAAGGAAGCCTTTTCCTGTTTTTTCTCAAGAGGAGCAGTAACTATTACCGGTACAGTCTCTTTTTTTACTTGACCGCCAGCCTGCTGTTTATCCTTATTGTGCTGGTTATGAAAAATAGTGATCTTTAAAGTATTATTTTTTACCTGAAAGTCTTGAGCAAAATCATATTCTTGACCAGGAACCAGATCAAGGACCACCCTGGTCTTGAGAGGTTCATTATGCCTGCCGGTGCGGATGGCCGACACCAGATTACCCCAGCTTTTTATCTCACTCTTGATTGATGGGGAGTGCCGCGTATCATAAAAATCAAAAATTACCTTGGGCGCTTCTCCTTTAATGGCGGATATTTTAGGAAGATGAGGACCATTAAGTTTGAAGGTCACAGTTTCCCGGCTGCTACTTTCCCGCTCAAAATAAATCTGGTCAAGCAAGGCGCCAGTCTCTTCGGCCACAAGCAGGGGAAGAGGTAAGAAAAGACAGAAAGCGACAGGCAATACAAGCAGATGGAAAGCTGGACGCTTGCTCCTTTTGGCAAACAGGGGCAGGAAGATCTTCAATTTTTGCCGGAAGGCCGACTGGGCCGGAGATTTGCTGACCAGACCTATATTTTTCATTATAAACAGCCTTTTATCAGGTAACATATTATTTTCATTCAAACAAATAATCTTTCGTCTGAATACAGCATCCGCCCTTGTAAAGTCAACCTATTTCCAGTAAATCTGCAGATGAATTACAGATCGAACCAATCACTTCCAGACACCGGGCACAACCATTCTGGACCAGCAATCTCCTTAACCAATTTGTTGAAATTTCCCATGCCAGTCAAAATAGAAAGAAGCAAGCTCCTCCCTTTTGTCAATAAACCCGGCAGATACCTGGGCCATGAATATAACGCCATTGTAAAAGACTGGAAGCAGACCCTAGTCCGTTGCGTCCTCATTTTCCCTGATCTTTATGAAATCGGTATGTCCCATCAAGGCCTGCAGATCCTTTATCATATCCTCAACGGTCAGCAGCAGGTGCTGGCCGAACGCAGTTATTGCCCGGACCGGGATATGGAAAAATTACTGCAGCAGAAAAATGCCCCCCTCACCTCGCTGGAATCAGACCACGCCCTGGCCGAGTTTGACATCATCGGCTTCACTTTACCTTATGAATTATGTTACAGCAATATCGTCACCATCATGAGCCTGGCCGGCATCCCGCTATGGTCTCAGGACCGGGATGAAACCTTTCCACTCATTCTGGGCGGCGGTTCCTGCTCCATGAATCCGGAACCGGTGGCTGATTTCTTTGATGCCATCCTGCTGGGCGATGGCGAAGAGGCCATCATCGAGATCACAACCTTAGTGGCCAATGCCAAGGACAACAAGCTATCAAAGGCCGAACTGCTGACGCAACTGGCCACCATTAAAGGCCTTTATATCCCCTCTTTCTTTCAAACGCAGTATACGGCAGAGGGAACCATCAGTGACATCCGGGCTCTGTCCAGCTCTTCTCTTAATGTTCAACGGCGGGTTGTGGCTGATCTTTCCCAGATCGAGCATCTGAAACGACCGCTGGTACCAAACGGCAAGATCGTCCATGACCGCTTAGGGGTGGAGATCGCCCGCGGCTGCACCCGAGGCTGTCGTTTCTGTCAGGCGGGTATCATATACCGACCGGTCAGGGAACGCAGCCCGGAACAGATTATGGATATTGCCGGCTGCGCCCTAGGCGTCAGTGGCTTTGACGAACTGGCCTTGCTGTCCTTATCCACCGGTGATTATTCCTGCATTGAGCCGCTCCTGAAACAGATGATGGATACCTTTGCCAGTGATTATGTGTCGGTGTCCATGCCGTCCATGCGGGTGGGAACCTTGACCCAGGCGGTTATGGATCAGATCAAACGGGTGCGAAAGACCGGCTTTACCCTGGCTCCTGAGGCCGGCAGTGAGCGGCTGCGCCGGGTCATCAATAAAGGTATCACCGAAGATGATCTGTTGACCACCTGCCGCGACGCCTTTGCCTTAGGCTGGAAGGTCATGAAATTCTATTTTATGATCGGTCTGCCGACTGAAACCGAGGAAGATATCGAAGCCATTGCCGAACTGGTCAAAAAAGCCAAACAGGAAGCCGACAAAGGCGGACGCGGACGCCGCCAGATCAATGTCGGCGTAGGCACCTTTGTGCCCAAACCTCACACTCCTTTCCAGTGGGAACGACAGATCAGCATTGATGAGAGCCGTGAGCGAATCAGGCGCATCAAAGGCTTGATGCCCCGTAGCGGCGTCAACCTGAAATACCATGACCCGGAACAGAGCTTTCTGGAAGGTGTTTTTTCCAGAGGGGACCGGCGACTGGCCCGCCTTCTGGAGGTGGCCTGGCAGCAAGGAGCACGACTCGATGGCTGGTCTGAACACTTTAATCTCGGCATCTGGCGGACAGCAGCAGCAGAATGCGGCCTCAACCTCGATAGCTTTCTGCGTCAGCGTGAGCCGGCAGAGATTCTGCCCTGGCAGCATCTGCACAGCGGCATTGACACTGCTTTCCTGCAAGCTGAACTGGCAAAGGCCCTTGAAGAGGCCTATACCCCGGACTGCCGTTATCATGGCTGTCAGCAGTGCGGCCTCTGCGATTTTAAAGAGATCAAGCCCCTGGTCCATGGCCGCCAGAGGACAGAGCCTGATGACATGGCAGCTGCCGTGCCGACGACAACCGTCAGTCAAACCATAAATGAGAGCTCAAGTGCAGGCGTAGAAAACCATTGCAAATACAATGTCATCTACTCCCGTACTGGTGACATCTGCTTTCTCGGTCATCTGGAGCTGCTGCAGCTGGTGTTCCGGGCTCTGCGCCGGGCCGGCATCACCACTCATTTCTCCCAAGGATTCAATCCATCACCCAAGATATCTTTTGGTCTGGCCCTGCCGGTCGGCACTGAGAGTCTGGCCGAATACTTTATCATGGATCTGCCGGCTCCCCTCCAATCAGCAGAGGAGACCGTAGCCCAGCTCAACAGCCAACTGCCGCCAGGCCTGATGGTGCAATCGGTGGCTCTGCATTCAGGCAAGGTCCCCCAGAATCTGCAAAGCAGCTATCAGCTCAACCTGCCCCGACCCTTATCAGCCGAGGAACTCTCCCGCATTGCTGATTTCATGGCCCGAGATGAATTTACTATCAGCCGCAGCCGTAAAGGCAAAAAAACAATATTTGACATCCGCCCCCTGGTGGTAGCTATCATCCCGGAAACAGCAGAGCAGCTCAGGCTGGAGCTGCTCTACACCAGCAGTCTGCCTGGTGTCAAACCCTTAGAGATTCTGACCCATGTCCTCGGGATGGACGCGGAAACGGCAGCAACCAGCAGGGTTCTCAAAACAGCCTGGCACGCTATTGCAGAAGATAAAAAACCAACATGACAACCCCTCTGCCAAGAGAAGCCCTGCATCGAAGGAGAAACCCGGCCTTACATTCGGGACAACTATAAACTTTCGCCTGGGTCTGCTTATAAAGGAAAAACAATCAACGTGCGACCAGTGAGAACTGGATCGAAGAAGCAAAAAACCAGATGGCTCTGGTCTCTTTTTTCCCTGTTCGCAGCGTGCGAATGTCTGAATATTCTTAGCCAATTGTTTCAATTCAGGCGATTGCAAATTTTAGGTGATAAATAAAAAAT
Source organism: Desulfobulbaceae bacterium UBA5611 (assembly GCA_002424635.1). GTDB lineage: Bacteria > Desulfobacterota > Desulfobulbia > Desulfobulbales > Desulfocapsaceae > UBA2270. The sequence goes on from DIKT01000092.1 coordinate 7,342, forward strand.
TATCCTATACAATAGCGCTACTTATCCTCAATATTTCATAAATTTGTCGCTCAATACTAAACGAATACTGTTTTATCAACAACGGATGAAACGAAGACTACTTTTGTGCTTGATGACGGGTGCAGCACTCTATTGCGGTGGTCTCTGTACCTAAATAAGTTCAGGATTGAGAGGAGGAAGTAAAATGAAAATAATTTAGAGAGGGAAGTGGAATGCGAAGCATCTCTTTACAGGTGCATTGGTAAGTGTCTGTTGTTTATAATTTCATGAGGAGGAAGTGAAATGCGAAGTATCCTGAAAATGTTGTCTGCCCTTGTTATTGCGTTTGCTCTGGCTACCCCGGCAATGGCGGGCGACCTTTCCTGCTGGTTCCCGCCAAACTGGAAGGACAAGAGTGAGCAGGCCAAGAAAATCACTGATGCCCTCTCTAAATCCGGCATTGCCATTAAACCCCGCGTTGCCAACGGCTACTCCGAGATCCTCACAGCCTTCACCGCCGACGAGGGTAGTTTGGTCTACACAGGTTCCTTCGGGCAGGCAATTATCAGGGCCCGGAACCTCGGCACTCCTCTGGTTCAAGCCATCGACGGCAAAGAACTCTATGGGGCGCTGATGATCTACCCCAAGGGCCAGAATCCCGAAGAAATTCTCAAGAACTATCCCAAAGAGATCGCCTTTGCCAAGGGTGCCAGCTCTGGTGAGTCTGGTGCCAAAGCCGCTACCGATGGTCAGGCAGCCATCGAGACCCCAGGCCACCCCAATGCCATAGGCGCACTCAAGGCCGGCAAGGCCAAGGCTGCCTTCGTGAAGAATGGCTGGTGGAGTGGAAAGAAACAGGATTACCCCGAATTCGATTCCTTTGAGGTACCGGGCGTGTCCGACGCCTTAAATCCTGATAACATCCTGACCGCCTCCAATAAAATTTCCGCAGACGATCGCGAGAAGATCACGCAGGCCGCCATTGCCGCCAAAGATGCTTTTGGCGCCAAGGAAATTGTCCCCTTCTCCCCGGAGAAGTTGGATTTCACCCTGAATCTTATGAAAAAGGCGAAGATTGATCCTTTGACCTACGCATTCTAATCTGAAGGTAAGGGCTTTTCCAGAGAGCCTCTTGTCTGTCTGCACGGCAAGAGGCTTTTTAAGTAATATGGCGTACTTCACGCCGGAAGCATAATAGTGCCACAGGCAATATTTCCTCAAATATATTCCCATAAACCAAGGAAAAACATGTCAAAGCTGAGCTCATTGGGTCTTCGCCCTAAAATCATTATCGCAACAGTCTTAATGACGGCCATCTTGCTCTTGAGTCTTGGTTCCTTCATGATGTTCAAGAGTAATCGTCTCATACAGAGTGCCTTGGAATCCAAAGCCACTTCTCTAGTCAACCTGATCGAGCCAATAGGTGGTTCCTATCTCAATAATTATGATTATTCATCCATAGAATCTTTGATCAAGGAGCTCATCAAAGATTCTGATGTAGAATGGATTGTTTTTTTTGACGACAAGGGTGTTGCGTTGACTAAAAGCAGTCAGGAAAAACCAGCCACGGCACAATCTGTTCTGGTGGAGCGGGAGATCAAGAGTCAGGACGGGAAAACCGTTAATGGCAGGCTCAAATTCAGCTACAGTAAGGCCAGTGTGGCGGCTCAGCTCAGCAACAATCTGATGACGACCGGCATGGCGATTCTTATCGGCGGCCTATTGATGACAGTGCTCATCGCGCTCCTGGCCAATGCCATTGTCAAACCCATCAGTCATGCGGCGACCTTAATGCAGGATATCTCACAAGGTGAAGGTGATTTAACCCGCAGAATTGCTGTCGCCAACAGTGACGAGGTCGGAGCCCTGGCCAATGGCTTTAATATTTTTGCCGAAAAAGTGCGGGGTATTATAGTACAGCTTGCTGAGAATGCCGGCAGCATGGCCACTTTTTCTGATTCCTTGGCCGTCATTTCTCAAGATATGTCGCGTGATGTCAAAATCGTTTCGGATAAAACCGATACTGTGGCCGCAGCTGCCGAAGAGGCCAGTGCCAATACCAACTCAGTCGCGGCCAGTATGGAACAGGCCACCATCAACCTGAGTACCGTCACCGAGGCCACAGGGGAGATGAGCAGCACCATCACCAAGATTGCGGCCAACTCGGAAAAGGCTCGTAATATCAGCGTGCAGGCAAGTGAGCAGGCCCATAATCTGGCCGTATTGATGCAGGAATTTGGCCAGGCAGCCCAGCAAATTGGTCAGGTCACCGAGACCATCACTGCCATCTCATCGCAAACCAATCTGCTGGCCCTCAATGCCACCATCGAGGCGGCCCGGGCGGGTGAAGCCGGCAAGGGCTTTGCGGTAGTAGCCAATGAAATCAAAGAATTAGCCAAACAGACAGCGGCCGCCACTGAAGATATCAAAAGCCGCATCACCGGGGTCCAGCAATCAGCCATCGGGGCGATCAATGATATCGATAAGATTACCGGAGTTATTGAAGAGGTAGGTACCATAGTCGCCAACATTGCCGGGGCCATTGAGGCCAAGGCCGCCATTACCCAGGAAGTTGTAGGCAATATCGCTGAG
>DIKT01000024.1:0-1731 GCA_002424635.1 Desulfobulbaceae bacterium UBA5611
GTCAGATCAACCATCATCCGCAGACTACGGCCAATGAGGCGCTGGATCTCATGGGTCCGCCCTGATTTACCGCTGAGCCCTTCCCGCTTATAACGAGAAGAGGTGGCGCAAGGCAGCATTCCATACTCGGCGGTAATCCAGCCGCTGCCGCCCCCTTTTAGAAAGGGAGGAACTGTCTCTTCAATCGAAACCCCACAGATAACATGAGTATTACCGGTACGAATCAGAAGGGAGGCATCAGCACTGGGCTGAATATTCCATTCCACTGAGATAGGCCGAAGGCTGTCTGCCGCCCGGTTATTAACACGCATAGAATTTTATAAGGTTATGGTTAAGTAAGCAAACAGAGGCTCTTGAGCTTGTTAATTAAGGATGACGCTCGATCGCTTCACAGGATCATTTAACTAATTTTCTTCCGTTTTAAACTGCAAAGGGTAAACCAACAGCATCGACTCATCAGCTGCAAATATATCTCCAAAGCTGCCTTGGGACACCACTCCGACATAGAGCTGTTCAACCCCATCTTTTAATGGCAGATGGTGAGAACGGGCATCGTAATCAGCTACATAACCATCAACCTTTCTGGTACGCCACAGTTCCTGAAGGCCTACCCCATTCCACTTCATACCGACCATGGTTCCCGACTGAAAGACCTGGACACTTCTAACCAGGCTGGTCCATGTTGAGGTATTGGCATTTATTATAATATCATCCTTACCATCGCCATCGACATCAGTCACCAGGATCCGTGAGGGAATATACAGTTCTTCAAACAGAATGGTCGTTGCCCCGTCAACCACTTTGGTCGCTGCTCGCCTGGCCCCGGTTTGCTGCGTCATCTGTATGGCCGACTTGCCGCCGACAAACCTTTTGGTGGCGCCATAGCGATCTTCGCTCTTCCATAAAACCTTGCCACTCTGGTTCATCACCAGTAACTTGTTCCATTCATCAAGAACCACGACCTTGGAGTCACCATCGCCATCAAGATCGGCAAAAGAGAAATTAAAAATATTGACCCCGGCCGGCACAGGCAAACGTTCCTCACCGACCAGACGGGAACCATCCAGGATCAAAGAATAGATAGGACCGCTGATAGCTACACCTTCAATGCCCGCCTTCTGACCGGCCAGAACCACACCGATGGCCGGCACCTTGATTGGCCGGATATAATAACGGGCATTTTCAAACAAGGTTACCATTTCCTTACCATCCCATTCAACACCCATGGAACCAGGCATTGTCGGATCAGCGGCACTGATATAAATCTCAGCCTTGCCATTGCCATTCAGATCAGCCGTATTCACAGCATGAATTTTGTACTGGGCCAGAGGCTTGATCCGGGCAAATTCAACCAGCCGTCCCTCGGTCAGCTTGTAAACCACTACTATTTCCCGATCAGCCATCACCATTTCCAAGCTGCCATCGCCATCGACATCGCCAATAGCCATGCCTTCCAGCGACAACGGTATATTACGGGTCTTAAAAAACTGACTGGCCCCCTCGCTCCAAAGCAATGATGAGTTACCAAAACCGGCGGTCGCCCTGAAAGTACGATCCGGGTGAGCTGTTTGTAAGCCTGTGGGCTCTAATGGTGCAGCCGTCTCAAGTGCCAGCGAACTGCTGCCCGGTCGTTTTTTGGCGAAGATCTTTTCTAACATTCCCCAGGCCAGATCATCAATGGCCGACATTACCTCTCCTTCCTTGGCGGCAGTAGCATAAAAAGTGACACTG
>DIKT01000024.1:1776-3348 GCA_002424635.1 Desulfobulbaceae bacterium UBA5611
CCATAAAGAAGATAATCAGCTCCCATCTTTCCCGCCATATCCTCCAGCTGATTGGGATCGGGCTTACGTCCTGCTCCTATGACAGCATCCACTGTTTTTTTATCAACCGCTACCACTCCAGCCTCTGCAGCAAAACGACTGGCCAGCATCTCACCCAGGCCATCGCGCAGATATGACAGATCACTGGCGGCATTTATGGTAAACGGCAGGAAGGCCACGACCGGCTGCTGTGCCGCCGCCTGAACCGTAGCCAAAGACAGCAGCCAAGAAAATAGCAAGCAGACACTGAAACATGTAAGATGAGGCAGTGAATAATTTTTCATAATTGATTCCATGAGACGAGAATATAAGCAGATATACAACTACTACACCTGCAGTGAAAGATAATATGCAGCAGTTTTTAGTCAGAAGATATCGCGAAAAGAACAGATATTTAAGATAAGACCATTCTTTTCTTCGCTAATTCTCTATCAAACTGTCTCTGATGAAGCTCAGCACCGTGACGGCCGGGCCCCGATCAGACATAACAGGGTACCCCGAAAAGTGGAAAACAGGCAAGCAATTTTTCATAAATTCCTGGGATCAAAAACCGGCCTCAATGCCCTCAATTGCGTCCTGGGCCTCTTCCCATTGGGAGTACCACCTTTCCAACTGACTTTTACATTGATCATATTCAGTACTGGTCTTCGCCCAAGCCTGTTCATCATAATAGAGTTCAGGGTCAGCCATCAGAATCTCCAATTGTTCCTTCCGGACCTCCAGGTCGGCAATCTGCTTTTCCGCCTCCTGCTCTTTTTTCTTCCAGGGGCCAAGCTTACCACCGCGCTCCTTACGCTCCCTGGCCTCCTGCTGCCTTTTTTCCTTTTTTGATTCCCGGGAATGTTCGGCCCCGTTACCATCAACGGAGGCCAGGATTTCAGGGGGCGCGCTCTTCTTTTCTACATCTTCCAAGGCTGCCTTACGCAGGTACTCAATGATATTGCCTTCATACAGTGCCACCTGACCATCTTTGACCAGCAACACTTTATTGATAAAACTATCGAGAAAATAACGGTTATGGGAAACCACAATAATACAGCCGTCATACTGGGCCATGGCCTCCTGCAATACTTCCTGGGAGCTGATATCCAGATGGTTGGTCGGCTCATCCAGCAGCATCAGATTGGCGGGCCGGGCGATCATCTTGGCCAGGGCGAGGCGACTTTTTTCGCCACCGGACAGCACGGCCACCTTCTTGTCTACCTCCTCGCCCCGAAAAAGAAAGGCCCCCAATAGAGAACGCGTCCTGGTCACGGTCAGATCGGCTCCGGAAAACGCCATAGTCTCCAGAGCCGACAGTGTGGGTGAGAGTTCCTGGGCCTGGTGCTGACCGAAATAGGAAAACTGGACATTATGGCCCAGCTTGATCTCACCGGCATCATACTCCAGTTGACCGCTGATAATCTTGAGCAGGGTTGACTTGCCGGCCCCATTAACTCCGACCACCGCCACCTTGTCTCCCCGTTGCAGCTGCAGGTTGACATTGGCAAAAATCTGCCGGCCCTGATAGCTTTTGCTCAAGCCCTCGATCTG
>DIKT01000019.1:0-757 GCA_002424635.1 Desulfobulbaceae bacterium UBA5611
GCCTCTTGAAAGGTCATGTGGATGCGGTCAATATAACCGACTGCCAGACGGCAATCGTCCGGATGTCATCCATTGCTGCAGGGCTGATTACCCAGAATGAAGGGGTTGAGCCTGTGGTCCAGATGACCTGCCGCGACCGGAATCGTATAGGGATGCAGTCGGATATTCTCGGAGCTTCGGCCCTGGGTCTGAAAAACCTTCTCTGTCTGACCGGTGATCATCAGAAGTTCGGTAATCATCCCGGCTCAAAAGGGGTCTTTGATATGGACTCCATCCAGATGCTCGGTATGGTCAAGGATATGCGGGATGAGAAACGATTTCAGTGCGGTGAGGAGATCAAGAACAATGAGCCCCGGCTCTTTCTCGGAGCTGCAGCCAATCCCTTTGCCGACCCCTTTGAATACAGGGCGGTTCGTTTAGGGAAAAAGGTGGCCGCCGGTGCCGATTTCATCCAGACCCAGATCATCTATAATGTGGAAAGATTCGCCAGGTTCATGGAGATGGTTCGTGACCTCGGGCTTGATGAAAAGGTTTATATCCTGGCTGGCGTCACCCCCCCCAAATCCCTGGGCATGGCGCGCTACATGAAGAGTTCTGTGCCCGGCATGGATGTGCCCGATGATGTGATCCGGCGGATGCAGGATGCCAAGGACAAACAGGATGAAGGGATCAACATCTGTGTTGATATCATCAATCAGGTGAAGGAGATCAAGGGGGTGGCTGGTGTTCATGTCATGGCCATTGAGTGGGAAAGCGC
>DIKT01000019.1:790-10968 GCA_002424635.1 Desulfobulbaceae bacterium UBA5611
TGTTGCCGAGGGTGTGGCATCTGCTGAAGAGACACGTGAATCTATCCAGGTTCAGGGTGCGGATATTGACAAGGTGCTTGACAAGGCCAGAGCTGAGGCGGAAGTGATCGTTGCGACTGCCCGCAGAGAGGCGGAAGCGCTTATGGTGAAGGCACAGACCGCGACACTGAAGGTGGCTGTGGCTGATACGAATGTGACTGGAACAAGTGTGCCCACGGGCGAAATAGATGACGCAGGAGAGCATGAGATGAATGAAAAAGAGCGTATCATGGCCTTGGATGCCATGAATCATGGACTGTCCGCCTTGAAAAAGGCCTATGGCCTGTCCGATGAGCAGTTTGCGGCCATTACCAATTTTGCCGGGGCTCATGCCATTCTCAACCGTGAGCCACAAAAAGCGGCTGTGGCCGCTGCACCTACTGCTCCGGCTGCTCCAGTTGCTGCCCCTGCCGCATCTGTACCGGCGCCGCTTGTGGATACGGCAGCTGAGGATACAGCTAAGGCTGCGGCGGAAGCAGCAATGAAGGCAGAGGCCCAGGCCAAGGCAGAGGCAGCCGCTAGAGAAAAGGCTGCGGCTGATGCTGCCAAGGCCAAGGCTGAGGAAGATGCCAGGAATAAAGTCGCGGCAGAGGCCGCAGCCAGTCTCAAGGCCGAGGAAGGAGCCAAGGTGGCAGCGGCTGCTGCGGAAGCCAAAGCCCAGGCTGCTGCCCAGGCCGTAACGCTGGCTGCCGGCGTTGCTCCTTTGAGCCTGGAGAAATCGACTCTGGTCGAGCGCGCCAGTAAGGTTGATGAGAAATCCTATAAAGAAAAATATACCGGAGTCATCCGTGAAACCGTGCTTGGTAATGACGATCATACCATTACCGTGGGCGGCGGCGCTTCGATGCCCTTCCATCTGTTTGAGGGCAGTCATCCTCATAAATCCCTGATTGCCATGGATGTGCTTGATGTGCGGCCGGAAGACTGGCCCGAGACCCTGGCCCGTCATTTTACCGACGTCATGGATAATCCGGTGGCCTGGGCTCAGAAATGTGTCAAGGAATATGGTGCCGAGGCCATTAATATCTCGCTTGTCTCCACCGATCCTAACGGCATGAACCGGTCAGCCGATGACGCCGCCAAGATCGCCGCCCAGATTATCGATGCCCTCGAGGTGCCGATCATTGTCTGGGGTTGTGGTAATAATGACAAGGATACCGAAACCCTGCGGGGACTGACCTCAGTGATCGGTAATAAAAAAGTCTGTCTGGCCCCTCTGGAAGATGCCAATTACCGGACCGTTGGCGCCACAGCTATGGCCTTTCAGCATGCCATTGTTGCTGCTTCTCCTATTGATGTCAACCTGGCCAAGCAGTTGAATATCCTGCTCCAGAATCTTGGTGTCTCTCTGGGTACCGTCTTGATGGATCCTTCAGTGGGTGCCCTCGGCTATGGTATTGAGTATACCTATTCAGTCATGGAGCGTATTCGCATGGCTGCCCTCATTCAGCAGGATGAAAAGCTGCAGGTACCTTTTATCTGTAATCTTGGTCGTGAAGTATGGAAGGCCAAAGAGACCAAGCTGCCGACCGATAATATGATCGGCGACCAGGAGACTCGCGGAATTATGATGGAGGCGCTGACAGCCAGCTGCATGCTGATGGCCGGCGGTGATGTTTTGATCATGCGTCATCCCAAGGCAGTGGCCATGACCAAGGCCTTGATTAATGGTTTGATGGGCTGAGTTTTGCTGATACGTGCTAGTTGCTTGCTGATAACCGGATAAATTAAGGGAGTTTTATATTATGTCAAAAATTATTTGTTCCGCTGCCATTCGTGGAGCCAGGAAAATTATAGATATGGCCGAGGAGAGCTATGAAGAGGCGTTGAAGAAGTATGGCGCTGATCATGAGGTTTCTTTTCCCAATACCGCTTATTATCTGCCGGTGATTTACAGTATGCTGGGCGCCAAGGTGGAAAAACTGGGCGATATGAAGGATATCTTTCAGGAGTGCAACAAGCTGATGCCGCCGGTGGTGACAGCCGATATCTGGCTGCCCTATCTGGCCCCGGCACTTGATGCCGGTATGGCCACTTTTTTTGCCGAGGAGATGTACGAGGCCGTCCGTTATTTGAATTCACCAAACTATTACACCAAGACCGAGGATCCTACCAGTGACAGCATCTGGCTGGGTGCCGCTGATGATGTCATCTTCCGTAAACGCGGAGTGGAGTTCGTTGACGGCACTGCCCCTGGCTTTGCCGCCATTATGGGCACCCCCAGCGACAAGGAAGTGGCCTCCCGGATCGCCCTTGAGCTGCAGGAGAAGAATCTTTATATCTTCATGCATGACCAGACCAATGGTCTGACCATGCCTGATCTGCTGGTCCAGAATAACGTGCAGGTGGGCTGGAATACCCGGCTGGTACCATTCGGCCAGAGCTATACCACAGCGGTCTTTGCCATCGGCTTTGCCTGCCGTGTCGCCATGGCCTTCGGCGGTATCAAGCCTGGCGATTATAAGGGTAATCTGCTCTATAATAAAGATCGGACCTTTGCCTTCGTCATGGCTTTCGGCCCGGTCAGTGACGAGTGGTATGCCAATGCCGCCGGCGCCATCAACTGGGGCTTTCCGACTATTTCCGATTATGATATCCCTGAGGTCCTGCCGACCGGGATCTGTACCTACGAGCATGTGGTCTCCAATATCCCTCATGACGAGATTGTCCAGAAGGCCATCGAGGTGCGCGGCCTGAAGGTTAATGTGACCAAGATCGATATCCCGATGGCCTTTGGCCCTGCCTTTGAGGGTGAACGGGTCCGTAAGGATGAGCTGTTCATGGAATGCGGCGGCGGCCGGACTCCCGGCGTGGAGGTCCTTATTTCCAAAAATATGGACGAGATTGAAGATGGTCTAGTGACGCTGGAAGGACCGGATATCTGTGATATCGAGCAGGGGCAGAATCTGCCTCTGGGCATTCTGGTCGAGGTGGCCGGGCGGCAGATGCAGTCTGATTTCGAGCCGATCCTGGAACGGCAGTTTCATCATCTGATCAATTATATCCAGGGCATCATGCACATGGGCCAGCGCAATATCATGTGGGTGCGCATCGGCAAGGCGGCGGTAGAAAAGGGCTTGTCCTTCAAGCATCTCGGCGTGGTGCTGCATGGCAAGCTGCATCAGGAGTTTGGCGCCATTGTTGATAAGATCCAGGTGAAACTCTACACCGTTGAAGATAAGGTACGCGAGGTCATGGCCCTGGCCAGCTCGGTTTATACCGAGCGTGATCTGCGTCTGGGCGCGATGACCGATGAGACCGAGGATGTGTTTTATTCCTGTACCCTCTGTCAGTCTTTTGCTCCGAGTCACGTCTGTGTCATCACCCCGGAGCGGATCGGCATGTGTGGCGCTTATAACTGGCTGGACGGTAAGGCCTCTTATCAGATTAATCCCACCGGCCCCAACCAGCCTATTGAGAAGGGTGAATGTACCGATCCTGACAATGGTTACTATGTCGGCATTAATGAGTTTGTTAATCAAGCCTCCCGCGGGGCTGTTCCTGAGGTCAGTTGCTATTCCCTGATGAATAATCCGATGACTGCCTGCGGTTGTTTTGAGGCCATTGCCGCCATGCTGCCGACCTGTAACGGCATTATGGTTGTTAATCGCGATTTTCTCGGTATGACCCCATCGGGCATGAAGTTTACCAGTCTGGCCGGTATGGCTGGAGGCGGTAATCAGACGCCTGGCTTTATGGGGGTCAGCAAGCATTATATGACCAGTAATAAGCTGTTCAAGGCTGAAGGCGGCCTGAAACGGGTCGTCTGGCTGCCCAAGATGCTGAAAGAAGAAATCAGCGAGAAACTGAAGGAAGTCTGTAAGAATATCGGTATGCCTGAGCTTTATGACATGATTGCCACTGAGGAGCAGGGGACCACCGAAGAGGAGATCTACAAATTCCTCAAGGAAAAAGGCCATCCGGCCCTGGAGATGGAAACGGCTGTTTAGGTGCCGTTACTCAGGCAAGCAGGTCTGTTTCCTGCTTGCCTGAGTTTTACGGCACCTTATGCCGCTACCAGAAAACAGCAGTCTTTACAGGCTGTTTCCTGGAGCGGCGTCTGGCCGAGATGCAAAAAGCAAGCAAGAGTTGCTTCCTACTTGCCTGAGTTGTACGGCACCAGATGCCGCCTGACAGCGGCATCTGGCCGAGATGCAAGGTTTTCGAACTAACGGCATAAAGCCATTTGATTGTTTTTTTTAGTTTGTTAAGAAATGTGGTCGTTTCTTAAACATGCTATGACTAATTTTTTTGTTGTTACAACTGGAGGATATCTATCATGGCTTTAACCGGCATTCAAATTCTCAAGATGCTGCCTAAGAAGAACTGCGGTGAATGCAGCATCCCCACCTGCCTGGCTTTTGCCATGAAGGTTGCAGCTGGTCAGGTGGAAATTGATACCTGTCCTTATGTCAGTGATGAGGCCAAGGCCACCATTGGTGAGGCTTCCGCTCCCCCCATTCGCACTTTGAAGCTGGGCAGTGGTGATGAGGCCTTCACCGTCGGCGGCGAGACCTGCATGTTCCGCCATGAAAAAAGATTCGTCAATCCTACCGGTATTGCCGTGCTGGTCACCACCGACATGGATGATGCGGCCGTCAATGGTCGGATTGAGCGTTTTAATCAGTTTGTCTATGAACGAGTCGGTGTGATCATGAAGGCTGATCTCATTGCGGTCAAAGACAGTAAGAATGACGAAGGTTCCTTTACCGCCCTGGTGCAGAAGGTGCTGACCGGCTCTCAGCGTGCCGGTCTGATCCTGATCAGTGATACTCCTGCCCATCTTGCTGCTGCTGCCAAGCTCTGCGGATCACGCATCCCGCTTCTTTATGGTGCTACTGCTGATAATGCCGGTGCCATGGCCCAGATCGCCAAGGATTGTGCGGCCCCGGTTGCCGTCAAAGGGACCAGTATTGACAATTGTATTGATATCACCAATCTCCTGCTGGCCGCCGGACTGAAGGATCTGGCCATTGATACCGGCGCCCGGACCCTGCGTGCGGCTTTTGAAGATAATGTCGTAGCCAGAAGATCGGCGGTCAAGGCCAAGTTCAAACCCCTGGGCTTTCCGACCCTGACCTTTCCCTGTGAAATGAGTGATGATCCGATGATGGAGGCGATGATCGCCTCTATCCTGATTGCCAAGTACGCCGGGATTATTGTGCTGTCCGACCTGCAGGGCGATATCCTCTTTCCATTGCTGCTGGAGCGGATGAATATCTTCACCGATCCGCAGCGGCCGATGGTGGTGACTGAGGATGTCTATCCGCTGACCGGGCCTGGTGAGGATTCTCCGGTGGTTATCACCTGTAACTTTTCGCTGACCTATTTTATTGTGTCCGGTGAGATCGAGGGTTCCAAGGTGCCGACCTGGCTTCTGATTAAAGATACCGAGGGTCTGTCTGTTCTTACGGCTTGGGCTGCCGGCAAATTCGGCGCTGATATGATCGCCCAGTTTGTCAAGAAGAGCGGCATTGAAGATAAGGTGAAACATCGTGATCTGATTATCCCGGGCTATCTGGCCTCTCTTAAGGGCGAGTTGGAAGAAGAGCTGCCGGCCTGGAATATTATTATCGGCCCCAGAGAGGCAGGCCATCTGCCGGTCTTCCTGAAGGAATGGAAACCAGGCAAATAATGGTTAAAGTATTGTCTCCTGCAGAGTCGGTAGCGAGGCTGAGAAGGACAGGATAAATGGTTATCTGTCTTACTACGGCTTGGCGGGATGTCAGAAATAATACCTTGTATTGCATGAAATTAACTCTCACTTCTGAGCTTGAGTATGACAACTGTAACTCTTACCATTAATGGCCATGAGATAGTGGCGGAGGACGGCCTCACCATCCTTGAGGTTGCCAAAAGATCCGATATAAAGATCCCTACTTTGTGTCATGTCCAGGGCATTACGGCTGAGGCTCACTGTCAAATCTGTGTGGTCGAGATCGCAGGGCAGGAAGGTCTGATTCGTTCCTGTAACCGTCTGGCTCAAGACGGCATGGTTATCCTGACTGATTCAGCCGCTATCACCACCCATCGTCTGGAACGGCTGGCCATCCTGGCCGAGACCCATTTTGGTGATTGCAAGGCCCCCTGTAATCTTACCTGCCCGGGACAGATTAATGTCCAGGGCTATATCGCTCATGTCGCCAAGGGCCAGTACGAAGAGGCCTTGCGGCTGGTTATGGAACGCAACCCGCTGCCCTTCTCGGTAGGCCGGGTCTGTCCTCGTTTCTGTGAAACCCGCTGCCGTCGTCTCCTGGTTGATGAACCGGTATCCATCAACCACCTGAAGCGCTTTGTCGCGGATTGGTGCATGAGTCATGAGATTGAACTGAATATTCCCAAGGATGCGTCTACCGGCAAACGGATCGCCGTGATTGGTGGTGGGCCGGCAGGCCTTACTGCTGCTCATTTTCTGACCAGAAAAGGACATGATGTGACCATCTTTGAATCGTCGCCCATGCTGGGCGGGGCTCTGCGCTATGGGCTGCTTGAGTATCGAATTCCCAAAGATGTGCTCAACTATGAGATCAACACCATTTTGCGTCTGGGCATTTCGGTTAAACTCAGCCAGAAATGGGGCAAGGATTTCACCATTCAGAGTCTGAAAGATCAAGGCTTTGATGCGATTTTTCTGGGCACAGGAGCAGGGATAGATATTCCGCTGGAAATAACAGGGGCCGTCAATCCGCACACCTATTCGGCGGTCAAATATCTGCGGCGGGTGGCAGAGGGCAAAAAGCCGAATATGGGTCGGCGAGCCGCTGTGATTGGTGGTAATAATATTGCCATGGAAGTGGCCCGCACTTTGATCAGGCAGGGAGTAACTGAGGTCACGGTCATTTATCCCCGCTCCCGCACGGAGATGCCGGCCCATCAGCGCAATATCAGGGAGGCCGAGAAAGAAGGGGTCCAGTTTCTGCTGATGGCCTCACCTGTGGAAATCTGCGATGCTACCAGTAAAGATTCAAGGCTGAAACTGGAGTTGATCCGGATGAAGCTCGGTGAGCCTGATGCCAAAGGGGTCCGGTTGCCGGAACCGGTTGCCGGTTCCACGCATACCCTGCAGGTGGACTCTATTGTCTCCTCTCTGGGCCAGGTCGCTGTGGCTGATAAGTTCGCCGGCGGTGCTCTGGAGAAGTCCATTGCCCTGTCAGCCAACAAGACTTTGGACGCCAATGTCCGTTCGTCTCAGATCAATATCGACGGTGTTTTTGCCGGTGGTGATGCGGTCACCGGACCACGATCAGTGATCCAGGCCGTGGTCTCGGCCCGGCGGGCCGCTGACAATATCCATGCCTATGTCATGGGCACCGCAAAAGAAGAGGCGGAAAGCCGATTCAACTTTACCCGCGGCAAGGGCTTTGAGGAAGTAGATCAGAAAAATTTTGACGGCATTCCGATCAAACTGCGGGAAAAGATGCCCACCCGTCCCCCGGAAATCTGCAGTCAGGATTTTGATGAGGTAAAACTGGGTTTTTCCGAGAAGATGGCCCTGCATGAAGCTGAGAGATGCCTGTCCTGTGGTTGTACCGCCTTTGATCGTTGTGATCTCAAGGAACTGGCCATCAGTCATAACCTCAATATCAACAAGACCGGCATGGGCACCACGCCGGTCTATGCCATGGATTATTCCCATCCGGCCATCATTGTTGATAAAAATAAATGCATTTTCTGCCGTCGTTGCGAACGGGCCTGTGAATATGATGCCGTTGAGCTGGGTGCCGCATCCTTTGATGACAAGGGTCGCCCGGTAGGACTCATTCTGGGCTTTAATGATAAGTGCGTCTCCTGCGGAAAATGTGTGGATAACTGTTCCACCGGGGCTTTGAATAAAAAGGCGCAGACCATTCCTATCCAGAGCGAGCCGGTGAAAGAGGTCCGCACCACCTGTCCTTATTGCGGGGCTGGTTGTCAGATTATCCTGCGGGTCAAGGGTGACACTATCATGGAAGTGACGGCCGATGCCGAGCAGGCCCCCAATTATGGCGCTTTATGTGTCAAGGGCCGTTTCGGTCATGACTTCATCCAGCATAAGGACCGGCTGACCAAACCTCTGATTCGCAAGAACGGAATGCTGGTGGAGACCAGTTGGGATGAGGCCCTTGATTACACGGCCAAAAAACTGTTTGAATTGAAGGCCATGTATGGCCCTGATTCCATCGCCGGATTCAGTTGCGCCCGAGCCACCAATGAGGAAAATTTCCTCATGCAGAAATTCATGCGCACCTCGATCGGGACCAATAATATCGATCATTGCGCCCGTCTCTGACACGCTCCTACTGTGGCCAGTCTGGCCCTGTCATTTGGTAGCGGCGCGATGACCAACTCCATCGCTGATATTAAAGAATCGGATGTAATTATGGTTATCGGCTCCAATGCCGATACCAGTCACCCCACTATTGGTCTGCGGATCCATCAGGCCAAAAAGAACGGCAGTAAATTATTAGTAATTGATCCCCGGCGTACCGGTTTTGCCGACGAGGCGGATCTATGGCTGCAGTCCAATCCAGGCAGTGATGTGGCGCTGCTTAATGGCATGGTTCATGTGATCCTCGAAGAAGAACTCTGGGATAAGAAATTTGTCGAAGAACGGACCGAAAATCTTGAAGAACTGCAGATTGTCACGGCCAAATATACCCCGGCCTATGTGGAAAAGATCACCGGTATTGCCGAAGAGCAACTGCGCGCCGCCGCTCGGCTCTATGCCTCACCGGGCAAGAAGTGTGCTATTTTCTATGGCATGGGCCTGGCCCATCACGCCACCGGCACTGATAATGTCAAGTCTGTTGCCAATCTGGCGATGCTCTGCGGCAAGCTTGGTGTGGCAGGCGGCGGGGTCAATCCGTTGCGCGGTCAGAATAATGTCCAGGGGGCCTGTGATATGGGCGCTCTGTACACGACCCTGCCGGGTTATAGCGGCCTGGAAAATAACGAGGCCTTTGATCGTTATGAAAAGCTGTGGGATGTGAAGCTGCCGCGGCGCAAAGGCAAGGCCGCCACCGAGGTCTGGGATGCCATTCTTGCAGGTGAGATCAAGGGCATTTATGTCTTTGGTGAGGATCCGGTGCTGGCCGACCCTAATGCATTGCATGCGGTTGCCGCTCTTGAAAAGCTCGATTTTCTGATTGTCCAGGATATTTTCTTGACTGAAACAGCCAAGATGGCCGATATCGTCTTCCCGGCTGCCTGTTATGCCGAGAAAGACGGGACCTTCACCTGTACCGAGCGACGGGTGCAGCGGGTGCGTAAGGCAGTAGAACCACCCGGTGAGGCCAAGCCTGACTGGCAGATTTTCTGTGAGCTCTCGCATCGCATGGGCTATGATATGCCCTATGCGAAGCCCGAAGATATCTTTAATGAAATATCACTGCTTGTTCCTCAATATGCCGGCATCAGCTATGAGCGTATTGATAAAGTAGGGTTGCAATGGCCGGTGCCAACTGCCGATCATCCGGGAACGCCGGTGCTGCATATCGGTAAATTTACGAAAGGCCTGGGGCTGTTTATACCAGAGGATTATACTTCTCCGGCAGAGATGCCTGATGCCGACTATCCGATGATCCTGACCACCATCAGGGAAACAGCCCAGTACAATTTTGGCTCTATGACTCGCAAAACCCCGGAGATTGAAGTCCTTTGTCCTGAGGCTCTGGCGGAGATCAACCCGCAGGATGCTGCTCGTCTTGGCATCAATGATCTTGATACGATTGAGGTCAGCTCACGGCGGGGCACAGTGCAGTTGCGGGCCCGGCTTACCGATCGTTCGCAGCTTGGCACTATTGCCATCCCGTACCACTTCGCAGAAGTTCCTGTGAATAATCTGACCTTGAACAGCCTGGACCGGCTGTCGCGCAGTCCCCAGTATAAGATCTGTGCGATTAAGGTTTCTAAAATTGAAGCATAAAATATAAGGGAATCTGCCAAGAGACCCAATGATCATTTTTCAGGAGTAACATTATGGGTAAAGCATTAAATCACAGAGAAGGGGCCGTCATGGTTCTGGGCGGAGGTATCGCCGGAATCCAGGCCGCCCTTGATCTGACGGAGCTTGGTTTTTATGTCTATCTGGTCGAGAAATCACCAGCCATCGGCGGGGTTATGGCCCAGCTGGATAAGACCTTTCCGACCAATGACTGTTC
>DIKT01000003.1 GCA_002424635.1 Desulfobulbaceae bacterium UBA5611
TGGTCTGGAGGGGGCAAACTTTTTGGCAGAGGCCGCATTGCTTGCAGTCCGCAGAGACCTGCAGCAGATATTTCCTGGGGGCCAGCACTCCCTGTATCGAGGCCATGGGGCAGAAGTTGC
This sequence comes from Desulfobulbaceae bacterium UBA5611, assembly GCA_002424635.1. Taxonomy (GTDB): domain Bacteria; phylum Desulfobacterota; class Desulfobulbia; order Desulfobulbales; family Desulfocapsaceae; genus UBA2270. Next base: position 121 of record DIKT01000003.1, read on the forward strand.
ACCAGGAACGGGGCTTGAAATACAGGCCGATGGCCACGGCAATAACGGTGGACACCGTCCACATCATGACAAAAACGGCCCCGACCTTGGCGGGATCACCGCCGGACATGAGCAGACGGCTGATCATCAGCCCCATCAGCCCGATAAAGACCAGCCAACGAAACCAGGTCTTTTTGAATAACGGCGGCATCTCCTTTTTCAGGCTGACCTTGGCCAGCACTCTTTCATGAAAGGCCCCCATAGCGCAAATCCAGCCGCAAAAGAGCCGACCCCAAATAAAAGTCATACCGATCATGGCAATCATCATCGCCAGAGCCAGATAGCCTAGATAAGGCTGGTAAATCCCCCCTACAATCACCAGCGGCACCAACGGCGCCAGCAAATACTGAATGATTTTCCTTTTTTTATTCTCCCTGATTTTCTTCATGTGCTACTCCTTCAATAAAATTAAAAAATAAGCTAACTAACTAAACTATTAAAATTATAGGGATAAATACCAGGCAAGCCCAACCGGGAAGTATGTATCTGTACCTGATAGCGGTCATGTATTCAGACAAAGGAAAACAGAAGACTCAGAAAGGCGGTACGGATGTTGGACCGGATATTAGCTGTGAGGCAGATGAGATGTGGATTTGAACCAAAATAACATCTTTATTTTATTACTTATAGTCCATGTTGCCAGGTTCTCGTTGGGTGCAGATTTAATTATTGTTAAATCGGTTTACTGTATTTAACATCGCTAAATTATCATGGTGGTGCTTTACCATCGGGCAACTCTTATCCGGGAAAATAGTCATTAACTTGCTAAAGACAACAACGGCAAGCTTCATCGCGTCCTCTTTTTTATCAAAAAATAACTACCGAAGTTGACAAAAAAAGCGGCTTTCACAAAATAATAAACATTATCAGTTAATTGTGACAACAGCTCATCGTCATGACCAAGGCAAAAATAAAGCGGGAAGAGTCGGATGGGGAGGATGAGGAGATGAAATTAATGATCTTCATCCTGGTGGTCTTGCTTTTTGTCCTGTTCATTACCGGACTTCAGCTTCCATTTGCCGCGGCCGATGAATACGACATAACAGGCCACCAGCAGGGGATACATAATCATGGCCTCGCCGAAGCGGCCACGGTAGAAGGAATAGAGGCTGTGCAGCAGGCCGAGGCCTATCAGAATGAGTAAGATCAGAGCCAGAGTTCGGTTCATGGACAAGTTCCCTGTGAATAGCTGCTGGTCAGCTGTTTATAGCCGTTCTTGATTGGTGATTGCGGCATTGCTCAGGTCAGGTCCTGTTTTTTTTTGTTTTTGGCCATGTACATTTTGCTATCGGCACTGGCGAGCATTTCATCCAGAGTCAGAGGATTATCCTGATTATATTCAGTGACGCCGATACTCAAAGAAAGATGATATTTGCGATCTGCCCGGTTGTTCCATTCAGCGAGATGGTCATTGATTCGTTCCAGCACCATTGGATACTGGTAGGCCTCAACGTTGGTAGTACATAAAACGGCAAATTCATCACCGCCCATCCGGCTGATAATATCGGTAGTGCGGAAGGTGTTGGTCAGGATTGTTCCAATGTTCGATAAGGCCTCATCACCAACCTGGTGACCGAATTTATCGTTGATTTCCTTCAGATTATCCATGTCGGCAAAAAGAAGCAGGGATTGATTGCCGTTGCGGGCGAAAATCTTCAGATAATTTTCCGCCATCTCCATAAATCCTCGTCGGTTCAAAAGACCGGTAAGTTCGTCGGTGATAGAAGTTTGTTGCAATTTCTCCTGCAGTTTTTTTATCTCGATCACCCCGGCCAATGGATAGGAGGCGGCAAGCAGGGTTTTTTCCGCCTCTGGGTTACGTCGGGCTCCTGGTTTGGTATACAAGGTGAAGACCCCTAGCAGTTCTTTGGCGGACGAATAAAAAGGGACGCAATAATGACCGTGCGGAGCGATTCCTTCATAACGGATATCATGGTCCTCATTGACACAGTTGGTGAAAACTATTTCGCCGGTCAGGGCCGCCTTGCCGCACAGACAGGTGCCGAAAGGTATCAGGTTGCATTTGCCAAGCAGTGCTGCCGGCAGATTATGATGGGCCATTAAAATTAGGGTGTTGGGCTCATCGCCGACCAGGAAAACCGCCCCCTTCGCTTCAATCTCCAACCATGGAAACGAGGTGATGAGCCGGATGAATTCCTCCAGCACACCCTGTAGTGACAAACCTTGGATGGAGAGGAGCAATATCTGCCGCATGATCTGCTCGGTGCGGTAATGTTGCGAGACCAGTTCCTGATCCTTTTTATTTTGAGCTATTTGCATAAGAAGCGGCCGGTTGACGAAGAAATAAATCAGGGGAACGGCCAGAATTACCAGCAGGGATGAATCGATTAATAATTCGACAAAGGGAGAAGGGATCTGCCAGATTGACAGCAGGGCCATCACGACCGACTCTGCCAGAAACAGGGAGACGATTATAACCAGGAACAGCTTATAAGGTGATTGCGCTTGGGGTATGAGCTGTTGCGGGGCCAGCAGATCCTTGTCGATTTTAAGCAGGATGGCGATCATCAGGACAAGAAAAATGACCATGATGATAATGGAGAAGATGGCAAACTTGGAGACATTATGGTGCAGAGCGGCGCTTCGATCGGTAATATCCTGATAAACCTCGAAAGCCCCCAGAAAAGTGGCGCCTTTCATGATGGGCACATAGGTTTCCATTACCTCATAAGGCACCTTTTTGCCCTCGGCGGTCATGATATCTTTCCCGACCAGTTTGGTATAGATCTGCCCCTTGGCAACAATTTCCTGGAAGTAAGGTTTGCTGTTCTGTTGGGAGATTTCAGTCGGATCGGTAGAATAGAGGACAATGCCGGTATTGGAAAATAATTTAATCTTGTACAGATTGAAGGCTTTTTGAGCCCTGTCTATCTCCTGGAAATTTTTTATGTGTTGCTGGTCTTCAGTTATAATTGATTCAGCTAGAAACTGGCAGACCCGGATGGCATTTTTTTCGGTATTATTATGCGACAACTGCGAAAAAGCTGGAAAAACAAGAAAAATGTTGAGCAGAGGATAGCTGATGGCAACGAGCAGCGCAGCTAAAAAAATATATTTTAAATTTTTGGAAAACATACTATTGCCTTGCGATTGTGAAAAATAAGGGGCTCTAACTCCGGCGTCAGCATAGTAAATCTCTATGGGCTGTTGCTGCCCGATAACGTGCTGTGGTGGCTTGGAATAAAAAGAGAATAATTATTAAGAGATTATACTATATCGTTTTTTCAAGCAAATATCAATCGAGTTTGCCTGTTGCCAGGCATTTCATCAGTTTAACGGCAATTTAACAAGGGTCTCAAGAGAGCTCTTCGCTTTTAAGAATGGTCCTTTGCTGCCATGAGCGCCCCCGCCCAAGCCCGGAGCTTCTCCTTGGGGGAGAAACGGGCATTGGCAGGGCTGGTTGATGGTAACCGACTGTACACCAACGTTGCTTGTCGAAGGGTCAGAGTGGATTGCACATGTTTCCGGTAGAGGTCGGCGGCCTTGGCGCCATTGAAGCAGATCCGCCTAATTTGGCCATGAATCTCTAGAAAGGCGGCAAGGTCATTAGTGATAATCGATGCTGGTTCAATATCAGAGTCGAGGCTGCTCTCTCGCGTGCAGCATTGCAGTACATCCCACAAGGCTATTTGATTAGAGCAGAGAGCGTTGACCCGCTCATGATAAGGCAGAGCGGGATCGAAGGCGAGAATCTCCGCCATTATTGTCCAGAATGAGTTTCGCGGGTGGGCATAATACTGCTTGGCCTGCAGCGAAGCCTTCCCGGGCATAGAACCTAGGATGAGAATACGGGGCTCAGGGGCGGTGAGTGGCGGAAAGCCGTGGATTTGTGCCATATATTATGTTATCTGGAACTCCTGTCTTTCTGGGCCTGCCGGCTTAGAACTGCTGGACCACTGACTCGGCCCATTGGTCCAGGCGGCTGGGGAGATTGGCCTTGGTCGGGCAGCCCAAGGCCTGACGGGAAGTATGAGCAGCTTTGGCGACCGCGGCCTGCAGGGGAAAATTTTGCCGGCAAAGATCAAGGGCGAGATGGGCCAGTTTGCCGCAGGCGACAATGTACTGCAGCTCTTTGATCTCATGATACAACCTTTCAATATTTTGCTCCGATATAATATCGGCCTTGAGCGGCACCGAGCGCATAGTCTTGCCTTGGTACTCGACCGTCGGCCAGGCATTGGTGATCAGGTAGTGGTCCCGCTCAGGAGAAGGAAAGATCTGCGGCCGCTTGGCAAATAACAAGGGCAGGGCAGCTTCCAGCATAACACCGGTCTGGCCGGCACAAGGTCGGCCATGCTTTTCTTCATATCGGCCCGGACAAATAAAGACGAAGCCGACCCCGCTTGGGTATTTCGGCAGTTCGATATGACAACCGGGTGGGCGGTAGGTATTCATGATAGAATCTGTGGTTATGATATTAAGGGTGCCTTGAAAAATGGTCTTTTCGCCCAAACTCGGCGTTATACTCAAAATTTTATCCTCGGAATATCAACTATATGCCTGCGGTAAAATTTGTCACATGCCTTGATTTTGAACGAAGATCCTCATTTTTCAAGACACCCTTAAGCTGGTGACATAAAATAAGGCCCGGCGTTCTCGGCATCACATAAAGAGCCTGAATCAGCGTTAGACGTTCGATATTTTATTTTGTTGCTTGTGCATACCAGAAGGAGGCAAAAATTCCATAGATGAAGTTAAGGCCGACCACAACAACCGGCATAAGATGGCCAAAGCCGAGGCCTAAAGTGCCTTTACCCATGGCCGGCAGAACCATAAACAGCATCATGGCAGAAGGCATGAGGCTCACCACCATTCCTCTTATAATAATGCGGTTTTTCATAAAAGGAAGAAGCAGAAGAAGCATCCAGATACCTCCCCAGACCATACGGTTGTATAGCCATGGTGCGGTAAACTCCGGCTTCATGGTGATGCCGATAAAATCAGATATGCCGACCTTGCCCATTGCCCATATGTTGTAACTGTCAAGCAGAGCACCCAGGGCTCCACCGGTAAAAGCACCGCTTATATGCCGAATTAATTTCATGTAAAACCTCTTAGGGGTGCAGGTTTAATTAATGCTTAACGACCAGTTACACCAAACAATATCTGCTATTAATTGGATTTGTTTTCTGGAGCATACCTGATGGGGCAGCAAAAAACAATATTGGAGAGCTAGCAGTTTTGGTGAGCCGGCCTCAGGAAATCAGGTCGGAAAAGAGAGGGGTGCTGCCGGGATAAATGCTACAGAGCTGATCGCTTGACACGGCAAAAAAAGCCTTGCCAAGGCCAAATCAGAAAGTGGGCGCTATCATTTGATAGCATAGTAATCCAACAGGTAGCATCCACTTTCTTCATTTTTTTACAACTGTCGGTTGTTGCCCATCAATTGGCGGCTGTTTCGACCGGCAGGCCCTGGTCTTTCCAGTCCTGGAAAATCGCCTGGGTATTTTTCTCATAGCCGAGCTTCATGAGCTTGCGGTAGGCGTTATAGCTTCGGCCTCCAGAGTTGCAGGTGACAACAATGGTCTTTTTCTTGTCGAGCTGGTGGGACTGGGCGGCAAAGTCTGCCACCGGAATATTGATGGCTCCGGGAATATGTCCTTCCTGGTATTCGGAAAGATCGCGCACATCGACAACGGTCACCTCATCTGCCTTGCTCTCCATCAGGGCCTGCAGCGCCTTGGGGGTAATCTTGGTCGTTTCTATCTTCTTCTCATAATCGGGACCGGCGTAAATAGGCAGTCCCTTTTCCTCCCAGACCGGCATCCCTTCAGCGTAGATCTGAATATTGGTGTAGCCCAGAGCGATGGCTTTCTGGGCGGCCTTTTTGCTTTTACCGCACTTGATGCCATTGCAGTAGAACACGATCTGTTGCGTCTTATCCGTTGGTAACAGCCCGCTGTTTTCGGCAAATTTTTTCTCCGGAATATTGATGGCGTTTTTGATATGAACTTCCTGGTATTCTTCGGGATTACGGGCGTCCACGACCATAATTTTGCGGCCCTGATCTAGCAGCTGCTTGAGTTCCGCCGTGGTCAGCACTGCAAAAGTATTGTCGGCCTGGGCCGCACCGGTGACCAGCAGCAGGGCGAGGAGAGAAACAAACAGCAGTATATGTCGTGTTACTTTCATGGTCTTGTTTCCTTTTTTATTAAAATTATTTTTTCTGTTCGGCCAGGATTGGTTCAGGGCAAAGGTTGCCGGCCTTTTGCAGTCTTCGTTTCAATTTGATACGGTTGAGATAGGTCATGGGTGCTCGCGCTACCGAGGCCTTCCCAGCCAGGGCCTGTTCGGGATTGACCAGCAGATCTCCCAGATGGATGGTTGGCAGGCCGATCCTGGCCAGAAAAGCGGTACAGCCGGCGCAGTAGCTGATAACCAGATCACGACCGGCCTCCATTTTACGCATTGCCCCCCACTGCCCGGCCAGCTCCGGGTTCAGCACAGCGACCGAGCCCCCTTCACCGCAGCAGATGGTCTGCGATCGCGAATGGTCCATTTCCCGTATCGTCAAGCCCAGGCGGAGAAGGATGATCCGCACAGCCTGCTGGATATCCTGATGATCACGCAAGGGGCACGGGTCATGCACGGTAATTTGGCCAGCTGTTATAAGCGGTAAAGGTAGCTCAGATGCTGTCTCAGCTATGATGTCCCAAGCCGTCCGGACGGTGAGCCCTTGGCCGTACTCATGAAAGATTGTATAACAGTTGGGGCAGGCGACAATAATATGGCGGACACCATGTCTGAGCAACAGGTCATGCATCTCGGCAAACCAGCTCAGGAAATCATCCTGGCGGCCCAGGTCATGAGATGGTTTATGGCAGCAATCGAGGATCATGCCCAGTTGGGGAATATCTGTCTTGAGCTGCTGATAGAGCGACCAGGCAGTCTCGGGTCGGGTGCCGGGCAGGGTGCAACCGGGGAAGAAAACAGTATCGCAGTCGCTTGGCAGGCTGGAGCCGGAAAAAAGCCGGGAGCTGCCGCGTTGTTCGTATTTGAGAATGGAGGAGTAGGCGTGGAGTGAAGTCTGGTCGCAATTGACCATCTGGCGGCGTTTATCCAGGAAGAAGGCGGCGGGGTCAAGAGCCGCCGGACAGACCGCGGCACACAGATTGCACAGGCTGCATGCAAAGGGATCAATTTCCGCTTTGCCTGTTACCAGGACGGCGGCAATGTCACCGGGGGTGCCGTTTTTCTGCAGAAAGGCACAGTGGCTGACACAGGCTTGGCAGCGGGTACAGTCTTCGTCCAAGGCCTTGGCCTGTTGATTAATGCTATCTTTCATCCTGATACCAGAAGTCACTTTGTTTTTATTGGTTTTTATTTGCCGCTCAGCAGCATTTCCTGATGGGGCCATTTGTCAACGCCGCCCGCAAGGATGAAGATTTTTTCCTCAGCAATGCCCTGGCCCTTGAGATAACTGTAACATCTTTTCGCGCCTCCGCCCCCTCGCGGGCAGATCACTATTATATCGGTACCGGCAGCTTTAGCGGCGATCACCGCCTTATCCAGCATCTGCTGCTGCTCTTTAGTCTCCACTGGATAGGCATTGGTCTCCAGCGAATTTTTAAAATGATGGCGGGCAAATTCATCCTTGACCTGGATATCGACCAGCACCATATTCTTACCGGCATCCAGCATTGCTTTGAAGGCGTCTGCCTGAATATAATTAAAGTTTTCAAACAGGGCCGCCATACTGCACAACGCGACCAGCAGGATAGCCAGCACTCCCCAACCTTTTTTCATGATTTTTTCCTCTTGTTGATGTTGATTGTTTACCACTTGATAATAAGCAGCTCATCTTTATTAAAGGGTGCCTTGAAAAATGGTCTTTTTGCCCAAACTCGGCGTTATGGTCAAAATTTTATCCTCGGAATATCAACTATATGCCTGCGGTAAAATTTTTCACATGCCTTGATTTTGAACAAAAATCCTCATTTTTCAAGATACCCTAAAGCTATTTAATAGGATGGGGCCAATATGTAAAATAGGAAATTTCTATAGAGCTTGCTTGCGATATCGGTTAACGGCGATCATCCGCCGGATTCTGGAGCACCTGGGATTATGGACAGGCAAGACGCCAGCGGCGCCAGCCGGCCGCGCCCCGCCGGTGCATGACCATGAAAGGCGATATGAACCGTTCGATGATGGCTGGCCACAGTATTATGAGGAGCCGTTTGTCGCGGTGTAGCGGGGGATAGGGGCTGTTTTTTGACGGGGGCTTCAGGCGGATAGGGTGGTGCTGGCTCTTTCGTCGGGCACTGGCGCAGAATGTGGGCATCTTCCGGAATCGGGCCTCTTTTTAGCCTGATTTTTTCGTTGGCTGGCTGGCCGCCGTTATTGAACAGAAATCCTATGTTTTGGCCGGTTGGTTACACGGGGTTGTCGTTGATGCCCCGTTTTTTTGCCAGGGTGGTTGAAAGCGATTTCTTATCACTTATCACCTCCGCGAAAATCTTGACCAGGGCCGGATCAAAATGGGTTCCCGCGCCCTGGGCCAGTTCGGCCAAGGCCGCGGAAAACGGTAACGCCGTCCGGTACGGACGGTCGGTGGTCAGGGCGTCAAAGGCATCGGCAATGGCAATGATCCTGGCCGATAACGGAATATTCCCGCCAGCCAGGCCGTCGGGGTAGCCGCTGCCGTCAAACCATTCGTGGTGATACCGCACGCCCGGAACCACTTCCTGCATGCCGTCGGCCATGGCAAGAATGTGGGCGCCGATCTCCGGATGTCTCCTCATATTGCGCTGCTCTTCCTCGCTCAAGCCGCTACCCTTCCGTAGGATAGCATCATCAATGCCGATCTTGCCGATATCGTGCAGAATGGCGGCAAGCCGCAAGGCGTCGCGCTGCTCTCCCGGCAGTTCCAGGGCCGTGGCTATGTGCAGGGCGTAGTCCTGAACCCGCTGCACATGGCCGCCGGTATAGGGGTCCCGGCTGTTGACCGCCTCGGCTAGGGCCGCAGCGGTATGGTGGAAAGAGTCTTTCAGGCGTTGGTATAAATTGGCATTCTCGATGGCCACCGCCGCCTGGCCGGCAAGGGCGCAGAAAATCTCCAATTCGATTTCCGAAAAATCCTGACGCCAGCCGGAGACTCCCAACAGGCCGTAGGCCTCGCCCTGTATCTCCAGGGGAGCGAAAAACATCTTGGCCAAGGCCGGTACCGCGGCAACCGTCTTTTCGTAATCGCCTTTTGCCAGAAGTTCCTCGAAATGGATCACGGTCCCCTTGTGGACGAGGCAATGGTCAAAGGAGCGGACCCCGGCAAACCGCCGCAGGCCCAATTCTTTCTCCAAAAAGCCACGGGCGCGATAGATGAAGAGTTCGGTATGCGACGGATCAAGGCGCAGAAGGAGCACACGTTGGGTGCGCATCAGGCCTGCGGTTTTCTCCAGGATCAACTCCACCACCTCGTCAACATCAAGGGTGGAATTAACGGCTTTTAGAAGATCGTGCAGGCTGCGCAACGGGGCAACGATTTCCGCCTTGGGGTCCGAAAAAGCCTCTCCGGTTCGCGCCGCTGAGAGCGGTGATGCCCCGGGCGGCGCAATTTCTCCCTTGCCGGGCAACTCCTTGCAGGTGTCGGATGTCTTTTCCTCGAAATCCCAACGGCTGATCTCGCCTTTGGCATACTTGATCTTGAGGATCTGCAGGGGATCTTCCCGCTCGTCGGTCTTGTCCACGCTGAACCGCATATAGGCTGCCAGCGAAAGAATCAGGAGACAAACAGCAAAAATCGACAGCGCCGGATAACTCAGTAAGGTCACGTCCTGTTTGGCGACCCGGAAAAAAACAACCAGGGTTTCGATAAGCAGAGCGGTGATGATAACGATCAGAAATTTATTAAATTGCCGCTTGAATTCACTGAGGCTCTTCTTGCGGCCTTCCCAGATGATCTCGTCAAAAATAATGATCCCCAGGTCGAAGACCACGAGAGCCACGGTAATAAGCCAAATGGCACTGAAAATCGCATCAACGGCGTTATCCACCTGAAAGGATTCCAGGATATGGCCAATGGCCAGATGGATGAGGTGGACCGATAACGCGATAAGAAGAACGGCAAAAACCAAATGGAAAAAATTGGCAATCACCCGGGAAATAACAGTTATTTTCATGGCGGCTCCCTATTGGAGGTCTTTTTTCATCGCCTCAAACTGCTCCTTGGTCAGTTCTCCCTGGGCATAGCGCCGCTTCAGAATCTCCAACGCGGAATTCTCATCGCCTCCAGGCCTTAAGGACCACCGCACAACCGCGATGCCGCCGACCACGATCAAGACGAAGATGATCAACACATACAACCCTCCGCCCCAGCCCATACCATTGCCCATATGCCATCCCATACTGTACCCCCGACGTTTTAACAAATGGTTGCTTACTGAGTTTCTTGCAAAATGACGAATTAAGCCAAAAAAACCGTCATTCCCGCGTAGGCGGGAATCCATAACAGGCTGAATTTAATATAATAAATTCCCGACAAAAGCACTCGGGAATGACATATTGGTCATTTTGCAAGAGCCTCTACTGTCTTATCGTTTTCATAATCAATGTCAGCGAGGGCCGATCCGCCGGTCCTTCGCCCACATGATGCAGACGGACCATGCCTTCCGGGTCGATGAGCACGTCGCCGCCGCGCTGGGAGATATCGCCCTGGGATTGCTGTAACTGCTGACCGGAGAGAAGAGCCTTGCCATAGGCCAGCCAGGTCTTCGGTCCCCAGATATCCCAGAAGGAGGCGGCCAACATCCCGTAGCCGCGGTAGAGCTCCCGTTTTTCATCGACCAGCAGCGGCCAGACCAAGCCGGACTCCTCCACATACTGCCGGGCCAGAAAACCAGCCTCAAAGGTAACCACGGCGACGGCAACGGAAAGTTCCGCCAGCTCTGCTTCGTGCTCCCGCAACTGCGAGAGATGGGCGCGGCAGGGCAGTCAGCCGAGGTGGCGGTGAAAAACCAGCAACAGCCAGGAGCCGGTGTAGTCGGTCAGATGGCGCATCTTCCCCTGGCTGTCGGGAAGCGCAAACGGCACAGCTGGTTTTCCGGTCAAATCCATGGGGTATCCTCTCAAAAAATCGCCAGAACATGCAATGAAACAAGGCAGGGTTCCCTGCCTTGTTTGGGTAAATCCTTCCGAACGCAACCTACGTTCTATCTCAGCCGCTTTAACCGCTGTGGCCGGGTTTGTTCTTTTCTTCTTTTTTCTTCTTGGCCTTTGCCGTTTCTTCTTCCGGGGTGGTCTTGGTTTCCACCGTGCCCTTTTCTCCTTCCATGGGGGCTTTCTTGTCAGTGCTCACGGCACTGCCTTTGTCGCCGCTTCAGCCACTGCCGCCCGGCTGATCAGCAGTCAGGGCAACACCGGAAGCGCCAGCCAGGCCGGCAATGCCAAAGCCTGCCGGGAATTTCTTCAAATCCTTTGGTACAGTATTGTCGGAATCGCCGAAAAAGAGATTTCTATGGCCGCAAGCTACGCAACAAATGAAAAGCGGTGTTCGCCCCATGTCCTTAACTGTCCGTTCGGAAATAAACAATTTATCGCCGATGGCATGATTGCTCATTCCCTCGATGACCAAAAGGGCAATTTCTTTTTCCCGATCCGACAGGTCGGCGAAAATCCTGCTGCCGGCAACGCCTTTCGGTTTAGTGTTGCGATTGAGCTGTTGAATAAGACGGCTGACAATCTCCTGCTCGAACCACACCCACGGCAAAAAATATGTAAAAAAATGGTATCTTGCAGGATTATATCAAAAAAGAGTTAAAAAAATAAAATTTTATTAGAAAATAAATGTATTATTTTATTGTTCCCCAAATTATTACCCTTCAACGCCTGAACCGGCGTAAGATGGCCGATATTTTTTAAGGGAGTGTGGTGATCGGCCTTACCGTACCCCGGACAGCCGCACTTACGGTTTCTTTAAGCTATTTAATAGGATGTGGCCAATAAGTAAAATAGGAAATTTCTGTAAAGCTTGCTTGCGACATCGGTTAATTCTTATGTGTGGTCATACTAAAAAGTTCGGCTGATGGGCAGCAGGCATGATAAGATTAATGAGAGCTATTGAGCAGAAAGATAGATTTGATTGGCACCTGTTATTGCCATACTTCATGAAGAGCCATGCTAAAAATTTTAAATAACGCGGATTATAGAAATATTGAGCAGGCGGTGCATGCCGGTGAAGAAAGACGAGGGCTGCGGTCCGGATGCCGGAAAGATAGGGCCGGGGTCGGGTTAAGCCAGGAGCAGCTGGACACCCTTTTTGAACAATGGGCTGGTGTTGACCTGCCCCGGTTCCTGCAGAGTCTTGCCGGGCCGCACACCAGGCAGAAGTTGCAGCAGTTCAGAGATGGGCCTGGGCCTGCCGGCTCTCTGTCAGCTCCTTGTTGTCAGATAATAGCTGCGCCTGCTGCACCAGGAAAGAAGCCAGGGGCGGGACTCATCATCAAATACGGTATTTTTGCCAGTCCTTTTGGTGCCTGTTTTCTGGCCATGACTGCTACAGGAGAACTGTGTCATCTGTCCTTTGTCGATGATGACGAAGGCCCGTTGCACTATGCCGAACTGCGTCAGGCCTGGCCGCAGGCAACTATCATGGCCGATGAGGAGATAGGTAGTCTGCTGACCCCGATATTTTCTGCCGGTAAGTTGGGGCTGTTGGCACCCTGGCGAGTGCTGGTCGCCGGCACTGCCTTCCAGCTGCAGGTCTGGCAGACTCTGCTTGCTGTGCCCTTCGGCGCCGTCATCCATTATCAGGGTCTGGCTGACTTAATGGGTTATCCTGCCGCCTGCCGGGCGGTGGCCAGGGCCGTGGCCGCCAATCCGGTGGGCTATCTGATCCCCTGTCACCGGGTGATCCGTAAATCAGGAGAGATTCATCACTATCACTGGGGCAGCATCAGGAAAAAAATAATGCTGGGTTGG
>DIKT01000002.1 GCA_002424635.1 Desulfobulbaceae bacterium UBA5611
AATTTCTGTTCTTCACTGGAATAGGCGACATTGATCTCGCCAAAAAGTCTGGCCTCCTTGATGGCCTTCTTGGCCCAGACCCCGGTGTTGAGATGGGTGGCTTTTTTTCCGGCTCCCAGCAGATTCATGGGGATCATGAAAAACTGACTGGAAGCGCCGCCCTGCAGAAACAGCACCTTATAATTATCTGGAATCTCCATGAGCTCACGCAGCAATTGTTCAGCATTGGCAGTAACGGCCATAAACTCTTTGGAACGATGGCTTATCTCAATCAGCCCTATGCCTGTGTCCTGGAAATTAACCACATCTTTGGCGGCCTGCTCAAGGACTTCATAAGGCAGCGTTCCCGGCCCTGGACTAAAGTTGTAAATGCGCTTGGTCATTAAGATATCTCCCTGGAATAAATTAGTATTTATTATAGTTATTATAAAAATGGAAAAGTCATTTCAAATTGCCGACAAGATACCTCTTTATAAAAAAACAAGGAATAGAAAAATCGAAAAATCATCATCACTCACCATTCTGTCGCAGGGCCTCATAAAGAACAATGCCGGCAGTCATGGCCAGATTAAGGCTGCGAATATTGGGATTGGCCATAGGCAGGGTATAGCAGCGATCGTGATAAAGCTGCAGGGTTTCCTCCGGCAGGCCCTTGGTTTCCTTACCAAAGATCAGAAAATCACCGGGCGAGAAGTGGGCCTCAGTGTAGGCCCTTTTGATTTTGGTAGTAAAAAAGAAAAGTTTGATTTCTGCCTGTGCCGTCAAGAATTGCTCAAAGCTATCCCAGTATTTGATCGTAATAAATTGCCAGTAATCAAGACCGGCTCTTTTCAAATATTTATCGTCTGTGGAAAAACCAAGAGGTCTGATCAGATGAAGCACGGAATCGGTGGCCCCGCATAAACGGGCAATTGAACCAGTATTTTGTGGGATATCGGGTTCTACCAGGACAATATTGAAAGGAGGTGGGCTCATAATCAGGTTCGGGATAATTGTTGTTGATTTCTGCAAAATTTATGATGGCAAAACCTTGATGAGCTTAGTGCGAAAATTATTGTTGTCAAGAAAGCTTTTCGGGCCTTGTCTCTATTTTTTAATATCTATCTGTTTGATTGCAGTCTGCTCCTCTTGAGTGTTCGGAATAGGGGCGCCTTGACCTGTATAAGCAAAATCAATATACTGAAAAGAAATATATAATAATCATCCTTTCTTAAAAGACTTGGCTAAATAGCTCATGGGGACAACTTCATCTCATAAGGGCCGGATCGAGTTTGTCGAGACTTCTCCTAAACAGGCGAAGGATGAATCAGGGTCAAATCAGGCACCCCACCTGATAATCAGGAGCAGTGGTGACTGGGTTATTGAAGGTTTGCCCGATGTGGATAAAAAGCTGTCTCAGTTTGCCCGCAAGATTGGCAGGTTGGCCAAGACACCCATTCAGTGGGACGTCTCGGCGGTGGACAATGTTGATTCCGCAGGGATGATACTTTTTATCAGCTATTATGATCTCTTGAAACGCCACGATTTTATCGTTGAGATCGTTGGTGCCAGCGCCGGCTATGATAAGATGTATAGACTGTTGAGACAATATGTCCCGGAGCCTTCTGCCGTTGGCACTGCGTATCCTCATAACTTCCGGCTGATGCCTGAGCTGGGGAAAATCGCTGTCTCTTTTTGGGAGAGTCTGAATGCCTTTCTGTCTTTTCTTGGTGAAAATTGCATCATCTTGCTGCAGGCCTTGGGCCACCCCTTGTCTATTCGTTATGGCGCGATTGTCAAAAATATTGAAGAGGCAGGAGTCCGGGCTCTGCCGATCATTGGCCTCACCAGTTTTCTGATCGGGATAGTGATCGCCTATCAGGGGGCGGTGCAACTTGAGAAATTCGGCGCCAATATTTTTATTGTCGATATGATCAGCATTTCGGTCACCAGGGAACTGGCTCCTATGATTACAGCTATTGTCGTGGCTGGCCGTACCGGCTCCTCATATACTGCCCAGCTCGGGGTTATGAAGATAACTGAGGAGATCGATGCCATGCGCACCATGGGTTTTGATCCGCTCCTATTTCTGGTGCAGCCTCGAATCCTGGCCCTGATGATCGTCATGCCGTTGCTGATCTTCTTTGCAGATATGATAGGTATCCTGGCTGGCATGCTTATCTCCAACATTCATCTGCATATCTCGTATGGCGAATTTCTCCGCCGGTTGCAGGTCGCGCTAGAAATCAAACATGTGTGGATTGGTCTATTGAAAGGGCCATTTTTTGCCTGGCTGATTGCGGTTGTCGCCTGCTTTCGCGGTTTCCAGGTCTCTAAAAGTACTGAAAGTATTGGCCGGTACACCACCATCAGCGTGGTCAATGCCATTTTTCTGGTGATTGCCTGTGATGCCCTTTTTTCAGTTCTTTTTACGGAGCTTGGCATTTGAATGATTCTGTAATCACCGTCACTAATGTAGTGACCAGGTTGGGCCGGAACCTGATTCATGACAACATCAGTCTGAGTATAGGTCCAGGTGAGATTTATGGCCTTCTTGGCGGCAGTGGTTCCGGCAAATCGACCTTGATGAAGGAAATGGTGATGCTGCTCTCTCCACAGAAAGGAGAAATCACGGTCCTTGGTCATCAGTTATCAACCATCAGCCGAGTTGATGCTTCCTTGCTGCAGCGGCAGTGGGGCGTACTCTTTCAGGCAGGGGCTCTTTATTCCTCCCTCACCGTGGCCGAGAATATCGGTATAAGTTTGAAGGAATATACCGATCTGTCGGTGAGCTTGATTGACGAGATCGTGGCCATGAAAATCAATATGGTTGGTTTGCCGGTTCAGGCAGCCGTACTTTATCCTGCTGAATTAAGCGGCGGCATGGTCAAGCGGGCGTCCTTGGCTCGGGCGTTGGCTATGGACCCGCAATTATTATTTCTTGATGAGCCAACCTCAGGCCTTGATCCGATCGGTGCTGAAGCCTTTGATGAGCTGATCCTTAAATTGCGGTCTCTGCTGGGTCTCACCGTGATCATGGTTACTCATGACCTTGACTCAATCTGGAATGTTGTTGATCGTTTTGCATTGCTGGGTGATCACAAGGTGATTGCCGAAGGCACCCTGGCGGAAGTGAAAAACAATCCCCATCCCATTGTCAGCGATTTTTTTGGAGGGGCACGAGCCAGGATCAGGAGTTCAGGCACGGTGACCAAATAAACCAAACGTATACAGCTGTGGCATAAATGGAAAGTCGGATCAATTATACTATTGTCGGTATTTTTGTGGTTCTGTTACTGACCGGGCTGATCTTTTTTGTTTATTGGCTGGGTAAGTACGGGTACAAGCAGGAATATGACTATTATTATGTTTATATGGCGGAGTCTGTTGCCGGGTTAAGCCCTGAGGCTGCGGTCAAATATCGGGGGGTGGATGTAGGCATTGTCGAGAAGATGATAATCAATCCCGATAACTCCGAAGAAGTTGAACTTCTGCTAAAGCTCAGACAAGGAACTCAGGTCAAGGTGGACACCAAGGCCACGCTGAAATCCTTTGGCCTGACCGGCCTGGCCTTTGTGGAACTAAGCGGCGGCAATAAAGACTCACCACTATTAAAGAAAAATGAAACTATTCCTGTTATTC
The DNA here is from genome assembly GCA_002424635.1 of Desulfobulbaceae bacterium UBA5611. Classification (GTDB taxonomy): domain Bacteria; phylum Desulfobacterota; class Desulfobulbia; order Desulfobulbales; family Desulfocapsaceae; genus UBA2270. The sequence goes on from DIKT01000002.1 coordinate 3,622, forward strand.
CGGCCGCCCCCTCAAACTTTGCCCGATTTGACCAGTCGCTGACGACCCTTACCGAAAAATTATCCCGAGCCCTTGATAAGATTGATCAGCTGCTTAGTGAACAAAACCTGCAAAATGTTGATGAAATTATTGTAGAAATAAAGGATGTAAGCAAAGATGCTGCCAATACCTTAAAAGGCTTTGAGAAGTTTATAGATAACAGTCTGGCGATGGAACAAGAAATTGTACAGGCCTTTACCAGGGTTGAGTCTGCAGCCTTGAGTGTTGAGAAAATGGCCGACAGGCTGGAGCAGGATTATGCCGATCCGGATCGACATCTGGTGAACCTGGTCTATCAGAATCTTGAATCTTTCCATCAATTGCTTTATGAGTTGGAAAGCCTGGTGGGTGATCTGCAAAGAACGACCAGATCAATTGAAGACAGTCCCGGCGATTTAATCTTTAAACGATCACGAGTACGGCCTGGACCAGGAGAGAAAGGCTATGAGCAAAAATAAATCATATCTTCTGATATTCTCAGCAATCCTGGCTGTTATTATTCTGGCTGCGGGTTGCATGTTTCGGAGCCTGCCTCCGGTTGAGATTTATAATATTGAGCCCGTGTGGAATCAAGGTAATCCAGCTTACACGGCCAAGCAGGAATCACTCATACTTCAGCTAGCCATTGTTCGAGGTGCTGAAGCCTTTACTACCACCGAGATCCTCTATACAGACAGGCTGAATAGTCAGAACAGTTATGCTTACAGCCGTTGGCGAGATCCGCCGGTCAGATCGATGCAGATCATGCTCGAAGCGGCTTTAGGACAAAGCGGTCTGTTTCGGGCAGTGCTGCCACCCACATCGGTGTCGCGGGTTGATTTACTGCTGGAGAGTACCCTGCTGGATTTTAGTCATCATATCCGCGAAGACAAGGCCGCAGAAGGTGTGGTCAGGATGCGCTTTCATCTGGTTAATAATACCAGTAAGAGAGTTATAGCCGGCCAAGAACTGGTTGCTCGAAAGGAGGCAGCCTCTTCCGATGCCCGAGGCGCCACTGCAGCATTAAATCAGGCAGCTGTTCAAGTTGCTGATGATCTGGTGGCCTGGTTAGCAGAACTGGGAGAATTACAGGAACAACTTTGAATTATAAGATGAGTACATCATTAATAGATTCAATTGCTTTTTGTCTCTCTTCGATTGGTGATGTCCTGGGATGCTGATCTATATTGATGTCTGGCCAGTTCCCGCATATTTTTAGCCTTGTCAGACTCATCCATAATTTCTCGCCCAATGATCTCTTCGAGAATATCTTCCATCGAGATGATCCCGGTCATAGATCCATATTCGTCAACCACGACGAAAAGATGTTGATGCCGCTCAAAAAAATCGACGAGTACACGATTTAAAGGCGCGGTTTCGGCCACAAAATGAACCGGCCGTATGAGTTGAGAGAGGGGCAGGGTGTTTTTCTGTTCAGCCGCCGCTAACAAGACATCCCGACGCATGATAATCCCGACCACATCATTGGGGTTTTCGTTATAGAGCGGAATTCGGCTGTGGCTGCTGAGTATATTTACCAGTTTCATGGCATCGGCAACGGTCATCTGCTGGTCGAGAGAAAAGGTGACCGTGCGGGGTGTCATAACCTGACGAACAATTTTTTCCCCCAGCTCCAGGATATTGTTGATGACACGCTCCTGATCCGCTTCGATCTTTCCCGACTGCAGGGACAGGGAGGCGATCGTTCGTAATTCTTCAGAAGAAATATGATCACCCTCCCTGCTCGGCATAAGGCGGGTGATCATCTGGCAGAGCCAGATTACCGGCTTAAGCAGGATTACCATCAGGTAAAGCGGTCTGGCGATTACCGGGGCCAGTCTGACCGCATAGGCGACCCCGATAGTTTTGGGGATTATTTCCGACAGCAGAAGGATAGCAAGCGTAAAAACAGCGGAAAACAGGGCCAGATTTTTCTCTCCCAAGACAACTGCGGCAGAGGCTCCGGCTACTGTGGCCCCTACTGTATGGGCAAGCGTATTCATGGTGAGGATAGCAGTGATAGGCTTGTTGATATCGCTGCGCATGGAGATCAACAGGTCGGCTGAGCGGTGCCCCTTTCTCTTGAGCATCTCTACCTGGCTGGCGGAAATGGAATACAGCACAGCCTCCATGAGTGAACAGATAAATGAAATGACCAGAGCCAGGAAGACGGCAGTTACAAAGGTGGAGATCACAAAGATGCCTCTGAATAGGATGGACCCGCAAGCATACTGGGTCAACGAAATATTTAAAATAAATTAAAATGCAGGTAAGCATGATACTTCTTTGCCAAGAAGCAGCTTAACGTTATATTGCCATAATATACTATCTAAAAAGACTTTTTTTCAATTAGAAAGAATTTATGCAGGCTGAATATTACTTGTGCAGATAAGCATCCACCAGAGTCACCTGTACAAAGATCAGATGGATTTAAGAAAGATGAGGTTGAAAAGTGAAATCAACAAAATTGCTGGTTACCGAAAAAATACCTGAACAGTTCACTGGGGATTTATTAGTCTATTGTGTAGAAAAGTCCCAAAAGGGAGCTTTGCAGTGTGAAAACGCTACAGTGAGCAGCTGGCTGCAGGCCGGCTCATTTGGGGAGTTCCAGGCCAAAACAGGTGAGGTGTTATTGTTTTATCCCCAAGCCGATAAAAAAAGTGATTTTGCGGCCAAGCGTCTTCTGGTCGTCGGTTTAGGTAAGTTTGAAGAGCAGGATAGTCATGATGAGCGCCGGGAAAGGTGCCGGCAAATCGGCGGAATCATTGCTCAGCAGGCGGCTAAAGTGAAGGCCAGGAAAATTATGATTTGTTTGCCCGAGATTACCGGTATCAGGGCAAAAGAAGTGGCTGAATGCTTTACTGAAGGGTTATTTCTTGGTGATTATCGTTTCCTGAAATATAAAAAAGATAATCCTGAGGAAGAGGTGTACCTGGGCCTGGAAGAAATCCGCCTGTCAGGCAAAAATACTGATGCCGTGCACAAGGGAATGTACGCAGGCCAGATTGCCGCTCTGGCAGCCAGGGAGGCAAGGGATATGGCCCATGAACCTGGAAATTGCTGGACACCTTCCCATTTTGCCGAACATGGCCGCATGCTGGCCAAAAAATATTCTCTTAAATGTACCGTGCTCGACAAAGATGACATGAAACGGTTGGGAATGGGTGGCATTCTGGCTGTGAATCAAGGCTCAGCAGAGCCGCCAGCAATGGTTATTCTTGAATACCGGCCGATTAATAAAGCACAGACCGTGCTTCTGGTGGGCAAGGGACTGACCTTTGATTCAGGGGGTATCTGCTTGAAACCGGCCTCCTGTATGGAGGAAATGAAATATGATATGTGCGGCGGGGCGGCCGTCCTGGCCGTGATGCAGGCAATCGGCGAAGAGCGGCCCGATCTGGGAGTAATTGCTATTATTCCGGCAACCGATAACCTGGCCGGTGGTGCCGCCTTGAAACCAGGGGACATTATTACTCATTATAACGGACTGACCACGGAGGTCATTAATACTGATGCAGAGGGACGGATGATCTTGGCTGATGCGTTGGCCTATGGGCTGGAGCAATTTCAACCTGATTGTGTAATTGATGTTGCGACCCTGACCGGGGCGGTGATTGTGGCGCTGGGCCATCATCATAGCGGTCTGCTTGGTAATAATGATGAGCTGGTAAGCCGTATTCTGGCTGCGGGGCAGCGCAGCGGTGAACCTTTATGGCGTCTGCCGCTGGGTAAAGAATACACGAAACTGATAGAATCACCGGTGGCTGATATAAAAAACAGCGGCGGCAAGACGGCAGGGACCATCACAGCTGCCGCCTACCTGGAAAAATTTGTCGGTACTACCCCCTGGGCTCATCTGGATATTGCCGGCACTGCCTGGGGATTTACAGAAAAATCCTATGTGCCGAAAGGGCCTTCCGGTATCGGGGTGAGGACCCTTCTCGAGCTGGTCCGTAACTGGCAGAAATTTGATTAAGCCAATGACCGGAGAGTGATTGTAGCCTACCCAGTCTGGGCATTGAAAGCTGGAATTTTTGATCTAAAAATAGTACATATCTAAATTTCCATTATATACCATTAGATAAACACACCAGGAGACAAGATGAAACGACCAGTAGGAATAACCGTCCATAGGAAGATTATGGACAGCCAATATCTGCACCGTAAGGCTACAGGCGAATTGTCAGGTCTTCTGACCGAACTGATTGTTGCCAGTAAGATTATCTCTGCAGAAGCCAATATGGCAGGATTAGCAGATGTCATCGGGGTGTCCGGCAAGACTAATATCCAGGGCGAAGAGGTGCAGAAGCTGGATGAGTTTGCCAATAATACCATAAAAAGAAGGATGGCGAGAAGCGGATATATCTGTGTAATGGCCTCTGAAGAAGACGACGAGATCATCCCGGTGAAGGAAGGCTATGAGGGCAAGTACACCCTGGCCTTTGATCCGCTCGATGGTTCTTCCAATATAGATGTCAATGTCAGCATCGGTACTATTTTTTCAATTCATCTCCGGAAAAGTAAAGGCAAGCAAGGCAATCTGGAGGATGTTCTCCAGCCGGGGAGCAGTATAGTTGCTGCCGGCTATATTATCTATGGCTCTTCGACGATGTTGGTCTATTCCACCGGAGAAGGTGTTCATGGATTTACTCTGGATCCTAGTGTAGGTGAGTTTTTTCTTTCTCATGAAGATATTCGTATCCCGGAAAAAAGCAAATATTTCTCGGTAAATGAGGGCAACTATCACTATTGGAAGCCTGCAATGCGGAGCTATGTTGATTATTTAAAAGAGATTGATGAGGATTCAGGGCGTCCGTACAGCTCCCGCTATATCGGCTCGCTGGTTGCCGATTTTCACCGCAATTTAATTACCGGCGGCATCTTCGTCTATCCTTGTGACTGTAAAAATCCCGATAAGCCTAAAGGCAAATTACGCCTGCTCTATGAAGCTTCGCCATTGGCCTATCTCGTGGAGCAGGCCGGTGGTCGGGCTATTACCGATGGTGGCCGGAGAATTCTTGATATCCAGCCCACGGAACTGCATGAGCGGGTGTCACTGGTGATTGGCAGTCGCAAAGAAGTGGATGTGGCCGAGAACATGCTGCTTAGTTAACAGAGGAAATTTAAAATAAAAGCAGCATGAGCAGACAAATAATATTTGTTTTCTGTTATGCTGTTTTCTCTATGTTGCTTCTATTTTTGATCAGGGAACTGGGCAGCCAGCTGAAACCGCTGATCAGGGAAACCAATACTGCCGCCATATAAGGAATGGAAAGGATCAGTAAGACTATAATCCAGACCATAAGATCAGAGGCTCCTGTCCCTTGTTTGATTGCCACACCGTAGGCCGACAGCCACAAGGCCAGCATGATCAGCCCTTCTTCCCGGGCCGATAGCAGGGCCTTGTGCAGGGCATGGGCCTCTTCCATCTTGGGGGTTCTGAAAAATGGTTTGCTTTTGGTGAAAATCCCTTGCAGAACGGCCATGGAGATGGTGTGAGAAAGAGACAATCCCGCCAGAGCCGAGGCCGCTGTCTGGGTGATTGAGGCGCCGACTCTGGTCCGATAGAGATAGATCATCTTGGCCATTTTAAAGGAAAACAGCATCAGCGGCATGGAGGAGAGAATGACCAGCGGTGGGTCAAACTTGAGGGGTGCATAAATCATAGCCATCGACCAGCCAATGGCGGCCAGGGTAAACAGCATGTTCAGGCTGTCCGCCATCCAAGGCAGCCAGCCGGCAATAAAGTGATAGCGCTGACCGGTGGTCAGTTTAGTCTTGCCGGACCCAAAAAACAGGATGCCGGCGTGGTGGCGCATGACCTGGACGGCCCCGTAAGCCCAGCGGAATCTTTGTTTTTTGAAATCAATAAAGGTATCGGGCATCACCCCCTGACCATAACTTTTGGCAATATATGTTGCTTCATAACCATGGGCAAAAATCTTCAGGCCCAGTTCCGCATCTTCGGTAATACACCATTCAGACCAGCCACCAACCTCTTGTAAGGCCGATTTGCGGACCATGGTCATGGTGCCATGTTGGATAATAGCGTTCCGCTCATTTCTGGTCTGCATGCCTATATGGAAGAACCCTTTATACTCGGCATAGCACATGGCCTTAAACAGATTTTCTTTATCATCATAATAATCCTGAGGCGCCTGGACAATAGCCACTTCCGGCCTGGCGAACTGAGGGGTCAGGTCACGCAACCACAGGGGTGAGACCTGATAGTCGCTATCGATGGCGGCAATAACCACTGCCTCCGGGGCAGTCTGGCTCAAGGCAAAATTGAGGGCACCAGCCTTGAACCCCGGCAGGGGATCGCGGTGAAAAAAACGGAAACGGACGCCGAGGGTAGCACAATGGGCCTCGACCGGTTGCCAGATCGCGGGATCCTTGGTGTTATTGTCGATCACAATGACTTCATAATGAGGATAATCAAGACGGGCCAAGGCATTAAGGGTTTGGATCATCATCTCCGGAGGCTCATTATAAGCCGGGACATGCACCGACACCATCGGTAGTTCCTCATCCTTCATTTGGATCGGGGTAAATGGTCGCCGCCATTTCTGCAGCCAGATGGCCTCAGCCCATTCATGGGCCTCAGTCAGTAGCACCAGAGTCACGCCAATAATGCCAATAATCATGAGGATGCCAACGATTATCGAGGAAATCGTCATATACTGCTGATAATATGTGTAAATAATCCAGACGGCGCCGGTGGCAGCCAAAAAAGCGACTATGGCCAGAAAACTGCGGCCTCTGTTTTGCAAGGTCTTGCCGTCAATGAGCAGCATGGCGAAAGTAATAATGCCGATGACGATGGAAATACCGGCCAACAGGCGCCATTCAGGAATTCCAACAATGGGTGAGGTAAAGGCAAATTTGGGTTGCCTTTTAACGTCATAAACACCCCAGTATGCACCGACAGAACCTTCGTTTATTCTCTTCCAGGGCTGATCAAAAGCCTCCATAATATAATAAACGTAACCTTTCTGTTCGGCCTGCAGCAGAAAGCGCCGCAGAAACGTGCCCTGATTGGCCGGTGATGCTACGGCTCCTTTGTAGGTACGGGCATTGCTGGGCCAGCCCACTTCACCAATGACCACTTCTTTATCAGGGAACTTACTCTTCAGTTTATTCATGGTGACGACCACATGATCAACAGCCCTGTCTAATTCGACGCCATCCCAGTAAGGGAGGATATGGACGGCAATATAATCAACATGATCGGCCAATTCCGGATGGGCCAGCCAGACATCCCAGGTCTCAGCGGTGCTTACCGGGACCTTAACCGCCGCTCGTACCTGATCCAGATAGGTCGAAATCTGGGCTACTGTGAGGTCATTTCGTAGCAGGGTTTCGTTGCCGACTATCACCCGTACAACGTTTCGGTAGTTTTCCTGGGTGGTTTTGATCAGTTTTTTTATCTCGAGCTCATTGGTTTCAGGATCAGTCCCCAGCCAGGCGCCGAGAGTAACATTCAGATTATATTTCTGGGCCAGGGCCGGCACCAGGATCTGGTCTCCCTCCAGAGTGTAGGTGCGGACGGCATGGGTGGTGTTGGCCAGTAAGGCTAGATCCTGATCAATTTCCTGGGCATCAGGCAGGATATGTTCGATAGGATTATGGTGTTCCCGCATGGGTGAAAACGAAAAACCCTGGATCTGGGTCGGCCATGGCGGGGCCTGTTCCGGCCGGTTGAGAATCGCCCAGAACAGGATTGAGATCATGGTGATGGCAATAGCAATAAGAAAATTTGCTCTGGTCATAAGGAATGGCAACCCCGTTTAACTGAAGGGTTATATTTTATACAGAAGATTAGAATTTTTTATCGGCATATGCCAGCCAGCCGCCAGCCGCGACCAGATCTCTGTCAAATGGATTCATCTGAAAAGAGCAGATTATTGATTTTTGGGCTGGGTCGTGGGAACGAGCGGTCATTTCCATTTTATCCAGATCAACCTCAATGTTAATCTGGCCCTTCATCCTGAAGAGTTGTTCGATATCAGAGGGCGGTAGTTCTATGGCCAGGATGCCGCAATTGAACATATTCTGCCGGAAGATGCGGGCAAAACTCTCGGCAATGACAACGTTGATGTCGTTTACTTCAAAGGCCCACACCGCATGTTCTCTGGATGAGCCACAGCCGAAATTGGCCCGGGTAATCACCACCCTGGCCTGCTGCATGGCCGGCGATTGAACATCAAAGGGCTTACCAGCCAGCAGCAGGTCCTCCAGCAGATGGGGTTTCATCGCCGCCTTTGTAATTTCAGTCAGATACTTGGCCGGGATGATTTCATCGGTATTGATATCGCTTCTATCCAGCAATATGGCTGGACCGCCAAATTTTTTCATGGAATATCCTTTTATAATGTTAGTAAATTATTCATTGAATAAAGACGAGCTTGCGGCCGGCAGGGAGTTGAGAAGAGAAAAACTCTTGTGCTCTGGAGTCAAAAATATCAGTATCATATAATGGTGTTATGTTAGGGGAATCTATAGAAACTTCCGGGGATCAGTGATGGTTCCGGTGACTGCTGCTGCTGCTGCAGAGTAAGGGCTCATAAGATGAACCATCCCGCCTTTACCCATACGGCCATTGAAGTTACGGTTGGTGGTGGAGGCGCAGACTTCGCCTGCAGCCAGAACCCCGGAGCTCATCCCCAGACAGGCGCCACAGGTGGGATTAAGGACGCAGAAACCGGCATCCATGAAGATTTTGATGAGACCTTCCGCCAGGGCCTGGGAATAGATGGCCGGGGTAGCCGGGGTGACAATGCCTCGGACGCCGGTGGCCAGTTTCCTGCCTGTCAGGATCGCCGCTGCGTCTCTGAGGTCTTCGATGCGGCCATTGGTACATGAACCGATGTAGATCTGATCAACAGGGGTGCCTTCCAGCTCACTGATATCCTTGACCTGATCCGGTTTGAAATTAAAAGTGACCTGAGGCGCCAGGCTGGAGATATCCATCTCGATGGTCTCCACATAATAGGCATCAGGATCGGAGTGCCATTTCCGGAAATCCTGTACCGCGTCCTCAAGAGAGCTATACTGATCTTTGATAAAGGGCCATAGATATTCCGCAGTCACCTGATCCGGCAGACAGAGGCCACTGGTGGCTCCGGCTTCAACCGCCATGTTGCACAAAGTCATGCGGGCGGCCATGGTCATACCGTCAACCACCGGGCCGACAAACTCAATAACCCTATCGGTGGCCCCGTTGACCGTCAGCCTTTTGATTACTGCTAAAATCACGTCCTTAGCCGTCACTCCTGATGTGAGCGTACCAGTGAGAATGATGCGCATGGTCTCCGGCGCCCGAAAAGAACAGACGCCTTTTAAAATGCCGACCTCCAGATCAGTAGTGCCGACACCGGCCGCAAAAGCACCAAAGGCCCCATGCGTACAGGTATGGGAATCGCCCATGATGACCGTATAACCGGGCCGAATAAAGCCTTTTTCAGGAAAAAGGGCGTGACAGACGCCATTGGCGCCGACATCAAAGAAATCCTTGATCTGATGCCGCCTGGCCCAGTCACGCATGATCTTGCCTTGAGTGGCGGTCTTGGAATCTTTGGCCGGGGTTACATGGTCGATCACCGCCTTGATCTTGGTAGGATCAAAGACCCGATCCATCCCTTTTTCCATCAGATCCATAATGGCAATGGGGGTGGTAATCTCATGACACATGACCACATCAATATCAAGAATCATATTTCCAGGAGTGGGGCTATCCCGCAGATGTGCGTCAAAGATCTTACTGGCTATGGTTTTTCCCATCAGTGTGCTCCAGATTAAACAGTCTAAAATTTATAGATAACATACTTCACATCCCAAACAAGTGAAGGGCCAAGAATGACTGGCATATTAGTCGAAAAAGGGTACTATTGCCATATCTTAATATTATATCTCATGTGCCAAAGTCCACTTGCCTGTACTGATGCGATGTGTTGCCGGGTGTGATTAAAGACAGCAAGGAGTCAGCAGTTTTAATACTTTAAAAGGATTATTTGATATGTCGTCTCTGTTCTCTTCTGTTATTGCTTTGGGTTGGTTGGTCATTTTTTGTTCTGTGACGTCACCATTGTTGGCGGCGCATGGTATTTCCCTGGATGGCATTTTAAAATATCCAGCCGGTTTTCAGCAGTTTGATTATGCCTCACCGGAAGCCGTCAAGGGGGGGCGGCTGGTCCTGCACGATCTGGGCAGTTTTGACAAGATGAATCCTTTTACTCTCAAAGGGACTGCACCTTCAGGCCTGGACACCTTTGTCTTTGAAACGTTGGCCGTGGCCAGTCTTGATGAGCCCTTTGCTGAATATGGACTGATTGCCAAAGACATTGTCGTGGCCCAAGATAAAATGTCGGTCGTTTTTACCTTAAATGAAGCCGCCCGGTTTTCTGATAACACTCCCATTACCCCTGAGGATGTCCAGTTTTCGCTGCAGACCTTAAAGAGCGATCTGGCCCACCCTGCTTATTCTTATTATTATCAGGATATTGTCAAGGCAGAGATCCTGGATGGGCAACGGATTCGTTTTGTTTTTGCCAAACCGAACCGGGAGTTACATATGATTGCGGCCCAGATCCCAATAATGTCGGCCAAATTCTACCAGCAGCATGGCTTTGAACAGAAGAGCGATAAGTCGGCGCTCTTACCTCCCATAGGTTCAGGACCCTATATGGTGGTTGACGTTAAACAGGGAAAATCGATAACCTATAAAAGAAATCCGCACTACTGGGCGGTAAATCATCCGGTCAGAAAAGGCCTGTTTAATTTTGACACCATCACCATCAATTATTATAAGGATCAAATTGTCGCAGTTGAGGCCTTCAAGGCTGGTGAATTTGATTTTATGGCCGTCAATATTGCCAAGCAATGGGCGCGTGATATGGAAGGAGGTCGTTTTGCCGATGGTACGCTGCTTAAAAAGGTCTTTCCTCATAAAAATAATGCCGGAATGCAGGGTTTTCTGATGAACACCCGCAGGCCATTCTTCAAAGATCGCAGGGTACGGGAGGCCATGGGTCTGGCCCTTGATTTTGAGTGGACTAATAAGGCCTTGTTTTTTGATCAATACAAGAGGGCCACTTCTTATTTCAGCAACTCTCCTCTGGCTGCGACTGGTCTGCCGGCCGGTCTGGAATTGGAATATCTGGCGCCCTTTCGCGACCAACTGCCGGCCGAGGTTTTTCAAAAACCATTGAGCCCACCGGTAACGACGGACAAAGAGGGGATTCGTCCGAACCTGCGTAAGGCCTCTCAGCTATTGGCCGAGGCTGGCTGGACTATTCAAGATGGTGTTTTAAAAGATAAGGCTGGTCAATCTTTTGTTTTTGAGATCCTGCTGGTTTCTCCCTCTTTTGAACGGGTGATGGCCCCTTATGTCAGTAATTTAAAGAAGTTAGGTATCAAGGCGGATTATCGCACTATTGACCCGGCCCTTTATATTGAACGTGAACAGAAATTTAATTTCGATATGATTGTCCATGTCTATGGCCAATCGATGTCACCAGGCAATGAGCAGCGTAATTTCTGGCATTCTGCGTCCGCGGATAGTCCCGGCTCAAAGAATCTGGCCGGCATCAAGGAGCCGGCGGTTGATGCCCTGGTGGATAAAATCATTTATGCCCAGACTCAGGAAGAATTAACCGCTGCCTGCAAAGCCTTGGATCGGATTCTCTGGTATGGCTTTTATATGGTGCCAAACTGGTATATGGATGGGCACCGCCTGGCCTATCGTAATATTTTCCAACAACCGCAGACCTTGCCATTATATTATGATTATATGCAATTTTTAATGAGTTGGTGGTTGAAAGAAACAATCCCAACACCATAATTGTGGCGATTATGAAAACAATCCGACTGCCAACCCTTGCCGCTACCATGGCCTTTGGCCGTCTTCTTGGTCAAGCCGCCCGGCCTGGAGATGTGATCTGCCTGGATGGCGATCTTGGTGCCGGCAAAACCACTCTGACCCAGGCTATTGCCCAAGGTCTTGAGGTGCCGGCACACGATTATGTAACCAGTCCCAGCTTTGCCATCCTGCATGAGTATCAAGGCCGACTGCCGCTCTATCATATGGATTTTTACCGCTTGACCGGTGCTGCTGATATCCAGGATCTGGGGCTGGATGAATATTTCTCACTTTCGGGCCTTGCTGTGTTAGAGTGGTGCGAACGTGCCGGTGGGCTTATACCGGCAACCAGACTGAAGATAAACTTAACAATTGGACACGATGAATCCCGCTTGTTTACTTGTGATCTGGGCCTTGGCTCCTGGCAGGAGAGATGGCTGGATTTTGATTTTTTGACGGACTGAAAGTTCTTTACAACCTTAAGCAGGAGCCAATTATGGACGTTTTTGTAGCGCGCCAGCCCATCTTTAATAAACACCAAAAAATATATGCCTATGAGCTCTTGTTCAGGAATGGCTTGGTCAATGCCTTTCCTAGTGTAGATGGGGCCGAAGCTACTTCCAGCCTGTTGTCCTCATCTTTTTTTACGATCGGTATTGAACAAATAGCAAGCGGCCATAAGGCCTTTATCAACTTCACCGCCGAAATGCTAGTGCGCGGTGTTCCCGCCCTCTTGCCTAAAGATAATATTGTCGTGGAGATTCTCGAAAATGTGCAGCCAACTGCAGAGGTTATAGCGGCCTGCCGTGATTTGGTAAATAAGGGTTACGTTCTGGCCCTTGATGATTTTGTCTATTGTAAAGCCCTTATTCCCTTGATTGAACTCGCTCAGATTATCAAGGTTGATTTCGGCCTTTTATCCATAGTGGAAATCGCAGAGATGGTCCAGGTACTCAAGAAATATTCCTGTAAATTGCTTGCCGAAAAAATTGAGACAAATGAAGAATTTCTCCTGGCCGGCAGTATGGGCTTTGTTTATTTCCAGGGATATTTTTTTTCCAAGCCGGAAATATTAAAAAACAAGGATATTGCCTGTTCCCAGTTGGCCCTGCTGCAATTGGTTGTGGAGTTGAGCCGAACAGAATTTGAGATAGACGATATTGAGAAGCTGGTGAATAATGATATTTCGATCTCTTTTAAATTGCTGACATATCTTAATTCCGCTTATTATGCCCGATCGCAGCCAATTTCTTCTATCCGTCAGGCTATTGCTTTTTTGGGAGAAAAGGGAACGCGACTTTTTGTGTCCTTGATTGTTATGAGTAAGCTCAGTGCCAATAAGCCGGATGAGCTGATCCGCACGTCATGTATCCGTGCCCGTTTTCTGGCTCTTATTGGGCAGCAGCTCAAACTGGATGAGAGCATATTTTTCATGCTGGGTCTTTTTTCCATGCTTGATGCCATCCTGGATATGTCCATGGCGGCATTGATGCAACAGCTCCGTGTTTCTGATGATATCTCCGGGGCGTTAATTTCTAAGACCGGTATTCTTTTTCCCTATCTGCAGCTGATTCAGTTGTATGAAGCGGGAGAGTGGGAAAGCTTGGATGCGGCTTTGCAAAAGTTGGAGCTTGACGAACATAAAATTATGGATTTTTATCTGGACGCAATCCAATGGGCGAAAAATTTTATCTGATTGAAGTGAGTTGAAAAGTATGGACGTATTAATGGCAAGACTACCTGTCTTCAATAGACATCGGCATATTTTTGCCTATGAACTTGTATTTAAAAATGGCACGTCCAATCTCTTTCCCGGCATTGATAAAGCGGCACCACCCTCCAAGCTGCTTTCCTCATCCTTTTTTACGGTCGGGATTGAACAGCTGGCCAGCGGACACAAAGCCGTTGTCAACTTCAGCCGGGACATGCTGCTGCAAGGAATTCCCGCCAAGTTTTCCGCCCGCTCTACTGTCGTCATGCTTCTGGATGATGTGCGACCTGATGAAGAGGTCCTTGATGCCTGTCGTTTGCTGGTGCACCATGGGTATATGCTGGCCCTCGACAAGTTTGTTTATACTGAAGATAGTATTTCCTTACTGGAACTTGTGAAAATTATCAGGGTTGATTTTCTGCACAACTCTTCTGAACAGATTATTGAACTTGTTGGTATTGCCAAAAAATATCAATGCAAGTTGTTTGCTGACAAGATTGACACCTATGCGGACTACAACCGGGCTTACAATCAGGATTTTGTTTATTTTCAGGGCTCTTTTTTTACCAAACCTGAAAATTTGCTCAATAAACAGATCTCTTCTTCGCAGATGATCTATATGCAATTGATCATGGAGGTCAATCGGGCTGAGTTTCAGATTAAAAAATTGGAATCTCTGCTTAAACAGGATGCGGTTATCTCCTATAAATTGCTCAAATATCTTAATTCAGCCACTTATTCTCGACTGCAACCGCTCTCTTCCATCCGCCAGGCTATTGCTTTTTTGGGAGAACGCGGAACACGTATGTTTATCTCCCTGATTGCCACTAGTTCTTTAACTGAGGGCAAACCGGATGAACTCATTCGTCTTTCTTGTGTACGGGCACGTTTTTTGGAGCTGATCGGCAAAGAACTGCACCAGGATCATGGGCTGTTCTTCTTACTGGGACTGTTTTCTTTGCTTGATGCCATTCTGGACGCGCCCATGAAATCTTTGATTAAACAACTGCCTGTTGCACAAGACATTAATCAGGCCTTGGTCCATGACGCCGGGCCCCTTTTTCCATTTCTGCATCTAATTAAATTATATGAGGCCGGACAATGGCGTGAGCTGGAATCAGTTATGGCACAGCTGAATATGGATGGCACCAAGATTATGAATTATTATCTGGATGCCTTACGTTGGTCTGAATATTTTATCGGATAAATAAGACAGCGTCAGCTGCCTGTTTTAATAAAAACAATAACTATAGAAGGTTATAATTATGAAAAAAAAATCAATTCGTCTGCAGGATTGTTTTAAGACCTATACCATTGATCAGGATAAGGCTATCACCCCGGAAGCTACCATCAACAACTTTAAGCAAAGATTGCAGCATCTTGATATCCAGATTCTTAAAGAAGTTAAACGGATCGATAATGGCCGGCTGGATATTCCGGTCTATTTTAGTGTCTGCGGAGAAGAGGCCCATGCCTTGACCGGTACCAAAAAACAGATGGGTAAGGGTTCCTCACCAATACAATCAGAGGCCTCGGCCTGCATGGAGTTGGCGGAACGATTTTCGTTTTTTGCCTTTAAGAACAATAAGGACAATTTTATTACCGGTGATTATCAGCAGATGCGGGAGGCCGGTTATCCAGTGCTTGATCCCTCCCGTTTGCTCCAGTCGGTCCATGATACCCACTATGATGTGGGCTTTCTGGAGGAGCTGCTGCAGGGTATTCCCATGCAGTGGACCTGGGCCACCAGCCTGACGTCCGGTCTTGATATCTTGATCCCTTTTTCCTGGTTTTTTGCTATTAACGAGTTTAATGGCCCCTCTGCCGGCAATACCTATGAAGAAGCTGCATTGCAGGGTGTTTGCGAGGTGGTGGAGCGCCATGTCTGTTCCCTGGTCAATTATGAAAAAATCGCCACCCCGGCCATAGATCCGGCTTCAATTAATGATCCGGTGGCTAGAGAGCTCCTGGAAAAATTCGCTAGAAATAATATCGATTTGTATCTCAATGATTTCAGTCTTGATACTGGAATCAGCACCGTAGGAGCGCTGGCTATCGACCGCTCTACCTTTCCTGCCACCAGTGAAATCGTCTTTACTGCCGGTACTACCCCCGATGCTGAAAAGGCCCTGATCCGGGCGGTAACCGAGGTAGCGCAACTGGCAGGTGATTTTAACAGCGGTTCCAATTATGTGGCGTCAGGACTGCCCAAACCGCTATCCATGGCAGAGGTTCACTATATAACCGACTCGGCACTTACCACGACTATCGACCGGATGCCGTCTCTTGCCGACCATAATATTAAAACAGAAGTGGATAACTGTGTTGCCGTCCTGGCCACAAAAGATCTGGAGGTGTTCATGCTGGATGTGACCCATCCTGCCTTACAGATTCCTGCTCTTTATACTATTATCCCCGGTGCCCATTTCCGTGAACGCTCTATGATTCAGGATGTGGGACTATTTGCCGCCAAGCTTCTGGTAGAGCTTGTTGATGATAGTAATCAGCTTGAGGACAAACTGGTCCAAATGGAGCAGCTGCTCCCCAATGCCTATTATCTGGCCTTTTATCGCGGTCGTAATCTCTATAGTAACGGACAGCATGAAGCCGCTCTGGAGGCCTTTAACCGTGCCTTGGACTTATGCCCTGAACAGGAGGATCTGCCCTATATATATTCCTATATGGGTAATTGCCTGAAAGATCTGGGTCGTTATAATGAAGCCATAGAGACCCTTAATCTGGGTCGGGTCGAGGATGACGAACGGCCGGATCTTCACAATATGCTCGGTGTCTGTTACTATAAAAAGGAAAATTATCATCAGGCCATTATTCATTTTCATAGGGCGGTTGAACTAAATCCTGTCTCAGCGATGGACTATGCCAATTTAGGCGTTAATTATCGTAAGATCGACAAGCAGAATGAGGCGGTTCATTTTTTCAATCTGGCCCTGGCCCTTGACCCCTCCATTGATTTTGCTAAAGCGCAACTGGCTGAGCTGATTGTTCAGGCATAAAATAAATATTTAGAGACCTGGCATTTATAAGACACTAAACCAATAGGGGATAACGATGCAGCTCCACCGGATTGTCCTCAACAAAAAGTATCCGGGTTTCTTATATGTAGCAGGAGAGGTTTGATTTGGCAGGCAAAGCTACTTTACAGCAGATGAATCCGGAAAAGATCCTGATCCGCTCTACCAACTGGATCGGAGATGCGGTGATGACCACGCCGGCCGTTCATACCATCAGGGAAAATTTCCCCAAGGCGGAGATTACTATGCTGGCCATGCCCTGGGTGGCGGATATCTTTCGTTTGAGCCCGGATGTGGATAAGATACTGGTTTATGATAAAAAGGACCTCTTTCCCGGTCGGATCAAAGGGGTGTTGAAACTGGCCCATCATTTAAAGCAGTATCACTTTGATGCCGCCATCTTATTGCAGAATGCCTTTGAGGCCGCTTTTCTTGCTTGGATGGCCGGTATTCCACTAAGGGCGGGCTATAAACGTGATGGCCGCGGTTTACTCCTGAGCCATGGAGTTGAGCTGACCCCTGAAATTCGCGCCAGGCATCAGGTCCATTACTATCAGATGATGCTGGCAGGGCTGGGCCTTGATCTCGGACCGGATAAATTACGGCTGCCCCTGTCGGAGGAATTGACCGGCTGGGCCAAAGGCTATATTGAATGTTTGAAAGAGCAGCGACCATTCTCCACGCAAGACGGGAAGACCTATGCTGATGACCAGTCTACTGATATTGAAGATAAAATGGTCACAGATTTGCCCATAATCGGCTTTAATCCCGGGGCTGCTTATGGTCCGGCCAAACGCTGGCCCGCCGAGAAGTTTGGCCAATTAGCGGCCCTCATCGCCCATCATTATGGGGAGAAGGGCTGTCTGATCCTTGTTTTTGGCACCAAGGATGATACTGATGCTGCTCGGGTGATTAAAGAGTATTCAGCGCGCACCCATTTTCATGTTATTGATATGACGGCCAAGACCAGCCTCCAACAGGTGATGGCCCTGATTCAATGTTGTCATGTTTTTGTGACCAACGATTCCGGACTTATGCATGTGGCAGCCGGTCTTGAAACGCCCACCATTGCCATCTTTGGCTCAACCGATCATATTGCGACCGGCCCATTTTCAGAGCGGTCAAAAGTGATTCGCCAAGTAATGGCTTGCAGCCCTTGTCTGCAAGCAGAATGTCCTCAAAAGCATCTGCACTGCCTGGAGGAGATCAGCAGTCAGGCCATATATCTTGAGGTGGCCAAGATGCTTGATGGCGGCTTGCAGCAGTCTCTCGGGTCAGGAGTCGGACGCTGATGGCCCAGGATCAATCTCCACTCAAGAATACTTTGCGACCCGCCGTTTTTCTTGATCGCGATGGTACCATTAATGAGCAGATGGGCTATATTAATCATATCAGCCGCTTTCAGCTGTTGCCGGGAGTGGCCGCGGCCATCAAAAAGTTAAATGAGGCCCATATTCCGGTTGTGGTGGTGACCAACCAGTCAGGCCTGGCCCGTGGCTATTTCCCCGAGGAGCTGCTGGTAGACGTTCATGAAAAAATGAAACAGCTTTTGGCAGAACAGGGGGCACATGTTGATAATATTTATATCTGTCCCCATCATCCTGAAGCACAAAAAGAACAGTATCGGCTGGCCTGTAATTGTCGCAAACCCAAGACTGGTCTATTTATCCAGGCGGCGGCAGAGATGGATCTTGATCTGAGCCGTTCGTTTGTAGTCGGTGACCGCTGGTCAGATCTCAAGAGTGCGGTGGCCTGCCATGCGACGCCGGTGTTAGTACTGACCGGTTATGGCCGGGGTGATGCCCAATATATCGGCCCAGGCCAGGAGGTGCAGCCCTCTTTTGTCGGGGTTGATCTGGCTGCTGCGGTACAATGGATCCTGGCCCAAAATGACAGCCGACAAAATAAAGATAATTGAGGAAATAATGAAAAAAACAGGAGCAATATTAGGGGTAACCGGCATTCTAGCGGTTGCGCTCTATTTTCTGGTTATAGTACAGACGGCCAAGATTACAGCGGCCGATTTCTTGCCCGGTGATATCCTGGTCGCTATAGAACAGCGGGATCTTGGAGAATTATATGATGATTTTAAGGTCTCCCGCTTTGGTAGCACCTTGGCCGGTATTGATTATGTAAAAATTGCCACAAGCCTGGAGCTGGACCCGGCAGAAATCGAGACAATTAAGGATATCAAGCACCAATTGGCTGAATTTGTGGGCAGTCCGGTCTTTAATGAATTTCTGGGCCGAGAGTTCACACTTGCCTTGGTACCCTTTCCTGCAGCGGCACTCAATGTCCCTGAAAAAATGACGGCCAACAGTTTGCTTTTTATCAGCAAACCCAGACATAATACCGACATCCTTGAATTGCTGAGTTCTCTTTTTACCAAACAGCTTGAACAGACAAGCATCCAGCATGGGAGATATAATCTGAGACAATTTCTTGTAGAAGAAGGAATGACGGTAACCGTGGCCACAATTGAGGGCTATGTCATCGCCGCCTTTAACGAGCAACTGATCAAGGAAAGTCTGGATCGTTATGACAGTAAGCAGAATAGTCTGGCCCAGAATCATGAATATATGCGTTTGCGTGCTGAGTTTGTTGAGGCAAAACTTTTTACCTATATCTCTATACCTGCCCTTTACAGCCAGGCCAATCGCTGGACCGAGGATCTTGAACAGGATCAGAAGGAAGATATCCAGAAGACCATTGACCAGTGGAAGGGTTGGGAGGGGTTGGCTTTCGGGGCCTGGAAAGAGAAAAATGCAGTCCGGGATAAGGCTGTGGTCCTGTTTAGCAAAGAACAGCTGGATCCGCTGGTGGCCAGGATGTGTGCAGTGTCACCGGTAGACAATAAAACACTTACCATGATTCCTGCTGATATCCTGGGCTATTATTGGACCAATACCTTTGATATGCAGACATTCTGGGAGATTTTCATAAGAGAGATGCAAGGCAATACAGAATCAATTGAGGCCTTGGAGCAGAATGTAAAATTAAGCACCGGCATTGAATTATCGCAACTGTTGACGATGTTTGGTTCTGAAGCTGTCCTCTTGCTTAAAGATATTGCCACCGATGGCTTTATCCCGTTGCCGAACGGGGCTCTCTTTGTGAAGATCGAGAAAAAGGACGAATTTGAAAAGATGGTTGAGCCTCTGCTGCTCCAAGCTAATATTCCTACTGAAAGCGAAGAATATAAAGGGATCAAGCTGGTATCATGGGGAGTATCCCTGCATCCAGGCCTGCAGCCGGTTTATGCCCTCCATCAGGGTTATCTGATTATGGCCAGCACAACGAATCTGATCAAAGAGATTATTGACAGTCCGGTCGGTTATCAGGAGCAGCCTGGGGCAACTGGCGCTAAAGCTGGCGGTTTTAGGGGTGCCTTGATCAATGACAGCAGTTTCCAGCAGATAAATGATGGCTTGCATCAAGGGCTGAGCGGGGTTAATAGTTCGGTCAGCTTTCTCCGCTTTTCTTCGCTATTACAAATGCTGAAGGAACTGGCCAGCTGGGGTGGAGTTATGCTCTCCATGCAGGATCGTGAAAGCGCCTTAAAATCTACAGTATTATTGGAGGAACTGCTCCTGCCCCTGCTCGATGTCCTGGCCATGTATGATGTAATGGGCGGCCGGACTACAATCCAGGATGATGCCATTATTCTGGAATCTAATATGATTCTGGCTAAGTAGTTTTATAAGCATAAACGCTATATGGAAAAATTAATCTCAGAATTAAGCAGAGTAGTCAAGTTCAAGGATAGTACCCAAATCGGTGATCTGATCCTGATCGTGGCCAAGGAACCACAGATCATGGTCTCTTATGCCCTGGTCACTGATATTACACGGGATACCAGCCGTAAAAATGAATGGTGGCATGTCACTCTGATTTTATTGTCAATCCCGCCGCAAGAAATGACCTGGACATTGCGCATGCCCCAGTTGACCGGGCAGGAAGTATTCACCATGGGTGGAGAAGAGCGCTTTATCAAGGCGGTTGATCTGGGCACCATTGCTCTGCCGCCGGCAGACGGCTCGTCGGCACAGACATCCGAATCACCAGCGCCTGCCAAGAAACCATCGTTTCTCAAACGCGTCAAATAATGACTTCCTTGTCTGAACGAGCCCTGATTAATTTAATCAGAGGCACCACTGTCGCTGCGGCCCCTGATCTTATAAAGGGCATTGGGGATGATTGCGCCGTCTTTGGCACTGCAGCGACAGGACAGTGGCTGATAACCACTGATACCTTGGTCGATTTAGTGCATTTTGACCGAGCCTGGCATTCCCCTGAACTGCTCGGTCGCAAGTGCATCGCCGTCAATTTCAGTGATATTGCCGCGATGGGAGGACGCCCCCGTTTTGTGATGCTCGCCCTTTGCCTGCCACCGGATCTGGAGGAAGTATGGTTGCAAGGCTGGTTATCCGGAGTAACAGCTTTGCTGGCAGAATATGGCTGTATCATCATTGGCGGGGATACGGTGCGGGGCCGGGAACTGGTGATTACGGTCACAGTGCTCGGAGAGGCGCCGCCTGAGCAAATCATGTATCGCGCTGGGGCTGCGGCCGGAGATAGCATCTATGTCAGCGGCCCGCTTGGTTCGGCTGCTGCCGGACTGGCCTTATTTCAGAAAGCAAAGCTGGAAGGAACGGATCCGGTTCAGTGGTCTCAATGGCAGGATTTGCTGAATGCTCATTTGAATCCGCTACCAGCGGTTAAACTGGGGCAGTTCCTGGGCTCGAGTGGTTGCGTGAGCTCCATGCAGGATATTTCCGATGGCCTGGCAACAGATCTGGCCCATATCTGTCTGGCAAGCGGCACCGGCAGTGTCATCTATGAACAACAGCTGCCTTCCTTATCGGTCATTGACAGCGCTGCTCTCTTTCTGCAGAAAGAAAAACTCGATTTGGTCCTTAAAGGGGGCGAGGATTATCAGCTGCTGTTTACCGTCCATCCCGGCCGGGAAGCCGAGCTGGAAGCAAGGCTGCTGACGGAGCTTAACCACCGGATTTATCATGTTGGCACTATTACCACCGGCCATGGAGTGATTTTAGAAAAAAGTGATAGCAGTCGCTGTGATATAACCTTTCAGGGTTATGAACATTGACAAAGTCGTCAGCAACATTCATCACTGATGGGCGGCAGGTGTGCCAGATCAAGAGTGATTGTTGCGCGCCGGCTGATAAACTGCCGATATTTGATACCGGCATGATCGAGCATTATTTTTGAGGCCCGCACCGAATCTGTTGCCTTGTATTTATCCGACATAAAGATAATTTCTTTAATCCCCGCCTGAATTATCACCTTGGTACATTCATTACAGGGGAAAAGTCCCACATAGATCCGGCAATTACTGAGATTATAGGTAATGGAGTTAAGTACGGCATTGACCTCGGCATGGCAGACATAAGGATATTTGGTATCCAGCAGGGTGCCTTCTCGTGCCCATGGTAATTTATCATCGGAGCAACCCCATGGAAAGCCGTTATAGCCGACCCCGACAATCTTGTTCTGTTCATTAGCGACACAGGCACCTACCTGGGTACTGGGATCTTTACTGCGCTGGGCTGATAACAGGGCGATGGCCATGAAGTACTCATCCCAGGACAAATAATCACTCCGCTTTTGTTCTTTATTCATAGGAAATTCTACCGTCATTATTTTTAGAGGTTGGGGAGCCATTGCTTGATGGTCTTTTGTAACCGACCGTCGGCCTTGCTTTGTTGAATGAAAAGATTGGTCTGGTGCTGTAGTTCCGTATCTGTTGTTCTCATCTCCCAGCCTATATATTCTTCCGTCACCAAGTTGAGAATAGGGGTAAGACCGGCCGCTTTATTGAGAACAGCAAAATGACAGATGGTGGGCGCGTCATGCAGGAAGAGGTCAATATGTTTGGTCTTTAAGGCCACAATAGCAGCGTCCACAGTCTCAAAGGGGATAATCTTCACATTTCTTATACTCTTGGTCATAAATTGCTCACCACTACTGGCCTTGATAACACCAAAAGTAAAACCGGAACCATCCAGGCTATAGATGCCATTAGAAAAAATAGCTATGTCCTGTGATCTAACAAGCAGGATCTGTCCGGCTCGCAGGTAAGGATCACTGAAAGTAATTGGAGCATTGTTACGTTTTATGATTTTCCTGCCCGGCAGAATAATATCGATAAGCCCTTTCTCCAGGGCTTCGGTCGCCCTTTTTTCAGGTACTTTGACAAACAGTACTTCCTTGCCGGAGAATTTGCCGAATTGCTGGGCCAAATCTTCTTCTATACCCTGAATTTTTTTATCTTTTTTGTAAATATAAGGTGGAACATCATGAGAATAGCCTACACGTAATACTGTAGCCGAGGGTGCAATTTCCGGGTCTGCCAGAGGTTCAGGCTGTATGACATGGTTGAGGGCGGGGGCTGGCTCCGGTGGCATCTGTTCGTCTGTTATTTTTGTGGTCGCGAGATAGTCTCGGAAATCAGGACTGCAGCTGCTTATACTGCAGTAAAAGAGCAGTCCCAGCAGCATCAGGGAGCGGTTAGTGAGATAATTTAACATAGGTCGGAGTGTACCAACAGCACAGTTGGCTATTTTTTAGTCCTGGTTATTTGTTATTGTTGCTGCTTTTTCGCCTTTTCCGCCAGGTAGTAGTACCGGTAACCTTATCAATGAACTGTTTGATAGCCTGAAAATATAGTCTACCGGCCACCGCTATGAGCGAGTTATGATCAGCCCCCGGCACCACCTGGAATTCTTTGCTTTTAGCCCCGGAATAAGACTGGAGTTTCTCTGCCTCAGCTGCAGGAATTAGCAGATCTCTGGCGCCATGTAGGATATAAGTTGGCTTGGTAACATGGGCGATTTTAGCGCTATTATTAAAGCATTCTTCTTCGACAATGTCAGAATCAGTAAAATCAAGTCCCAAGGCACGAGCCAAGGGCAGGGTGTCAGCAAAACCGCTTTCAATAATCAAGCCCTTAATATCATCCGGGAATTTTTCGGCCAGATCAATGGCACAGGCCGACCCCAATGATCGGCCCATCAGGAAGAGGGCGCCGCTGTAATTATTTTCTGCCAGCCATTTGATGGCCGCCTGGAAGAGCAGTTCCCCATCACTGAACATGGTGGTGACGCTTGGCTGACCATTACTCCAGCCGTAACCGCGATAATCCGTCATCAGTAGATTTAGCCCTACTTCATTATAAAGTGGACCAATATCATCATAATCGCCTACGGTCTCACCGTTGCCATGGAAAAATAGGATGGAAGGGGCGGCATGGTCAATAAGATAAAATCGACAGCCGATTGATACCCCCGGCTCCATTTCCACCTGTAGATCGATGGCCCCAGGCGGCAGCGGTGTTTGTTTCTCCTGTTGAGGATAAAAAATATGCGAGAGGACCTCGGGACAATCAAGTTTCGAATAATCAGCCATGGGATATCATTTGTATCTTTGTTAATAATGAGGTTTTAATTTGACTCTGTTTGAATGTCCCTAATCTAGACTCCGCTCAAAGAGCAAGAAAAAAATGCTTTTTTGTATCTGCGTCTGTTATCTGCCAGACGCCACTCCAATAGAAACAGCCGGAAGAGATTGGCTGTTTCTTGGAAGCGGCATAAGGGGCCGTAAAAGAAAC
>DIKT01000001.1 GCA_002424635.1 Desulfobulbaceae bacterium UBA5611
GCAGCCTTAACCGCCGCAAATGCTCTCCATTCCGGAGAACAAGGGACGTTTTCTACTTTTTGATAATTTCTTCTAATCGAGCGGGGAGATCCTTTTCTCGTTTACCGTCCTCTGGTAGGGCTTCAAGGCGCAATGGTTGATACCACACCATATCGTGCGCGTATTCCGGAGACTGAAGGTTCGTGTTGCCAATGTTAAAGGGTAGACCAAGTGGTCAAGAGACTATTCCTGATCTTCTCTAGATGCGACCATAACTGAAGATACTTCCAAATTAATACACCCAATATCTTGACCACAGGCACCTCTTTTCAATGTCTCTCTATATCATTCCCCATGTTTTTTATTATTAAATAATAATTTATTATATTATTTCTTGGGGCAAATTTAACTTTTTTTTATAAAAACAGGGAAAAATGAAAATAATTGCTCAAAAACCGTTGCATGGCCGGAAAGAGATAATAGGAGGGAAAAATAACATCCGGCAAATATGCAGACCCATTACAACGAAATCATCAATTCTTTTGTCGATAAATACGGCTTGAGCCGAGGTCAGGTTGTGGCCGAAATTGAGAAGACCTTTTCGGCTATGCTGTCTCGCTGGTATGGGACCGGTACGGTTGTCCTGTTTGGTGACGACTACCTGCAAGCACTGCACTATGCCAAGCAGTCCGGTATTCCTTTGCAAAATCAGCTTGAGCTTGTCTCCATGCGGGGTTGGAACACTATCCGTAGAATCCTTGACCAGAATCTTACCCAGGCCGCTTGTCTCAATGAGGTGACTCATTATAAACGATTGGAGCATGAGCTGCGCTGGGGTGAAATTATCCGTAAAAATAATGATGGCTTCCTGGTGGAAATTGAGCTTGAAAAGGACCAGGCAATCATAGCCGAGTGCCCATTGAATCGAATTGGCGTGCATGAACGGAATACGTTGGCCGTTGGCCAAAGACGAGCATTTCATTTGCGACGGGTTGACTCTGT
Organism: Desulfobulbaceae bacterium UBA5611; assembly: GCA_002424635.1. Taxonomy (GTDB): domain Bacteria; phylum Desulfobacterota; class Desulfobulbia; order Desulfobulbales; family Desulfocapsaceae; genus UBA2270. Next base: position 982 of record DIKT01000001.1, read on the forward strand.
AAAATTGCATGGGATCACACGGGTCAAGGTGGTCGTTGATCGCGTTTCAAAAAATCTGGTGACCACCTTGCTAAAAGAGCAGCTTGGCACTACCGCCCAGGTTCATCTGTATTGCGCCAAGCGGTATGTCGGCCATAAAAGTTTTGTTGAGGCCAGCGGGTTTTTACCCAAGCAGATCATCTTGACTGCATCCAGGGAGTTGCATGAGCATATCCAGGTCACGGTCGGAGAAGAGTCTTGATCTGGAGAAACAGACAGCTCAAAGAACCCTATACCCAAATAGGCGATGGCTTTCACCTGGACCATCCAGACAAGATAATATCGCTTGGATTTCCTGATAGTGACCGCAAAGGGCATTTCTGGTGTTTCGGGACAACGAGGGTGGGCAAAACCCGCACAATGGAAGGTGTCATCGAACAGGACATTCGCAAGGGGTATTCAGTGGTAGCCATCGACCCCAAAGGTGACAACGAACTGTTCTCCAAAATAGTACAGGTGGCTTTTGATACTGGCCGGCAAGAGGATTTAATGCTGATCACCCCTGTCTTTCCTCAATACAGTGCAGTTTTCAACCCCCTTTCTCATTATTATATGATCGAGGAAATGGTGGCCCATATTACCGCAGGCGTTGCAGTAGGAAGGGAGCCTTATTTCTTCTCTGTCGCCTACGAGATCAGTCTGGTGGTGGTACAGGCCCTTATTATGCTGGCTGAAGCCAATAATAAAAAGCCGGATTTCAATCTCAACGATGTCAAAAACAATATCAGCCATTCTGACCTGGAGAAGCTCAAAGATAAGATCGCAGGGATTAAAACGCTGCAGGCCCAGCAGCTTACGATGGACTTACAACGGATAATCGCTTCTCAAGCCGACTACCATTCCAAGGTTGCAAGCTCGCTCAGGGTAGCGCTGACGGAACTGACCAGTGGCAATGTGGGCCAGATTCTTGGCCAGGCCAATGAGAACCGTTTTATCGCTCGACTGGAGCAAAACAAGGGGGTTATCATGATCGTCCAGCTTGGCTCTTTGCTCACCAAACGGGCCGCCTATACCGCTGGAAAGGTCATTGTTTCAAATATTCAGGCTTTTGTTGGTCGCAGGTATTCGAGTGATAAAAAGATATTTCCGTCTCTGGCCCTGCATATCGACGAGGCCCAATCTGTTTTATATGAAGGGATAGAAGAGCTCTTTGCTAAGGCTGGCGGTGCTGGGGTCTATATCCATGGCTATTGCCAGTCAGTGAGTCAACTCTATGCCGAGATTGGTCAAGATCGAGCCAATACCATCCTGGATAACTGCAATACCAAGTTGTTTATGCGGGTGCCGGATGCCAAGACCGCAACCTATATTTCCGATCATCTTGGAGAAAAACGGGTTTTCAGTCCGGTTATTTCTTTAGGAGGAGGGCTTGCCATCAGAGAGACCGAAGATGTGCGGGTCAAACACACCGAAGTGCTCAACCTGGCTCCCCGCCAGTTCTTCATGACCACCTATTCAGGAATTTATCGGGGCATCACGACGGATGTTTCCGCTGCCAATATCAAGGTGATCTTTCCTGAAATCAGACCACAATGGGAAGATTATCAGGAAGATCTGGCAGACGAAGAAGAGAGGGAGGCCGGATGACTGTTATACAGATCAATATCATCCTTGGCCTTGGGATTTTGTTATTTGCAGGAACTATATGGCTGGTTCTCATAAGGACGGAGAAAAAAACTGCTATATCCAAAGCAGAAGTCCTGTTACAGGACCTATCTCAGATGTGGATTAAAAACGGGAAAGTCAATATAGCCGATCTGGCTCCTCTCTGGCGGGATGAGCATGTGCCAGAGATAGTTGAAGAATTGTCCATCGAATTTCAGAATGTACGGATCCAGGAATTTTACAACAAACGTATTAAACCATTACGCCATGCCAGCCTGCAGCAAGCAGTCTGCCGTGATCTTTTATCTTTGCTGGATACGGAAGGCCAATGTTCATCCGTAGTCAATGTCGGTCGTGATGTTGAAGCCTCCTGGGATTCCAACACCTACACCCTGCTTGGTCAAACAAATTTGATCGACCATTCTCTGAATGTGGCTGAGCAGGTTATCTGTCTGCTACAAGCATCTGAAACCGGCTTTCTTATGCCGGATACCATCATTGCGGCCTTGTCCCATGATCTGGGGAAATTGCCATCTATCCGTGGTCATTTGTACAGCCTGGGCGAACACCCCTTAGCCGCTGGTCGGATTCTGGTCGGACTTCAATCATTCAAACAGCTCCCTCTAAAAGAGGAGATCTTACAGGCCGTAAAGTTCCACCACAAACAGCCTCAAGAGCTGCTGGGCAAGACATTGAAACGGGCAGATCAACTTGCACGGCAACGGGAAATAGAACAGGCGCAAGAGCGACTCCAACCGTTAGAGGAGCCTCCAAAATGGCACAATGAAGCAAAGGCGCAAGACGGCATATTTGATGAAAAGCCGGAGGCAAAGAAGAAGGTGGCAGTCCCAAAACTCATCAACCTGGCATGGCTTAACACCCATGCCTTACTCAAAGATATGCAACCCTATATCAATCGATTAGAGGGGCGAAGGTTCCAGGCATTTTCCATGCCGAATGGTTTTGTCTATTTTATGCCAAAGATACTGGAAGTGATTGCCAAGAAACAAGCGGAACAAGCGGGAGTGTTGGATGTGGTCTCTATGGAAAAGGAAGAAATGCGGGAGGTCTTGTTGTCCATCGTTCATCGACTACGGCAGGAGGATGTCATTGCCAATGGACTTCTGCAAAACAATTATTTTGGAGCATATTTCACCGTAACCATGAAATCAGGTGTAACCATGAATGGCTATTACACGCCTTGTCATGCCGAGGCGTTTGACTCTATTGCCGTTATGGAAGATGCCAAATCCGGTATCCTCCTGGACGTGGTATCTGTGGAATCAGTTCACGAAGAGAAACAGGCATGAGCAACAGCATAAACAGCAGTGGCTTTAGTGGCTATAAGGGCGGTAATTCCGGCAGTAGTAATAGCGGCAGTAGCAGCGGCGGTAAAGGCGGATCATATAGCCCCAATTCCACATTTATCAATACAAGCTCCGGCCCAGTTGAAAAACCAAAGAGTATCCTCAGTGTAATCTCGGAGATTCAGCAGTTTTATATGATTGAAAAAATGGGTCAGGAACTACCCGCAGAGTTTCTGACCTTGGAAGGTTCTTTGGGATTTTTCAATATCGGAGCTAAGAGTGGTCTGGCCGAGGGAATCTTTCTGCTCCTGCTCCTGCCGGCGGTGGAATTTTATGTGATGCCCTTTGTCCTTAAATCACCTGGCTTGCTCATAAAAATTATGTTCGGATCCATTCCTTACCTGCCGGTCATCGCCAACACCTTCCTCTGCGCCTATATCAGTCGATACTTTATTGGCATCATTACCCGTAAGGCCATCAATTCTTTCTTTACCG
>DIKT01000076.1 GCA_002424635.1 Desulfobulbaceae bacterium UBA5611
AGCCAGCACATAGCTGCAAAAGGCCACACTAATATAAAAAAGACGCAGCAACGGCGCCTCCTCATCGATCTTTTCCTGGTCCCCGACCAAGGCGATAAAATAAATAATACGGATAAAAAGATACAAAATGAGCAGAGCCGGGATTAGTCCTAAATATACATAGCTTGTGGAAGTAAAAAGATCAGGGATACGAGAAGTAAATAATTCCACATCCCGTAAGGTCCGGCCACCCCCAACTATGGTAGAGGAAACCTGATTGATCTTACTGGCCATGATCCAGGCAACAATCAGACCAATAGACAGGATTAAAGGAATAACTGCAAGTATTGTATTTCTTGTCAAGAACAGTCCCTGCCCCAGTGTCCGCACTATGGAAAAGAGATGATATTTTAGTAAAATCAGTTTTGCCGTAATAATCAGAGCCAAAAGAACAGTCACAACAATTGTCGTACTGACCGGTCGGTAAACACAGGTCAACCCGGACAGCAGAAGAAGGGAATAAAGCGGCATTAACGAGCCGGCCTCCACAGCCAGACCTTGACGAAAATTTAAAGGAGATATCCGTTCATAAATAGCCGCCAGGCTCATGGCAAGTAACACTACAATAAATGGATAAAGGCCGAATACCCACCAGGAAAAAGGGGTAAAAAATGGGTCCTGATCACGACAGACAAAGAGTATCTGGGCATATAATACAGCCGCTAGACCGGAACCCCAGATAATTAAGAATGAGCGGGATAAAGACCAGGAGTTTAATGACTTGCCAATTTTTGCAGGAATATTTTTTTCATGGACAGGAAATTGGGCCACAAGACGAACAGGAATAAACACAGCCAGGAATACACAAAGATAATAAATGAGATGGGGCTCGAGCATGGCCAGACAGATTAAGCCAATACCTGCCAAGAGTCCGTACCGCATTTTTTGCGACCGGATCGCTGTTTCCAGATAATAAAGGACAAAAGGATAGAGAAAAAACAGAAAACCATAGCCGTGTCCTGAGGCCACGCCATGAATACGGCTGGGGGCAAAGGTAAAGATAATGGCAGCAAAAAGAGCCCCTATCCGGCTGCCGCTATACAGCCGAGCCAGGAGATACATAAAGACGCCTGCCAGCACATATGAACTAAGAATCGTGCAATTATAGGCCGCCGCATCCCCCAAAGGACTGAAGAGCATATAGAGGAAGGCCAGCGGAATGCTATTGAGCCCGGAACTATCGGGGGCCATCAGCATATTGAATTCATACGGGTTGCTGTCAAAAGGAACCGCGCCGGTAAAATTTTCTTTCACCAACCAGAACCAGTACAGCAGCTGCAGCATATCCCCCGTTCGATTCCAGCCCAAAGGGCCGCCAAAAGCCGCATAAGGAATGGCGTAATCAAAATATTGTATCAGCGGATAGGTAGAAATGATCGCCAGGACGAGCATCCCCAAAGCCACCAGACATATCTCTACTGTTTTGCGAGACATTCCATCCCTCGAATAAATTGTTCCAATGTCACTTGAATCGACTCCGGCAAAAATACCTGTCTGCGGCGTTGCTGGCCGGAGAGTATTTTACTGCGCACTTCAGGGTCATGCATAAGTAGTCTGGCGACGGCAGCCAGTTGGTTGCGATCCTGTTTGTCGGTGAACAGCAGGCCGCCTTCCCCCAGTGTTTCCGGCACAGCAGAGCTCTTATAGGCCAACACCGGGATATCAAACCACATGGCTTCAATAAGAGGCACCCCAAAGCCCTCATGCTCACTCATGGACCAGAACAGATGGGCGCTTCGATAACAGGAATGAAGAATGCTGTCAGTAACCTTGCCGGTAAAAAGCACGTCACCTTCCAGCCCTCGGTCCCGGATCTGCTCTTTTAATGATTTATAATAGTTTTCCTCTTCCATAAAGCCGCCCACCAGGATCAGCCGGCAGTTACCATACAGGCCAAGATAAGCAGCAAAGGCGTCAATCAGATCATGCTGACATTTATTGGCCGCCAGGCGGCCGACAAACAGGATATTGTCTTTACCGTCACGCAATCTCATCAGCATATTGGGTTCAGCCGGCAGATTCCATTTTTCCGGGGCAATACAGATCGGCACTACGGAGGGGGACAAAAAACCACTTTTTTCCAGATCATGACTGTTAAATCGGGAAACTCCGGCATTGACCGGAAAATGAGGGGCCAGTCTGCTTAAGTCCTGCAGTCCCTGTTCCAATTTTTCCTTCAGCTCCGGGTCCGCATCACGGGCAAACTCTGGGGGTGTTATATTATGATAGATAAGTCCTTTAGGCCCCGGATGATTAATGACAAAATCAGTAAGGCCAGCCCCGATGGAATGATGATAGATCAGCCCGGCATTGGGCTTTATGCCCTTACCATTCTTAAATAGCCGGGCCTCATGGGTCATTGAGGGATCGATCTGTTCGGTAAAAATCTCTGATTTATAACCCTTATTTTTAAGGAGGTCGCGAATAACCATGGTCTGGTTACTGATCGCATCGCCGTAGGCGAAACCAGGAGTCAACTGATGGATCGTCCGCAGAGCTGTCCGGGGTACTTCTGCCGGTGAGATGGTCAAGGCTTTCAGGCCCAGTATGGTCTCATAACGATCAATGACCGCATTCCATTCGGCATACTGGAGGGCATACTCCCGGCCTTTCCGGCCCAACGCCGCTAAGTCATCCTCTGGCATGGTATTGAACTGATGGAAGAGCTGGGCCCAATCGTCACAGCTCGTGGCCAGCAAGCCACCACCGGCCGCCTCAACTGCCATGGCCGTGGCCAGACATTCACCATGGGCAGCCACCGGTCTATTGTAGAACCAGGCCTCCATGATGACCCGCGAATAACTTTCATTCCGGCTGGGCTGAAACAGGGCCGTACAGCCGGCCAGAAGCGCCTCTTTATCCTGCTCGGATACCAGGCCCAGATCAGATACGCCCGCTACCCGGACGCCGAATTGTTCGCCACCGGGGCCGGCGATAATCAGCTTGAGGGTGCTCTCCGGGTGACTGGTACGATATTGCTGATAGGCCTCAACCAGCAGAACGGTATTTTTGGTTTTATCGCGCCGACCGAGACACAACACATATTTTTCTTGATCAAGATCGAAGCCGGCTACTCGCTGCGGCAGGTCCTGCTGTTGGCGATCAAAACTTTCCACCCCGACGCCGACCACCTCACCTTTTCTGATAATACCAGGTCCGAATAAATTTTGGGCCAGACGCTCTTCACCAAGCGAGTTGTAAAGAAGGCCATGACAACTGCGCATAATAGTTTCAACTTGCGGCAGATAGGCATAGACCTCATCATGCAGGCAAGGCTGCAGCCAGGATTTGTCAGCAACGTGAGGCAGGCCATTGAGGATGACCCCATACAGATAGGGCAGAAAAACAAAAGCGTGATATTTGTTTTTCTTACGCTTCAGATAGCGCTCCAGGGCGAGCGAATTGATATTTTCAGTCACAAAGAGTTCGTCTGTGCCAAAAGTAAAGGGATTGATCCCTGCCTGTAATTGCTGGGGAGGAATGGCCAGGGCAAAGGTATTGGCATGATTAAACCGGCCGTCATGGCGTTTATCAACCTTGAATCTACGGACGGTCAGGCCATCCACCATCTCGACACCGGCAGGCAGATGATTGGTGGACCAATTCTCGAGAAAGGAAGAGCAGCAGGTAGTGAGGACTTCAATCTTGTATCCTCTTTTGGCCAGCCGATTGGCGACCTGCCAGGCAAGCTGTTCGGCCCCGCCTTTCAGATGCGCCCCAAACCAGGGCATGACAAAGGCAACAGTGTTCATGCCTTATGCCTTATATCCGACAACTGTATAATCCCGGGCACAGGACAGGACCTCATTCAACTTGGCCGCCAGTTGTGGCGCCTCGTGCTCGGGCAGACGTTGCTCCTGTTCATGGGGATGCAGGAAAAGCAGCTCAACCTTACAAAAGCCCCGGTATTCCATCAGAAAGTGGTGGGTTTCCGGATAAAGAGGCCGAATATGAGTCGGATCGGCCCAGAAATTACAGGCCCCGACCAGTAAATTTCGGGGATTAGGTGTTTCAAACAGAGCCACCCCACCTGATTTTAAGACTCGGACACTCTCATCAAAAAGGGCAACGCGATCATCAAAATCAAGATGTTCGATCAGATGAAAGGCGGTGATGGCCCCCAGACTATTGTCCGGCAGAGACCGCAGATAACTGAGGGCATTATTTTCTATAACCTCAAAGCCTTTGTCACGACACTGCTGCACCAGGACCTGATTTAAATCCAGGCCTCTGGCCAGTAATTTTTCATCCGCCATGATTTCCAGCCATTCGCCCCGCCCACAGCCGATATCGAGAATTTCACGTCCTGGAGTGCCTGCTCCGGCCGCCCGCATCCGCGGGACATATTCGAGCAATCTTTCCCGGATTTCTTCCCGGCTCCCTCGAAATTGATTTTCAAAGGCCAGATAGAGGGGATCCAGGATATCAGGTCCAGTCAGCTGCAGGGCCAGCTTTTCCTGATTACCAGCGGCGGCATTTACCTGCTTACGCAGTTCTTCCAGCAGTATGGCCACCCGCCGTTCCTGGGTAATAAGTCCGGTTTTCAAATATTCGATGACCACTGCTTTCTTTTCCAGCTTTTCATCGACCAATCTAATCTGTCTCTCAAGATGAGCCGTATTGCGATTCATATCCCGGATGCCATCCAGGATGACACGGAAGCTATGCAGGATAGCACTATTGAAATTTCTCTGGGGAATGGTGATGACCCGGCCGAGGAAAACAGTTATTTTACCGAGAAATCTGGCCATTTTCCGCATCAGGCCATGGTAATGGAGCATGGAGGTAACCTCCGCCCCGGCATTGACATTCTGCTCGGCTACTTGCAATGTCGTGGCCAGCTGGCTCCAGGCGTAAGGATCATTAATCGCCAGGTCCTCAGGCATAACCCGGTTCCGCCCCTCGGCCATATTTTTTTGTTGCAGTTTTAATTCTAAGCCTACTTTTTCCAGCAACTGGACCAAATCAATTTCTGGATTTTTAGTTTCTAACATGAAGCGATCCTCTTAAACATTATGGAAATATCTGCTGATCTCATCCGTATTTTCAAAAAATATTGGAAATTTTTAAACTGCACAGGTCGTATTTAAAACCTGCAGATTGTTCTGACATGTTCTGCTTACCTCAACCGTAACCGGCAAGGCCACCACCCCGACAAAAGAGGGTTCTTCGCCAGCTATAACCTGCAGGACCAGACATTGGTCCCACCAGTCACAATTTCCTTCCAGATGAGACTCACCCGCATGGACGGCTACACACACGGAATAATTACCAACACCGATATTCAAAGGCAGGGTAAAATCCACATCAAGGCTGTCACCAGCCGCGACCTGCAAAGCACCGTGTCCCAGATAGGCTGTATTAGTGCCGTAGACATCATTGCCCATGCGATCCCGCAGGAGAATTCCCACTGTGGGCTTTTCCATATCTTCATAAAAATCTACGGTACAACGCAAGAGCACTGTCTCGCCCACTATAAAGGCCCGAGCCGAGCGACCATCATTTTTGGTGATATCAACCTGCCTGATGCGGGCAATCCCGGTGCCGGAGCGCGTTTCGATACGGCCGCCAACGCCTTCCACCTGCCGGATCTCTTCATCGTTTTTACTGCGGGCAATGACGGAATTATAATAATCCAGCACCGCATCAGGAGCACCATCTTTGAGGATAGCTCCACCATCGAGCAAAATAGCCCGATTGCACAACGATTTTACCGCCCCGGGATCATGAGAGACAAAGAGCAGCGTTGTGCCCTGGTCACGATACTCACGAATACGGCTGATGCATTTATGCTGAAAATAGGCATCACCTACAGATAACGCCTCATCAATAATTAAAATTTCCGGACGCCTGACCGTGGCGGCGCTGAAGGCCAACCGCACCTGCATGCCGGTTGAGTAGACCCTGACAGGCTGGTCCATATAATCTCCGAGCTCTGAGAATTCTTGAATCTCTGCCAATAGAGCATGGGCCTCTTCGCTGCTATAGCCCATCATCTGACAGGTCATCAGGGCATTGACCCGGCCGGAAAAATCCTGATGAAAGCCCATACCCAGCTCCAGCAAAGCGGAAACCCGGCCCTGGATCTCGATCTGCCCTTCCGTGGCTATTGAGGTCCCGGTTAATAATTTCAATAATGTTGATTTACCGGCCCCATTGATGCCGATTACGCCCAGCGATTCGCCGGCATTCAGTTCAAAATTGAGATTACGCAGAATCCAGGTGGACTTATGGCCTTGATATCTGCCGAAACTGAGCCATTCGCCAAGACGGGCCCAGCGATTCGGGTAGCGCTTATACTTCTTGCCCAGATTACTAACAATAATACGACCGCTCACAGCTCATCCACCATCTCATCCGCCAGTCGATGAAATACAAAAAATCCAGCCACCAGGGCAATGAGGGCTCCCATAAAATGCCATTTGAAATTCATATAATCGGGCCCGATGCCACGCAGGATGATATCCTGATAGGCCTGCAAAAAGTAAGTCATCGGATTGAAGGATAAAAGGGCCTGAGCTTTTTCCGGGATCATGGATTGGGTATAAACAATGGGAGTAAACCAGAACCAGAATTGGATAATAACGTTCATAAATTGGCCGATATCCCGAAAAAAGACATTCATACTGGCCAGCATGACGCCCACACCCACCACAAACATCTGCTGGATGATGAGCAATGGCATATATTCCAGCACCACCCAGCCCGGGAAGCGACCGGTCACTAGTAAAAAAGTAAGAAAAAGGCTGAAGATAATCAGAAAGTTGATGGACGCTGAACAGAGGGCAATCACCGGAAGGGTAATTCGGGGGAAACTGACTTTTTTCAGTAGCGCCGCCTGTTCAATAAAGATATTGGGAAAACGGTTGAGGAGTTCCACGAAAAAAAGCCAGGGCAGCAGTCCGGCACAGACAAAAAGTCCATAAGCCATCGAATCATCAATGCCCGGCAATTTGGCCCGCATCACCTTGGAAAAAATCACCGTATAGATAATAATCAAGGCCAACGGATTAAGCACCGACCAGATGCTGCCCAGCAACGAGCCCATATAGCGGCTGCGAAATTCTCTGGCCACCATACTGAGCACAAAACCTCGATACTGGTACAGAGCAATAAGCCGGCCTTTGAAATCACCCATAAAAATCAGGACAACAACCTGTAGTAATTTATAAAAATGGCCGCCCGCCTCATATGCACTGGGCCATGTCCTGCAGGCACGCTTCGACCATCATCGCCGCTACTTCTTTCATGCCATACCTGGCCTTCCAGCCCAACTCTCTTGCCGCCTTACCGGGATCGGCCAGGGAGCTCTTGATATCGGTGGGCCGCAGCAGGTCGGGATTGAGTTCCACATGCTCCCGCCAGTTAAGTCCTAACGAGAAAAACACGGTTTCCACCATCTCTTCCAGACTATAGGTCTGGCCCGTAGCCACGATAAAATCATCGGCCTTATCCTGCTGCAGCATCAGCCACATGGCCTCGACATACTCCGGTGCCCAGCCCCAATCGCGCATGACCGAGATATTACCCAGTTTCATCTTCTGCTGCAAACCAGCCTTAATCTGACAGGCTTCCCGGACTATTTTCTGAGTAACAAAACGCTCCGGCCGCAGAGGTGATTCATGATTAAACAGCAGCCCGGAACAGGCAAACAGACCATAGGCCTCCCGATAATTGGCTACCTGCCAGAAGGCTGCGGCCTTGGCTACCGCATAAGGACTGCGGGGTCGAAACGGGGTGCCTTCATCGGCCCGTTCGCCATCGGTATTGCCGAAACACTCGCTGGAGCAGGCGTTATAAAAACGCACAGGCATATCCTGGATGCGTATTGCCTCCAACAGGTTCAAGGTGCCGATCCCGATACTCTCAAAGGTCTCCACCGGTTGACTGAATGACAGACCGACAGAACTCTGGCCGGCCAGATTGTAGATCTCATCCGGCTCCACCTTTTTCAAGACCTGCAGCACACTGCGAAAATCATTGGCCGAGACGGATTCAGTCTGGATCTCGTCCTTGATGCCCAGACACTTAAGATTGGCAAAGGAAGACATCTGGGCATCACGCGATGACCCGATTACCCGATATCCTTTTTGTAAAAGCAGTCGGGATAAATAGGCGCCATCTTGACCGGAGACTCCTAAGATCAGAGCTGTTTTACTCATAATAAGAATTTATGCGGAAGCCTTGATTGCGGCAAAGTTCATCCCGGCGGGCCTCATCCATGTCATGCTGCACCATTTCGACCACCAGGTCCTTAAAACTGATCCTGGGGACCCAGCCCAATTTAACTTTGGCCTTGGTGGCATCGCCCAGCAGGGTTTCCACTTCTGTCGGCCGGAAATAACGCGGATCAACCCGCACGATGACGTCCCCTGGTTTTACATGCAGGCCGGCATCCACCGTATTTATTGCAGAACGAGTAACCTGATCAACAATACCCAACTCCTCCACCCCGCTGCCCTGCCACTTGACACTGATCCCCAGCTCATTGGCGGCCGCATTCACAAAATCACGGACTGAGTACTGCTTGCCGGTGGCAATGACGAAATCTTCCGCCACTTGCTGCTGGAGCATCAACCATTGCATTTCGACGTAGTCTTTGGCATGCCCCCAGTCCCGTTTGGCGTCAAGATTGCCCAGATGGATACATTTTTTCTGCCCCAGCACGATCCGGCTTAAGGCCCGGGTAATCTTTCTGGTCACAAAGGTCTCCCCCCGCACCGGCGATTCATGATTGAAAAGGATGCCATTACAGGCATACATCCCGTAAGCCTCACGGTAATTGACCGTAATCCAATAGGCATACAGCTTCGCCACGGCATAAGGTGAGCGGGGATAAAAAGGGGTAGTCTCAGTCTGCGGGGTTTCCTGCACTTTGCCGAATAACTCCGAGGTCGAGGCCTGATAATACTTTGTTTTGTCAATAAGACCGATGGTCCGGATCGCCTCCAGTATTCTTAACGCGCCGAGGGCATCAGAATTAGCCGTATACTCGGGTTCCTCAAAAGAGACTGCGACATGAGACTGCGCCGCCAGATTATAGACCTCATCAGGCTGCACCTTTTGCAGGATATGGATCAAACTGCTCGAATCCGTCATATCTCCATGGTGCAAAACAAAGCGCCGCTGTTCTTCATGCGGCCCCTGATACAGGTGATCGATACGATCGGTGTTGAAAAGAGAAGTACGACGTTTAATGCCGTGCACTTCGTAGCCTTTATTCAATAAAAATTCGGCAAGATAGGCACCATCCTGACCGGTCACACCGGTGATAAGAGCTTTTTTCGTCATGTTACATCCTTTTCCAGAAAACCAGCAATTAAGCTTACGAATTGATATGAAAAATAAAATATGATTTATAAACCAGAACTAGACAATTATCAATCCACTATGCACAAAACAGTAGAATAGTCTCCACTTACACCTCAACCATCCCGGTCGAATAATTAAGATAGGTATCATGAATACCGTCCGACAAAGAGATAGCTGGTTGCCAGCCTAAAGCCTTTATTCTGCTGACATCAAGCAGTTTTTGCGGAGTACCGTCCGGTTTTGTTTTATCCCAGATGATCTCACCGGTAAAGCCGGTGATGCGGCGTATCTTGTGGGCCAGTTCCTGGATGGTGATATCCTTGCCGTAACCAATATTTATTAAAGGGGTGCCATGGGCTGCAAACGAAGAAAACAGGGTATCCCTATCCATGGACAGTAAAAACCCAATGGCAGCAGCCAGATCATTACAGTGTAAAAACTCCCGGCGTGCTGTACCGGTACCCCAGAGCACTACCTCTTTCTGCCCGCCCATTTTGGCATCATGCATTTTACGGATCAGAGCCGGCAATACATGGGAATTCTGCAGGCCATAATGATCCCCCGGTCCGTATAAATTAGTCGGCATTACCGCAAAATAGCTGGTGTTATACTGACGATTATAGGCCTCACACATCTTAATGCCGGCAATCTTGGCAATTGCATACGGTTCATTGGTTGGTTCAAGAGGTCCGGTAAGAAGATATTCCTCCTTCATCGGCTGCGAGGCCAATTTAGGGTAGATGCAAGAACTGCCGAGAAACAACAGATTTTGTACACCGGCTTGCCATGCCTCATGAATGACATTATTCTGGATGGCCAGATTTTGATAAATAAAATCTGCAGGAAAGGTCGCGTTTGCCAGAATCCCTCCCACCCGAGCAGCGGCCAGGATGACACAGTCAATTTGTTCCTGTTGAAAAAAAGCACGGACTGCCTGTTGGTCCAGCAGGTCCAAGTCGGCATGAGAACGAGTCACCAGATTGGCAAAACCCAGCCGTCTCAACCGGTTCATGATGGCCGAACCCACCATGCCGGTATGTCCGGCTATATATATTCTTGAACCAGACAGGATGAAGGGCATATTTTTATTTATGATTTGAGTCAAAACAATATACTGGAGAGGCAAAGGATTTTTATTTAATAAGAAGTTAAAACAAGTGGTTATCTATATTAAGTGCCACACCGAGCACTCGTGAATCTTTATTAAGACCGATTTTCCTGGGACAAAAAACCTTAGACACTGCCAAATTAACCTTAATTCTCCGGTTATTCATGGCAGTGACGTCATAACTGAGGTCTTTTGCCCCTGCCTCCGCAAAATGAACGGTCTCGACAACTGCGTTATTAAACGACACGGTCAAGGTAAGGCCCTCAGGTTGTTGGCTGTTATATGATTGGGCAACTACTTTTAGATTAATTGTTTTTGTTTTTTCCGGGGCATAATATTCAGCCTTTTCCGCCATCCACCGCATGGGTATTCCCTTCCAATTTTCCTCAGAATATAAGCCATATTCAACCGGAATCGTCCACGGTTTGCTGCTGACTACATTATAGCAAAAACCAATCAGATACAGAGCAAATATAAAATACCCCAGCTTTCTGAATATTGGCTTAATGTTGTCCATCATTCTCCTGCATTTGCTGGTCAAGATATTGTCCCTGTGCAATTATTGCGACAATAGACCAAAACAAAAACTGCTGGCTGGCAAGAAGCAATGGGTGGCCAGTCAGCATGGTCATCAGATAAGCGCCAAGACCATAGAGGAAAGGCTTTACGGCAATTTCCGGTGTTAAGTCTTCCCCTCTTCCCAAGGGAGTTAACTTAGAGAGGTAGAGAGAGGCAAGAATCAAAAAAAACAAAGATATACCAGGAAGGCCTAACTCTGCCGCCAACTGCAGATAATAATTATGGGCATTTTCCACATAACCCTTGCCCAGAGACTTGTTCTCATATGAGACATTATACCTGTAAAAATTGCCCGTTCCTACTCCTGTGAACGGAAAATCCTTGACCATTGCCACTGAACGTCCCCACAGTTCGTACCGTACAAGCAGATTGTGATCCTTATTGATATTGTTAACATTTAAGAAAGTCCCCAATCTCCACAGCGAGCGGTCACCTGATTTAAGCAAATCCGGAGCAAACAGATTACCGATCCCAAAGGCGAAGATAAGAACGAGACAGCAAGAGATGACTATTTTTTTATTTTTTATGGCACTAACAACAATCAATAAAAGGAAAAAAACACCTGCCAGCCAAGTCATCCTGGAAAAGGAGTAAACACACAAGACAATGAACACAACCACAAGCAAACTAAGCACAATTTTTTTATAAGGAAAACAAGAGGAGATTTCTACCAGCTTGGTGATGGCATATTGAGCAAACGAAGTACATCTGCTCCCGCAAGTCTCTGTGGCCCTATTTTGTTCTTCTTCATAGTCAGGAAGATTTTTTTTATAGTGAAATAAGAGATAACTAAAAATGATTAACAACAGCACTACATAGCTGCCATATGAATGAGTATCATGAAAAGGTAAACTCAGGGCAATATAGTCCTGACCTTTTGCTCGCAAAGAAAAGAACTGAAATAAGGAAAAAAGTATAATAAGGACAGCCTGTACATAAATTACTTTGGTAAAAGCAAGCCAGGACAGCTTGTCTTTCAATTCTACCTCCAGCATCCTGAAGAGAAATAATCCTTCCAATAAAATAATTGCCGCCTTGATTTGCCATAAATTATCTATCTGACTGACGAAAGGAAAATAAGAAAACCAATGAAACCAGGAACGGGAGGGAATGGGGGATTCGGCCACTAGAACTAAAACGAGAAGCAAGTTTAACAAAATAATGGCAATTAAGAGCTCAACATAAAAACCACTTAAAGCTAATGGCTGGATCTTTTTTTTCTTCAGTAAATACACAGGTAACCAGGCAAGATAGACCCCTGTAAAAGCAAGAGAAATATTACCAAACCCATGGAGCAGGCCGAAACCATTTATGAGGGGCACAGCAGCTACAAAAAGCCATAGTCCCCAAAAGGGACTGACCAAAGTTATAAGAAAGAAAACAGCCACTAAAGAAATTGCTGTTAATAAAGCGGGAGAATGGACGAATATTGAAACAATTTCAAGCAGAAGAATCATATAAAATGACACAAAAAGAACCTTTGAAAATGTCTCAAATTTTTTATTGTGTAAAATCATATCGATATTCGTCAAAACCTATTTCGTATTTCAACAATCGTTCATCAAACAGAAACGACACTAAGGAATCCCTTTAAATACGAGACTCCATTTTTGGTTACAATGATTTATTGCTCAACAGATGTTTCCCTGTACCCGACCACCAGGATTTGTGCATACTCAGAAAGGGAATCAGCCTTGGCGGCAATAACTGAAAGTGGCAGCCCAATTTATAACCCAGAAGCTTAAGAAGCACTATCCAGAAAAAAACCGGCAATAACACCCTTTTTCCCTCATTCCGGAGATAAGATACTCCAGATTGGACATATTGCCGACCTCTTCCTTCGGCCCGTCCATAGGTCTCAAGCAGCCAGCTTTCCGTGACATGCAGCACTCCGATATCAAATGACCGGCGAAATTCCTGTAACCAGCTGTAATTATGAGAATGAAATACCATCGCCTCGGCCACATAGGCGACTTTATAGCCTCGCATTAATAAACGGCCAACCGTACAGGTATCTTCACCAAAAATCAAACCGCTCTTAAAATAATCAACCTCGGCAAGAGCAGCCCTACGATAGGCGGCAAAGGAATTTGAGGCAAAGACGGTTTGCAAGCCAAGCCGCTCTCGATCAGTAAAACTGCGGACCATAGATTGCGGTGGATAATTAAAAAAACGCAGATGGGCAGCAAGAATGGTGGCATCACGATTGGGCAGCTGACGGCCATAGCTGACAGCAATCATCTCATCTGAGAGCAGGGGTTGAAGAAGTTTGTCAAGCGCATCAACAGAGACAGGAACAGCATCCTGAGTGAGAAAAATCAGCATATCTCCCCGTGCCTTCCTGGCTATCATAGTGCGGGTACCCCCATGATCAAATTCCGCCTGGGGAATAATTATCACTTCCGCACCAAATTCTCTAGCTATGGTGACTGTTTCATCCGCGGAAGAAGAATCCACAACCAGCAATTCATGAGCACAAACTGTCTGTCGTGACAGCACCACAAGCAGTTTACGTAGATCTGCAGCCCCATTACAGGTTGGAATAATAATCGACAGCAAAGGTCTATTCTGAGAAGCACAAGTTGGAGACATGAATTCTATTGATATAAAACCGGACTACTACTCAACCTGACTATAAATACAACAGCCTTGCTATTTTATTATTGGTCTAAGAATTACGGCTAGCCGAAAATTCAGGAACAATGGTTTGAAGCTGAGCCAGCAAATCGGGAACATTTCGAGAGACAGCCGCCTCATCTAGACAAACCAGGGCCTGCTGCAACCACTGCCAATCTACCGCCCTGCTCCGAGCCAACAGCAGCTTTTCATGGGTGGTCGTGCAGACCCTCATCCACACTGACGGTCGAATTCCACATCAATAGCGACCACGCCCTGGATTATCCACCTGCTGCAAACAAGGGTGTCCCCCCTTTTCTTCCAGTAACCTTCAGCCATTGATCTTAACCCGATTCTCTCTCCACCAATTACGACAAAATACCAGCACGAGCGACAGAAACAATCCTAATATCAGACCGCCAGCAAGCACTAGCGCCGGGCGCACCGTTGATCGGGAGGGAAGTGTGGGGCCGGAGATAAAGCGGCACTTTTCAAGGCAGGTGTTGATCGCACTCTGATTAGCAATCGTAATCTTATTATAGACTTCCTTCACCACTTCATCAGCCATATTTTCATCCTTGAATACCAGATCCTTGACCGATTCGAGTCCGCGCAACACTGTCTCACCGGATTTTGTCTTATCCAGCAACGCTACCGCCTGGGTGTAATATTCCTGAAACAACCTCATCTGCTGCTGCTCGCGCCTGGCCTTGAATATCTGCTCCGTGGCCTCCGAGCTCTGCACTTCCGTCGTAACCAGTTGCGTCACCGGGGATAGGTAGCGCGCGCTCTCCGGGGTGACCGATATCACCTGCTGCGACTGCTGATTTGCCGCGCTCGGATAGCGGGTAACGATCTGCTTCAGGCCTGCGACCTTACGACCGTATTCTTCCAGTTGCTCATTGCTCTTGATAATCTTATTATCGAGCTCCGTCATCTTTATAGAAATTTCACTGCTTTTGAGACGTAACTTCTCTAAATAAACCAAATAGACGATACTGTCCAGCGTATAACGGCCCAGCAAACCGACCATTTGCTGCGCAGTCTGCGGGCTGGTATTCTCGGCATGAATCTGTAACCCAATCACATTATTGCTGCTGTCTTTCGGCTGACCCATCAGGTTTTTTGCGTCCAGCTTGGTAAACGGATACACCGGTTCAATCAAATTTTCTATGCTGCCGCGCAAGGCAAATATGCGGTGCAGCTCTTCGATGCCGGGGGCGGAATCCAGTTTTTGATCTTGCACATAATCTGCGAATCGTTCACCATCTGCATAGAAAGCGGCAAAGCGTTTGTAATCAGAAAGAGCAATCCCCAGCGGCACCGGAACCTCTTCGACCTCTGTGGAGGGAAATACACTGCTTAACTGAAAAAAACCTTCGCTCCTGTATTTCGCAGTATAGAGCGTCCCAGCTAGCCCCAACGCCGCCACCAACATGGTAACAATCACCACTGTCCAGCGCGAGCGCCAGACAGGTACCACCAAATCCAGCAGGGAAATTTCGATCTCATTCGTGCCGATGTCGTGCTCGTTGGCAGGTTCCTGTTTCTGCATACTATTTTTTCCTTAATAATGAGTCGTAACAAATTGTTTTTACGAAGTTACTGCTACTTTTCCTGTAGCCCCTGTTGCAGGGATAGTCACTTAAGTTTAGTAGCGCCAGCGTAACCCAACAAACCCTTAATCTTCAGCCATAGATCTTGGCCCGATTCTCTTTCCACCAATTGCGAAAAAATACCAGCACGAACGACAGGAACAGACCGAGTCTGGTTGTTGGGTTAACAGTGCTATCGTATCTAACCAAGCCTACGTTCTAAGGCAACAACGTCCCTCTTTATTTTACAAGGTGGACGGGGGGCTTCCAGGTATCCGCATTCATCTTCTCTTCGAGCGATACCGAAACCCGGTCCATGATCCCGCATTGCGGCTTATAGCCGTCCACCGTCTCCAGCAGAATCGACCGCACCTTCTGATGGGCAAACTCCCGGCAGGCATCATCCAGGGCCGTCAGAATCAGCTCCAGCTCAGGCCAGGCAGTCATTCGCTCTTCAGCCCGCATAATCATCGGATGCTCGGTCCCCGCCACATTATCACCCACCAGCAGCTCCTCGTAAAGCTTCTCACCCGGACGCAGTCCGCTAAACTCGATGGCAATCTCACCATCGGGATTGTCCATATTCCGCACACTCAAGCCGCAGATACGGATCATATTCCGGGCCAGGTCCAGGATCCGTACCGGCTCTCCCATATCCAGGACAAAGACATCTCCGCCCCGGCCCATGGCCCCGGCCTGGATCACCAGCTGTACGGACTCGGGGATGGTCATGAAATATCGCACCACCTTGGGATGGGTCACAGTCACCGGGCCGCCCTCCTGAATCTGCCTGCGAAAATGGGGCACAACCGACCCGGACGAACCCAGCACATTGCCGAAACGAACCATGGTAAACCGGGTTCGTTCTCCCCGGTCGGCCAAGGCCTGCAGGACCAGCTCAGCCATGCGTTTACTGGCCCCCATCACATTGGTGGGCCGCACCGCCTTATCGGTCGAGATCAGGACAAAGGTCTCCACCCCACCCTCGGCCGCCGCCTCAGCCGACGTCAGAGTACCGAAGACATTATTCCGCACCCCCTCAATGGGATTATACTCCACCAGAGGTACATGCTTATAAGCCGCTGCGTGATAGATGGTCTGGACCGCCATGGCCTTGATCACCGCAAGCACCCGCCGTTTATGGGTGACAGAGCCCAGAATCGGCACAATCTCCAGAGCCAGACCCCAACGCGCCCGCATCTCGGCCTCGATAGTATAGAGGGCAAACTCCGACTGCTCAAAGAGCACCAGACGTTTGGCCCCGCCTGCGGCAATCTGCCGGCAGAGTTCAGAACCGATCGACCCCCCGGCCCCGGTGACCATGACGCTTTTGCCGCTAATACAGGAGGCAAGCAGGTCCTGATGTGGCGGCACTGGATCCCGCCCTAAAAGATCCTCAAGCTCGATTTCCTGGATATTCGTGATGCTGACATTGCCATCCACCAAGACATCAAGCGACGGCAGCGACTTGACTTCAACACTGAAGGGTTCGAGCAGACGAAGAATCTCTCTCTTACGCTGCCGCCTCGCCGAAGGCATGGCCAGGAGTATCAGATCAACCTGGTATTTTTCCAGTAAACGCTCAATCTCCTGGGGCGCATAAATCGTGAGTCCAGACTGTCGCCGACCCTGCAGCTTCTTGTCATCATCAACAAAACAGACCGGCCAAAACTCTGCCGAATTCTGAAAGGCAATGACCATCTGCCGACCAGACGAACCGGCCCCATAAATCAGAACCCGCTTGCCGTTCTGCCGGCCGCTATACATCCGGGCATAGATCGTCCGAAAGGTCAGGCGACTGCCGCCCAAGAGAAGAAAGGAGACAAGAAGATAAATCACCGGCACCGACCGGGGAAAGCCTCGAAAGCCAACCGGGAGTAATACGGCAACAAGGATCAGAGACGAGCACAAAGCCCCTATAAAAATCACCCACAGGGCCTCAAGACTGGTATAGCGGATAACAGCCCGGTACAGGCCAAGACGGACAAAGACCGGCAGAGACAGCAGGGGCACCAGCCACAGAAGCCAGAAAAAAACATTCCAGAGCGACGGCCACAGTAATTCCATACGCAAGGATACCGATAGCCAAAGGGCAAAGACCAGCATAATTGCATCAACTGCCAGAAGGACCAATCGCCTTGTATAGTACGAGGCGTTGACGAGATATCGAACACAAATTTTCTGCATTAGTGATCCACTCCATCCCGACGCGGTGAGATCGCCTTCTGCATTACCTCAGAAAGAACGTTACAGGTTTTTGTAATCTCCTGTTGAGTTAACGTTGGATGGACCAAAAACATCAAGCTGGTTTCGCCAAGCTCCTTGGCAATCGGCAAACGCTTTTTTGGTCGCCACCCGGTATTCTCAAAGGCCTTTTCCAGATAAACTTCTGAACAAGTACCCGAAAAACAGGGGACGCCATGCCGATTGATTTCATTCATGATGAGATCTCGACTCCATCCTACTCCCAGCCCTTCAATCCTTACGAAGAGATAACATTTATACCAGGCATGTTCGATGAATTCAGGTGGGCGAGGAACACGAAGGAGTGTCGGAAATTGCTCAGCCACATCAAGTATTGCCAGTGCATTTTGACAACGAGCCTGATGCCATTGAGACATCCGTTTCAATTGAATACGCCCAATAACGGCTGTCATCTCAGTCATTCGCCAATTTGTGCCAAATGATTCATGTAACCAGCGGAACCCAGGAGGATGCTTGGTCTCATACACAGCACTCCAAGACTTACCATGATCCTTGTACGACCACATCCGCGACCATAAGTCACGATCATTAGTGGCGACCATGCCCCCTTCACCACCGGTCGTCATAATCTTATCCTGACAGAAAGACCATGCACCAACATGACCAATCGAACCAACGGGACGACCCTTATAAAGTGCTCCATGGGCCTGGGCACAATCTTCAATCACGTAACATCCTAAATCTGCCGCTAAGGCCATTATAGAATCCATGTCGCAAGGCCAACCCGCCAAATGGACACAGATAATCGCCTTGGTCCGCTTCGACACGACAGCACGAATTGATTCTGCAGTAATATCTTGGCTGTCACAATCAACATCCGCAAAGACAGGCACTGCCCCTGCAGTTACAATGGCAGAAGCTGATGCCAGAAACGTTCGTGTTGTTACGACAACCTCATCCCCATCTCCGACATTCAGTGCCTTGAGCGCCAAATCTAACGCTACCGTACCGTTGGCCAGCGCTATGGTGTGCTCCGAACCGCACCAGGCCGCGAATTCCTTCTCGAATTCCCGGCATTCGGTGCCGGTCCAGTAATTGACCTTGTTGGAAAGCAGCACTCGGGAAACCGCGTCAGCCTCTTCCTGCGTAAAACTCGGCCAAGGGGAAAATGGGGTATTCAACATTTATTTACCGTTCGTTCTTCTTTTCTTGTGGCCGCGCCGGCACTCCTACAACCGTCAGGCCATCAGGTACGTCCGCCACTACCACTGCACCTGCGCCAACGGTCACACCGACACCAATACGAATGCCCTGACGCACGACACAACCAATACCAAGCCAACTCGATTCTCCCACCTGTACATCGCCAGCCAGATGCGCACCGGGACAGACATGGACACCATCCCCGAGCACACAATCATGGTCCACCGTGGCAGAGGTATTTATAATGCAGCCAAGTCCCAACTTAGCATCAATGTTGACCACCGCACCAGCAACAACCAGCCCACCCTCTCCAATCAGTGCATGTGGACTTATCACCGAGCAGGGATGAATCACTGTTGCAACTGAAATCCCGTCGGCCTTAAGACGGCGCAACCAAGCCAGCCGGGTAGCGGCATTCCCGATAGCCACAAAGGCCTGCCCCCCTGCCCCAGTCTCGGCAAAAAACGCTTCGCCTCTGCCCACAACCAACCATTGCCCACAAGCGCTAAGCATTGGCCAGCGGTCATCGAAATAGCAGATTTCAGCCCAGGCAGCAGCCATTGCACAATCCCCCACCACTTTTCCGTGCCCGCTGGCACCGAGAATCAGCAACCGCCCACCACTCATCTGCTAGCTACCTCTAGATTGTTGCCACGGAATTTCTCCATGGTAACACTTCCTTCATGACTGATCCCATCTTGTTTTAACACCTTGCCCGCCGTCAACCACAGAATCTTCATATCTAACCAGAACGAACGATTATCAACATACCACACATCCAGCTTGAACTTGTCATCCCAACTGATGGCATTGCGACCATTCACCTGCGCCCAGCCGGTAATACCGGGGCGCACCTCGTGGCGGCGGGCCTGCTCAGGCGAATACAATGGCAAATACTCCATCAGCAGCGGCCGCGGACCCACAAGGCTCATGTTGCCCTTGAGCACATTGATCAGTTCCGGCAGTTCATCGAGGCTGGTGGAGCGTAAAAAAGTGCCGAACGGTGTCAACCGCTCCAAATCGCGCAGCGGGTTGCCCTCGACATCAATAGCATCACGCATTGTGCGGAACTTGATCATTTCGAAATGCTTGCCGTCCTTGCCGGGGCGCACTTGCCGGAACAGTACCGGCGAGCCGAGCTTACGGCGGATCTGCCAGGCGACGATGGCAATCACCGGTGATAGCAACAGCAGACCAAAGACGGAAGCTAAAGTATCGAAGAGGCGTTTTTTCATATTCATTGTTTATCCGCGAGTGGAGTAAATATAAAACTTATTTGGTTATTCCAACCGTACTTCAAGAAACTTCAGCAGCCTCTTGTTCACTTCATCCGCATCAAACTTCGCTTCAGCCATCTCCCGCGACCGCTGCCCCATCACGGCAACCAGTTCAGGATTCTGAATAAATCGCTCCATAGCCTCAGCCAGTTTCACAAAATCATGAGGGGGCACTATGAATCCATTCTCACCATCCCGTATCGTTTCACGGCAACCAGGAACATCTGTTGTTATCACAGGTCTGCCGACAGCCATTGCTTCCTGAGTGCTACGTGGCACCCCTTCCCGATAAGAAGGGAGTACAAAAATACTGGTGGACGACAGCCAATCGGACACGTTGGATACGATGCCCGGATAAACAATTACACCCTGCTCCACCAGACGGGTCAGACGTTGCGGATCAACTGAACCGGGGTTACCGGTATCCAACCCACCGAGCACATTGAATACGACATCAGGCTGGCGTGTGTGAATGTTTTCTGCCGCATCCAGAAATTCATTGATTCCTTTCTCAGCCAACAGACGCCCGATAAAGATAAAGCTCAATGCACCTGAAGGTACAGGTTTTTGTGCATACTCATACAGATCCAACCCTATTCCCCCCAGCACCATCACGTTTTTGACCCTGATCTTATACCGATCAATCAGGTCTTTTTTGTCATCCGGATTAAGTACAACCAACCCATTCAAAAACGGTATAGACATATGAAAAAGAATGACCTGAGTAGACCGGATTAGCTTTTTCTTAAGACTGGTATTACGAGAATCATCCGTGAAGAAGTAACCCAGCCCCTCCAGCATACCATAGCATTTTTTAACACCGGCTAGCTTCGCTGCCAGCGTTCCCCAGATAAGGGGTTTAGCGAAATAGCTGAAGACCAGATCAGGTGATATTGCCTTAAGTTGTCTTGAGAGGTAATAAGCAGTGCTGATATCCGAAAAAGGGTTCATGCCTGTGCGTGCTAATGAGTACTTCTCAGCGTTGATGCCAAGCTCCTGTTTGGCATGCTGCTGCAACTCTGGTGTCAGATCTGTTGTGAATATATACACTTCATGCCCAGCCTTGATTAGTGACTTGAGTAATAGCTTACGGAAACCGAAGATCGAGGAAGATACTGTCCCTATGAGTACAATTTTTTTCAAAAATTAGCCTATCTATAGTGGTTTAGATCCAATCCGCCAGTTACCGATTTTTCAAGCTGCACTGTCAGATTAAATTTAAGCGATTAGTTTTTCTTTCCAGAGCCTTTTCCCATCCTTCAATGTATTCATTGTACGTGCACAACACATTTTACCCTGATAGGAGAAGTGTTTAGAGATCTTGCAGCCATCACTTTCCGACTGGCCCAATCAACTACCGACCTAAGATAAACAAACCCATTTGTCCATAGGGATATAGGTCGTATCCAGTGCTCAAACCTGGTTGGCCCGGTTGAGGACCAGGCTACGTAACAGATATGGGTGTATCTTATGTCCGGGATGCCTCTTATTAGGACAGAAATGGAGTCGACCGACACCTTGACTTCCTCAAAAATCCATAAAGGTAGTAACGGCAGGTTGAAAATCTGACTACCACAGAGTTTCAGCCAGTAAACAAGACCATGCCATATAGTAGCCTAGAAACTAAGCAAATGGGCAGGTTCTAAAAAATTTTACTTTCAAGAGGACGCCTAAACGTGGTATTCAAAATTAGATATTATTTCGATTTATTACACTTCAAACCTTCCTGCACTGGCTAAAATTCGCTGGTAAGTAGATATTTAATGGCCAACGCATAAACCAATTCCCGAGCGGAACAAAGAATAAAAAATTTATCATGCATAGATAAAAATAAAGTAGCGAATAAAACCAAAAAGTACCACGAAACTTATCGCAAAATACTTAATGTCCCCAAATCGAGAGCAATAAAAAAATGCTGTATGAATAATTGGCAAAAAAAGCCAGGCAATCACTGCCCACCGGTTTGAATATCCACCAAAACCAAAGAACAGATAAGGAAAGAGAAGGATACAATAGAGTTGCCAAAAAAAACTAAACTCTTTAATGTATTTTTTCTTAACAAATTTTTGTAAATAAGCATAAATGACCACCCAAAATATTGAGTACAAGAATAAGTCCCATTGAAAACCGACCCAATTCTCAGACTCAACACCGTACATAGCAATTTGCTCATAAACAGTAAAGCCAATTATTCTTGAGAAGAATGCTACCAACGCTTCATTTATTCCAAGAGGATATCCCAATATTGCAAAGATAACCAGCCAGTTGAAAAGTTTTTTAGGAAGAAAAATTGTAACGAAAAACGGTAGGACAAAAACAGAACTCAAATGAAATCCTGCGGCACAAAAAGCAAAGAAAACTGCCTTAATCCATTTTTTACGAAAAAAGAAAAATAAGGAAAAATATAATAATGGCAAAGACAATCCCTGTCGTAAGCCATTAGTAGTCGCAGCAATATACCAACTTGAAGCAAGAGAAAAACCTAACAATAATATGTATAATAAATGCCTTTTTTCAAAATGCGACCACTTTGCTATAGAGGAAAAAAAAGAAAAATATAAAAAATTAAAAAGTAGAAAAAGAATTGAAAAATAACACCAAACTGCAACTTCAGTTCGAGCAATCAGCAAAGTTAAGTATCCAAATAACGGATCAAACAACTGCATGTCACTATAATTACATACATTCTCGAAATACTGTGCATAATTAGCTGTGTCAGTCCCCACACTTAAATCACGTGAACCCACAACAAGTGAGAGAGCCGCTAACAGAAAAAGAAATGCCAAAGAATACAAGCCCCAAGCTGAGGTGCTTAATGCGTAAGGCAATGTTCGTTGTTTATCTTGGGGCAAAAAAACCTCCACAATATCAAATAACTGTCAATGTATTGCGCATCTTTTTCCCCAACTCAAAAATACTTGCCGGAAAAAACGAACACAAAAGAATAGAGGCAGCTCGCGTAATGCTATAAGGAAGTATCATCATCGCATAACGTCGGGTTATCTTCCTTCTCTTGGCCATCGCTGCGGCGAGGGCAAAAATTACTGTATTATGAACAACAAATTTACGAAGAGATCGATTAGCTAAAAGGTATTTCGCGCCACCAAAATTCGACGGACTTAGAAAATATTCTAAGTGATAAGGTATTTGAGTTTCAAGCCTAGTTATCGTCCTGTTCTCAGCATTTCTGTAAACCACCACAGAAATACGTGAAGAGAACATTACATTTGCTATTATACCCATGCGAAGCCAGACATAGATATCCTCACCAACATGAAATCCCTCTGGGAAGCCACCCACTTCCTGCAAATTTTTTTTATTCATACAGACATTTGACGAACAAATCAAAGAACGACTTTTACGAAAACAACTGAAAAAATCATTCACATGCCCAGCATATCCTTCAGGAAGAGATATTTTCCCAACAAAATCCTTCCCTTTTTCATCTATAGTTTTATATCTTGTACAAAAAATTCCTGCATTTGGATTTATTTTTATCAGGTTCAAAATTTCTTTTAAAAAATGGGGGTGCCACTCATCGTCTGCATCGAGAAAACAAATATAATTAGTACTAGCTGCTAGAACTCCTCTGTTTCTTGCAGCAGAAACGCCTTTATTTTTTTGATCTATTAATTTAAATCTTGAATCATGTATATTGTTAGCATTTTTTTTGCTGTTATCTGTGGATCCATCATTAACAATAATTAGTTCAAAATTTTTATGTGTTTGGTTCAATACCGAAAGTATAGCTCTCTCAATTGATTTCTCTTTGTTATAAAGGGGGATTACTATACTGACATCGACTACGTTATTTTGCATCAACAATATCCTTAATATTTTTTACCGCCCTTCTTGCTGAATATTGGAGTTCCGGAATACGCGCTGCGAGTATTTCTCGGAGAGAGTGCTCCTCCTTCAATAACCAATCAAAAGAATCTTTCAAAGTAACCATAGACAAGGCGGAGGTCAACAACACAGGGTCATCGCTCCCGAACAGATCCTTGTTGATCCCCTTTGCCTTAATACTGTAAGCGATTGAAATTGTCGGCACTCCGCTGGACATCGCCGCAATAGTGGCATGAGTGCGAGCCCCGATAAAAAACCGTAACTGACTTATCACGAATTTTATTTGAGATGCATTCAATTGGTGAGACATCATTTTGACTCTATCACCAAGATCAGAAAGTTCTGACAACAGCCCTTGCATATAATAATCGTCACTATTGTAAGAACTGCCATTCAGAGGAGTCACATGTGGCACCAGCAAAACACTAATATCGTATACAGCAACTACCTGACGAATGAAATTGGCGGTTTCTTTTTTAAGGTTCTGATCGCCACTTTTATATTTTTCGATTAAAGGGCTAATATTAATACCCAGGACGCCGTTTTTACCTGTAGAAGGCCAAAATTGAGATATATCAACATGGTCATTTTCCAAAGTGAATGCGGGATCGGCCATTTGAAATACATTTTTCAAGTTAAGTGTTTTTGTCAAATAGTCACACGAAACTGACTCCCTGACCACCACCATATTCGCTCTGGATAGATGCTTGGTTATAGCAGAAATAAAATAAGGTTCCCCTTCGAATGGCCCTACTGATGCTCCCCAAATAATAACCGGCTTTCCTAAATCCATCGCGAGTTTGTCAAGCCCCATAAGTAGCGATGGAAGCTGATAATCTAGAGAATAGTTATCCCCACCCACGGAAAGGACTGCGTCCACGGAGGCGATCTGCTCCTTTAACCAGCCCGGAAAGGAAAATGGCCAACCAGCACGCTTGAGAAAAGGTATCGGCAAGCGTTGCAGATGTACCCAGTATCGCGTATGCACAGGTATATAGGCCTGAACGAACTTCACTCCATGAGCAGCAGCCTCGGGCCATTGATTGCTGTCGGCTTCAATATCTTCCGAAGGGACCAACACTTCAATCTTGCCAAACTCCCTTTGGAGAAGTCCCACGGTACTGCGCACAATTGCCTCACACCCTCGATTTCCGAAAGTTCGTTGGCCAGTCAGATAAAAACGCTTCATACTTTATGCTCTCCCAATAAGTCTCAACAATAATGTCGGATTTTTCAAAACACGCCGCACCCTAACAACCATCCGCTGCCATACAAGCGGCAGGCTCAACAGAAAAAAATGTCGCCGGAGCATAGGAGAATTTTTCAACCTGAGCCTTGGCCATTGCGCCTTACTTGCCTGCTGAATAAAAATATGGGCTTCAACTTTCCGGCGCAGTTTCCTGTAAAGTTTTGGATCGGGTGGGTAACGCTTATCAGGAACTTTTTCACCTCTCAGCCTCGCCGCAAAAAGCCTGGCGCCAAGCAACTCCCTCTTGTTTTCAATAACCCCTGGTTGGCTGTCCGTGATCCGTGATATAGGAAGCAACTGCAAGCAACAAGCACCAGCACTTGTTCCTTCGTGAAGAATCGGCAGCAACGCATGATGACGTACGACGATCAACGAATGCCCACGTGGGTCGTGTTCATATTCCGGCAACCAGGCATCCATGAAGGAGGCGTCGGCAAGTTCAGAGAAGATATCATCGCAATAGTTACAAGCATTTACTTGGAAATAACCATCTCCCCAGATATCGCTAATTTTCAGAAAAGGAATATCGACACCAGAACTACCATCCTTGGAGATCGCTTGAAATTTAAAATTGCCAGCGCATACTGTTTTCTCTTTCGCTCGATACTGGACCGCCGCTAATTTATCTACACCAACACCTGAAAGATGGGCAAGGTATTCCGTGTAAAATCGGTTGGGAAGATGGCCACAGATAAGGCCAAGAGTATAGACAATGCGGCGACGCAAACGGGGCTTTATTTCCATGGCCAAATGCAACCCTTTGAGAACGCAGGGCAAGCCAATAACTGCGTAACGTACATCCTGACTTCCCTCATTCATCAGGGATAAGGCCTCGGCGATATCGACCGGATAATACCGCGAACCTGCTGCGCGTCGCAGACCTTCTACTTCGGTCATTATCTTATACTCAAACAGACGATCTCTCTGTGTCCCTTCAGAGACGCAGACAACAGCGTCAACCTTCCCCTTGTCAAGCAGGGTTTCCAGCAGCCACGTTGCCATCCCACCAGACGCGCCACGATCGCGATGCCCCCCGGACAGGGAATACCCCGCAAAGGATTCTAAATAAAATCCTACTTCTTCGGAATGCTTGATATCAACAGTAGAGCCAAATCGGGCCTGCGCCAATCGGTCTTCGCTTTTGCTCTGGGGGCCAAAGGGACAAACCCGGAGGCACAGACAACACCCTGAGGGGCAATCTCTGAGTTGTTGGGGGGCACGATCTCCATTATCTTGCCAAACCATTTGTAGGTTGGCGGATGGACAAACAGCAGCACAAACACCGCAACCGCAACAAAGGTCATGGTCAACAATTTCAATTACAACCTGACTGGATTTATTCATTGCCCCTCTTGAAATTAATGGTCCATCCTCGCCAGGCCTCTGCCCCGAACACATGCCGCCGCACGGCAATCAAATATAACGCCAACAGGGCACACTCGCTCATCAAGGTTGCCACCGCCGCTCCCATGGTGGCGAACGATGGAATCAACAGTAAGTTGAGGGACAAATTAATGACAGCGACTGCTCCCATATAAAAAATTTTGCGTTGCATGTGCTCCTGTGTAACCAGCGTAGCCCCAACACTGGTCGCAAGAAAACGCACGGGGGCGCAGAAGACGAGTACCCCCAGGAGGCTGACCGCTGATTGGTAGGCCGAGCCAAAAAGCAGTGGAACAATTAGTGGCACCAGTAACAACAGAACAACTGTAGCCAGCCCCCCAAACAACAACATGCTGCCATTGCCGATCCGATAGACCTGCAAAAAACGTGTACGGTCATGGTTTGCCCAGCGGTGGAGCTTGGGTAGAAGAAATTTCTGGTAAATAACACTAGGAAGCAAATAAACTGCGGCCATGATCGTAAATGCGACATTGTAAACACCTGCTGCTTCGCTCCCAACAAGGTATTTGAGCAAAATGATATCACTTTGAAAATATAAAAGATAGAATACACCAGACAAACCAAACGGCCAAGCACCCCGGACAATATCGAGTAATCCCAAACGGACTTCGGCTGCTTTTTTATCCACCTCCGTCGCAATCGGTTTAGTGTGCCCTTTCAGGGTGAAACGACCATGGGCCATTGCTCGCAGGTGTACAAAGCCCACAACCACTAAGAAAAGAGAAGTCAACGTATAGACAGCGGCAATATCAACAAGGCTAGGTTGAGCTGCAACTCCAACTACAAGCAGGACCAAAAGCAGGCGAGACAAATTGGGCAATATATGCCACAAGGCCAACATTTTGTAGCGCTCTTCTAATTGCAGTTTTCCACTGACCAACTCCATGAATAGCGAGCCGACGACCACGGACGATAGCCAATAAAGAAGCCGTTGAACCGTGGCGTCATGCGGCCCCCAAGTGGCCCAGATAGTAATAAAAAATAACGTTGAAAACGTGCTGATGAAGACGAAACGAAAGGAGGGCGGCAACCAGCGAATTGCATGCCACCCCTCAGCACCAAACAATTTAAGCCAAAAGCCCTGCACCCCAAATCCGGCCAAAGGTGACACAAGGGTTATAGTTGCTAAACTTGCAGCAAAAACCCCATAGCCTGCGGGGGTAAGTTCACGCGCGAGCACTACTTGGGTGAGAAAAGCTAACCCAGCACCGCCTAGTGAGCTAACCCATAAAAAAGAAACGGCGCCAAAGACCTTTCGTATCGAAATATTTGCTTTCAAACAGTAAACCTAGCAACCAATGGCAAGACTTCCCACATATTCTCATAGCCGTTTAAATCGTTAAATACATCATCCAGGATCAGCAAATATCGGATAATGTCGAACCAAGAAAAGCCTTGATTTTTATAAATCACATTCCATAAGTCATGTGAGCAGGCTTTTAAGTTTTTAAGTTCAATCTCGAAAGCAGCTCTTAGAGCCTTTTTGAGTGGATTACTATTCTAGTAAACTTAGGTTTATTCTTTAAGTGGTGGGTTTACTTAACCGGTCGTTGGAGAGTAGTCAAAAAAAAACCCACCAACTAAAGCTGGTGGGTTGCTGAAAATGTCAACAATTAGCACTAATTGTTGACATAAATAACATTAAGCATAGATCCAGATGTCTTGGCAGAAGTACTTACCCATACATTTTTACCTAAAGAAAGCGCAGTCAAAGCAGTAGCCAATGCCTGATCTCCGATTAGTATATTCGGATAAAATTGGGCAGAGCCCCAGCTTAAATCACTTAAACATTTAACAGTTATTACATTAGGTGCAACCGTACTTGAACCAATTGTAGCAGCCGTGCCAACCCTTAAGATTTGGGCATTGGCACAATCAGCAGCCATAGAAGTTGAAACAATTGAAGTAGCCAGCGCCACAGAAAGCCCTAATGCCAAACTCATTTTCTTTGAAAATTTCATGAATATCTCCTTTTATAAAAAAAATTAACAACTAAATTTTGTCTTATTCTTATTTTTACTTATTCTTTTTTACTTAGTCAAGCTTTCTTGATAGTCCTTTGCTTGCCGGGCAAGCATAAGTTTATGGTCTCCGCGCGTCATCCCTATCTCCGGCAGGTATTCAGCATCATTGTTTCGTTGCTGTTCAAATTCATTATTCTGATCAGCCAGCATAGCACGATGTTCACCCACCGTCATTTCCAATTCCGGCAGCACTGTTGCCTCATTGTTTTGCTCACGATTGAGGTCCGCAAGCTGTTCATCATGCATCGCTTTTAATTCCCCACGAGTCATACCAACATCCGGCAAATATTGATCAGGGTTATTACTTTCCTTGTCGAATTGAGCATTCTGGACTTCCTGCAGATTACGTAATTCGCCACGAGTCATTCCGACCTCTTCCACAAACGCAGCCATATCATTAATTTCTTTGACAAATTCCTCATGTTGCTCTTTATGCAAGGCTTTAAGCTCACTAATCGACATCTCTACATCCGCTAGATACGCACCTCCTTCTTTTGTCTGGGTTGTTACATAATGTGTTTCACCAAAGCCCTCGACCAGCAATGTTCTTTTCTGTCCATCCATCGTCAAGCTGTGATTTAAACCACCAAGCAGTCTTTGGATCACTGCCTTAAAGGGCTCATCTTCATAAACGCCGGAGACTTTCTTCTTTGCTATCCTTTTATCATAAATAATTTGTATGCCTGACTCATCAGATAATTTTTTAAGAATTACCTCCAATTCATTATTATGAAATTTTAATGTTACCGGCTGTTCAAAAATATCAGGTTCGACTGCTTGAACAACTCCCCCGGTAGATACAAAGAAACAAACGATAAATAGATAACAAAAACTATTTCTTAGCAGGAAAAACATAATATACCTCAGTTCATGTTAGCTTCAATAAGTATTCGGAAAATCCATGCTGACCAGTCAAATATTGACTTAAAAATATATATGCACATCTTGTGCATTAAAAAAACACCCGAGATTTTAATACTATTTAATAGATAAATAAACTTTCGATTTCCTAATGAGTAAAGTAAACATATTTACTCATTGCTGCTACATAATACGACTGAGATAAATTATTAAAAGTTTAACTCAGCAAACAATATAAGATTGCAGTCAGTTTTTAGCTCTTTTTTATACTCATAATTTATATATATTTTTATCATGTCAACCAGACCCATGTCCAATAAAAAACTTTTTGCCCGCCTTTATCTCCTCATCAAACCATACAAAGTCAAGTTCCTGATTGCCATGATCGCGGCCCTGGTGGTGGCCGGGCTGACTGGAGCTCAGGCCTATATGGTCAAACCCCTGCTTGATAAAATATTCTTTGAAAAAGACACCTTTTTCCTGGCTGTTCTGCCCTTTGCCCTGGTGGCCTTGTTTTTCGTCAAAGGAGTTTTTTACGGCCTGAACTTTTATCTTCTGGAACAGGTCGGCCAGACGGTTATCCGCGACATGCGGGTCAGAC
>DIKT01000048.1 GCA_002424635.1 Desulfobulbaceae bacterium UBA5611
AAGAGTATGAATGTTGGTCATACCGCCTCCTTGATTAAGATACGGGCACATTCTGAGCCCGCCCTGACCATGGGTTGTGTGACTCTATCTTTACGTTTTTGGCCTTAAAAAGGTCATTATAATCCCGGAAAATGCCTGTTTTCGACAATGACTATTAAGTTTTTAGCTAGTATCGCGGCCCGACCCCATCCCCGCGTGTTCAGCCCTTTTCAACTCGCCTCATAACTTTTCAGTAAAAGAGGTTTGGCCTTTTCAAAATCATCCATTGAACCAATTGTTATTTCCACATCACCAGTCCCAAAATGACCGGTTTTCTTGACGTCGCGGGTAAAACCCTTTTCAAGGTCTATTGATTCAGGATCAACTTTGACATACACCAAAAGCTTACCAGTGCCCGTATGCACTTCAACGCAGGCAAAATTTTTGATCCGTTTAAAGGCAAAATAAAACTTCAAAACTTTAAACTGAACATCATCCCCCTGCGCCATCAAATACGCTTTTATTTCTTCATAAAGGTCTTTCTGTTCCTGCTTGGCCTGCGCCAGATATTCCGTAACAGTCTTATACTGACTCTTACCTGGCTTAACCGGCTTATCATTATCAGAATAAACTACAACCGCAGTAGTAGCATTAACCAGTTCCAGAACAAGCAGGTCATCCCCATATCGACGGTAGCGGATAAGTTCTATATTCCGATTGATCTGTTGAACGGCATGTTCATCATACTTTGTAAAATCACCTGCAATACAAAGTAGTCTCGGACTTGGCCACTCAATAGCATCGGAAACTTCCTTGCCAAGCTTCTTCATTACCAGAAGGATAAATTCCGCTTTATGGTCCATCAGCCAGTCAAGATAAAATAGACCCTGGTTGATGACGTTTTCATTCATGGCCCGCTTGTATTCGATGATTACTGGGCAGCCATTTTCATCAACCCCAAGGGTATCAATTCGGCCGCTATGGGTTTTACCTGTGGAATACTCAGTTGCCAGAAAGCGAACTCCAAGAAAAATCTCAAGATGAGTTTCTATCTGGGTCTGAAGTGACTTCTCCACCGAAGCGGAGCGCCCCTCAAGCTCAATGACTTCGTTTTTCTGAATTCTGAATAGTTTGATATCACTCATTGTTTATTTGCCTTACACCTCTGTGCTTTTCAGGAAAGTCATCGAAAATAAATCAGACCAGCTTTCCCCATAACTCCTACAATCTTATCTGTTTTCCCCGACTTCACATTCATTCTGCTACTCCCAAATCATCAGCTATTTCTTGAAATTGTTCCAGCGCAGCCTGCAGATCTTCAATGATTTCAGCGGCGATGATGCCGGGTTCGGGCAGGTTGTCGGAATCCTCCAATGATTCGTCTTTGAGCCAAAAAATATCGAGGCTGGCCTTGTCGCGGTTGATGATTTCGTCATAGTCGTAGACCCGCCAGCGCCCAGCCTGATTGTCTTCGGACCAAGTGGGGTTGCGATCCTGACGGTTTGTCGGGTTGTAACACTCGACAAACTCGTCCAGGTCGGCCCGCTTTAGGGGATTGGTCTTGAGGGTGAAGTGGATATTGGTGCGCAGATCGTAGATCCAGANNGTGAAGTGCTGGTTGGTGCGCAGGTCGTAGATCCAGAGCTTTTTAGTCCAGGGAGTCTCGCTGGCCGGCTTGCGGTCGAAGAAGAGGACGTTGGCCTTGACCCCCTGGGCATAGAATAGGCCGGTCGGCAGACGTAGCAGGGTGTGGACGTCGCAATCATGCAGGAGTTTACGGCGTACGGTCTCGCCGGCTCCGCCTTCAAAAAGCACGTTATCCGGCACCACGATCCCGCAGCGACCGTGCTGTTTGAGCAGGGTTTTGACATGCTGGAGGAAGTTAAGCTGTTTATTGGATGTGGTGGCCCAGAAGTCCTCTCGCTCGACAATGTCCGTCTCCTTGGAAGCCTTGCCGTCTTCGCCAACAATGGTGGTGCTGCTCTTCTTGCCGAAAGGGGGATTGGTCAGGACAATATCGAAACGGTCACCGGGATCGGCAGCCAAGGCATCGCTTACTGTCAACGGCAGTTTGCCGTCGTTATTGCCGATGCCGTGCAGCATAAGGTTCATAGCACAAAGGCGGGCTGTGCTCTGGACCAGCTCCCAGCCGGAAAAGGTGACGTCCTTAAGGGCGTGCTTCTCCTCCTTAGTCATATTCGGGTTGTTGGCGATGATATTGTCATGGGCGGCCAGCAAAAAGCCGCCGGTGCCGCAGGCCGGATCGCAGATTTTCTCGCCCGGTTTCGGTTGGATGACATCGATCATGGCCCGGATCAGCGGACGAGGGGTGAAATACTGACCGGCCCCGGACTTGGTATCCTGGGCGTTTTTTTCCAACAAGCCCTCGTAGGCATCGCCCTTGACGTCAGCGCTCATCATTGACCAGTTTTCCTTGCCGATCAGATCGACCAGCAGGCGGCGCAGTTTGGCCGGGTCCTGAAACTTGTTCTGGGATTTATTGAAGATCAGGCCGAGCAGGCCTTTTTCCTTACCTAATTGATCCAAGAGATGACGGTAATGATCAAAAAGCTCATCGCCATCTTTCTTGATCAAGCTGGGCCAGTCGTACCCTGCCGGCACGGCACTTGGTTTGTTATATGGTGCCTTGGTCCGCTCATCCGACATCTTAAGAAACAGCAGATATGTCAACTGCTCGACGTAATCACCATAACTCATGCCGTCATCACGCAGGACGTTACAGTAGTTCCATAGTTTTTGGACGATATTTGCTGAGGTCATATCTATTTATTGCCCATTTAAAAGCCAATTGATTACAAATGAGATTGCACATCCTCTAACATTTCTCTTTCGAAGCCAGATAAATTCAATTCTTTGGCAGACAGGTTTTTAACTATTTCGAGACCCTCATCCAGATTGTCTGTCAGGTTAACTAACTGTTGTATTTGGTCAGTAAGTTGTAACGGCAGCCCGTATTCTTCAAGTGCCAATGAGACAGAACTTCTATTAA
>DIKT01000087.1 GCA_002424635.1 Desulfobulbaceae bacterium UBA5611
TCATTTCCTCCATTGGCCATGTGTTCGGAGGTGAGGCCTTCATGCCCATCGCCAAACGAGCGGTTTTCATGTCCATTATCTTTATGCTTGGCGGGTTTTGTATCATTTTCTTTGATATTGAAAATCCATTTCGTATGGCTATTTACAATGTCATTTCTCCTAACCTGAGCTCCAATATGTGGTGGATGGGAACCCTTTATGGTGCTTATCTGGTCTTTATGGTTATCGAGTATTACTTTTTATTGGAACAAAACCATAGTCTGTCCAGACTGATGGGCTTTTTTGGATTGGTTGTAGGTATTGCCGCCCATAGTAATCTCGGCGCGGTTTTTGGAATGCTGCATGGTCGTCCATTCTGGTACGGACCTTATCTGCCCATTTATTTTATTTTCTCGGCTGCCATGTCGGGTGGCTGCGCCATCATGTTCGTTACTACTCTGGCTTGGAAGATTAATCCTGAGATCATGAACCAACGCATGGAACGGGCCATGAAAGCTATCTGTCAGGTTACCATCTTCCTGATTTCAACCATCATTTTCTTTACCATCTGGAAAATCGTTACTGGTATCGTATCTCACGAAAAAACCATTGTTATCATGTCTCTGGTAACCGGCGATTACGCTATTAACTTCTGGTTGTTTGAAATATTCCTAGGCATGATCCTTCCTTTATTTCTTCTTATTCGTTCACGAGGAAATAATTTCAACATGATTATGTGGGCCACCGGCCTCATGATGATTGGTATCTTTTTCATGCGTTATGATATTGTTATCCCAGGCCAGATGGTCTCTGTATATCATGCGCTTGGGGTGGAAGAGGCTCGTGATATCCTTAAATATACGCCTTCATTTCATGAAATAATGGCGGCATTGTTTGGTCTTTCTGTTATCTGTTTCGCTTTTTTTGCTGGAGAAAAGATGCTCAACGGTCATCAATTGGAAAAACACGAAATCGTACCAGAAGGCGGATATATCTGTCCTGGTTGTGGCGCTATCCATTTTCTCGCGGAAGGCGAGACTGAGGAAGAGGCTACGAAACGCCACCATAAAATTTGGTAATTACAAGGTTGACTGATACCTTTGAAAGGAACGAAATTATGAAATTTCCTCAAATTGATTTAAACACATTGAAGAATGAAGGAACCGAGACGGTTTCCATCAAAGAAAGGCGTAATTTTCTTAAACTGGGGCTCGCTATTACCGGTGTTTACGCCGGCGGCAAGATCCTTTCTTTATCCTCTACGTACGGGATTGCCCATGCCTCTGATGGTCATGATTTTGTAGAGAAATATCCCTACAATCCTCATTACAGCATGGTTATACGTCAATCACTTTGTATTGACTGTGAAAAATGTATTGATGCCTGTAAAAAGACCAACCATGTACCGGACTATGGCTACCGAACCCGTATTCTGACCAGAAAGTACCAGGGACAACTCGACAAGAAGGTAGAATTTATTCCCGTTCTTTGCAATCATTGCAATGATGCCCCATGCGTTAGAGCCTGTCCGACCAAGGCCACCTATAAAGATCAGGTTACCGGAATAGTCCGCATGGAGAGCAAAAAATGTATTGGCTGCAAGACATGCATGCTGGCCTGTCCTTATGATGCCCGCTATTTTAGCGCAGAAAGACATGCAGTTGACAAATGTGACTTCTGCTGGGAAGAGAGACTGTCAAAAGGGGAAACCGAGACCGGCTGCTCTTCTGCCTGTCCTACAGGCGCTCGTACCTTTGGCAATCTGACTGACCCGAAGA
This sequence comes from Desulfobulbaceae bacterium UBA5611, assembly GCA_002424635.1. Lineage (GTDB taxonomy): Bacteria > Desulfobacterota > Desulfobulbia > Desulfobulbales > Desulfocapsaceae > UBA2270. Next base: position 1,758 of record DIKT01000087.1, read on the forward strand.
ACATCGTCTTTAAACTAGTTCACCAACTGGAAGAAACTGTCTGGGTACTAAGGCCGGAAGACGGCACTAAACCTAATATTTTTTATATGAAAGGCAACATGCTGTCTGTGGATAATATCTTAAAAGGACAGAAATTCAAATATTCTGATCCTGCTAAGAGCTGATCAGGCTCTTAATTAAAAAAAAGGCAGCCCCATCAAGGGCTGCCTTTTTTTTTAATGTGAAATTATTTCAAATATCATACTTTTTCTTGTCGCCAAAGATGCATGACCAGTTGAAAAGTATCCCAGTCTTTAATCAACAGAAGCATCATTTTAGTCACCACCTGTTCGTTTAAAACCATTTTAAATCTCCTGAATAAAAGCAATTAAGCTCGAGAAAAAAAAATCCCCGAACCGAAGACTTGAAGGTTCGCTAAAATCAAACCTTCAACCTATCCGACTCGGGGATGTCCCTTGGTATCCACAAGATTAAATCAGTTACCGATAATCCACGACGGTAACGGCTCAGCAAATAAACCATATGCTGACTTTTCAGGCAGGTCTTCTGACTTTCCGGATCATTCTCTCATGCGTCTTCCCGTCTTAATGACAGTGACTTTTTGCACGATTGTCCCCGGTTACAGCGGCGGGCCCGTCTTCGATTTCCACGAAATTCCCTTTTCAGTCCTGCAATGGACACCTGAAATTAGCTGTATATGTAACGGCCAAACGGAGCCTTGTCAACAAGCAAAACCTATATTCAGTATATTATCAAATTAACCATACCATATAAAGGATACCAGCGAAAAAAGGGTTCACCTGTTTTAACAACGGGTGAACCCTTTTATATTAAAATATATCAAATATCTTTTGCTTATTTAGTTGTCAGTTCCGGTTGGAGAATCTGTTGCGGTCGTATTTTCAGGTCCGGAATTCATCATTCCATGACCACCTCGATGACCTCTCTTGCCTTGACCTGGCCCCTGGCAACTATCACAACCCATTATTCCTTGAACGCCGGCAGCTTCAGCTTTGGACTGAAGATTAGCTTGCAGGTCAAATAACTCACCAGCAATAGTAGCGACTTTAGCAGAATCAGGATTAGTTGACTGCATAAGGGCACGTTTCTCGGCATGCTTCATGACCATTTGCTTGCGCAAGTCTTTGGTCTCATCATAAAATTTATCAACCTTCTCTTTTGATGCCGGATCGAGTTGACTATAACCAGGACTTCCTTTCATGCAATTGCCACCCATACCGCCAAACATACCGCCCATGCCTTTATCGGCAGATGCCTGTTGCAGGCCAAAAAATCCCATTCCTAAAACTAATGCACTGATTACTAATGTTTTTTTCATTGGTACCTCCTGAAGAATTTAAAATGATAGTATCTATAATTTTAGAAGAGCAATTATAATGCCAATTGTACAAACTAGTCAACATGTTGATATGTAACATAAATTAATAAATGATCTTTCCCAGCTCATTCTTAATGAGTAACATTATTACCCACTGCTTACGCTAAACTGTATATATTATTCCTAAATTTCTTAAATGACAGATAAAAAAACGCCTGCTCACAATGAGCAGGCGTCCAGGGGGAGGAAAAAATGAAGTCATCATTTTTCCTTTATTATTACAAAAATTATGCCAAAAACCAAAGGGCTCATAACTATCTAAGATATGGGCTCTTTGGTAATTGTGATTTTAAAGTTAAGTAATTAGCGTTGGCTCTTTTTTACTCATTGTTAAGCTACGTGCATATTTTTTACCCACTTGCCTACTAAATGGACCGGCACAATCATTCTATGCGAATAGCCCCGACACCATTTTCTTCTTTTTCCTTTTCTACAGTCATTGACACCAGAGGTTTTCTAAGACGCCTGGCTTTTCGTTCCAATCTGTCTTCGGCCTCAATTCCCTCCTGACTCTTTAAAGAAAAACGATGACTGCCAATAGTTTCTTCAGCAACAGGTTCTTGAATTGAGGATGCCGCTTTGATTGCCAGGGGTTGCTTAAAAACAGCCATCAATCCATCCTGCAAAGCAAACAGAGAAATTAATTCCCAGCCGGCCTGACCAAATTCATTTAATGATTGTTCAACTTCGGCTTCATCCAAAAATGAGCTGCCCAGTAAGCCTTCTTTTTTCAAACCATATTGTATGGTTTTATAACCCCATCGCATGATCTTGTTCCTCTAAATTTTATAATATAAAGCAAGCGTTCTCAATTATGCCGTTCTTTTTGGCGATTTATTGTCTCCAGCCTGACCGATCTTCTTGGAAGAATATAACTGACATATAATACCGGAAGAAGAAAAAACAAAGTTAGCTGGATTATGAGCCGATTTAAACCGCATGGCCCGACAACCATAAGGCATCTGGGGATCATGCGTTACATAGTAATGACTACAACTATAACAGTCAGGATTTTTAGTCATTTACAAAATAAATAAATATTCATTAATCCGGTTCTGATCCGGCCAGGCAGTATTTAATCAGATCTCAATAAAGATATCGTTCTTTTTGGGATAATCAAAAAATAAACATCTTCCTTCGTGCTCCCTTAACTGCGACCAGGAACAAATGTTAAATTCAATGGCCACAATGCTGCACGTTGGCATCAACTCAATATCGGCATCGCTATTATCATCGGCAATAAGAAGATTTGCCGACTGGCAGATAACAGGATTGTGACCAACTATTAATAAGCTCTTAACCTCATCAGGGCAAGATTGGATTTCACTTATAAAATTATCCGTCGAACTGATATAAAATTGATCATGCAGCATTATCTCTTTTCGGGAATAATTAAGAGCCTCGGCAAGGATATATGTCGTGTCTATTGCCCGCCGGGCTGGGCTGCTCCAGATTTGATCCACACTGATCTTTTTGTCAGCAAGCCTTTGCCCCATTAAGGGGGCATCGCGCAGGCCTCGATTATTTAATGGCCGATCATAATCAGCTAATGAGGGATACTCCCAGGTGGACTTGGCATGACGCACCAGATAAAGAGTTTTCATGCCTGTACTCCTCGTCTCCAAACCTCCTGCCACAATTGCTCATAAGATATGGTTGCTGAGGAAGCAGGTGCAGAGACAGCCACTGGCTGTCGATAGAGACCCATCTTTTCAACATCAGCAAGATAAGGAACCTCCGAGGACAGAAACATCTTTTTTGGGCCGAATTTGGCGATAATATCAGAATGCATATTTTTTCGTTTATCCACCATGGAGAAGAAGGCCATCAGTTTCTTCCGCTTAACTTCAAGCTTATCAGCCAGCTTTACCAGTTGAGCAAAAGAAAGAATGGACAGCGTGGTCGGGATTACCGGAGTTACAATCAGATCCGCCGCTTTGATGATATTTTCGGAAAGCAGAGTCATATTGGGAGGACAGTCAAGAATCAGCACATCATATTGATCCTTAAGACCGGCAAAAATTCTTTTTAGTTCCGTGCCCGTTCCTTCTTGACCATCCAGGGCAAGATCGAGATTACGGAAAGAGAAATGGGCAGGCAGCAGATCAAGATTCTCAAAATCGGTACCTCTGATAAATGGTGCTAAATCGCCTTTGAGAAATTTTTTGCGATTAAAATTACTTTTGGGATTGATCAGATAATAATATCCTGCCGCTCCCTGAGGATCAATATCACACAATAATGTTTTTCGGCCACTGCGGGCGCAACTATATGACAGATTAACAGCGGTTGCAGTCTTTCCCACCCCACCCTTACTTGAATAAATAGCGATAATTTTCATTGCGCTTTAAACCAGTTGATTAAGACAACAATTAAATCAATCAGCTCCGGTAATCGGCGTTGATCTTCACATAATCAATCGAAAAATCACAGGTGTAGATCTCAGTACATTGATTTCCATCTTTCAAGTCAATGGTCACTACAATATCCTTGTCTTTCAGAAGGGCAGTTGCTGCCCTTTCAGCTTCTTTGCCCTGACCGAGTCCATCCTTGACTATGAGGACCTCGCCAAAGGAGATATCTACCCGATCCGGACAGATACGCACCCCTGACCGGCCCATGGCAGCCATAATCCTGCCCCAGTTGGCATCTTCGCCGAAAAAAGCTGTTTTGACCAGATTGGAGTTAGCGATAGTCCGGGCGATCTGCTTGCCATCCTGCTCATCCCTGGCCCCACAGACCCGGATGGTGATAAACTTGGTGGCCCCTTCCCCGTCCGCGACAATCTGCAAGGCCAGATCTTTTAACAGATCGCCTAGGGTCTCCTGAAAAATCTTCTGCTCATTGGAATCATCCTCATCAATCCAGGGATTCCCGGCGGCGCCATTGGCCATCACCAGCACCATATCGTTGGTACTGGTATCGCCATCAATGGTAATCCGGTTAAAGGTCCGCTCGACGCCATGAAGCAAGGACTTGTATAGTTGGGGAAAACTAATCCGGGCGTCTGTCAGCACAAAGGCGAGCATGGTGGCCATATTGGGCATAATCATCCCCGCCCCTTTGGCCATCCCCATGAAATTAACCTCCTGATCACCGATAACCACAGTTCGATAGGCTGTTTTCGAAACGGTATCAGTGGTCATAATAGCCTTGGCCACCAGTTCGAAATTATCAGCAGACAAGCCGGCAACCAGTGCGGGCATGGCTTTTTCTATAGCCGTAACATTTAGCTGGTCACCAATAACGCCTGTTGATGACAGCTGCACCATCTCCTCGGCAATATTAAGAAGCGATGCGGCACAGTTGCCTGTAGCAAGGGCAGCCTGCATGCCGGCCTCTCCGGTGCAGGCATTGGCACAGCCGCTATTGACCAAAATAGCCTGGGCCCTTCCCTGTTTGAGACGCTCCATATCAAGCACCACGGGTGCCGCCTTGACCTGGTTGGTCGTAAAGGCCCCGGCGGTGACCGCAGGCTCGTCACTGACAATAAGACCAAGATCCAGACGGTCGGCATATCTGATCCCGGCTGCAACGGCCGCTGTTTTAAAACCTTTTATTTTCATTCTTTCTCTTAATAATGATAGATCGGATAAGATGGTGCTTTACTCGGAAGTTTGTGAAAAGTTAACTGCCAATTCTTAACTTCTTTATATAATCTTCGACCCTTTGTAAATCTTCAGGGGTATCTACTTCTATGGAATCATGATCGGTCAGCACCACTTTTATCCGGTAGCCATATTCAAGGGCCCGCAGCTGTTCCAGCTTTTCAAAACGCTCCCATTCTCCTTCCGGTAGGGCCACAAAGGTTAACAGAAAGCCTTTTCGATAGGCATAAAATCCCAGATGCTTATAATAGGTCGGCGCTACTCCTTCCTCGGGATTGCGCTGAAAAGGCACCGGAGCCCGGGAAAAATAGAGGGCGTTATGATTATGATCGAAGACGGTTTTGACATGGTTCGGATCATTAATTTCTTCCGGCCTGATAATCTTGTATATCAGCGTTGACATGGGCAGGGCCGGATCGTCAATTAAAGGCTGGGCTACCTGGGCCACTACTTCCGGGTCAAAAAGCGGCTGATCTCCCTGGATATTGACAACCACATCGTGCTCAGATATATCAAGCAGTTCTGCGGCCTCCGCTAAACGGTCTGAGCCTGAAACATGATCACTTCTGGTCAGCACATACTCCCCGCCAAAAGAGGCGACGCACTCGCCGATCCGCAGGTCATCGGTAGCAACCACCACCCTGCTCAGGATTTTAACCTGCCGAGCCCGCTCCACCACATGCTGGATCATCGGTTTGCCAGCAATCAGGGCCAGGGGTTTGCCTTCAAAACGATTGGAGAGATAGCGGGCCGGGATAATGGCAACAACAGCCGGCTTATAATTTTTTACAGGTTCCATATATTTCAATTAGTGTATATTAAAAAAAATTAAAAAAATTATTAATCTTTTACTTTAACATTTTGATGTATACTATGATTGTTCCGTGTTCAACCCAGCCCGTACTGTCTCTGGCCGTGACCTGTTCCCTGAAAGATGTGACTCTTCAAGCCAAGGCCCGCAGTCTGGCTCAATCTTTACAGCTAAGGCAAGCTGACTCAGGTGATAGTCAGGATCAATATCAGTTTTTACTGGTTTATACCGATAAAGGTCTGGAACTCCAGACTCTCAACCCAGAGACAGGACGCTATACCACAGCCCTGACCACCGACTATGTCTCCGGCAGCGCCCAATATCGACGTCTCCATGGAGGTGGTATTCAGCAGCCGCTGGCCCGGGCCGCAGGTCTCAAACCAGGCTGGCGGCCCACCATTATCGATGCCACAGCCGGACTTGGCATTGACGGCTTTATCCTGGCCAGTCTGGGCTGCGAGGTCACCCTGATTGAACGATCGCCGGTGATGGGGGCGCTGCTCAATGATGGCTTACAACGAGCGGCTAATCATCTCACGACCTGTGAGCTGGTCACACAGAAGCTCCGGCTGCTCATCGGTAATGCCCGGGAAATCATCTCCAACCTGGCCGAACGGCCAGCTACCATCTATCTGGATCCCATGTACCCCGATCGTCATACCTCAGCCCTCAATAAACAAGAGATGCGGATTATTCGCCTGCTGGTAGGAGACGACGGCGATGCTGCTGACCTTTTGACAACGGCGCTGGCTATTGCCACCAACCGGGTTGTCGTCAAACGGCCTAAAGGCGCCCCTGAACTAATTGCCGGGCCCTCTCATATCATCAAAATGAAAAACAGTCGTTTTGACGTCTATCTGACCGGATTAAACAAATAATTTTAGAAACCGGCCACTCTTTTTTAGTTTATTTATGATATTTTTCGCCAGCCTTGATCGTATAGGCCCGATAAAGCTGTTCCAGCAGAAAAAGGCGCGTCATATCATGGGTAAAGGTCATCAAAGACAAGGAGAGCAGCAGATCGGCCTGCGCTACAAGCTCCTGTGAATGGCCAAGGGGACCGCCAATAAGCAGACTCACCTGTTTGACCCCTTGCTGCTCCCACTGACCGATCAGATCAGCCAGACCCTCCGAGCTCACCTGACTGCCGCGAAAGTCAAGTATGACTTTCAGCGCCCCGGCCGGAACATGACTGAGAAGCAGACGACCATCCTCTTCCTTTTCCTGCTCCTCACTCCATTGCCCTTTTTTCTTGTGCTGGATAAACTTGATTGAAATCCTGGTGTAATGTTGCAACCGTTTACTGAACTCAGCAATCCCTTCTGTCAGATATGAATCCTTGGTCTTGCCCAGCAGGAGCAGTTCATACTTCATAGCTTATCCCTGTCAGCAATGAACAATGCCTCGTGGGTCCATGATAGCACCGAGCACTTCACAGAATTCGTCATAGGATATATGCTGATTTATACCGGGGCAGGATTCTCTGATGGTGGCAAAATTATTTTCATCGATGAGCAGAGAGGGATGCAGCGGCCATTGCCGACAGCGCCAGGGACGGCCGCTATGAACTGTGCAACCGTTGTTGTAGAAAATACAATGGCCATCAACAATTTTCATCTGGGTAATATTACCGTTGACCCGCCAATATTTGTCCCGTACTTCGTTTTCACTCAAACCAAGGGCCTGCACCATACAGCGCCGATCCTCCTCATCAAGTGAAACTGTGGTCTCGCCCTGACAGCAATAACCGCAGCGCTGGCATTCAAATATCTTTTTAAGCTCTTTCATTTAACCTGTGATCCTTGGAATTCTATCATCTGCTATAGGAGTGTATTCAATCAGGCATTGCCGACCACATCGCCATAAGTGGAGATATCTATGCCATACATTAAGGCCGCCCGCTGCCATTTCTCTGCATCGGGGACGTCAAAGACAATGGCGTCATCCGCCGGCACTACCAGCCAGCCTTCCGCCACCAGTTCCTGCTCCAATTGACCTGGTCCCCAGCCGGCATAGCCTAAGATGAACAGATATTTATGCGGTCCCTGGCCCTTGGCGATATCTTCCAGGAGTTTGGCCTCGCGGCTCAGGGAAATCGTTGGACTGATCGCCAGTTGTTGTTCTGCCTGGTAGTCTGAAGTGAAGAGGATAAAGGCTGACTCCGGTTCTACAGGCCCACCTCTATAGACTGGCGGTAATTTTGCCGGGACTGGCAGCTGAGCGCCGGTCAGGATTTCATCCATGGTCAGCAAAGGATTGGGCCGGTTAATGACCACCGCCATTGTCCCCTCATAATTATGCGCACAGATATAAAGAACCTGCTCGCTAAAACGAGGATCAGGCATCCGGGGAGTGGAAATAAGAAACGAACCGGTCAAGGTATCGATTATGGTGCTATTCTCTGAATTCATTTCTGTTTAATGCTTTACATCCGTTGAATTATAAGAAATAATAAAAGCAATTCAGGAGCCGGAACGAAATCACTATTATCTCCAGGAGTTCACTACGGTCTTTGCCAATCACAACATTTCATTATGAATGATTATTGTTGAGATAGTTTAAGGGGGCGATCCTATCAGATCAGGCCGCTGTCCGTCAAGAACTACAACCATCCGGCTTCATCTTCAGTTCTTAACATATTACACTCGCCCACATAAAAATCCTATCATGAATGAGATAAAAGAACAGCAGGATAAAATAATCAACGCCACCCATCATGATCCCTTCCAGGTTCTTGGCGTTCACTTTACCGGTCCCCAGGAACAGACAGCTGTTATTCGCACTTATCAGCCACATGCCGCCGCCGTTAATCTGCTCACTGAATCTTTTGCCATACCGATGAAAAAGGGCGAGAAAGATGGCATCTATGAATTGGAACTGGAGCGGGCCGCTTTTAAAGATATTGACCTTGATCCCTATAGTTACCAGTTTCAGATTACTTATCTGGACGGGACTGTGCATACCGTCAACGATCCCTACCGTTTTCAGCCGGTACTGGATGAACAGGACCGCTATCTTTTTAATTTTGGCACCCATTATGAACTCTACAATCATATGGGTGCTCATCTGACTAGTCGATCCGGAATAGCCGGCACCATCTTTCGAGTCTGGGCGCCTTCTGCGGCCCGGGTTTCAGTATTAGGCAATTTTAATGGCTGGGACGGACGGGTTCATCCCATGCGCTGCCTTGGTAGTTCCGGGATCTGGGAGCTGTTCCTGCCGGGGATCGGTGAAGATGATCTCTATAAATTTGAGATCCGCACCCAGCATGGCACCATTCTGGAAAAAAACGATCCCTTTCAATTCTATGGTGAACTCCGTCCCAGAACCGCCTCCATTGTCCGCCCTCTCGACCGCTACCAATGGCAGGATCAGCAATGGCAACAAAAGCGCCAAGCTACTGCTCCTTACGACCAACCCATGGCCATCTATGAGGCCCATCCCGGTTCCTGGCAGCGTGACCCGCAAGATCCTGACCGTTTTCTGACCTTCAGAGAACTAGCCGACAAGCTCATTCCTTATGTCCGGAATTTAGGGTTTACCCATATCGAACTGATGCCGGTCATGGAACACCCGCTGGACGAATCATGGGGCTATCAGGTGACAGGCCCCTTCAGCATGACCAGTCGTTATGGAACTCCTGAAGATTTCATGTATTTTGTCGACCAGTGTCACCAGAATAATATCGGTGTCATTCTCGACTGGGTGCCGGCCCATTTCCCTAAAGACGAACACAGCCTGGGCCGTTTTGACGGCACCGCCCTGTTTGAACATGAAGATCCGAGAAAAGGTGAGCAACAGGAATGGGGGACCTTCATTTATAATTATGGCCGCCGCGAGGTGAGCAATTTCCTGATCGCCAACGCCCTCTTCTGGCTGGATAAATACCATATTGACGGTCTGCGGGTTGACGCCGTGGCCTCTATGCTCTATCTCGACTATTCACGCAAGGAAGGCGAATGGCTCCCTAATATCCATGGTGGCAGGGAAAATCTGGAGGCCATTGAATTTCTCCGCCATCTCAATTCCATCATTTATGAGCGCTATCCTCAGACCCTGATGATCGCCGAAGAATCCACCAGTTTCTACGGAGTCTCAAAGGCAGCCGATATCGGAGGCCTTGGCTTTGGCTTCAAATGGAACATGGGCTGGATGAATGATATCCTCTGCTATTTTGAAAAGGATCCTCTGTATAGAAAATTTCATCATAACAGCCTTACTTTCTCCATTCTCTATGCCTTTTCAGAAAACTTCATCCTGCCCCTGTCCCATGATGAGGTGGTGCATGGCAAACGCTCCCTGCTGGATAAAATGCCGGGGGATCTCTGGCAGAAATTTGCCAATCTGCGCCTGCTGCTGCTTACCATGTGGATGCATCCCGGTAAAAAACTGCTGTTTATGGGCGGCGAATTTGGTCAATGGACAGAATGGCACTGCAAACAAAGCCTTGATTTCCATCTGCTCGATGAAAATCCGCTCCATTCTCAAATGCTGACCTTCGTTGCAGAACTGAACAGGTTTTACAAGGAGAGTCCCAGTCTATGGCAACTCGATTTCAGTCCTGAAGGTTTTCAGTGGCTTGATCTTGAAGATCGCCAGAATTCCATCATTTCTTATGTTCGTTATGGCCAAGACCGCTCCGATCATCTGGTTTGTTTATTCAACTACACTCCGCAGACGCATTATAATTACAAATTAGGACTGCCGACCGGCCGACAGTATGAAGAGATCTTCTGCTCTGACTACAGGCGCTATGGCGGCAGCGATGCCAACGATGACATCCGACACCAACCAATAGCTGAACAGTATGCCCAGGCTCCCTTCCATACCAGGATCACTGTCCCACCATTGGCTGGTCTGATTTTAAGGCCGCTTCCCTCTGCATAGGATGATACCCCAGATGAACGCCCAGTCCACTACACAACGCCCCGGCGACAAAATGAAAAAGGCCATCTGTGCTTTTTCAGAACTAACACAGAAATATCCAGAGAAAAGCCGTACTGCTTTGCTGCATGAGGTGGAAATCAAGTTTGACCTTTCACCCAAAGAATGTGAATTTCTCAATACCCATCTGGCCGGGACGACGGAGGAAAAGAAATAATATTCTTAAAAAAAACGCCGGTGACCAGTTGTTCGGCACCTGAGGTTCAAGTTAAGCAAATATTAAAAAGGATAGAGAAATGGATGCCTATCATCAACTTATTGCCACCATTGCCTTAACCATGGGCGCCTCATGGGCGGCTGGAATCAATCTCTATGCGACCATTGGCATCCTTGGCTTTTTAGGAGCGACCGGCAACATTATCCTCCCCGAGCAATTGCATGTCCTGCAGAATCCCCTGGTGATTGGCGCTGCCGCTTTGATGTATGTGGTGGAATTCTTCGCTGACAAAACTCCCGGCATTGATACCGGCTGGGATACTATTCATACCTTTATTCGTATTCCAGCCGGAGTCATGCTGGCAGCCGGGGCGGTAGGAGAGATGAATCCAGCCATCGTCATTGTCGCCGGGATCCTGGGCGGCACTATCTCTGCTACTTCTCATTCTCTTAAGGCGGGCTCAAGGATCATGATCAACACTTCTCCTGAACCCTTCAGCAACTGGGCGGCATCAGCCCTTGAAGACGTGGCCGTTATTGCCGGCTTATGGACTGCTCTGCACCATCCAACAATTTTTATCGGCTTATTCGTTTTATTCCTGGTTATGGCTATCTGGTTGCTGCCCAAGTTATGGCGCGGCATAAAAGCCCTTTTTATGCGCTTGAAACAATGCTGCACCACTCCGGTTCACCCGCCGCCAGCAAATGATAATGAGCTGATGAAACCGCCAGTAAAGTAAAACGTTTTTTTCAAAACTCGCCAGGCTGTTTACATCAATTTACAAGGAAGCGAGACGACTATGCTGGTCCCTACCGCCTCCTCGCTCTGGAAAGTAATCGTGCCGCCATGTTCTTCAATAATCTTCATGGACATGGCCAGCCCCAGCCCCGTACCTTCCGGCTTGGTAGTAAAATAAGGATCGAAAATGCGAGGCAGATCGCCCTTACTGATACCTGACCCCGTATCTTTTATCGTAAAAACAATATTACCGTCCTGAACAGTAATGCTGATATCCAGACGACCGCCATGTTCCATTGCCTGGATGGAATTTAAAAAGAGATTAAGAAAAACCTGAATCAGCTTATCCTGATCGGCCTCCACTGACGGCAAATCATCCGCCATTGCCAGCTCTACTTTCACCCCGACAGACTCTGCATCCATACGGATCAGTGATACGGCTTTGCGCACCACCTCGGCCGGATCAACATCTCTTTTGATCAATTTCTGCGGACGGGCATAGTCGAGTAATTCACCAATACTGCGATTCAGACGCTCCACCTCCTGCACCAGGATATCAGCTGTCTCCAGATCGTTACTTTTTGCCGACCAGAGACGTCCTTGTTCCGGAGTCAAGGATGAGGCCGAAGCGACCTCCTGAAAGCGGGATTTGAGCAGAATGGCCAGACCTTTGATGGAACTCAACGGATTTCTTAATTCATGGGCAACGCCGGCTGCCATCTTGCCCAACGCAGCCATCCTCTCACTCCGGCGCAATTCTTCTTCCAGAGATTTGACTTGACTCAAATCCTGAATAAGGAGCATGGCACCCGCTGCAGCACCTTCATTATCCTCTACCGACAAACTATTCAGCTGCAGGCTGCGTTTCACCCCTTTATTATCAGCCAGGATAATTTCCTTTTGTATCGCCTCATTCTGACAGTTACCCGGCAAAATCGTCCCGTCCGCTTGTTTAGTCGAACGCCCTTGGGCCAGCGCCAGAGCCAATTCAGGCGCCAGCACCTCCTCAGGAACAGCACCAACCACCTCGTTTTCGACTACAGAGGCTAACTGTTCGGCAAAATGATTGCAGAGCACAATTTTCCCCTCGCTATCAGTCACAATTAAACCAACCGGCAGAGAGGAAATAAGAATATCACGAAAGGCCTTGATTCTACTTAATCTGCTCTGTGATCCTTTCAAACCTTGAAGTGTCAGTAGCGACAGCCAGCCACCGATGCCAACCAGCAAAAGGACAACCGACAGGATCACAATCTGCAGTAACTGCTGCCTGACAGCCTTGTTCAACTGGGCGAGATCAAGCTCTACCAGGAGTATATACTTTTGCTTATTTACCCGTTCCAGTTCATCACTCCATTCAAGCGGGCAAAATTGAAAGCCAAGAATTCGCCGTCTATTATCGCCACCACGACCTATACCTTGTCCATGTGGTTCCAATGGCCTGTTAGCAGTAGGAGCAAAAAAAGCAGCCACCTGAAAGGCAGTAGATTGATCAGAGCCACCAATACGATAAAGGAAATTACTCTGACCATGCATTCCCTGATCAAAGGAACTGATAAAGCCAAAGGTCTGCTTATCGACATATGAATTTACTTGTAGTGGCGAGGAACTGGCCAGTATTTTGCCCGCACCGTCCACCAGGACCAGAAAATTTACCCCCGGTTGCTCGGCGGCATGTTGCAGGATTGATTGCACATGGTCAGTCGATTGCCAGACCGGCTGTCGACCTTCCCTGATCCCGCTCAGAAACGAGGCTCTGGCCCCGGAAGTCACAAAACGGATCAACGTGATGCCCCGTTCGAGCAAAACCTCAGTCATCAGACTTTTTTCACGTCGATAATTATTGACGGCAAAAACGCCGATAATCATAGCCAGCAGGGCACAAGCCGCAGCCAGCACCCACGGTGAGACCAGTGCCAGATTATGTCCCTTCAAAACTTTCATTGTCGTCGTTCAATTGGAGGATTTAAAATTTTCTGTAGCAGGACCTTGGTAATAAGGTAAGTAGGAGCTATCCCTTGCGCACCCATGGAGCCGGCGGCCAGGGTCTGTCCGCCAAAAAGAGGATTATCGGAGGCGTAATAGGCATACCGCACTCGCACCTTGGTGGAGATATGTTTCTGGATTACCGCCGCATTAATAGCCCGCTGATAATGTCCTCCCTCCATCTCCAATCCTACCGCCTTCCAGCTGGAAATATAAAAACGCTCCAGGACATCACGATTCTGCAGGGAAGTACCGAGCACAGTCACCATTGGCCCTACGTATACATCAGCCTTCCCTTCAAAATCTTCAACCTTCAAGTCATTGACCACAATATAATTATGCGGTGTGCCCTCCATGACATGAGCTGTCGCCAGCATGATATCCCCCTTTTTACCGGGTAGGATACCGGCCTTACCCATTATTGAAATAGACTCAATCTGGAAGGTGATCATTCCTTCCTCGTAAGGACAGGGACATAAAAGCTCATCCATGATTTCAAAGGCCTGGGTGCCAAAGGCATAATCCATAACGACAATGACGGGTTTTTCTTTCTGGATATAATCAAGATCGACGGACAGATCTGAATGAAGCAGATCGCCCTTTATCTCTGCTACATCAATGACCATGACATCAATATTCGATCCTGACAGATCCAGAAGAAACGAGAAACCATACTGCTGAGCAAAGGTTACTACCTCGGCATCTTTATCCATTAAAGCCGGGACTATATCGTAGAGACTGGCCGGCACGCTCTCTCCTCTTTTCTTCATTGTGCCAGCGCCGTAGAGGACATTTTTCACGGAATGCATGTTGGCACTGATAATATGCAGCGGCCGTTTATGCAGACTCCGCTGATATAGATGTTCCTTCACTGCTTTCGCCCAGGCTGAAGCATATTTATGATGACCGATCATTTCCTGCAGAGAAGGAGTGAAATAAATGGTCAGGTGCTCATCAATTGATTTATGCTCATTAATTATACGCTCTCCCATCTCGTAAATGATGGAGAACAAGCCATTATTGTAGCGCTGGCCGTGATGGGTTTTGTTCATATTTTCATAACAGGCCCGGGTCTCTTTATAAGTGCGGCCGAGAATGATGGACAGGTTCCAGATAGCCTGATCAAGAACCGCCCCCTCCAGCTCCAATTCTCCGCGGGCAGCTTTACCTAGATCATGCCATTCGGAACAGGTCCCGCCTTCCTTATCACAGATCTGTTGCTGGACCTTCTGGGCTTCGATATTCAAGAAAGTAAGATGGGTCAGGATATCATAGATTTCCGACAATCCTTTCGTGATAACAAAACAGATTTCCTTTTCTGAGACCACATAAGATAAGCGCCGCCGTTTCAGAGGAATAATCTGCTCAAAGGAGGTACCTTGAAAATCCTCATGGCCGGTGAGAATGATCCGGTTGCATTTTTCAATCCCTCTGGGCAGCCGATCTATTACATACTCCAGTCCCTGCAATTCCATAACCCGAGGATCACTCATGGAACCGTAGATTTCGGGCGAAAATAATTTTAATGATTCCGCCAATTTTTCTCCGGATTTTCCCGAAGGCTTATAATAGCCGCGCAGAGTCAAGGCATCAGCAAGAGTTTGAAATGTGCGAATGGCAAGACGGGCTCGTTGTGATTTGGTAAGATCCTCCATCACCAGCTCCTCTTTTCATAATTAGGGATAAATAAGAATAAGCATGAAAAGGCTACTATACTATTATCAGCTTTGAAGAAGCAATCTTGGTGTATTGCCTATAGAAGAAAAAAGAATATAGCCAGGAGGAAGAAAGCTAAGAGAATGACCAGGCGGGAATATCAGGAAAACCATCTTTGCGTTACCTGAGATATTTCAGGCAAACGCAAAGGTTAAATCTATTGTCCCTAATCAACTTTACGAACATTGGCAGCAGCAGGCCCTTTAGGTCCTTCTGTAATTTCAAACTGAACCCTGTCACCTTCATTCAAAGTTTTGAAACCTTCAGTAGCGATGGCAGAATAATGGACAAAGACATCCTTGCCGCCATCTTGCTCAATAAAACCAAAACCCTTGGACTCATTAAACCACTTTACTGTGCCTTGTAACATAATAACTTTTCACTCCTAATAGTGTATTTTTCAAATACGTATGTTGTGCAGCAGTTAGAACTAACAACCAGCAGATGCATAAATAAATTTTTATGATCAAACTATCTGTCAAGCAAAAACACCACACGATTAAATACCTATTTTTTTTATATCAAATCGTATCCTGAAAAACCAGAAAAAAATACATTATTAAAAATACAATTAACTATCCAATTTCATTACTTTTAACGTAAAGCCAGCAATGACGGATCATAGTCTGGCGGCGCCTCATATCCTAGAAGATTACAGATAGTTGCAGCAACATTAGTCAATCCTGGCTGGTCCACATGACTCAGCTGGAAAGAATTCCGGTGGTTATAATCCTTGATAATGAAGGGCACCGGATTTCTGGTATGGGCCACCATGGCTACATACTCGCCATTTTTTTCGGTCCACATACATTCAGCGTTGCCATGGTCAGCAGTAATCAAGGCGATACCGCCGGCCTTTTCAAGGGCGACCAGGATCCTCGACAGCGCTAAATCGACGGTTTCCATGGCGATGCGTACTGAGATCTCCACTCCGGTATGGCCGACCATATCCCCATTGGCCAGATTGAGACGGATAAATTTATAGCTGTTGCCGGCAATGGCAGCTATTACCGAATCGGTGATTTCCGCGGCCTTCATCCAGGGGCGCTGATCAAAGGTGACCCGGTCTGAGGGAATCTCCACATAAGTCTCCAGTTGGTCATCTATGTATCCTGATCTATTGCCGTTCCAGAAATAGGTAACATGGCCGAACTTCTGGGTCTCCGAAATGGCATAAGATTTAATTCCTGCCGTGCACAGATATTCGCCCAGCGGCCTGGCGAAGGCCGGTGGCTCCACCAGATAGTGCGCCGGGATATGGGCGTCGCCATCATATTGCATGATCCCGGCATAAAACAGATCAGGCACCCGTTTGCGGTCAAACTCATCCAGAGATACTTCCTCAAAGGCCCGAGAAATTTCGATGGCCCGATCGCCCCGGAAATTAAAGAGGATCACCGCATCACCATCGGCCATCATGCCAACTGGTATCTGCTCCTCATCAACTATCACAAAGCTCTCCATGTACTGATCAGTCATGGTCGGATCTTCATCATAATAACACTGAA
This sequence comes from Desulfobulbaceae bacterium UBA5611, assembly GCA_002424635.1. GTDB lineage: Bacteria > Desulfobacterota > Desulfobulbia > Desulfobulbales > Desulfocapsaceae > UBA2270. The sequence continues at coordinate 18,625 of DIKT01000087.1, forward strand.
TAGCAGCAGAGGCGGACGGAAACGGCCGTCCCTCGCCCAGCACATGAGCCTCCCAGCCCCGCTTCACCACAGACCAATCGGCATTATAACGATCCATAGTCGTGATCATCCTGCCGCCACCGGAGGCAATCTGGTAGTCCCGACCTTCGCTTGACAGGTTGCGCAGTCTCTGCTCCAGAGGGACAAAATAATCAAGGGCGCTCCGCGGTCCAACATCACGGCCATCAATAAGGCCATGGACCCTGACCTGCCGGATACCCTCCCGGACACATTGATCGAGAATGGCATAGAGATGACTTACATGGCTGTGCACATTACCGTCGGAAATCATACCGATCAGGTGCAGGGTGCCTCCTATGGCCGTCCGCGCTCTAACCTCCCGCCAGGCCGTGCCGGTAAAAGCAGTCCCGCTACTTAAGGCTTCGCTTACCAGCTTGGCCCCTTGAGCAAAAATCCGGCCGGCCCCCAGGGCATTATGACCGACCTCGGAATTGCCCATATCATCATCAGATGGCAAACCTACAGCGGTGCCGTGCGCCTTGAGATGAGTTACCAGCTCACTCTGCAATAGTTCATCGAGCAAAGGAGTATAGGCCATATAAACCCCGTTGCTCGTATTCTCAGGTCCGAGCCCGACGCCATCCAAAATCACAGTGACCACCGGACCCGGAAAAGAATTATATCCGGTTAGCGGCTTCAGGTTCAAATCAGACATTTTTTCTCCTCTTGGCAACATTTTATTACGGCTTTTACAAGCCGCCCTTAGAGAGACAGGCTCTCTCGACGTTCTGACAGGCGGCCATGCAGGGCAACCACTGCAGTATCTACCTTTAAAATCCGCTCCCCCAGCGAGAAGGCGGAAAAACCACAGGCGGAGAACTGGTTAATTTCATAATCAATCCAACCTCCCTCCGGACCTATTGCTAGCAGCAGACGTTCCGGCCGCTCAGTAATAACTGTGTTCAGGCTGGCATTACTGCCAGGATGAGCAATAAGCAGATGGCTGTAACCATTGATTTTCTCTGGAATTACATCCTCAATAAACGGCTTGAAGCGCTCATAAATGTGCACTGCAGGCACTCTGGTATCAACTGCTTGCTCAAGACCGGCTAATAGATGGGGCCGATACTCTTCTTCTTGGAGAAGATTGGCACTCCAGAAACTTTTTTCCACGCGCTGGGCATGAGTTATAAAAATGGTTCCCACCCCCAAGGCGGCGGCCTGACTGAAGATGCGCTTGAGCATAATGGGCCGGGGCAAGGCAAGCAGCAGATCAATGGGCGGTTTCTCGGCCATTGCTTCCGTACATTGTACCTGCAGATCAACCTGAAATGGATATTTGCGGCCCAGAGCTAACACGGTACCGTATCCTTTGGGTCCATCAATAATACCGATCCGGACAGTATCGCCGACCTGGACCTGCAGCACCTTGAGCAGATGTTTGGCCCGACGATCGGTGAGCACAATCCTGGCATCGTGAATTTCTTTTTGATCCAACAGGACAATATTCATTTGAGTACAGCTTTCAACTAATTGATTTCATGCAGCAAATAATATATGCTCAGGCTAGGCAAGGCTTCCATTAATCGGCAATTTTAATACCATTGATATCGATCATAATCAGCCTTTTTTTGTAGAGGGCGCCGATGGCCTTCTTGAAAGTTTTTTTACTGACCCCAAATGTGGCATAAATCTCTTCCGGCTGACTTTTATCAGTGATGGCAATCTTACCACCATGCTCTTTGATAGTCTCCAGAATAATCTGGGCACTGGCATCAACGCCCTGATAGCCGGGTTTTTGCAGGGCCAGATCAATCTTGAGGTCTTCGCGTATTTTTTTAATATAACCCTGCAACTGCTGACCGACGCTCAACTTTTGAAATACCTCGCTATCATAGAGCATGCCTTCATGAGCCAGATTGACAAGCGCTTTGTAGCCCAGGTCTGTTTTGTCATAGATAACAAGATCTACTTGTTCGCCTTCTCTATATTCCGGGCTCTGCAGGTCAAGAAACTTCTCCAGCTTTGACGAGGCGGTGATCCGTCTGGTCTGCTTATCAAGGAAGACAAAAACAACATAGGCATTTCCCTCCCTCATCTGCTCCTGCTGCTCACTTTTGGGTACAAACAGATCAAGATCCAGTCCCCAGTCCAGATAGGCACCGGCTGCCGTGTTTTCGACTACCGGCAGACAGGCAAACTGGCCGACCGTGACTGTCGGTTTCTGAGTGGTGGCCCGGAGCCGATCTTCCCGGTCAACATAAATAAAGACCTCGAGCTCATCGCCTGGCCGGCAATTAGCAGGCACATATCTGCTCGGCAACAGGACATCGCCTTTATCTTCACCATCAAGATGGACGCCATAGTCCCGTGTGCTCTTCACCTTCAGCTTATTCAGCCTGCCTACCTGTGCCATTTTCTTCCTTTTAACTGGTTACGCGCTGCAGATAATCCAGCCTTCTGCCGGCCTGCAAGCCCGATATTAAACTCCGCTTCATAGCCGACGGTGAAATCAGTCATCATCTTATTGCGGATGCTTAAGAAATGACCATTACCCTTCTCAAAAGGACAAAGAGGCTCAGTGCAAGGCTCAAATCCGAATCTTTTATAAAAACCGGGAGCACCTAACACAAAGATGGTGCTTTCTTTGATAACATCCTGGCGCAAGGCAAAACGCAGCAGTTCAGAGCCGATTCCCTGCTGTTGAAATTCCGGCTTTACCGCTAACGGCGCCAGATGCAGGCCGCAGACAGCAGAACCGTGATAGGCCTGCGAAAAGGCAATATAGGCAATGACCCTGTTAGTATGAATACCAACCCATTCATGCACAAGAGTGTGGTTTTTATGAAAATTTTCCACTAACTGTACTTCATAGGTGCTCCCCGGAAACGCCTGTTGCAATAAGGCCGCAGCCTTGACATAAAGTTCCGGGGTAAGTTTTCGTATTTTCATGGATTTACTTTTTCGTAATCAAGACTGCCCTGCATCCCTATCAACAAGCTAAATAACTGCAAGGTCATGATTGATGACAGATATGGGCAACAATACCATGCAGCCGGGCCTGGGCTGCGGCAAGGTCGGCAAGACCGGTAAAGGCCCTGACCTCTTCCGGTAGTGCCGGATCATAACCGCTGTGTAATGGCTGGTGACCGAGGAGAGCGGCCACAAAGGCGCGCGCCAGACGATCGCTCGACTCATCCGACTGATCAACAACCGCCAGCTCATACCAGGCGCGAAACAGGGGCTCAGTCAAGGCCTTTCTCGCCTCCTGCTGAATACTGCGGGCCGCCGCAAAACCATGGCGGAACAGATCACTGATGTACCATTTTTCAAGCAAAGCCAAGGCCTGGCCTGCCGCCTCGGCTTCAGTCAAGCGGCAGTCGGGACATTCTTTGTTGAGCAGAGATTCCAGGCCCAGACAGATTGTATCCCGCACCCTGCCGGCAATATCGGTGATCTGTTTGATCTCCTGTGTCTTTTCGCCATAAATAATGATGGCACTGTTGATGACCCAGATGATTTCCTGCTCCAGACGAGTGAGGAATTGCTGATCGGTAATCAGCGACAGGGCTTTATGTAACAGGCTGGTTTCTATGAACGAGCCGGCATAGACCGACGGCAGCCGGACCAGGGCACTATCAACCGGTCTCTGCGGACGGGAAACGGGCTGACGCAGATCGGGCGGAGAGAACAGCACAGCGGCCTCATCGAGTGGTACAAAACCGATATCCTGCATCCGGTCATTACGGAAGCGCAAGGCCTCTTCTTCAATCTGAGTCGGCAGATCGACGCGGACATCACTTAGCAGTTGATGACTGGCCCTTAAATCATATTGGTAAAGAGCATCGAGGACGGTAAAAGGATGAATTTTCAGAGTCAGCTCGGTCTTCACTTGTAAAAGATAAAAACCGTCCGGCGTCATAGCCCGCAGCGGACTCTCCTCATCCTCCTGAGCAATCTCATCAGTATCAGGGTCATAGACCGTAACTGTTTGGGCGAGAAAGAGGAGCTGCACTACATAATCCAAAGAAAAAAAGGCCCTGGCCAAGGCTTCAGGACCGGCAAGGGAAAAGGCCGTCAGCCATTCATCAAGGCTGTCAACGGCAAAATCATAGCGGCTCCAGCAGTCAAGATCGACACAGGCTTCCAGTTGTTCCGGGCTCAGGGCCAGGAGAATGGGCAGCGCCTGCTCAAGACCAATCTCTCTGATGATATAATACGCTTCCAAGGGCTCCAAGGCTGCGACTTCATCAGTCAGCTCGGACGAGGCCAGCAGTCGTTCACCGCGCCGGGCCAGAGCCCGGGTCAGATCAGCCCGAAAGGGGGTGAGCTCTATGATATTGTTATCAGTCATATTTATTTTAGTCAGCAAAAGTGAGCGACCATCCTGCCGGCAGCTACCTTGGCATACAGCCTGATATCCATTTAAAGACGGCTGGTCTATTGGTTTATATTATGGGTGCCTTGAAAAATGGTCTTTTTGCCCAAACTCGGCGTTATGCTCAATTTATCCTCGGAATATCAACCATATGCCTCCGGTTAAATTTTTCACATGCCTTTATTTTGAACAAAAATCCTCATTTTTCAAAACACCCTTATAATATTATATATGCTTATTTAACAGAAGAGCAGAAAGATCGCGAGACAATCATGCGCGGCACTGCAATGGCAACCTTCTTGATCGATTGTCCATCTATCGGTAGCACAAATTCAGGCCGGCATTGGCTTCTTGCTGCAGCATGGCCAGCATGTCAGGCGAGTTGAACAATTTGTCACACAATTCACATTTACGATATTGAACGATTTCTCTTGCCTTAAAACCGGCAAAAGATGCTATAGCTGTTATACCCAGATTGCGAATGTGGTTATACAGACTATTGTTTTCGCTTTTCTGGAACAGCTGCTCTATGCCCTGCTGCCTTAAATTCCCGAGATGAAAAAAATTGGTCTTGCTAAAATGACTGCCGGCATCACAGCAGGCATACATATCAAGACTGGGAGCAAGATAAGGATTCATTGAACAGCAGTTGGCCTGGTAATCTGATTTTAGGAGCCGGCGGTTAAATGCTTGGGCCCGGCCGGCCAGGATTACCGGTTCCGGGAAATATCTGAGATGATGATCCCGCAGATACTGCTCGCCGCTATCATCCGCTTCTGAAAAATCGGTGACAAAAGAAATAAAATAATCCAGCCTGTGTCTCTGACAACTTTGCGCGGCGTTTAAGACATGCCGGCGGTTTATATTTTTCTGGTGCCAGCGGCTATAGCTGAGACGCAGTTGCGACAGCCCGTTTTCCTTGAGCTGCATGATGCGGCTGTCGGCAAGCTTTGCGGTCTTGGCCCAGAAGCTGTTGGTGACAATACGGGTGTAAATGCCATATTCCTGATGACAGAGCTTGACCAGTTCGGTAATTTCATCAAGATAAATGAGTGGCTCACCGGCGGTAAAACTTATGCCCGAAAGATGAGCCGCGGCCATTTGCGCGATGAGCTCTTTGGCCTGGACAAGCTCCATCTTTAAATTATCGGGCATGGCGTCGGCGGCCACACAGTGTTCACATCTGATATTGCAGCGGGTGGAGTATCCAAAAGCTATTTTTCTCATTATTGATCACGGATGGCCCGAGAGTTGTTAAATCCGCCACCTTGCTTTATTTGCTATTAATTGACTCTACTATCGATTTTTATCTTACCAGTACTTAACTGAAGAGTATAAAGATCGCGAGAATTTTACAATGAAAGTTATTATTACTGAAAAACCCTCCGTCGCTCGCGATATTGCCGCAGTTCTCAATATTACCAACAAAAAAAGAGGTTATATTGAAGGACGCGGATGCATGGTCACCTGGGCCTTCGGCCATCTGGTGACTCTGCAGGAACCGGGCGAATATGATCCGGCCCTTAAACGCTGGTCGCTCGACACCCTGCCCTTTGTACCGGATAAATTCAAGCTCTCCCTGATCAAAAACCAGGGGGTAGCGGAACAGTTCCAGGTGATCAAGACCTTATGTGAACATGCCGCGGAGATTGTCTGCGCCACTGATGCCGGGCGGGAAGGCGAGCTGATTTTCCGCTATATCCTGGCGCTCTGTCAATGCGAAGACAAGCCGATCCGCCGCCTCTGGCTCAACTCGCTGACTGCCGATGCCATCCAGACGGCCTTTCAGAATCTCAAAGACGGCCACGACTACGATGCTCTTTATGCCGCTGCCCGCTGCCGCAGTGAGTCCGACTGGATTGTCGGCCTCAATGCCACCCGCTACTACACCGTCCGCCACGGTCAAATCGGCGGCACCGGCGACCGGGTTCTCTGGAGTATCGGCCGGGTGCAGACGCCGGTACTGGCCATGATTATCGAACGTGACGACACCATCCTTCAATTTCAGGCGCAGCCGTTCTGGGAGCTCGCCACTCGCTATCGTGAGGTAATATTCAAATACAGCGGCCAGCGTTTTGAACAACCGGATCAGGCACAGGCCCTGCTTGCCAAAATGGGTACCCAGCCTTTTATCATAACAGCCATCAGCGCGAAAGAGAGCAAGGAACAGCCGCCGCAGCTGTTTGATCTCACCACCCTGCAACGTGAGATCAATAAACAGCATGGCCTGTCGGCCGCTGACACCCTCACTGCCACCCAGAGTCTTTATGAAGCCAAACTCGTCACCTACCCACGTACCGATTCACGCTACCTCAGCCGTGATTTAAAACCGCGCATTCCTAAAATTTTGGAACAGCTCAAGGCCATCCGGGCGGACCAGATCGTAGCGCTCAACTTGGCCAAACTGCCGTTTACCACCCGGATTATCGATGATAAAAAAGTGACCGATCATCACGCCATTATCCCCACGGGCGTCAAACCACGCCATATGGGCGCGAATGAACAGCTAGTTTATAACGCCATTACCAGTCAGTTCATCGCTGCCTTCTATCCGGTCTGCCTCAAAAATATCACCACCGTCGACGGCGTCAGCGCCCAAGTGAAATTTCAGGCCAAAGGTACGCAAATTGTCGAGCCCGGCTGGACCATTCTCTTCCCGAAGAAAAAAACAAGTCAGGACATAACCGACGACCAGGCCCTACCTGTCTTTGCCAAAGACGAAAGCGGGCCGCACGAACCCTTCCTGCGTGAAGGCAAGACCAAACCACCCGCTCATTTTACGGAAAATTCATTACTTGGAGCCATGGAGGCCGCCGGCAAATTGGTCGAGGACGATATCCTGCGGGAAGCTCTTAAAGAACGCGGCATCGGCACACCAGCGACCCGCGCCGCTATCATTGAGACCCTGCTGCGCCGCAATTATATCCGCCGTGAAAAAAAACAGCTGCTTGGCACCGATATGGGACGCTGCCTGATTGCCCTGATCCGGGACCCTTTACTAAAATCACCGGAAATGACCGGTGACTGGGAGGAAAAACTCAAACAGATAGAACGCGGCCAACTCGACGCCGATACCTTTATGGCCGGGATTAGCAGCTATATCCGTACGCTGATCCAGAGCGGCTCCGCCGGACGGCTTGACTCTGCCCGCTGGGGTAGCTGCCCACGGTGCGGCAAAGAGGTCATCAAGGGCAAACGGGCCTACGGCTGCTCCGGCTGGCAGGATGGTTGTTCCTTTGTTCTCGAACGGGAGTGCCAAGGACTAATCCTCACAGATCGCCAGATCCAGATTTTGCTGCAGATGCATATCCTGCCGCATCCGCTTCGCATTGATGAGGAGCCACGGATATTGATCCTCTCCACCCAAGGCTTACCCATGGCTCTGCGACTGCCCTCCGCTGAGCGACAGAGCAAAAATAAAAAGGCGGCTGGTCCCATGAAAAGCCCTGCAAACTAACAACAGCCGGGCTCTTCACAGGAAAATTATTGTTATTAATATCCTCATCCTGCCATTTTTTTACTTTATTATACCAGCCGTCACCTTGACTTTCCGCCGTGCGTAGCCAATAGTAAAATTGAGATTAATTCATGATGGAGGCTCAAATGAAAATCACCATTACAGCAAAAGCGGAAGCGATGTTGACTAACAAGCTGGCGGCTGATCAATTTCTGCGGATCACCGTCAAAGAAGGAGGATGTGCCGGTCTGACATATGACGCGAAAATCGCAAGTGAGATAAAAAAAGATGAGGACATCGTCCATACGACAGGCGTAATCCGTATTGTTACTGATGAAAAAAGCACCCCGTTTCTGAATGGCTTGGTCATCGACTTTTCAGACGAGTTGATTAATGGCGGCCTGCAGTTCACTAATGCCAATACCAAAAGCACCTGCGGCTGTGGCCAGAGTTTCAACCTCAGTGGTTTCCCGAAAGTCGAGGGCGGTAAATGTAAGATTTGAGCCAACTTGGTCGCTTCGCACATTATTCTTCTATTTAGGCGCCGGCTTGCAGTTAAGGACACTGCTTCTCAGCTTTAATCTCTTTGACTCGGCCGACTAAACCGTTTTTCAGGCGGACTTTAATGCCATGGGGATGGCGTGGTGAGTTAGTCAGGATATCCCGGACTATGCCTTCGGTGAGTTTACCCGATCGCTGATCTTCTTTTAAAATGATGCCAACCTGAAAACCGATTTTTACAGCATTCCGCTTTATGCCATTCATAATATCAAATTATTTAAATTTTCTTCAAGTCGACAATGCCCTGAATACTGTGGTGCATTAATGTCGTTGCTTATCACATATATAAAAGGATCAGGCCCGCATGGCTGAAAATATTCCTGCAGATATTAAAAAGGATCTGGAACAGGCCTGCACTTTACATCAGCGCGCCTCTTCCGATTACAATAAATGTCTTGAGTTTAACAAGTTGATGTCAGATCTCTTAGGAAGACTGGAAGATGCAGCCTGCTATAGAACAGCCGATCAAGTAATGACCATCCTCCTGGACTGCAACCCACGTAATGGTGCCCATTGCGACAAGGCCACTTTGATCGCCGGCAAATTGAAAAAATTTGAAAAAAGTTAACAGCTGACTTTTACCTCAAGACAATTCATCCCCCAAATGTAAAATTGATAAATATCAACTTTTTGCAGCCAACTGGTCCAGTTTCTGCCGGAGCTGCGGCTCAGGAAGAGCGCCGACTACTTGATCAATTAATTGGTTTTTCTGAAAAAAAAGAAGAGTAGGCACTCCCTTGATCTGATAGTGACTGGCCATAGACGAATGCAGGGAAGTGTCGATCGTAGCAATATGGACCTTCTTGAAATATTCACGGTTAAGACGATGAAGAAGAGGGGCCAACGTCTTACAGGGCCCGCAGGTTGGGGAGTAAAAGTCAACCAGCACCGGCTGCGTAGCCCGAGCCAGAAAATCCTTAAATTCATGGTCCGTCAATTCAATGGGCCGGACATGTTCCCGCAGATCAAATGATTGACCGCATTTACCGCATTTGGCATTTAGATGCTGCCGATAAGCCGGAATCCGATTTTTCCCGGAACAGGATGGACAGGTGACGATAAAGGTATTCATGATTCAGTTCCTCGATCAAGGTGATGGTAAAAATGGTATCAATCTTTCTCCGGCTTCAGGCTGAACGAGCATCAGGGTAGATATCGACTCCCTCAAGTCAGATTACAAATAATTATGACACCAGGATCTGGCGATGTCAAAATAACAATGTAAAGGCTGTCTTGAAAATGGTATTTTTATTAAAATCAAAGACATGTGCAAACTTTACCACCGGCTTTTACTAGATATTCTAAACATGAGGTGTTTGATAACACCGAATTTGGGTAAACTATTTATTGACAAGGTAAGACAAAACAACTAATTCTGTACCGAACGGTCAGTCAAGATAGGCAAAGGAGGATCTTTTGACAACAACAGTAAAAGGCGAAAAGACAAAGGAGCATATTCTGAAAGCTTCACGCCGGATCCTCGTCCAGCAAGGATTTCTCAATACCTCGATCAGTGAAATCATTGCAGCGACCGGTGTAAAAAAAGGAAACCTTTATTACCATTTTGCCAGCAAAGAAGACTTAGGCCTGGCAGTGTTAGAAGATGCCAAAGAAGAGTTCTTTCATTTTTTGAATAACTCACTTTCAGGCACTGATTCGGTCTCCAAGATTATCAACTCCTGTCAGGCTATTTTTAATGAACAGCAAAAAAACAATTTTGTCGGTGGCTGTCTTTTTGGTAATACGGCACTGGAAATGGCGGATAGTAATCCCAAATTTGCTTCAATCATTCAAGAAGTCTTTGATCATTGGATTCAACAACTAAATAATCTCCTCCTCGAAGCTTTAA
>DIKT01000053.1:0-22802 GCA_002424635.1 Desulfobulbaceae bacterium UBA5611
TAGGAGATAGGCTGCTGCTCGCCAAAGACGGTGACAATCTCGTTGGGCGAGGGGATAACCGGCTGGCGGATGGGCTGCACCTTGACCGGCATATTGGGATGCGAGCCCTGCATCTCCCAGCGCTCGAGGTAGTGGAGATCCGGGAAGATGTAATCGGCATACAAGGTGGTTACGCCGATGGTGATGTCCGAGGCAAAGTAGAGCGGGATGCGCTCCAGATTGACCAGCGCCTCGATCTGGGTGTGACCGGCGGGCAGGGAATAGGTGGGTGCCCCCATGTAGGAGAAGAGCGCCTTGACCGGGTAGGGATAGGCATCAGCCATGGAGGGCAGAATCTCCTCATAGACATCCGAGGAGAGCGGCCACCAGTTGCGCTTGGCCGGGTATTTGTCCTGGTCGAAGATGGTGGACTCTTCGTACTTGGCGTCATGGCGGATGATGGAGAGGCCAAAGGCCTTGCCCGCCTTGGGGGTGATCTTCTTGAAGTTGAAGGGCTGTGCCTCGCTCTTGGTGCCGTCGGTATTGAAGGTGGAGGCCACGATCATACCGCCTTTCCAGTCGTAATTGCCGATCAAGGTGTTCAGGGCCATCAGGGCCGAGATGTTGTAAAAACCGTTGGTATGCTGAGCCGGGCCGCGATGCATATCCACACAGGCCTTCTTGCCGTAACTGGTGAACTCCTTGGCCACCTCCTCGATCACCTTGGCCTCGATGCCGCAGAGCTTGGCGTAATCGGGAATAGTTTTCTCGCTCACCGTCTCCAGCAGCACCTGCAGGCCGCTCTTGACCTTGATCTTCTTGCCGTCTTTGTCAGCCAATTCAGCGGTAACAAAGAGATCGCCGACTACGGCCTCTTTCTCGTCGTTGGGATCAAAGGCCACCGGCTTGCCGCCCTGCATGGCCACCAGATATTCAAAGTTAAACTCCTTGTCGTCCTTATCCTTGCGGGTTTCCTTGTCTTTCAAGCCGATATCGGAAGCGCGCAGCACGGTAGATGGATTGCCGTCTTTATCCAGTTTGATCAGCCAGGAGGCGTTGCACCAGGTGGACTCCTTACCGGCCGCGGCCGCGGCCTTGTTGGCGTTGCCCAGGTATTTGGCGTCGAATCTCTTGTTTTCCAGAATCCAGCGGGCCACCCCGTTGGCAAAGGCGGCGTCGGAGCCGGGCAGCACCGGCACCCAGCGCTTGGCCTTGCTGGCCAGTTTGGAAAAGCGGGGATCCAGCACGGTAATCTTCAGGTCGCCGTCGGCCAAGCGCTGGGTGATACGCGGGCTGCGGTTAGGCGGACCATAGTTGGCGTCAAAGAGGTTGGCGCCGACAAAGATGATGTATGCGGAGTTCTCCTGATCGGCCTGCCAATAAAATTTCTGGCCGTCCTTGAAGGTATCACCCACATACTGCTCGCTTAAGGCCTTGGAGGCGAAGTAAAGCGAACCCTGGCAGACCGTGGTGTGACCATGGGTATTGGCCGTGCCGAACTGCTCGGTGAAACGCTTGGCGAAATCGGCGCGCCCGCCCTTTTTACGGCCCCACATGTAAACGAACTGGTTGTTCTTAGGACCAAAATCCGGGTGCTCCGGATCGATAAGTTTGTCGAGATTGGCGGCGTGCTTGGACTTGAACTCGGCGATGGCCGCCAGCTTCTCTTCCTGGGTTTTTTTCTTGCGCAGAGCGGCGACATCCTTACCCATCTCCTCGTAGACCTTGGCGTCCTTGAGGACAAAAATATCTTTCAGGCCCGTAACCTGACGGTTCTCCTCGCCGGGTACCTGCTTGAAGAGCAGGCCGCCGTCCACGATCTCATTGATCGCCTGGTCAAAAGGAATTGCCTGCCACTTGCCCTCGCCGCGCTTGCCCGCCCGTTTCAGCACCCGGCTGATCCGGTAAGGATCGTAGGCGCCCTGATGGCCGGCCTGACCCTTGGGGCAGATACCGCTGTCCAGCTTGGCAACGTAGTTCAGGTCTTCCTTCATGGGCAGATGGGGATGGAGGGTGAAGGGGTTATACGGGTTACCATCGATCTTTACCGCCACCCCGTCCAGGATCTTGACCTTGATGCCGCAGCCGGTGTTACAGTTGAGGCAGACGGTGTAGAGGATATTTTCAGCCTTCATCAGTTCGTAGGCCTCGGCCTCGGTCAGCTCCCCGGCCTCAACCCGGGAGACCAGCATCCTGGCAAAATCCAGTTGGCTGGCAGCCAGGGCCGCACAACCGGCCAGGGCGGTTTTTTGCAGAAAATCCCGCCGGGAAAGGCCGGATTGTTCGTCCTTCTCTGTCGTTTGTTTCAAATTATTCATGACTCCTCCAAAGAGATAATTTCATACGGGGCTGTGTGTCATCGATACAGGGGTTCCAGCTTCTCGTTGGACACATAGTAGACTCTGGGGGCCGTGCCCTCGCTCGCCTTGAGAATCTGGATCTTGTTGGCCTTTTTCACTTGGGCGATCAGGCTCTTAGGGTCGTTCTCATCGCCGAAATAGTTAGCCCGGCAGGGACAGGTGGTGACACACTGGGGGAGCATGCCGTTGGCGAGACGATGCACACAGAAATGGCATTTACGAGCATTGCCGATGGGCAGGTTTTTACCGGAACGGGGCCATGGCTTACCGTATTCGAAGGAGGGCATGGTCTCGTATTTCTGGATAGCAGGCAATCCTTCGGTATGAAACTTGCCCTCATCCATGGTGCGGGCGCCATAGGGACAAGCCGGGACACATTTGCCGCAGCCGATACACTTGGTATAATCGATGGGCACGGTGCCCGCGCCGATGCCCTTGGTCTCCTTCCAGGTGGCCTCACCTTTGGCCGGGCAGGCATCTACACAGGGCGGCTTGTCGCACTGCATGCAGGGCCGGGGCAGGAAGGTCCGGGAGACCTTGGGGTACTTGCCCTGCTCGTATTCATAAACCGGTCGGTAGTGCATCTTGGGCGGCAGCTTGTTTTCGGATACACAGGCAATGGTGCAGGCATGACAGGCCGTGCATTTACGCAGGTCGATGAGCATGGCCCACCGCCGGTCTTCGGGCTTTCTCTGCAGCGCCTGTTGCAGCTCTTCGTGCATGGTAACGAGAATGTCGTTCATAGCCTCTCCTTATAAGATTATTTCGTATGACACTTGGTGCAGTCGTCCTTTACCGAAAAGGCCTTTGTGCCGTTATGACAGGCGCCGCAGGATGCTCCGGTCTCCATGGCCTTCATGGTCACGGTTTTATGCTGTTTGATGGTAGTAAAAGGCTCAGGATGACAAGCCAGGCAGGCCTGCTCGAGCTCGACCACATGACGTTCGTGGCTGAAAACAACGTCGCCGCCCTCGTTCTTCAAGGTGAGCTCGCCGCCCCCAACGGTTGCCAGTACCGGCAGGGCTGTAATCACCAGCAATGCCAGGGTAATCAGGACCTTTCTCATAGTTGTTCTCCCTTTGTGTTTGCTTGGAACCACTTTCCTATGGTGTAACGGCACAACTTCTCTTTCAATGGCAAGGCCTACCTGGACACCAGATCCGGCGGCAAAGACCAGGACAGCGACAGCAAAGATGGCATAATTTCGCAATGGCCAAAGCAGATGATGGTCCGGCAGGAGGTCTTTGCCGATCAGTTCGCCGTAGGAATACCGATACTTCTGCCTGCGGCAGCATCTCTTCCAATGCTACACCGTTGATCAGAATCAGGTGTGAATTTGTCTGAATTGCACAATAAATTATATGCTCAAAAAAAATCGAATGTCAAACCAGATGCCTGGAATAATTGTATTGGCAATCCTGGTTATTAATACTCAACTCAGATCAATAATGTTCAGGAGGAAAGATGCTGACTACAGCAAAATGAGGACTAGAAATTAGGGCAGCTAAATAATGTAAATGATCATGCGGGTATTTCAGAACCACCCAGGTTATTAAATGACGAAAATACAGATTGCAGATCAGTTAAGAATACTTACCAGCATTACTCACCAATTATTTTTACCAACACCCTTTTCTTGCGGCCGCCGTCAAACTCACCATAGAAGATCTGTTCCCAGGTGCCGAAATCAAGTTGCCCGGCAGTCACCGCCACAACAACTTCTCGGCCCATGACTTGCCTTTTCATATGGGCATCGGCGTTGTCTTCACCAACGTTATGGCGATATTGGCTGACCGGGGCATGCGGCGCCAGCTTTTCCAGCCAGATCTCATAATCATGGTGCAAACCTGATTCATCATCATTGATAAAGACTGAGGCGGTGATGTGCATGGCGTTCACCAGTATTAAACCTTCCGTAATTCCGCTTTCATTTAAGCATTGCTGCACTTGAGGGGTAATGTTAATGAAGGCTCTCCGCGTCGGCACATTAAACCATAATTCTTGACGATATGATTTCATTTGATTCCCTCATCAATTTTTAAGTTTGATAATTATTACTGAAATTATGATAACAATGTTATACGATTATTTACCGAAAGACAAAAACACCATTTTGAGCAGTTTTATGACCAATGAGCACAATACCAGTTGTTCAATCATAGAAAAAAACAATGCAGATGAAAAGACCAACTGTTAAAAAATTAATGCTTTCAGCAGTATTATTAGTAGTGGGTTGCACTATCGGCTACAACCTGTATACCAATTACCGTACGATTACCCGGCAGGAAGAACAGCGTCTGATGGTGCAGGCCCAGGTCATTGCCAGCAATATGGAGCGCCAGCTTGCGGCAACCAGTCTGGTGATGCAGAAACTAGTGGCCGACCTCGAGCATATTCGTGATCAACATCATCAGGAACTGACCAATAGGCAGCTCGCCACCCTGGTAGAAGCCATGCCCGGGGTCCGGACCCTGCTTTTTACCGATGCCGCCGGAACCGTCCAGGGCTCTAACCGACCGGAGCTGGTGGGCAAAAATTTCCAGGATCGTGACTATTTTCGCCGGCCGCTCAGCCAGCCTGATCCCTCTGTCCTCTATATCTCCCCCCCCTTTCAATCAGTGCTGAATGTCTATCTTTTTAGCTTGACCCGTATGATCGCCGGTCCTGACGGTCGCTTTGACGGTATTATCACAGCTTCCATCGATCCGGATTATTTTGCCACCCTGCTGCAATCAGTACTCTATGCCCCCGATATGCTGACTACCATCAATCATGGCGATGGTCTCCGTTTTGTGACAATTCCGCACCAGGACGGCCAGGCCGGCAAGAACCTGGCTGTCCCCGGTTCCATGTTTACTCATCATATGCAAAGCGGCAGAACAGCAAGCATCATAACCGGCACCGGCTATGCAATCGATGCAACCGGTGAGCGTCGCCTGGCAGTACTGCTGACGGTCCAGCCGCCACAGCTGAGGATGGATAAGCCTTTGGTGGTCATTATCAGCCGCCTCCCTGCTGCCGTCATAGCTTCCTGGAAAAAAGAGGCGTTGTTTCAGGGCGCTCTCTTCATGCTGTTCTGCATTGCCACTATTGCCTTATTTTCCATCCTGCAGAAACGCCAAAATCTATATAAACAGCAGGCCCGTAAATCAAAAGCTCTCGTGCAGCTGCGCTATGATCTGCTGGCATTTGCCGCAGATCACACCGTCGAGGAGTTATTACCGTATGCCCTTGACCAGATTTGCCGCCTCTCTGATAGTCCGGTCGGCTTTTATCATTTAGTCGATACCAACAATCAGGACCTGATTCTCCAGGCTTGGTCCACCCGCACTTTGCAGGAATTTTGTCAGACGGAAGGCAATAAAGGCATGCATTACAGTCTGGATCAGGCTGGTGTGTGGGCCGACTGCGTCGCCAGCCGTGAACCGGTGATCCATAATGATTATGCCTCCTTGCCGCATAAAAAAGGGTTACCGCCCGGACATGCCCCCGTGATCCGGGAGTTAGTGGTGCCGGTGATTCGTGATGAAAGAATTATGGCCATTCTGGGAGTAGGCAACAAGCTGACCGATTATACGTTGGCTGACGCTGAAGAAGTCAAGTATCTGGCGGACGTCACCTGGGAGATCCATGCAGCTCATCACGCACAGGAAGAGTTGGCCCGTTCGCGGCAACAGCTTGCTGATATATTTGATTTTCTGCCTGACGCTACCTTTGTCGTTGACCAGGCAGGCACGGTAGTCGCCTGGAATAAGGCCATGGAACAGATGAGCGGAGTGGCTAAGGATGCCATCCTGGGACAAGGAGACTTTGCCTATACCGTGCCGTTTTATGGCGAGCGACGGCCGAGCCTGCTGACCCTGCTGGATAATGATGACGCCACCCTGGCTCATAATTACCAAAATTTGGTGCGCAAAGACAAACATCTCTATGCTGAAGTGTTTTGTCCTGCCCTCAACCATGGTGCCGGAGTTTCAGTCTGGGCTGTTTGCGCACCTCTGTATGATGCCAAAGGGACGCGTATCGGGGCCATAGAATCAATCCGCGACATTAGCGCCATCAAACAACTTGAGACCGAACTGAAACAGTCCAATGAACTACTGCAGAATCAGGCACGAATAGATTTTCTGACCGGAGTCTACAATCGGATGATGTTTGACAAACTGTTGCATGCCGAAATGCAGCGGGCTTGTCGATACAATGAGCCGATGTCCTTAATCATGTTTGACCTGGATCACTTTAAACAAATTAACGACTCCCGGGGCCATATTGTCGGCGACCATGTGCTGAAAACTGTGGCGGGCTTAGTGGCTGCCCGCATCAGGCCGCATGATGTCCTCTGTCGCTGGGGTGGTGAGGAATTCATGGTCCTAGCCCCCAATAACGATGAACTGCAGGCGGCACAACTGGCTGAAATGCTTCGCAAACTTATTGAAGAGCATGATTTTGGCCATGGCTTGCGGGTAACCGCCAGCTTCGGCGTTACCCGTCATATCTGCGGGGAGTCAGTAGAGCTTTTTGTCAGTAGAGTAGATACCGCCCTGTATCAGAGTAAACATAACGGCAGAAATCAGGTGTCGGTGATCTAAGTTATTAATATGCTGGCCTTGATCGCTTACCAGAAGCCCAATCTTTAGAAATCTCTTCGAACCGGCAATAGCTCACCAGGTCGCCTGGACTTTACCAGCCAGTATTTTTTTGACTTTTCTCCGCCTCCTATCATAAACTAAAGTAGCAATCTTTCTTATCACAGATCGTCAAGACCCAAATTCTCAAGCCAGAATATTTTATCAGATTGCTTTTCCCCGTTCAGGACGCGGAAAATCTATTCCGGCTGGTAACTGGTCCACCTTCAGCACAAAGGAGAATAGCCATGTCCGCACCAAGCACGCCGCCATTTTATACGAGCATCAGCAAACAGTTTCCAGAGGTTATCAAGGCCGTTGAGAATCTCGGCATAACTTTGCGTGCAGTCGGGCCCATCGATGAAAAGACCTCGCATCTGATCCAATTAGCAGCCGCCGCCGCCATGCATTCCGAAGGAGCAGTCTGTTCCCATACCTACCGGGCACTGCAGGCCGGAGCAAGTCCCGAGGAGATCTCTCACACCCTGTTGCTGCTGATTTCAACGATAGGCTTTCCGCAGACCATGGCCGCCATCTCCTGGTACCAGCAGATCATGGCAAAGGGCATCGCAGATAAACAAGGGACCTGATGCATTTCGGGCTGCAAGGCAATGAAATAACCAATCATGATTTTTTAAATTTATGGATACTTCTGGATCCCAAACCAAACAATAACTTGGGAGGACGTCCACATGCAAAAGACATTATTGGAATTGGCTATTGGCATTGTACTGGTGGCCATGACTGGACCGGCCAACGCCACCTCATGGCAGATGCAAACAAGCACCAGTGTTACCATTACCCAGATTGAGCCCCTGTTGGACTCCACGATTTATCCCACTGGTTTCAATGACACGGGCCAGGTAATCGGCTATATGCAATTCGCCGATGGCGGCGGCCATGGTTTTGTCTGGGACGCTATCAATGGCATGACTGATCTCAGTACTGCAGGCAGTAACTACAGCTCAGCTTTCGCTATCAATAATGCCGGCCAGGTAGCTGGCTATTATTTTTTGCCAGACAATAGCAGCTCTCATGGTTATGTCTGGGATGCTGTAAATGGCATGACTGATCTCGGTACCCTTGGCGGCTCTTCCAGCCTTGCCGCTGTTATCAATAATTCCGGGCTGGTCGGTGGCGACTCCACGATTACAGGAGATAGCGGATATCATGCTTTTATCTGGCAGGCGGCTGCGGGCATGACTGATCTCGGCACCCTCGGGGGTACTACCAGCTCAGTCTATGGCATTAATGATCTGGGGCAGGTGGTGGGAGTGTCCGGTCTTACCGGCGATAACGAGGCCCATGCTTTTCTGTGGGATGCCGCCAATGGCATGACCGATCTCGGCACCCTCGGTGATTCTTATAGCAATAGTTTTGCCTATGACATAAATGATGCCGGGCAGGTAGTTGGACGGTCGTCTCTGCCAAATAACGGCCTGATGCATGCTTTTCTCTGGGATGGTGAAACTGGTATGACCAATCTCGGGACCATGGGCGGGACTTGGACTGAGGCTATGGGTATTAATAACTCCGGGCAGGTTGTGGGCTATTCGACCCTGTTGGATAATGAGGCCACCCATCCCTATGTGTGGGAAAATGGCATAATGTATGATCTCAATGATTTCATCACCACTCTATCTATCGGTGATTTTTTAACGGGTCAGGGTTACCTGGGATCGGCATGGATTAATAACCTTTCACAAATACTGGTCCAATCAGATCTGGGCTATTGCTATATCATGACTCCTGGTTCAGCGGTACCGGAACCAGCCTCCATGCTGCTCATGGCCACCGGCCTGATCGGACTTATCGGAAGACACAGGAAGAGTTGTGGGACAGATGCCAGCAAGAACTCAAAGATTCCTGGTCTCCGTTCTTTTTTTCAATGAGACTGAACGTAGCTTTGAAGAAAATCGTGCTGTCGCTCGGAGCGTTCTGACTAAAATTGGATCTGGCAAGTCTGGCTGCCATCATTTTCCTTGAGCCAGAGGAGGATCTTTTTTGAGCGTTTGCACCAGTCCCGCAGGTCTTTTTCAAAGGTGGGGCAATCGGCTGTCACTTCCAGCACATCACCGCGCTTCATTTTTACGGCCATCACGGTAATCTTCAGCGTAGGTTGCGGACATTTGAGTCCGCGGGCATCGAGTTGTTGAACGGCCATCTGCTCATTCTCCCTTCTTATTGTTTAGTTCGTCGACCATCTCCTGGATGATCCGAACAAATTTTTCTCCTTCCACTGCCGAGACGTGATCAAAGCGGCATCGGCTCCGCTTTATCCCCAGTTGTTCGAGAACCCTGAGGAGCAAGGTGTGGCGCTGGGCCGCCCGCAGATTCCCTTCTTTATAATGACAATCGCCGGGATGGCAAGCAAGGATCAGTACGCCGTCGGCACCCTGTTTAAAGGCCTGGAGGACAAACTGCGGCTCGACCCGGCCGCTACACATGACCCGGATGATCTGAAGATTAGCGGGATAGGCGATCTGCGCCGTCCCTGCTTTATCAGCCCCGGCATAGGAGCACCAATTGCACAGAAAACCGACGATCCTTGGTTGATAGGCGGCCTGGGCCACGTTCTTTTCCTTCTCCCTGATGAGTGCGGTCATTTAAGCACCCCTTCGATTTCGGCCATGATCATTTCCTTACTGAAGTGATTGGCCGCAATGGCCCCCATGGGACAGGCAGCCGCGCAAGTACCGCAGCCCCGGCAGAGATGGGGATTGATCTCGGACACCCCTTTTTCTGCGTCAAAACTGATGGCGCGATAGGGGCAGACCCCGTTACAAATCCGACAGCCGGAGCATTTATCCGCCTGCACGGAGGCAAAAAGGGGATCAAGGCTGATCTTCTGACCGCTGACCAGTTCGGACAGGATGTAGCCGGAAGCGGCCATTCCCTGGTTAACGCTGTCCCGAATGTCGGCCGGAGATTGGCAGGTCCCGGCCAGATAAATACCGCGCAGTTTGCTGCGGGCCGGATCAAGGCGGCTATGTTCGGCATCAAAAAAGCCGAAACGATCAAGGCCAAGATCCAGCGCTGTACCAAGCTTGAGGGTGTCGGCAGCCGGTATCACCGCCGGACAGAGAACCACCAGATCCGCCGTGATAGCTTCTTTTCCCAGCATGCTCACCATTTGTCGACCATTTTCTCCTGTATTAACTGCCAGGTCAGGCAGCTGTTCATAACGATGAAAAAAACTCTGCGGATTGTGACGAGCGGCCTGGTAAAGGGCTAGCCCTTCCTTACCGGGACAGACGACCTCCCGGAACAGATGATGGACCTCAGCCTCCGGCAATTTTTCTGCCAATAGATGATTGAATTTAAAGGCCAGCTGACAACAGATCCCGGAACAATAAGGTTGATGCTGATCATCAAGGGAACCGACGCAATGGATAAAGGCCACGGAGCCAGGCGGCTCGCCTTTGGTAGTGACAATGTCGCCGCCGGTTGGTCCATTGGCGGCCAGCATCCGTTCAAACTCCAGGGCGGTTCTCACTTCCGGCAGCCGCCCATAACCCAGGTTGGCGAATTGGCGGCAGTCATACAGTGAGGCCCCGATGGCCAGGACAATCGCCCCGACCTGGCGGCTGATTATCTGCTCCTGGTGATTATGGTCAATGATATCTGCGCCCATCGGACAGGCATCGCTACAGAGCCGGCAAGCACTCCCTTCGGTAAATCGCAGGCACAGGTCAGGATCGATGTAGGGGACGCTGGGCAGCCCACCGAAAAAGGGGAAGGCGATGGCTTTTTTGTCGTCTAGGCCGCCGTTGAAGGGATTGGGTCCACTGATCGGACAGGGCTCGAAACACTCGCCGCAGCCGATGCAGCGATGGGGGTCGACATAGCGTGGCCGTTGGCGGATGGTGACGGTGAAATTTCCTATAAACCCGGTTACTTCTTGCAGCTCAGCCATGGTCAGCAACTCGATTTTTTCGGCATGGCGGCCATGTAAGATATCGCCCATGACCGGCTCCAGCAGACAGGAACCACATTCCAGTTCGGGAAACAAATCCTCACACAAGACCGGCAAACCGCCGATAACCGGCGATTTTTCTACCAGAATCACCTCCCGTCCGGCCTCGGCCAGCGCTGTTGCCGCCTTGAGCCCGGCTGGCCCGGCCCCAATCACCAGTACCGCCGGACTGATCTCCAGGGTAAGCCTCTCCAATGGCTGGTGGAGCACGACCCGCTTGAGCGCCGTGTTAAGGGCCAGAATCGTTTTGTGCACGGCCTGTTCTTTATCGGCCGTCACCCAGGCAATATGTTCACGGATGTTGACCATCTGGAAGAGGTAGGGGTTTAACCCGGCCTCTGCCATGACCCCTTGAAAGGTCGTTTCATGCTCCCGCGGCGAACAGGCGGCGATTACCACCCGCTCCGGTTTTAGCCGGGCCAGATCTTCCTGGAGAAACTCCTGGCCTTCCTCCGAACAGAGAAAAGGGCCGACCGTGAAGCTGCAGTCCTCCCCGGCGCTCTTGAGGGCCTGTTTAACCTCTTCCGCATCAATCCGGTCACTGATATTGGTGCCGCAGGTGCAAAAATAAACCGCTGTTTTCATACTATTACCTTTTCAATTACTCAATCGCAGGGCTGATACTACCGCCACCACTGCCGCCGGCAAGGCCGCCCGCACCGCCGGGCTTAATTCTTCGCTGAAGATTTCCATCTCCAAAGCCTCAATACCGATAATGGTAATCTCTTGAGGTATGGCCAGACCCAGGTCGCGGGCCAGGGTCAGGATGGTGCCGAGATCACCGTCGTGGGCGCAAAAAGTATGGCGGGTCCCGCTCGCCGCGGCCAGGGGAAAGACCCTGATGCTTCCGGCTGGCTGCTGACCGCTCTTCATGGCGTCAATGATGATTGCCCGCCGGTAGCCGGCAATAGCCTCCATCAACCGCAGCCCCCCGGCATAGACAGTGATCACCTCAATGTCCATCTCGGACTGCAGTTGTTGCCGGACCAGGGCGGCCACCTGGATGCCCACCCCGTCATCACTTAAAATAGGGTTGCCCAGACCGACCACTACCGTCTGCATATCAATCACGGCTCATGATGCGCTGAGTAGCCCCATGCGGATCGCGAACCGTCACGATGAGCGGCATTTTCCCCACTGCTGCATGGGTGGCGCAGGACAGACAAGGGTCGTAGAGCCGGAAGGCCATTTCAATCCGATTGAGCATCCCTTCCTCGATGATTTTGCCGGCAGTGATATTCTGCTGGGCCGCTTTTTTGATACTCATGCTCATGGCCGCATAATTATTAGTGGTGCCGACGATCAGGTTGACTTTAGTCAGCACGCCGCGCTCATCCGCCTCATAGTGATGGGTGAGAGTACCGCGGGGTGCCTCGACGCAGCCTATACCCCGGCCCGTCACCGCTCCGGGCGGGGTGCGGAGATCAGGGGAGATGATCTCCGGGTCTTCGGCCAGTTCGAGCATCCGCTCCGCGGCATAAAGCATTTCCACCAGCCGGGCCCAATGGGTTGCCAAACGCAGATGGATCGGCTGGTAGCGCCCGTTTATTTTCTTGCTGCCAAGGGTTTCGAAAAAACGTTCGAATTCGCCCTGTGCCCCCGGAGTAGCCAGCCGGTCGGCAACATTCAAGCGCGACAGCGGTGAGGCAGTATAAACCCCGCTATCCTTGCCGTCAGTGAAGCCTTGCCAACCAACGGCCCGCAGATAAGGATACTTGAGATAACTCCATGGTTCTACTCGCTCGGCAATATGGCGGGCGTAGTCATCGGGATGATAGTTAAGGAATTCCTCTCCTTCCGGCGAGACCACCCGCACCGTGCCTTCATAAAAATTCATGCGGTTGTCGGCATCCACCAGGCCCATGGAATAAGTTCGATGGACATAGGTATCGCCGGTGATCATCTCCAGATGGGCCGGATTGCCCAGGACAATTTTGTCGAAGAGCTGCAGGGTGAACCGGGCAAAATCGATGTTCTGCCGGGCAATGGCGACGATTTCATCCCGTTCCGTCGAGGTCAGCGGCCGGCTCCAGCCGCCCGGCAGTCCGGCAACCGGATGAATAGGCCGCCCGCCGATGGTCTTGATCACCTGATGATTACGAGCCCGGCAGTCGATCACCTGCCGGCCGATATCGAGTCCGACCTTGCGGATGACCCCGAGGATGTTCCGCTCCGCCGGCGGGGCATCCGGACCCAGGATGAAGTCGGGTCCGCCTAAGGCGTAAAAATGGGTCGTGTGATCGGTGATGAAAAAGGCCATATACAACAATTCGCGGACTTTTTTGGCCGCCGGCGGCGGGTTGGCGGCAAACAGGGCGTCCAACGCTTTAGAGGCCGCTATGTGGTGGGCCTCGGGGCAGACCCCGCAGATCCGGTTGGTAATCAGCGGCATCTCTTCGGCCTGTCGACCGATACAGAATTGCTCGAAGCCGCGTAACTCCGGGACCTGAAAATAGGCGTCAGCCACATCTCCGTCTTCATCAAGA
Organism: Desulfobulbaceae bacterium UBA5611; assembly: GCA_002424635.1. Taxonomy (GTDB): domain Bacteria; phylum Desulfobacterota; class Desulfobulbia; order Desulfobulbales; family Desulfocapsaceae; genus UBA2270. Next base: position 13,427 of record DIKT01000053.1, read on the forward strand.
AAAATGTCGATCTTGCCGTGCCCTTCCAGCCTGGTGATGGGGTCAATACTGATCCGCTTCATGACTTTACTCTCCCGCCCAGAATGGAGCCGGCCAGACTGTATTTATAAAATGTTCCCGCATAATCGGGAATGGTGTCGAGCAGGGCGGCAAGCTGCCCGGCAATTTCTGCCTCGCTTTTACCCCGACAATCGCCAGGGTCAAGGATCGAGCCCAAGGCGGCGATCATCGCCGCCCCCTGATCGGCTACCCCTGCAGGTGGGCCGTAACAGCCGCTGCAGGGCATATTGGCCTGCGGGCAGGGAGCACCGCAGCCGTCACGAGTGGCGATACCCATGCAGAGCAGCCCCTGCTCCAGCAGACAGATGTCCGGCTCTGGTGTTATCTCTGAGGTGCGGTAGAATCGCGCAATCTTTTTTTCGCCTTTACGGCGGGAACATTCATGACAGACCGACAGCTGACCGGCCCCCAGCGTGCTGCCCGGAGGCGGCAGTGGTTGGCCGGCAGCAACGGCTGCCACCACATTCCAGATCTGATGGGCTTCCGGTGGGCAGCCGGGGATAAAATAATCCACCGTGACCACCTGCTTAAGCGGCAGTACCCGGTCATAAAAAACTGGCAGCTGCAAGGTGCCGCCGGCTACCTCACTGCTTGGTAAAGGCAGGATGCCCTCGGGGTTATCGATGGTCGGGTTATCAAGATAAACCGTCCGCAGCAGCTCTTCCCGAGTGGACAGATTAGCCAGACCGGGAATTGAACCCTCGGTAGCACAAGTGCCGAAGGCAATCAGCAGCCGGGACTTGCGCCGCAACAGGCGGGCCATCTCCTCATTTTCAGCAGTACGGATCGCCCCATTAAAAAAGGTGACGGCGATTTCCTGATCGGGCAAGGCCTCAATCGTACTTATTTTGGTATCGAGCAGGCAGGGACAGAAGAAAAAATCAAAGGCGGCGTCCAGATCGAGAATTTTTTCATGCAGGTTCACCACGGCAATCTCACAGCCGCCGCAGGAAGCAGCCCAGTACATCGCCAGTTTCGGCTTATCAGCCATATTAACCTCTCTGGGCCGCCGGCTGGCCGGCCGCCGCGATCATGACCCGATTGCGGCCGGCCGTCTTGGCCTGGTAGAGGGCTTCATCAGATGCCTTGCACAGGGCTTCGCCACTTTGGTAATCGGCAAGCGAGGCAATCCCGACACTGAAACTGCAGGTAAAGGTTTCTCCTTTACCATCGAAGCTGATCGCGGCAAAACTCTCGCGTAAACGATCAAGCAGAAGCAGGGCCGCGTTTTTGCTGCAGCCGGGAAGCACTACCGCAAATTCTTCGCCGCCGAAACGACCGATTATGTCGCCGGCCCGGAGCCGTTGTTTCATCAGACCAGCCAGGGCGATCAGCACGCGATCACCGGTCTGATGGCCCCAGGTATCATTGACCTTTTTGAAGAAATCGACATCGATCATTGCAAAGCAGAGCTCGCTTTCAAGCCGTAACGCCTGGGCGATGGCTGCTTCCAGATGTTCTTTAGTGGTCGTATGGTTGTAAAGACCAGTCATCCCGTCACGGACCATCAGGGCCTTCATATTGCGCATCCGCTCAGCCCGCACGGTTACCGAGGAGATCAGATGGCGGGGTTTAATCGGCTTGATCAAAAATTCATCTCCGCCCATACCCATGGCTTCGAACTGAATATCGGCATCAGTTTCACTGGACAGAAAGACAATGGGCAGACTGTAATAAGAAGGAATCTGCCGGATAGTCCGCGCCAGTTCCATGCCGTTGCAGCCCGGCATATACATATCCATCAGGATCAGGTCCGGCCGGAAATCCAACAGCGGATTCATGATCTGCAGCGGATCATGAATCCGCATGGTTGTCATACCCGCCTCCTCCATGATCAAGGCATGCACCTCCGATAAATGGAGATCGTCATCAATAATTAAAATCCGGTAGGGATCGCTCGCACTGACCCTGGTCAGATTGCCGAGAGTGGCGCAAAGCTCGGTGGCCTTGACCGGTTTGATAAAATAGGCATTGCCACCGGCCCGGGCGGCAGCGAGTCGAAAAGAAATATCATCCTGGATTGAGATAAAGGCGGTCGGGATGTTCAACCCTTCCTCTTTGATGCGGGCCATGACTTCACTGCCACCGAAGGGGCAGTCAGGATACATCATATCCATGACAATGCCGGCGGGGACATGGTCCTGTACTGCCCGATAGAGCTCTTCGGGGTCGGCAAAAGGAATGACCTCAAAACCAAAGCAGGCGATCTGGGTTACCAGGTTCAGGCGCTGGAAGTCATCATCCTCACAGAGATAAATAACTTCGGCGGTTGTTTTGAGCTCAGGAGCGATACGTTGAGACGCTGGCGGCTGGAGTTGATCTGTCTTGAGATTATCTGCTTCTGTTGCCACTTCCAGCAGCAGCAGATAGGCCTGGAACTGGCGATGCCACCGATCATCGGGCATGCTGTCTTGCTCCATTGCCTTTTTGGCGAACTTTTCGGCCACCGCCGCCGCGGCTGCCATTTCGCGCAGACCGAAGGCCGCACCGGCCCCCCGCAGGGTATGCAGCCGGCGGTGCAATTCCTCCAGAGTGGTCCCCTCCTCTTCCTGGACAAAAAGTTGGTAGCTCCGCTGGATAGCCGTCAGTTGGGCAGGAATCTGCTTGATAAAGGAATCACGAATCTTCTGCAGTTTATCGTGCACAGATTGAATCATAGTCTTGGTCCGCCCTGGACGCGATCGCACAGAACCCCTACCACCTCCGGCAACAGTTCCGGCAATTCTTCATCCTTTTGCAGAATCTGGTCGATTTCAGGATGGTCCGACTTGAGCCGGTCCGTCTCAAGACCGGTCAGCAGGACAAATGGTTGCATATACCCTTGTCGGCGCAGCTCGGCATGAAGCTCAATGCCGTCGCAAAGCGGCATATGCAGATCTGAAACGATCACCATGATGGCAGGGTTGGCGGCCAGTTGCTCCAAGGCCTCCAGCCCTCCCTCGGCCAGGATTACCTGAAAATCAGAGGATTCCAGGATCATGCCGGTCATGTCGGCCGTAAATGTATCGTCATCGACCACCAGAACGGTCCTTTTGCTTTGCATCATGCAGCTCCTTACTATGTTATCGTCAATGTTCAGCCAATCAGGGCGCGCACCGTTTCAAGCAGATTGGATTGATCAAAGGCCCCTTTGACTATATAGGCATTAGCGCCGGCAATGACGCCCCGTCTCTTATCTTCTTCCTTCTGCCGGGAGGTAACAATGATGATCGGGACATGGCGATATCGCTGATCTTCACGCAGCCGTTCAGTCAGAGAAAAGCCGTCCAGCCGGGGCATCTCCACATCAGTAATCACAAGATCATACAGAAGGTCACGGGTTTTGTCCAGGGCTTCCAAGCCGTCTTCAGCGGTGGCTACCGTGTAGCCATGGGCCTCCAGGATGCTCTTTTCAATTTCCCGGGTGTTAAGGGAATCATCCACCACCAGGACCATCCGTCGGGCCGTAATATCCTGGGCTACGGTGGCGGCTGGCGCTTGGGAACTTGCCCGCGCTCGGAGCAGCAATTCAGGAATGCGCAGAACATTGATGATCTCGTTACGATCACCGATGGTGACCCCGCTTACCAGCTGCAGGCCCTGCAGATGCAGAGGCAGGGATTTGACCACCATTTCATCACGACCGATGAGTTCCTGAACAATGAGACCGAGTTTTGCCTCCCCGTCCCGAACAATGGCAATATTGAGCTGCTGAGCGGACGTGTCCTCCCGGGCCAGTCCCAGTAAAATTCCTAACTCCTCAACCGGGATAATCTGCTCCCGCAAACGGATGGCCTGGCGATCAACTATATCGATGAGATCCCGGCGCGGAATGCTCAATACTTCTACCAGCGCCGTCGCCGGCAGGGCACAGACCCGGTCCGCTGCTGTGACCGTGAACAAAGGAAAAACAGCCAGATTAAGAGGAAGACGCACCTGGATAGTCGTCCCGACTCCCTGTTTGCTATCGACCAGCACGCTCCCTTTGAGTTCATCAACAATATTTTTACGGACCACATCCATACCCACGCCACGGCCGGAGAGATCAGTAATAATCGGACTGGTACTGAAGCCGGGCCGAAAGATGAGGTTGGTGATCTCGGCCTTTGACATGCCGACCAGGCTTTCCGCGCTGATAATTTTCTTCTCCAGCGCTTTCTGGCCGATCAACTCGATGTTGAGGCCCCGGCCATCATCACTCAGCGCGATGGTCACACAACCACGATCATAGCAGGCCGCCAGTTTGATAGTCCCTTTTGCCGGCTTTCCGGCTGCCAATCTCTCGTCGGCATTTTCAATTCCGTGGTCGAGACCGTTTCGTATCATATGCAGTAAAGAATCACCGAGACGCTCGATTATTCGTCGGTCAAGCTCGGTTTCCTCACCTTCCACTATGAAATCGATTTCCTTGCCTTGCTCACGGGCCAGGTCCCGAACCGTGCGCCGCAATGGTTCGAAAATAATGGTTAACGGCTGCATCCGCAGGCGAAGAGCGGTTTCCTGCAGATCACTGAGCAGATGATCCTGCAATAAAGAGCCATCGTGGAGCGCCTTAACCGTCTGCCGCAGGGCCAGCTGCAGGGCGATGCCTTTCTCCGCCAAGCCCCGGTAAGCCTCATCCTGATTATTGAGCAGCTCGGCAACAGCGGCCGTTTGTTCACCTCGGCGCTGCTCCAATGTCCGCAAACAACCAAGTTGTCGACGGAAACGGCCATGCTCAGCGACAATCTCACCCATCAGCCCGATCAGTTCATCAAGTTTACCGGCATGGACCCGCAGATATTCATGGTGGCCGGCATCGGGATTGGTCAGGGGCAAGGGAGCAGGAATCCGTGCTTTCTCCGCTGAAACAGGGACCTTGATGGCCATGGATGCAGCCGAAGTGGCGGCCGGGGGCGGATCAGCAGTAAGAGGGGGGGCGGCCGTTGATTCTGCCGTGATGGCGCCGGCGGCAACCAGAGACAGGGCCTCGCATAATTCGGCTGAGGCCTCGGGATTACTGTCGCCCCCGCGCATCCTGGCCAACATGGCGGTCAGCAGATCAACCCCCTGCAGCAGCAGATCGGTGGTGGTGGCTATCAGGGTGATCTTGCCGCCACGTAAGGCATCAAGGACATCCTCCATCTTATGGGCAACCTCAGTGATGCCGGAGAGCTTCATCATGCGCGCTGAACCCTTGATCGTATGGGCTGAGCGAAAAAGGTCGTTTAAAGTTTCGGGATCATCGGCCGCTTTTTCCAGAGTGAGCAGCCCCTGGCTGAGCCGGGCGCAATGAGCCGCCGCCTCTTCAATAAACCGGCTCAGAAATTTTGAGTAATCGAAGGCCATTACCTTTAGTTCTCCTTACAGCAACGAGAGCTTATGCCGGCAGATTGCCATGAATTCGCCGGCATTATAGGCCAGCGGGAAAAGAGCCCGGTCCCGTTCGGCCGCAGTTTCCTGCTGCAGAATCCGTAAAGCGGTCTCATAACCATGTCTGGCCCTGTGTTGGTCAGCCTGCCGGAAGTTCATCTCAGCCAGAGAGAAATGCGCCAACCAGCACGCTTGCTGAAGGTAAATCGTCTGCCGCAACCGCTGCCGGGCTTCCTCCTCTTCTCCATCCTGCAGGGCAATCAATCCCAGGATGAGGATCGCCTCGCCGCAGAGCGGTTGCAATTCCAGGGCCATCCGGCAGAGCGCCCTGGCCTCCTCAAGCCTGGCGGTACTCATCAGAATACTGCTTTTGAGCACCAGGGCCTCGATCAATGCCGGGTGGTCGATAACTATTTGATCGAGCAGTTGCAAGGCGGCATCAAAGCTGCTGTTCTGAGCCAGCGAGTGCGCTTGGGCAATAAGATCTTGAACATCAATTTTCTGCAGCGGCCTGACCCGCAGCGTCGGTCCCCGGCTCGCCTCGGTCGGTATGGTACGGCATAAGCGTTCTGCACCTTTCACCGCCGGTGGTGGTTTACGGAAAAGGGCCGGTATGCTACCAGCTGGTCCTTGCCGTGTGAGACTGCGCCGTTCCCGGGGGCAGCATGCAGAGGACCGGGCTGGGGGCGGCTTATGATAAAAGAATAAACCATTCCGCTCGATTAATTTCAGCACCCCCAGATTATGGTGCATCGTTTCCGCCGCTCCGACGAAGAGATAGCCGTCTTCCCTGAGCAAGGCTGCCAGTTGACGAAAAATGGCCTCCTGTATCCGGCGAGGAAAATAGATGGAAACATTGCGGTAGAAAATAATGTCCGGCTGGTGCAGCACGGGGGGGTACGGTTCGGCCAGTAAGTTGGCCACCGCCAGAGTGACCTGCTGTTTGATCTCTCCGATTTGGTAGCGGTTGGGCCCGCAGGGGTAAAAATACCGGTCACGAAGGGTTGAGTCCATCGCCCGAAAAGAATTCCGTTCATAGATGCCGGTGCGAGCGGTAGCAATGACCTCACTGTCGATATCAACCCCAACCACGGAGAATAATTTTTCGCTGCCGGCTCCTAAATGTTCACGCAGGATCATCGCCATAGAATATGGCTCCTCGCCGGTTGAACAGCCGGCGCTTACCACCCGCAGCGGCTCCTGTGGCCGGCGACGGAGGATTTCCGGGGCCAGGGTGCCGGCCATCAGATGTAACTGTTCAGGTTCGCGAAAAAAATAAGTCTCATTCACCGTCAAGGCTTCCACCAGTTGCTGCAATTCCTGGCGATCATTCTGCAGGAGGCTGAGATAAGCCTCCAGTGACCCTATTTCCCGCTCGACCATCCGTTGGCCAATCCTGGTGGACAGGCTCCGCTCGCGCTCACTTTCAAAGTGAAAACCGCAGGCTTGCAGCAGAATTTCCTTAAACGGTGCAAAACTGCTGCTAGCTTGGCTCAGGGCGTCCATGCGGCTGTCCGGGAAAGATTAGTTGCTGCTTGGGAAGACTCAAATTGCAACGGTTCACTGACCCGCCGCAACAACTCGGCTGGGATGGCAGCCAGGGGCAGCACTTGGTCGATGCAACCATGTTTAATGGCAACCTGATTCATGCCGTAAATCATCGAGCTTTCTTCATCCTGGGCCAGATTGACGCCACCATTATTACGGATGGCCTGCATGCCGACCAGGCCATCATGGCCCATGCCGCTTAGAATCAGACCGATGGCGTGCCTATGAAAGGCGGTGGCGACTGACATAAGCATGGTATCACAGGAGGGGTTATAAGGCCGACTGCGGTCCCGCTCCCCGAGCTGGATTACTCCCTGCTCAGAGACACGCAAAGCATGTTCGGCCGGATTCACATAGACCAGGCCAGGGGCCAGGACTGCGCCATCCTGCGCTATCTTTACGGTCAACGTGGTTCCGCTGTTGAGCCACTCTACCATCCCTTGGGTAAAGCCTTCGGCGATGTGCTGGGTGATTATGATCGGCGCCGGAAAGGAGGCAGGCAGTTCAGCCAGGATACTGTTGATCGCCTGAGGGCCACCGACCGAAGCGGCCATGGCGACAATTTTCCCGACAGCCTGCGGCGAGCTGCCGGTTGATTTGGTGACGATCATCTGCTGATGCTGCTCGGCCGTGCCGCGGTGCCCACGAATATCAACCTGGGCCAGCAGGCGAATTTTACCGATCAGCAGTTTCATGTTTTCCAGGCAGACATCCGGTTTTTCGATGAGATCCAACGCCCCTTTGGAGATAGCAGTAAAGGCCGTGCGAATCCCGGTCATTGCCGTAACCACCAGGATGGGCAGCGGATTTTGGGCCATGATTCCTGCAATGGCTTCCATGCCGCCCATCACCGGCATTTCAAGATCCATGGTGACGATGTCCGGTTGCAGGGCGCTTACCTTCTCCATGGCCTCCAGACCATTGGCCGCCTCACCAATCACCTCAATATCCGGGGCGGAAGAGAGTATCTCTTTGAGCAATTCACGGACCAGAGAACTGTCGTCAACCACCAGCACTCGGATTTTCCGGTTGAGGGCGGTCATATAGCCTCGGTCTCCACCGAGGCAGGGGCGAGCGCTGAGAGCCGGCTTTGCATTTGTTCGGTAAGGGCCGCCAGTTCAGCAATTGCCAGACTCGACTGCTGAATCGCCTCAGTCGAGTCACGGGTACCCTCTTCGATGTCCTTGAGAGCGATCACCACCTGACTGCTGGCAATTCTTTGCTGCTGAGTGGAAAGAGAAATCTGGCGGGCGGAATCGGCCGTCTCTTCAACTCCATCGACGCTTTCAATCAGCATGGCCACGGTCCGGGCGGCATATTCCTGACCATCCTGGATCAACTCAGAGCTCTTTTCGGAAGACATTACCAGGCGATTAACTGAATCCTGGATCTCGGTGATCTTATCTTCAATTTCGGCCGTTGATTCGACCACACTATCGGCCAACCGTCGTATTTCCACCGCCACCACTCCGAATCGTTTTCCCGCCTCCCCGGCGCTGGCCGCTTCCAGGGCGGCGTTAAAGGCGATCAGCTTAGTCTGATTGGCAATATTGTTGATGATCTCCATGATCTTATTTATTTCTTTGGATTTCCGGCCGAGCTCAATGATCTCTTCGAGGCCCTCCTCGATATTCTGACTGATGTCATTGACCTTGAAGGTCAGGTTTTCAACCTCGGCGGCTCCAACCTTGGTATCTTCCAGGGTCTTGTCCGCCCGTTCAACTACACCCTGGCTGTGCTGGGCGATCTGGCTGGCGGTGGAGGAAAATTCCTCCATGGTTGAGGAAATCTCGGCAATAGAGGAGGATAGTCTAATGGCCAGGCCTGATTGCTGGCTGATGGCCCCGGCGATGGCCCCGGCCTGGGTGTGAATCTGCCCGGAGACGGACTGAAATGAGGAGAACACCGGGAAGAAGAGGCGCTTGACCAGCAGAAGTGCTAAAAAGGAAAAGAAAATTAGCAGGGCCATGATCATCAGTAGAGTTGGCGTCTTCAGCAACGCACTGACGCTCACCTCGATTCCCAGTTCCCGCTCGATCACTGAAAAAGTGAACAAGATGGCCATGGTAATGACCGTGGCCAGAAGAACGGCCATTAATCCGGCAAATTTAGTGGTTATTTTCATTCCTGCCTCCCGCGGCATGGTTGGTTGAGGTTAAGTCCGAACCGCTAGTAGTCCGGAAGCGAGGTAGTAAGTTACAATCCAGTAAGATGACCATCTTCTCCCGCCAGGGCAGAACGCCCCACATCCCCTGCTTGAGTAGCAAAGGAGTAAGCAGGCGAGGAAAGGGCTGGATCTCCTTCACAGAGACTTCGACAATCTCTTCCATGGTATCGATGATGACCCCGGCTGTCCCTGGATTCGGGGTGCCGCCTGTATTGTTGAGGGCCATGACTATCGGCTGGCGATAACTGATGGTAGTTGCCCCAAAATCGA
>DIKT01000053.1:22830-33358 GCA_002424635.1 Desulfobulbaceae bacterium UBA5611
ATCCCGAGGACCTGCTCGGCATCAATGCCGAAATGGACCCTGCCGACCTCAAAGAGAATAAAATTAAGTCCCGACACTTATTTGTCCGGCCAGTTTTTCCATATCGATGAGGGCGATCAGCTCCCCGCCATATTCGAATTCACCGGCCAGCAAGCCGCCGGTCGAACCGTTGATCGTGGCGAGCAGCGGCTTGATTGCACTTACCGGTATATCGACTACCTCCTCAACGGTATTAATCAGCACGCCCGAACGAAAATCTCCCCGCACCGCCATGGCAATCAGGCTGGTGGCCGGAGCGGCCGTCTCATATCCCAGAACAAGACCAAGATCGATAATTGATTCGACATCTCCCCGCACATTGATCAGACCGGGGAGATAAGCAGGAAGACCCGGCACCCAGGCTATTTCACAGGGCGGCAGGATTTCGCGCACCTCCCGCCCGTAAAAGCCATACTTACGGCTGCCGCAGACGAAGATGACCATCTTAACCTGCTCCTCTTCGATATCGACAATTTCCCGGCTACCCTGCTGTTGCTGGATTTCGCGCAAAATTCGTTGACTTTTTAACTCGTCGTCGGCTGTTACCATCGCCCCTATCTCCTAAAAATCTGATATTAATGCCTTACAGATTATTTTCTTGTGTTTTTGCAAGAGAATAATCTGCGAAAGGCACTTATCCCGTTCATCGGGGTTAGATAATAGCCAAACTCGTTTTTTTGCGCCCTACTTGCTTGAACGTTTAGCATGCTGCAAGGCCATCAAGCATTATCAGCCATAACAATTAATTTATCGGCAGCAATAAGAAAAGACTTAACTGAGTCTTATCCCGGTAAAATTTCATTCCAGCAACCAGCCACCGCCCTCCAGGGTGTCATGAACGAGGAGGCTTTTCGTTCAAAATCAAGGCATGTGACAAATTTTACCGCAGGCCTATAGTTGATATTTCGAGGATAAAATTTTGAGCATAACGCCTAGTTCGGACGAAAAGGCCATTTTTCAAAGCACCTCCTATTCGGCTTCGAAGGCCTTGACCACCAGCAGCTCCTGCCAGTTCGTGGTGTAGGCGGGCGAGCGCCTGGTCTGCTGCATTGCCCACGGTTTCTCTTCAGCGGTGGTCAGGCCATACTGAATGGTCCGCTGACCCCATTTATTATTGATCCTGTCCAGGGCGGCCATCAACTGCTTATCACCTTTGGCGGCCGGCGGGTCAAACAAGCTCTGCTGCCTGTAGCCCTGACTGGTGATCCCGGCCAGCATGACCCCGGCCTTGCGATAGCGATAACCGGGGCGATACAAGATCTGGAGGCACTGCAGGGCTGCGGTTATGAGTTCCGGCGTTGAAGAAGTGGGCCGGGACAGGGTAATGGTCTGATTATTGGAGTAACCGGCCTGGTCATCAAACGGCCCGGTGGTGACAAACAGATTAAGCGTCTCGGCCGCCACTCCTTGTTTGCGCAGTTTTTCCCCTGCCAGCGACACATAACTGATGACTGCCTCTCTTAAGCTGGCAAGATCGGTTATTGCCTGACCGAATGATCTGGAGGTAATAATTGATTTAGGACAGGATGGCCCGCGGTCCAGCGAGATACAGGAAATCTCGTTTAATTCCAGCAGAGTCCGTGCTCCCACTACCGACAAAGCCTTGCGGACCCATGTTTCATCGGCCCGCTTGAGATCAAGGGCGGTATAGATCCCATGGTTATTTAATTTTTCGGACGAACGCCGGCCTATGCCCCAGATATCATTCACCGCCGTCTTGGCCAGCACCTGATCAGCCTGGCTGTTGCCGACCAGATCGAAAACCCCGTGGGCCTCTTTCTTGGCGACCCGATTAGCAATCTTGGCCAGCGTTTTGGTGGTGGCAATACCGATGGAGACCGGAATGCCGACCTGTTTTCTGACTCGTTCTCTCAGCTCCGTCGCGTATTGCCTGCGGTTCCAGCCTTTAGTGATCGGCAGCGACAAAAACGCCTCATCAATGGAATAGACCTCCAACTCCGCCTCCATTTGCCGCAAGACGTCCATGACCCGGTGCGACAGATCACCGTACAGCGCATAATTGGAGGAAAACACATGTACTTTATGTCTGGCCAGCAACTGCCTGAATTTAAAAAAGGGGGCACCCATCGGAATCCCCAGGGCCTTGGCCTCATTGGATCTAGCGACAATACAACCATCGTTGTTGGACAGCACGACCAGCGGCTGACCGTTCAGCTCCGGACGGAACAATCGTTCGCAGGACGCGTAGAAGTTATTACAATCAACAAGAGCGAAGGCTTTCTGCATCGACCGACCGCTTAAAATTGATGGATCACACTGGTGACCACGCCCCAGACCCGGAAATCAGTATCTGCAGTGATCTCCACCGGCGGGTATTGGCGGTTGGCCGCCACCAGTTGACAGGATGTTGCTGTCTGGACAAATCTTTTGACGGTCAGTTCGCCATTAACAATGGCAATGACAATTTTGCCACTCGCCGCTTCCAGGGAACGGTCAACCACCAGGATATCGCCATGGTTGATCCCGGCCTCCTGCATGGAATCACCGGCCACCCGGACAAAGAAAGTGGCGGCCGGATGCTGGATCAGTAACTCATTTAAATCGAGCTTGCGATCGATATGATCTTCGGCGGGGGAAGGAAAACCGGCCGACACACCACAGGTAAACAGTGGACAGGCCACCCTGGTCTTTTGGTCAACTTCAAAGATGGCAGCTATGGAGGAGTCTATTTTCATGCTGGTAAAGATACCATAAACGGCCGAAAAAATAATGCGACAAATTACACTGAGATTGGCCGGGGTAGCACTAAAAAAATATTGCTGGTTCAGAGCTAACAACTTATGTTCTTTACCATTGTCCTGCCGGAATGACAGTTTGAGGTATTTTTTGCCACCTGGATACGCTATAATTAAGCAGCTGTTGACAATTTGTTCTTGCAACAAAGATCTGGCGGGAAATAACGACGGCATGCTCGGTAATGCCTAACCCGCAGCTTTTTCTGGGAGTAGCACTGCAGTTGCCACTGGCTCCCGTCATCAATATTTCAGGAGATAACCTTGTTTTCATCATCCTCCATTTCTCCGCTCGCTCTGTCTCTTGGCCTGTTCATGTCCCTGTCCCTGCTCCTCTTGTTGCCAGCCGCTCCGGCCACCGCCAGCGTTCCCTCCTACGAACTGGCCATTTCCTTTCAGCCGGAGAAACAGATGATGAGCGGCACCGCCCATATCACGCTGCCGGCTGGTCAGGGGCTCATCCTCTACCTGGAGGACATAACCGTTACCGCCATTATGATCAGCAGGAAGGGACAGGAGAACATGCCGGTCAGAGTCCCGACTGATAATCATCTCCATCTTGACGCCATCAATGAAGGGCAGGAAATTTTCGTCTCTTACACTAAAGAAATAGCGGCTGATGCCCCTGACAACATGATCAGTGCCCGGGGAATCGCGCTGACCAGCCTGTGGCATCCGATCCCGGACCGGAATATGCAATTTAATCTCACCGCCGTACTCCCTAAAGGCTTTCAAGCCATCAGCGAAGCAGACACCCTTAGTTATGATGCCGCGCATATCCAGCAGTCATTTACCTTTTCACAGCCGGTCCAAGCCATCCATTTTGTCGCCGGCCCTTATATTATCAACACCCTGAAGCTGCGAGATAATTTTGTGATCTCCACCTGGTTGTTCCAGGAAGATGCCTCCTTGAGTCAGGAATATCTGGCCGCGGCCGCCCGCTATATAAAACGCTACGAACAGGACATCGGCCCCTTTCCCTACCAGCACTATGCCATTGTCGCCAATCGTCTGCCCAGCGGCTTCGGGATGCCCACCTTTACCCTGCTCGGTCAGCAGGTGCTGCGTCTGCCGTTTATCAAGGATACATCGCTCGGCCATGAAATCCTCCATTCCTGGTTCGGCAACAGCATCAGCGTCCGACCCGATTCCGGCAACTGGACCGAGGGCTTGACCAGCTATCTGGCCGATTACGCTTATGCCGCCGATAAAGGTGAGGGGGCGGCCCATCGCAAAGAAGCAATCATCAACTATCTGAGCCATGTCACGGCCCAAAATGCAATAACGCTCGGCGATTTCCGGTCGGCCAGCCACAATCAGGCCATGGCCAAGGCCATACGGGCAGTAGGCTATAACAAAGGGGCTATGCTTTTTCATGAATTAAAAGGAGTGATAGGTCCAGACCATTTTACTGCGGGACTGCAGCAACTATATCAACAATACCGGGGCCAGGAGATCTCCTGGGTGGAAATCAAGGCCATTTTTGAACAGGCGGCGGGCCAGGACTTACAAAAATTTTTTGTAGAAAGACTGACCCAGCCGGATATCCCTGAGCTGGCTATTGCCAATGTCCGGACCGACAACCGTAAAGCCCAGAACTTGCTCACCTTTACCGTCAAGCAAAAGAGTAAACAGCCATTTACCCTGACTCTGCCCATCGTGGTCAAAACCCCGCAGAGTGAACAGCGTTTTTTCCGGATCATCTCCGAGGCCAACACTACTATTGAGCTGCCGGTGGACGGCCCACCCCTGGAACTGATCATCGATCCTGATTACGATCTGCTGCGGGTTTTAACCCCTAAAGAGCTGCCGCCGGTCTGGTCCCGTTTTCTCGGGGGCCCTGACAAGACCATCGTACTGGAATCCGACCAGGCCGCCCGGACCTTTGCGCCCCTGCTGCAGACCATGACTGATGATTCCTGGAAGATCATGACTGAGGATCAGGTCCGCAACCAGGATCTGGGGGCCGGCACCTTCCTGTTTCTCGGCATCAATGGTCCAGCCAGCCGCTCGCTCTTTGCCACACCGGCGCATGCCGCCCAGGGCTTCACGGTCGATGTCCGTACCAACCCCTTGAATCCCGGCCGGGTGGCCGTCCTGATGAGCAGCAGCAGCGCCGCGGAAACAGCAGCGGCCCTGCCGAAACTGTCTCACTACGGCAAATATTCCCGGCTCCATTTTCAACAGGGGCAGATTAAAGACAAGACCATCCAGGAGAGTGATACCGGCATCCAGTTTATCCTGGAACAATTACCCGCAGGCGGGCCGGTGTCGCTGCTCAACCCTTTTGAGGCCACCATCGACCAGTTAAATGAGCACCGGGTCATCTATGTCGGAGAAAACCACACCTCAATGGCCGATCACCTGCTGCAGTTTCGGATCATCCAGGCCCTGCACCGGAAAAATCCCGATCTGGCCATCGGCATGGAGATGTTTCCGCAAACAAGCCAGCCGATGATTGATGCCTATCTCCATGATGCTGCGATCAGCGAACAGGAATTCCTCCGCAACTCCCGTTATTTTGATATCTGGCATTATGACTGGCGTTTTTTTCGGGCTATCTTCAACTACGCCCGCCAGCATAAAATTCCGATAATTGGTCTTAATCTGGACCGGAATATTGTCAGCCAGATCTTCGTGGACGGCCATACCGACAGCCTGAGCGCCGAACAAAAGACGAGCCTGCCCGAAGATCGTAATCTTGATTTACCGGGCTATACAGACCGACTGGAAGCGGTGCATGGCTTTCACCAGAATCACATAAAGAAAGGCGACTTGGCCGGTTTTATCCAGTCTCAGGCCATGTGGGATGAGACCATGGCCGACACGGCAGCAAAATATTTAATTGCTAACCCGAGCACCCGCATGGTGATTCTGGCCGGCTCCCAGCACACCCGTAAAGATTCAGGCATGCCGCCACGAGTGGCCAGCAGATTACCGGTCAAGCAGGCCTCGGTACTTAATATCAGTAACGAAAATAGCCCGGAAGACCTGGCCCGGACGACCGACTTCTTTTTTCTAGTGCCGCCCGTTACCCTGGAGCCGATCGGAAAGATGGGTCTGGTGCTGGCTACGGACCAGGAAGGGAAGCAGAAAGGATTGAAGGTCAACGATATCAGCCCTGCAGGCAAAGCCGGTCAGGCAGGAGTGCAGAAAGGTGATATCCTGATTGCCATTAATGACACTGCGGTCAATAGCATGGAGGATGTGCAGCTGATTCTCATGAATTTTCAGGCAGGAGACCAGGTCAAATTACGCCTGCTCCGACAAAACAAACAACAGCAACAGGAAGAGAAGGAGCTGGAACTGGAGCTCTCCAACCTGGAAAAACACAGAATGACTCCTTGATTATCAGAGCAGCGCCAGGATAAATTTTAAGCAGCCATGCCCGGTGGTAGTGAGGAGAAGCAAGCGATAGCCGGAGTCCTATTTAATATAAATTATAAAAGGGGGCGGACGCATGATCAAGCACGTGGTTATTGTCGGTGGCGGCTTTGCCGGCCTGAATGCTGCCAAGGAGCTCGGCCATAAGCCGAACGTCCGGATTACCCTGATTGATCGGAGCAATCACCACCTGTTTCAACCCCTGCTCTACCAGGTGGCCATGGCCGCCCTGAGCCCGGCTGAAATTGCCGTGCCCATCCGTCATATCCTGACCCAATACCATAATATCACGGTGCTGCAGGATGAGGTATGCGACCTGGATCTTAGCCAGCGCCAGATCAGAGCCCGCAATCATACCCTGGACTACGACTATCTGCTCCTGGCCTGCGGCGCCAATCACTCCTATTTCGGCCACGAAGAATGGGAAGAGTACGCCCCAGGACTTAAGACCATCGAGCAGGCCACCGAAATCAGGCGGCGGGTGCTGACCGCCTTTGAGGCGGCGGAATGGACCTCTGAGCCGGCGCAGCTCCGCAAGCTCATGACCTTTGTCATTATCGGCGGTGGTCCGACCGGCGTGGAACTGGCCGGCGCTATCGGCGAGATGAGCCGCTTCACCCTGGCCCAGGATTTCCGCAATATTAATCCCAAGCTGGCCCATATCATATTAGTTGAGGCTGGGCCCCGCCTTCTCCCCTCTTTTGCGGAGAAGCTGGCGAGAGATGCGACAGACGTTCTGGAAAATATTGGGATTGAGGTGCGCACCTCAAGCACCGTCACCGGGGTGGACCAAGACGGGATCACCATCGGCCAGGAGAGGGTGGAAGCCGCCACCATCCTGTGGGCCGCCGGGGTGCAGGCCTCGGGATTAGGTCGCAAATTAGGAGTAATCACCGACCCGATGGGCCGTGTGCCGGTCGAGCCGGGCCTCAACCTCAAGGATCACCCCGAGGTCTTTGTCGCCGGCGATCTGGCCCATTTCGCCCACGGCCTCCACACTCCGCTGCCCGGGCTGGCGCCGGTGGCTCTGCAGCAGGGGCGCTGGATCGCCAAAAACATCTTGCGCCAGCTAGATGGGCAGCCACCTCTGCCTTTTCACTATCTCGATAAAGGTCAGCTGGCCACCATCGGGCGCAGCAAGGCCATTATCCAGTGGGGCCGCTTCCGCTCCAGCGGCTTTATTGCCTGGTTCATCTGGCTGATCGTCCATATCTACTATCTGATCGGCTTCAAAAACCGGTTATTTGTGACCATGCAATGGGCCTGGTCATTCTTCGGCTTTCATCGGGGGGCCCGGCTCATCATCAACAAGGAGTGGCGTTTCTTCCGCCCGAACCCTCCTGCTGATCTTTAAAGGTCCTGGCGGTCTGGTTTGACTTTCCGATATTCTCCTGCTATCCTTCCATCATAATGCGTCCACTTCACCTTTAGAGCTCCGGCACGTTTATTCGGCGGCAGCCCCAGTCCAGCTGCCCCAAGTTTTACCGGTAATGACCCCTAATGCAGAGGATGATGAAATATCGGCGGGACGGCCTTTTTCTGAGCCGGCAGGAGCAACAATGCGCTATCTCTATTATGGCCTGGCTGTGATTGCTGTCTATCTGTTTTTAACAATGACGCCCCTGCTTGTTTTGCTGGCCGGGCCCCATATTCCCGGTCGTGGCTTCTGGCGTGAATTATCGGTGGGACTCGGTTTTGCCGGCTTATCAATGATGGGACTGCAGTTTTTTTTGACCGGCCGCTTTGAGGGGCTCACTTCTCCCTATGGTATTGACGTCGTCTATCACTTCCACCGGGCAATCTCGCTGATCGCCTTCATTTTCCTGCTCCTGCATCCGGCTATTCTGCTTCTGTCGGCCCCTGCCACCATCGGCCTGTTAAACCCCTTAACGGCACCGGGCTGGATTACCGGCGGCACCATCGCCTTGTGCACTTTCGCCCTTCTTGTTCTATCCTCTTTATATCGACTGCGGCTGGGGCTCAACTATGAACAATGGCGGCTCTTTCATGGTTATGCTGCGGTAACGGCCGTCGCACTGGCTCTATGGCACATGATCGGCGTCAACTATTACCTGCAAGGCCATGTCAACCGCGGACTGTGGATTGCCATCGCCATCACCTGGATCATGGCCCTGCTCTATGTCCGGCTCATCAAGCCGCTGCTGATGCGGCACCGACCTTACAGGATCGAGGCGGTCATCAAGGAACGTTGCCAGAGCTGGACCTTAGTCCTCCGCCCCGAAGGACTAAAGGGTATGGAGTTTAAACCCGGTCAGTTTGCCTGGCTGACTATCAATAGATCACCGTTCTCCATCCACGAGCATCCTTTTTCCTTCTCATCGAGTGCCATGCATCCGGAGCAACTGGCCTTCACCATCAAGGAGCTGGGTGATTTCACGGCCACGATCGGCCGCCTGACTGCGGGGACTCGTGTTTATGTAGACGGACCTCACGGCAGTTTTATTCCGGACCGCCATACCTTTTCAGGGTATGTCTTTATCGCCGGCGGGGTCGGCATTTCACCGATCATGAGCATTTTACGCACCTTTGCCGACCGCCATGATCAGCGGCCTCTTCTTTTGTTTTATGGCAATAAGGAATGGTCAGAGGTGACTTTCCGCGAAGAGCTTGGCCTCTTGCAAGGCCGACTGGACCTGCAAATCGTTCACGTCCTGATCGACCCGCCCGAGGACTGGACGGGAGAGCAGGGCTTTATTAATGCCGATATGCTGGGCCGCCACCTGCCGAACAACAGAATGGCCTGTGAATATTTTGTCTGCGGGCCACTCTCCATGCAGCAGGCAATAAAAGAGGCCTTGGAGCAGTTAGGGATCCGGCCCGAACAGATCCAGTCGGAAAGCTTCAATTTCGTCTAAGGAGCAGTCATGCGAGAACGATATGCCATCTACCTGGCCCTGGCGACTGGCTGCCTCGTCTTTTTGATTACGATGCTGTTTGCTCTTCTGCAATCGCCCGAAATCCTCTCTAGTGCCGTGCAGAAGGGGAGAACGATACCTCATCCCGTAGCCGACCGCGGGCAATGTGATAACTGCCACGGTCGGGCCGGCATTCAGCCCTATCCGATTCGTCATCTGGGATGGAGTAATGCCAGCTGCCCTAAATGCCATCTAGCGCCTGACATCGCTGGGTTTTTACCCACTGCCCCATAACTCATAGCGTCACTATAAGATCTAACAACAGAACAACCGAGGCAATAAAATGACAACAATCATCACCCTTACCATGAATCCGGCCATAGACAAGAGTGCCAGCGTCGGGCAGGTCATTGTCGAAAGAAAGCTTTACTGCCATTCGCCCCAGTTTGAGCCGGGCGGCGGCGGCATCAATGTCTCCCGTGCGATTCACAAACTGGGCGGCGAATCGACCGCCTTTTTTCCCTGTGGCGGACTGACCGGCCAATATCTACAGGAACTGTTACAGCAGGAAGGACTTACCTGCCGACCGATTCCAGTTGCAGGCAGGACCAGGGAGAACCTGGCTATCTTTGAAGAATCAAGCGGTCAGCAGTTTCGATTCGGCATGCCGGGAGCAACTTTGAGCGATCAGGAATGGCACCGCTGCCTCGATGTTCTCGTTGCCCTGGAGGAGAAACCAACTTATATCGTCGCCAGCGGCAGTCTGCCACCCGGCGTCCCGGATGATTTCTATGCCCGGGTGGCCCGGCTCGGCAAGGAGCTTGGGGCTCTGGTCATTATTGACACCTCCGGCACCCCCTTGCGCCTAGCCCTGGAGGAAGGGGTCTACCTGATCAAGCCTAATATCAGGGAACTGGGAGAATTGGTCGGCAAAGAACTGGTCAATGAATGCAGTCAGCAGGCTTCAAAGGAGCTTGTCCGTTCCGGTAACTGTGCAGTGGTTGCCCTCTCTTTAGGGGCAGCCGGAGTTCTGTTGACCACGGCTGACGGCTGTGAACGGCTGCCGACTCCACTGGTACCGATAAAAAGTAAAGTCGGGGCCGGCGACAGCATGGTCGGCGGCATTGTCCTTAGTCTGGCCCGGGGCAAGGATATACGGGATGCTGTACTGTTCGGCATAGCCGCAGGGGCGGCCGCCGTCATGACGCCCGGTTCGGAGCTGTGCCGCCGGGATGACGCCGAGCGGCTCTATCGGCAATTAAGTGAAGACAAAATCATCTAACCCATGGCAGGCCCAAGCATACCAATGCTGGAATTAACTATGTTCACACCCAATTGATGCCGCCTGGAGGATATCGCCCATAGCCGTCAGCCGATCCTTTGATTCCTTACTGCAGCAAAAGATAGCTCTTACAGAAATACTCGTGAAGTGGTATTATTGGCTGCTATGGAAAAGTTTCCGCAGCGCTTTCTCAT
>DIKT01000010.1:0-9535 GCA_002424635.1 Desulfobulbaceae bacterium UBA5611
CTAGCATCAACTGATCTGTTTCTATTGTGGCAAAAAAAAAGGATTGCAACCTGTCAGGTTGCAATCCTTTTTTTGTTTATTCAATTTTTATTGAAAACAAACCTTACAATAACGCAGCTTACCCACTTTAAGCAGTATTTCGCCTCTGGGTTTGACCATCGTATTTATATCTGCAACTTTTTCGCCGTCAAGTGACACCGCATTTTGCTTGATCATCCGGCGACCATCGGAAGTAGATCCAACAAGCTCTACATCGACCAGCAACTGCGCCAGCCAGATATCTTCCGTCGCAGCAATGTGTTTTTCCGGCATATCATCAGGCAGCCCGCCTTTCTGAAAGACTTTTTCAAAATTATGCTCAGCCTGCATTGCCGCTTCCTCTGTATGAAAACGGGCTGTCAGTTCGCGGGCCAACTGTTTCTTGATCTCTTTAGGATGGCGGGCACCACTCTCCATATTGTTCTTCAAAACAGCGACATCTGCCGTTGGCAGATCACTGAGCAACTCATAATAACGGAACATCAACTGATCGGAAACAGATAAGATTTTACCATAAATATCGTTAGGATGTTCAGTAATACCGATATAATTACCCAGCGATTTACTCATCTTATTAACGCCATCCAAACCCTCAAGAAGGGGAAGGGTAATAACCACCTGGGGGGCCTGACCGCGAGAACGCTGGAGATCGCGCCCCATAAGCAGATTAAAAAGCTGGTCCGTCCCGCCCAGTTCCACATCAGCCTCCAAGGCCACAGAGTCATAACCCTGGATGAGCGGATAGAGAAATTCATGGATAGAGATAGGAGTGCCTTCTCGAAAACGCACCTTAAAATCTTCCCGTTCCAGCATCCGGGCCACCGTCAGTTCTGAAGCCAGCCGGATCATGGCAAACGAATCCAGTTCGGCTAACCATTGACTGTTGAAGACTACCCTGGTTTTCTCCGGATCAAGAATCTTAAAAACCTGCGCCTTGTAGCTTTCGGCATTACGGGCCACATCCTCCCGAGTCAAGGCCTTTCTGGTCTCAGATTTGCCGGTCGGATCACCGATCATCCCGGTAAAGTCACCAATCAGAAAATACACATCATGGCCAAGATCCTGAAATTGCTTGAGCTTCTGTAAGAGGACAGTATGACCCAGATGAAGATCTGGTGCCGTGGGATCAAAACCGGCCTTTACCCGCAGCGGAATGCCGGTGGCCGCCGATTGTTCCAGTTTTTTCACCAGTTCCGGGCGGGAAATACAATCAACGATTCCCCGCTCAATGAGTCTTATCTGGTCATCAATAGAAGGCATGACTGTTTCTGCTTTATTCTCTAAAAAAATTGATCTTGGTTAAACTATAATTGTCAGCAATCGATCATCGCGCAAATTCGACGGCTCTGGTCTCGCGAATTACGGTAACCCGTATTTGACCCGGATAGGTCAGCTGTGCTTCAATATTTCTGGCAATATCCTGACTCAGAAGAATGGCCTCGGCATCCTGAATCTTTTTAGCATCGACTATAATGCGCAGATCCCGACCGGCCTGAATGGCATATGATTTCTCGACACCCTCAAAGGCATTGGCAATATTTTCAAGATCTTCCAAGCGCTTGACATAGGTCTGCAGCATCTCTTTGCGGGCTCCCGGCCTGGCGCCTGATAAGGCGTCCGCCGACTGGACCAGAATATCAAGGACACTCTGCGGCGGCAGATCTTCATGATGGGCGCCAATAGAGTAAACCACTTCCTCGGGCTCGCCATATTTTCTGGCCAGATCGCGACCGATGATCGCATGGGATCCCTCCACCTCATGATCAACGGCCTTGCCGATATCGTGGAGCAGTCCGGCTCTTTTGGCCATTTTTACATCAATACCCAGCTCTGCTGCCATAATGCCGCAGAGGAATGCCACTTCCAGGGAATGCTGAAGAACATTCTGGCCATAGCTGGTTCGAAACTTCAACCGGCCCAGCAGATTAATCAATTCGACATGAACCCCATGGGCACCCACATCAAAGGTAGCCTGCTCCCCGGCCTCGCGTAAGCTCACTTCAAGTTCTTTGGTAACCTTTGCCACCACCTCTTCAATCCGGGCGGGATGAATGCGGCCATCATTAATAAGCTGCAGCAGGGCCAGACGGGCCACCTCACGGCGGACCGGATTAAATCCGGAAAGGATAACGGCCTCAGGCGTATCATCGATAATGATATCAATACCGGTGGCCGCTTCAATGGCCCTGATATTTCTTCCCTCACGGCCGATGATCCTACCTTTCATCTCATCATTTGGCAGAGGAACCACTGATACGGTTTTATCCGCTACATAATCACCGGCGTAACGGGAAATGGCAAGGGCCAGTATATTCTTTCCTTTTTTATCAGCCTCCATTTTCATTTCCTGTTCAATGCGAGCAAGTTTTTTGGCGGCATGCATACGAGCCTCGCTCTCCATTGACTCCATGAGCATTTTCTTAGCTTCTTCTCGATTGATCCCGGCTATCTTTTCGAGCTCATCACGCTGGCGCAAGACCAGCTGCTCCGCTTCATTATTTTTATCCCGCAAATCCTCTTCCTGCTCTCGCAACAGGGCCTCGGTTTTCAGGATATCGCTTTGTCTCTTATCCAGACTCTCTACTTCTTTTTTTAACTGCTCTTTTTTTTCACCGAACTGCCGACGCTCATCCTTTAAGTCAGCTCGATCAATTCGTAGTTCTTCTTCCACCGCCTGTTTGAGCTGGTAGGCGGCCTCTTTACTCTGCAGCACAGCGTCTTTCTTAATTCGCTCTGCCTCAAAAATAGCATTCTCTATAAGCTGCCTGCCTTGACTTTCTATATTGGCTCGATGATTCTCAACAAAACGCTTCCTTAAAAGAAAACCACCTATGACGCCAAGCAATAAACCAAGGGGCAACAGCAAAAATGGCTGGTTCAATATCTCCATAACACTCTAATCCTGGTAGGCAAGATTTGATTAAGCAGGAAGGACATGACAGCGGCAAGACGACCGCACCGCAGAAGAGGAAAAGAGAAGAAAGAAGCACAATTAGTAATAAGAACCAGCAATTGACCAAGGTCAACACTTTATAATTATTACATATTAGTATTCAGATATATCAGTAATAACTGATTCAGGTATCTGTAACCATCCCTCCTGAACAAAGGGAATGAACACTAATTTTTTATATGAATCCAGGTCATGACTTAGAGAGTAGCAAAAAACCCTGTAAATCACTGGCTGACAGTATAAAACGTATTTCTTCTTCCGAATTTCGAAATCTTATCCAGAGCCATTTCCAACTGCAATCAATAATTTTGCTGATGAAGTCCAGTCAACTCGCCTCAGGTGTGAGCTTATCGCCCTCTTCTAATGAAAAAAGATCTTCCCAAGACGCCTGGATATAAAAAAAGAGAATAAAAACAAATTATTCCATGAAATAACCGTTTTGAACAAAACAAGATGATTGGTTCTTCATAACGGCTTCTTAATAAAATCCCCGCCCTGCCGTGTCAACAGGATGATTAAACCTATTAAATAGGTGGGCATAGCTCATAGTCTCAGCAGGAATATGCGATGCAATCTTCCTTTTGACAATAGTGGAGATACCCTTTTTTGTGAGAGTTGGCTCAACATTCTGATGATCACCAACAGGGCAGGGAAACAACTAAACCACATATCATTTACAACAAACCAGGACGACAAAAACAAATCAATAAATCTCATACCCAGTATAGCAGAATCTTGAGCAAACAAAAGAAAAATCAGCTTAGCTCTGGTCCTTTTTCTGAAGAGAGTCCGGAATCAATCTGTCTTGTCAAACTGGCTATTCTCTGCTCAGTATCTACCTTATATTCATTAAATTTATACTTTAATTCAAAATATCTGGAGGCAATATTCAAGCTGACCAATACTGCCACTTTACCCACCGGTATCGACCCTGCGGCACCGGTTATGTTTTCCTCAACCAGACCTTTTACCAGATCAAGGATATCAGTCACCTCATTTTCGGGGGCACCGGTATAAAAACTATATTCTTGACCTAAAAGTTGAAACCGAACAAGCCTTTCCAAAGTTAATTCTCCAACGGATCTCAGGAGCAGTACCTTTCTCAGCAAGACACGTCTCGAAAAACCGCTTTAAAGGCTACATTAAAAAAGACTTCCCTGAATCCCGCCCTCTACATTACTGCCGACCATGCTATCATTAATATCATTTTCCATAGCACCGGCCTCCCATTCCTGAATGCGCTCCAGAAGCCCGGACACTCGGCTGCTGACCTCCCCTCTTTCATCCTTAAGAGATGCCAGCTCATCCTGAAGAGCAGCAATTCTTTCCTCCCGTTGCAGCAACAGATCATCCACTCTTTTTTTATCTGCCTGCAGGGCGTTAAATCTATCAAGCAGTTTGGAGACAAATCCTTCAAGACGTCCTAATTCAGTATCTTGCATCATATCATTTACTCCTGTATTTATTATAAGAAACAGAGAATTTTTCCATTTATATATATACCCACGAGCCTTATTCTCTGCAAGCACTAAGCTCTTGCCAGCAGAAATATTGTTGGCTGAAAACCAGCAGGACTCCTCCTTTGCAAAACAACGGTAAATAATATTTATGCGGACAGCAACACGGCCAGCCATACAAGTAGAATTTCAACAGCCCTTTACCTTGCAACGGAATTTCGAGCGGCCGAGATATAAAATTCATCCTTCTCTTCTAAAAAGGAGTGAACAGGTAAAATAAAAATAAACCTCATTTGCCTTCACATTGAAGTGTACTTCAGCCTCTCCTTATGATTTAATAACAAGGGAATAAAACTTTCTCAGCCCTCACCAAACTGAACAATGAAGTTTTAATAAGTAACCGGCTCTATCATGAAAATAGCAAAACTAAAAATTTTTACTCCACATTCCAGTCCTTCAAAGTCTCTGAAATTTCTTTTTGTTACTATCATTGTCCTATTCTATTGTGCAGGCAATGCCCCCACCCTGTATGCAAATATCGACGCCAAAAAATTCCCTGCCTTTCCAGCGATCCAGGATAATATTAATTTTTGGGAAAAAATTTACTCTACATACTCCACCAGTCAGGCCGTTATTCATGATCGAAATGACCTGACCAAAATTTATGACGTGATCACCATTATCGATTACCTGCTACCTGGTGCTCAGCAACTCAACAAACCCCTTATCGAAAGCTCCAAACAGAAATACAGCTCTATATTAAGCCGCCTTGGCCAAGGCATTAATCCCGTCACCAAGGAAGAACATCGTATTGCCGCTCTTCATAAAAACGCCAGCCGCTCTCAACTGATTGAGGCAAGCGAATCAATCCGTAGCCAGATTGGCCAGAAAGAACGTTTCAGGCAGGGAGTAGTTAGATCTGGCGCTTATATGCCTGAAATAAAAAGGATATTCCGATCCCACAATCTTCCGGAGGAACTTGCCTACCTGCCTCATGTCGAGTCATCCTTTAATCCTGAGGCATACAGTAAAGTCGGGGCTTCCGGTCTCTGGCAGTTCACTCGGCCAACAGGGCTGGCATATATGCGTATTGACGAACTTATTGATGAGCGTCAAGATCCAATAATAGCCAGTCACGCTGCGGCCAAGTTTTTAAAAAAAAATCACTCCCTGCTGGACTGTTGGGCCCTGGCCCTTACCGCCTACAATTATGGCACCTCAGGAATGATGCGGGCCAAAAGAGACAAAGGTTCCTATGAAAATATTTTTTTGGGATACCGAGAAGGGTATTTTAAATTTGCCTCCCGCAATTTTTATTCAGAATTTCTTGCCGCTCTGCGCGTCGCCAAAAGGATAGAACAGGAGCCTACCCTAGCTCGCCATAAACCAATACCCACAACTACCGTCCGGCTCAAAAAGAAGGCATCACTTGACCACATCAGTCGCAATTTTAAAGTCGATATCAAAACCATCAGGGAGCTTAATCCTGCCATTAAAGCAGTGGCCTTTCAGGGCAGACAGCCACTACCACAAGGCTATCAATTGAAGCTGCCGGTCACTACTCGCCACCATGCAAATCAAACGA
Source organism: Desulfobulbaceae bacterium UBA5611 (assembly GCA_002424635.1). Taxonomy (GTDB): domain Bacteria; phylum Desulfobacterota; class Desulfobulbia; order Desulfobulbales; family Desulfocapsaceae; genus UBA2270. Next base: position 6,035 of record DIKT01000010.1, read on the forward strand.
TTACAATTAAGGCCGAGCAAAAAGCCCGAAAAAATCGTATTCATTTACGAGCCTCTTACAAAAATAAAAAAAATATTTCCTCCCTCAAAGCGGAAGGCTAGGACACCACTAAGAACTTTATTGACAGGACTAGAATGCTGACCGCCCAACAATATGTCAAGAAATTCAAAGACATAAAAACTCTACCGTACGTAGTTGCTGAGTTGTCGCGGATGATTGATGATGACAGCATCACGATGAAAGATTTTGAAGACGTGATCAAAATGGACCCTACTCTGGTGGCCCGGTTGCTTCGTCTGGTGAACAGCGCTTTTTATGGATTTTCACAACCAATTACCTCAATAGGCAGGGCTGTGGCCTATGTGGGTATGCATAATCTGCGCAACATAGCTGTTACGGATGCCCTACAAAATATTTTTCAAGAAAACAACAGCACAGGAATTTTTTCCAGAAAACGGCTGTGGCTGCACTGTGCGGTGGTCAGTACCTGCAGCAAAATTATTGCCGAGAGAATTTTCGGCATCAACGGGGATGATGCCTATATCTGTGGCATATTGCATGATTTCGGCAAAATAATTGAAGAACAGATTACCAGAGAAGATTTTCTGGATGCCTGTGAAGCATGCCAGCCCACCGACACACTTATTGAGCACGAACGACATTTCCTGGGCACCGACCACTGTGAAATCGGTTATCTGCTGGCCCGCGACTGGGGGATGTCACCGCTTATTCAAGAGGCCATTCGCGATCATCACACCTTGGCAGCAGTAGCCGATCCCAGTAACCTGACCAGTATCCTTCAGATTGCCCAATATATAGCCGGCCAGTTAGGTTATAATTCTTTGCCTGATATTATCTCCACCCTTTCGCCGTCCCTGGTGCTCCATCTTCAGGAAAATATGGATGAATATAAAGTGCTGATTGAAGACCTCCCCCAAGAAATAATTAAGGCACAGAATATTTACGAAAACTAGTACAATTTTAAGCAAAATCGCCTTAAAGTTGTTTGCCAAGAGCACAGGAGCCAGGCATGGACAACAGTTTTGCCATTTTTAACCAGACTATCGATTTTAGTAATGAGATCAAAGAACTCCTTACTCTACTAGCTGACACCGATGAACATTATTTTTATATCTGTGTTGACCATGATGGCCACCTGCTTCATGCAGGCCACGCTCCCTGCCATGCCGCCGCCACCGAGATCATAGCTGAACTTTCCAGCCAGCTACAACAGGGCCTGAACGTACAAGATAACTTGCTGGGCTGGCAATCAAGCCATGGTCTTTTTCAAGTTTACCCGCTACCAAACCTGCAGGCTACATTGCTTGTCACCAGTGATAGCGGCGATATCCAGACTTCCAATATCTACCGCATCGTCAAGCTCTGCCTTGCTTTGTTTGACTGTCGGCAAGAACAGCAGAAGAGCTTACAGCGTCTTGATATTCAAAAGAAGCAGTTCAATCGTAAATTTTCAGTCCTCGAAAAAAAATATCAGACCATCCTGGAAGAAAACCAGAAAAATTATCAGACTATTCAAGAACAACAAGATAATTATTCAAAAACTCTACAATCTGAAATCGAGATCCAGACCAAACAGTTACGGGCAGCAACAGCTGCTGCTAAGGCGGCCAATATCGCCAAAAGTGAATTTCTCGCCTCAATGAGTCATGAAATCAGGACTCCTATGAACGGCATCATTGGCTTTACCGATATACTGTTGACCTCAGATCTTGATGATGAGCAAAAGGAATGCGCCTTTACTATTAAGCGCAGCGGCGAAGCCCTTCTTGATTTAATCAATAATATCCTTGATTTTTCCAAAGTAGAAGCCGGACATATGGAGCTTGAGACCATTGTCTTTGATCCTGAAATTACAGCCCATGATGTCTGTGATATGATGCGTCCCAAGATTGCCGGCAAGCCTATTGAGATGCTGTGCCGTATTGATGAACGCTTACCGGCTAACGTTATTGGTGATCCTGGCAGATTCCGCCAAGTCCTGATCAATCTCCTGGGCAATGCCGTCAAATTTACGGAAAAAGGCGAGCTGGAACTATCCATTGAAATTGCAGAGGAGACAGAGCATACCCTGCTGCTGCACAGCAAGATCAGAGACACCGGCATCGGCATTGATCCTGCCAAGACAGATGCCATTTTTGAGGCCTTCAAACAGGCCGATGGCTCTACTACCAGACAATACGGCGGTACCGGCCTTGGCCTGTCAATATGCCGTAAAATAGCCCAGCTCATGCAAGGAGAGGTCTGGGCTGAGAGTATTCAGGGGCAAGGTTCCTCCTTTCATTTTACGGCCCTGATGAAAAAATCTGCCCGCTCAAAACCGCAAACGGCGGCTGTCAGCACCCTGAAAAATACCCGTATTCTTCTGGTTGATGACAATAAGACCAACATTGAGATTCTTCTTAATATCTTTCAGCAACATGAGATCATAACAACCGCTCTGATGGACGAAACCCAGACTTTACCAACCATCATGGCGGCCGACCAGAATAATACCCCCTTTGATGTCGTTATTCTTGACCTGCAGCTTCCTGTTATTTCAGGATTTGACCTGGCCATGGAGATCCGGGCGGCAAACACTAAAAGTCACGATATACCCCTCTTGGCTTATACCTCCAGCACGGAAAGAATTGCCAGCAGTTGCCGGGAGGCTGGCTTTAATGCCTTTCTCACGAAACCGACCAGACGGTCTCTTCTGCTCAAAACGCTGGCCAAGATATTGAGTAAACCGAATGACAGCAGTCGGCCCAGCGAAGAAAAGGGGCTCATCACTCAATATTCGATTCGTGAAGAGATCAAACATTCCAGTCGGATACTGCTGGTTGAAGACAATCTGGTCAATCAAAAACTGGCCACCATAATGCTCAGCAAGGCGGGCTATACGGTGGAGTTGGCCGCAAACGGCCGTCTGGCCGTAGAAATCTTTACCAGGAATCCGGATCTATATGATATCATCCTTATGGATATCCAGATGCCGGAGATGGATGGACTGGAAGCCACCCGCCAGATCAGGGCAAAAGGTTTTCACGATGTTCCTATTGTGGCCATGACGGCCAATGCCATGAAAGGTGATCGAGAGAAATGTCTTGAAGCTGGCATGAATGACTATATCAGCAAACCGATTAAACGCGAACTCGTCTTTAAAATCCTGGAAGAACGACTCTACAGCAGCAATTAATAATTATAATGGCCATCTATATTGAGAAATAAGAAACTATCCATAGTCCGCCGCCTCGTCATCTGGGCAGATCAGCCAGGGGCTCAATCACCTGCCGGTCTGCAGCAGATCCTGCACACCTTTGTCCGTATTGTGCTTATTACGGCCAGAGAATTTAACCGAAACGAGCTCTCACTGCGCGCCAGTGCCCTTACCTACACCTTTCTTCTCTTTCTGGTGCCGATGCTGGCCATGAGTACTGCTCTGGTTAAAGGGCTGGGCGGCAACTATCAACTGCGGCAGGCTATGCACAGCTACATCGACAG
>DIKT01000010.1:9575-21137 GCA_002424635.1 Desulfobulbaceae bacterium UBA5611
CAGCATCCGGCAATACAGAGGAGATGACAGCGACCCTGACCGTGCATCTGCGATCAGCCGCAGACAAGATTTTTGACTATGTTGACAAGACCGATTTTACCACTCTTGGCTCCATTGGCGTCGTAGTTATGCTGATCACCGTTATTTTAGCCTTTGACACTATTGAGCAGGCCATGAATGCCATCTGGAAAGCTCCCACCGGCCGGACAGCCGTGCGCAAGGTGACCGACTATCTGGCCTTGTTGATTCTGATTCCAATTGCTATAAATATAGGCTTTGCCGCCACTACTATTATCAAAAATCCTGCTTTATTTGCCAAAATAGAACCTTTTCTTCCTGTTATCTGGCTGCAGACCTTTTTTCTGCTGCTGCTGCCCGTCTTATTCATCACCTTTGCCTTAACAGTCAGCTATATTGTGTTCCCTAATACCAAAGTCCACACGATCCCTGCTTTCATTGGAGCAATCTTTGCCGCTTCGCTCTGGTTTATCACCCAGAATATTTATATCAGCCTGCAGATTGGCGTTTCCAGATACAATGCCATCTATGGTTCCTTTGCCACCCTGCCTCTGTTTCTCATCTGGTTACACCTGGGCTTGATTTTTATTCTGACCGGCTCCCAAGTAGCCTTTGCCTGCCAGACCCGTCACAGCTATCAGCTTATCGAGCCCCAGGTAACGCCTGCGGAAAAGCTCAGCGCCGCCTTTGATATTATCCGCCAGCTTTTTCTTGCTTTTGACCGACAGCAGACAATTACAGCCAAAATGCTGCCTGATCTCTGCCCAGGCCAGAGGCCGGCTCTGCTCTTCTTAACAGCAGAGCAACTCCTTGCCGCTGGCATCATTCATACTAAAGACCAGGAAGAGTATCTGTTTCCCACCTTGCCTGCCGCCAAACTTAATCAGGGCGCGATCGTCAAGGCGATTCTGGGGAATGACACCCCAGAAACTGAAGGCGGCAGGCAAAGTCGACTTGCCATCGAGGCAGCAAGCCAAGCGCTGCCCTTAACATTTGAGGAAAGCCAAAATAGTTAGTACCAATCCCGAAAAATTTGTTGTACGATATAAATATAATGGATGTGCAGGCTATGGGCAGGGATATCATGTTCCAGCGTCATCTCATCTTCAAGATCAACAGGTAACTAAAAGGAGAAAAAAATGAAAAAGATTTTTGCAGCTGCCATTATACTTACCAGTTTGATGTTGTTTGGATGTAAAACAGAAGAACCTAAGCCGCCGGCAGGAACAGAGACTACCACAGAGACGATGCAGTCCACAACCACGACCCCTGCAACCGAGCAGCCAACGGGAACAACCCAGACAGAGGAAACAAAAACAACCACTACACAGCCAGCTCCCACAGATACCCAAAGATAACAGATCTGGCCGATTGACAATAAGATGCGACCAATCTCCAGGAATGACCCATAACTTCAATGACTTTTCCGCTGACTCCAACGCAATCGACATTATATGGTATAAAATACAATTATACTTTTGAACAGTAGAGGATTATTGAAGAAAATCAGCCGGCATTTTTATCCTACCTGCATTTAGCGGTCTTTTCGTAAAATGTCATCGGTATTAAAAAAGAAGGCGGACTATAGGTAGCATATGGTTATGGGTCACTCCTTATTCAATTTATTTTGACATATATTGGCCTTGCAAAAAAGACCAATAATGCCTGATTGAAATGTTTTACCTGCCATACTTAGCAGTTTTATATGTTCCGGATACAAGAGTGAAATTTAGGCAATTATTCATGCTCCAGAATCACAACCCAACCTATTCAGCTTACCGAAACAGAAGGACTTGAGTATATGAACAAGGCCTTACTGCCTACCTTTCTTTTACTCTAAGTTAAATTAAATTCCTTAAACAGGCTATAACCGATATAGATTAACAACATCCAGCTCACTCCAAACAAATGGTCAGGCCTTCCTGATCTCAAGAAAAGACAATGTATATATTATCAGGTTCTTCAGGAATAAAATGACCAACAATGACATCCTTCGCAGGATCCGTTACGCCCTCAACATCAATGACGCCTCAATTGTTCAGATATGTCAACTCGGGGGACTAGAGCTGGATAAGTCATCAGTTCCCGCCTTATTGAAAAAAGAAGAAGAAGAAGGTTTTGCTGCTTGCAGTGATCAAGTCATAAGCTCTTTTCTTGATGGTCTCATTATTAAAAATAGAGGTCATAAAGAGAACAAGGCGGATATCGAGGCCACTGCCTGGACCATTACCAATAATATTGTCCTCAAAAAATTACGTATTGCCCTCGAATTGAAAGAAGATGCCCTCATTGAAATCCTTGAGCTGGCCCATGCCAGCATCACCAAAGCCAAGTTAAGCGCTTTATTCAGAAAAGAAGGCCACAAGAATTACAAGGAATGCGGCAATCAGTTTCTCAGAAGTTTCCTGAAAGGACTTGCCATTCGCTGCCGGGAACAAAATCATCCCGTCCGCCTGGAGAGACCGGAACATTCATGAGAAACATCCTTAGCAAAGACAAATCAGACCTGCTGAGTCTTCTCACTAAGGCCGGTTATTCAAAAACGAAGGCCAAACAGCTTGTTAAACATGGAGCTGTAGTTATTGATGACAAAGAGGCAACGCGAGCTGACCAGCTATTATTACCAGGAGAACTGATCAGTATTCGCTCAGAGCTGGAAATGCGTGAGCAGGCCAGAACCTGTCCGGGTCTATCGATCATCCATGAAGATGAGGATATCATTGTCATTGACAAGCCCGCGGGGTTACTGACCATTGCCACTGAGAACGAAAAAAGAAAGACCGCCTTTTACCTGCTGAGCAATTATCTGAAAGAACGGGCCAAATCAGTCGAGGAACGGGTTTTTATTGTCCATCGCCTGGACCAGGGCACTTCCGGTTTACTGGTCTTTGCCAAAAACGAGGCCGCCAAACAGATCTTGCAGGACCAATGGGGCAGGGCAGATAAACGCTACTCCGCCATTGTCGAGGGAAACATCCAAAAGAAAGAAGGGCAGATTACCAGCCAGCTTGCTGAATCAAAAGCCCTGCGGGTTTATACAGTTAGAGACAACAGTGGCGAGGGGAAGGAGGCCACGACCAACTACAAGGTCATAAAAGAAAATGATGCCTATAGCTTACTGGATATCACCCTGGTGACGGGACGAAAAAATCAGATTCGGGTCCATATGGCCGACCTGGGCCATCCGATTGCAGGCGATAGAAAATACGGAGCCAAGACCAATCCAATGCGCCGAATGGCTTTGCATGCCTATTTTCTCTCTTTTAATCATCCAACCATCCCGGACAAGCGAATGGAATTCGAGATCAGGATCCCAGGAAAATTCCACATACTTTTTGCCAAAAAGACAGGGGCAGGTAATAGACGCTAGGCCTTGCTGGATATCTTCTGATCACTTATTTCCATACTCCGGCAATCGACCGCCTGCATTGCGGACAAGAACCATCAACAAGCCTGTTGGTTTGGATACTGCACCCGAACCGACTGATCAACAGGGCCTGACACGATGGACATAGCGTATTTTCTCCGCCTGAGCCCGGAACATTACCTTCATAAACATACCTGAGTCCGGCTGCTATGCCGATCTGCTGGGCCTTCTGCAATGACTCTACCGGTGTGGCCGGCCTGTCGGTCAACTTATAAGTAGGATGAAAAGCCGTGACATGCCAGGGCATGGCTGGATCAATAGAGGCTATAAAATCAGCAATCTGCTGCAGTTCCGCTTCACTGTCATTGAGACCGGGAATAATAAGGGTGGTAATCTCAACCCATACACCCAGCTCATGCATAAGCCGGACATTTTCCAGCACCGGTTGTAGACGGGCGCCGCATATCTTACGATAAAAATCATCACTGAAGGCCTTGATGTCGATATTGATGGCATCCAGAACCGGGGCCAATTTACGGGTAACTTTTTCTCCCATATAGCCATTGGAGACAAAGACATTTTTCAAATTCTGCTCATGGGCCAGCAGGCAGCAATCATAGGCGAATTCGAAAAAAATTGTTGGCTCTACATAGGTATAGCTGATCGATTGACAGTTATAAGCTATAGCCTTGGCCACTACATCTTGAGGTGAGCGCTGTATCCCAGGCGGATGGTCGGCAGCAAAGAGGCCCGGCTGGGAGATGGAAAAATTCTGACAATGGCGACAGCGGAAATTGCAGCCCACAGTGGAGATAGAAAAAGACTGACTACCCGGCAGAAAATGAAAGAGCGGCTTCTTCTCAATGGGATCGACATGCTCAGCCACCAGCCAACCATAAACCAGACTATATAAAATCCCTTGTCTATTCTCCCGGACGCCGCAGAGACCACGATGTCCCTCCTTGATTCGGCAGTGATGGGCACACAGTTCACAATGCACCTCATTTTCCACTTCCTTGCTCTGGATGTAAAATTGTGCCTCATGCATTACAAGAGCCCTCCAGCTTCAATTTATCCTTTCATGACTCGACCTTTGCTGCCAATTGCCATCAAGATAGAGGTAATGAGGAGAAAAACGGCTTTTATAATTCATGGCCGCTACCGACTGAATATAATAACCGAGATAAAGATAGGGGATTTGCTGCTTGCGACATAACTCTGCCATAGTCAGGATATTAAAGGTGCCGAGGCTCCGTTGGCCCTCAGCCGGATCAAAATAAAAATAAACAGCATTAATCCAATTGGCACCCATATCAACAATGGCACAGCCAACAAGCCGGCCGGCCAACCGGTAACGAATCTCCAGACACGAGACAATGGAATTCAGAAAAAAACCGGAATAATAACTGTCAGCCTGATTGTTTTTATGTGGATAGCGCTGCGACAGAAACTGCTGACATAACTCCAGATTTTCCGGCGTGAGCTCCACCGGGCCGAATTCGATCTCCAGATCCTGGTTTTTTTTCATTACCCGCCGTTGATTGCGGTTGAGTTGCAGTTCATGGGGATATAGACGGATGGGAACACAGGCAGCACAATCTTGACAACGCATGGTATAGAGACAATTACCATTACGGCGATAGCCGGAAGCCAAAAACAGTTCCATAATTCTTTCTGGAACTGGGCCGAAAAGAGCCTGCTTAAAAATAGCAGTGTAAGGCAGATGATAGGGACACTCGACGGCCATCTCAACAAAATAATCATCGAAATGGCTTCGCAGTTCCCGGAACTCCACCGCACATTGTTGATCGTATTTTGTCATCATTGTCAAAACCTGTAGAGATTCGACCTCGGCAGAATCAGTCCTTCTTGCAACCTTTTATTTGTTTATTGTATTATAAAATTGACCTTCTTGCAAAACTCTTCACTGGCGGAGCCTCTGATCAACTGACTTAAAAATACCTGCCTCACGACTTCTTCATGGAAATAATCCTGCTTTTACTGCTCATTATTTTTAATGGTGCGCTATCTATGGCGGAAATAGCTGTCGTTTCTTCCCGCAAGACACGCCTGCAAAGATTGGCCGCTGATGGCCGGCCGGGGGCAAAAGGAGCACTGGCCTTACACAGCAACCCATCGTATTTTCTATCCACCATCCAGATAGGTATCACCACGGTAGGGATTTTATCTGGTGCCATTGGTGAAACAGCCTTGGCCGATCCCTTAGCCGGCTGGCTGGCTACGTTCGCATTTATTGAGCCCCATGCCCGAGGCCTTGCCCTCATAATAGTGGTCATCACGCTCACCTATTTTGCCGTCGTTATTGGTGAATTGGTTCCCAAACGTCTGGGGCTGCTGGCCCCGGAAGCCATTGCTGCGTTGATTGCCTCACCCATGAATAGGCTGGCCCAAATTGCCAAACCTCTGGTCTGGTTTATTGCCAAATCTTCTGATATGCTGCTTCTTCTTATTCATGCCCGCAGTACAGATGAGCCGCCAATAACCAATGATGAGATCAAATTATTGATGAAGCAAGGCGCAGATGCAGGAGTCTTCCATGCCAGTGAACAGGCCATCGTCTCCAATGTCCTGCGTCTTGATGAACAACGAATCGGGGCAATCATGACTCATCGCCAGGATATTTACGCCCTTGACCTGAATGAATCAGAGGCAACCATTCGCCAACGACTGGCCGCCTGTCCCCATAATCGCCTTGTTGTCTGTCGTGACGGGCTTGACCATATTCTTGGTCTCCTCCATATTGCCGATTTGCTTAAATTCACCTTGGCCAGTGAATCTCTCAGAATCGAGCAGTCACTGCGTCCGCCGCTTTATGTGCCGGAAGGGATAACAATTACCAAATTACTGGAAAATTTTCGCCAGGCTCGTCAGCAATGTGCACTTATCGTGGATGAATATGGTGAATTACAAGGGCTGGTCACTGTTACAGATGTCCTGACTTCCATCGTCGGCGAAATTCCTTCCGCCAACATTCAGACAGACCAGGACGTGGTTGTCCGGGCAGATGGGTCATGGCTGATCGACGGCAGCATCACCATTGAACAGGCCAGAGCAGTGCTAAAAATAAACCATTATTGGCCGGGAGAGGAAGAAAATGATTTCAATACCCTGGGCGGCTTCATCATGCGTATGCTGGGCCATATTCCAGCCCCGGCCGATAATTTTGAGTGGGATGGTTGGCGATTCGAGGTCATGGATATGGATCATAATCGAGTGGACAAGGTTCTGGTCGCCCGCAGCAGCAATTCTCCACAATAAATGTACAAGACTATGAGCCACAGAGACGAGGCTATCTTTCACTCAAGCTGTTCTGCCTGTCGAGATACGGCTAATTCCTGCGGCGTATTGATATTATGCCAGGAAGAACGGAGTTGCCGGGGAATAAGGGGAACCTCAATCTTCGGCTGTCCTGCGATCTGACCAATCCGTAGAGAACCGGAGGCCAGAAGCTGCTCGAAGAGGGGGCCACAGCGATAATCATAATGGGCTAATAATGGCTCCACGTATCCGTCTTCCTGAAGACGGGGCACAGTGCCCCAGCAGCCCGGCCGGCGCTGATCAAGCAGCCAGGCCAGGGCCTCGGTATTGATATGCGGCATATCACAGGCTATAAGCAGCCAGGAGACCGTGGGCTGCCAGCGCATGGCCGCCAGAATACCGGTCAAGGGGCCGCGGGCCTCCGGGACATCAGGCAGACGGGGCAGATGAGCCAGCGAGTCAGGGACAATGCCAGGACCGGACAGGGCAATATGATCACCAATCAGGGGTTGGAGCAGATTGACTGTATTTTCCAGCCAGGTGGTACCGGTAGTTATCTTTTCCAGCAGATGCTTGGGACGGCCCATGCGGGAACTAAGGCCCCCGATCAGGACGCAGGCCCACACCGGTGTCTCTGCCCAGAGCTGCTGCAACCAGGAGAGCAGAAAGGCGAGAACCTGTTTGCTTCGGGTCTCATCAGGTGGAAAAAACCTGAGTACGGTCGCTGTATCAGCCGGTAGTGACTCAGCATCAGCCAGGAGCCAGATTTTGGGCACTGGTGCCTGCTCATCTCCTGCCACCAGCACCAGGTCATAATGGCGGCTAAGCCGCCTGAGCTCATAGCTCAAACCGGCCCCGGCAATACTATGCCGGCGAGCACCATGAAGAAAGCACTCCTGGGACCCCGACCCGTCAAGCAGAAAAAGATCGGCGCCGGCCTGATACAGACAATCGCTGTCCTGGTCCGGCTGCTCCACCAGCCGATTATGGTCTCTATGCTGGACTACTGCAATCTGCAGGCCACGCTTAAGCAGTTCCGGCAGCAAGGTGGCAATGAGGGCAGTCAGGCCCTCGCCCTTGGGTCCACAGATGCCCAGAACAGGAAGCTTTGTTGAAGGTAATACCAAGGATTGCTGTTTGTTTTTTTGGGGAGATTGTGGCTTCATAGTTTCTGATTGGAATGTAAAGTCAATGCGATTTAACTTTGTCACAGGACTGCGGCAGGATCCCCGCTGCTCTGCCATGGTCTAAAAAGGCATCAATGGCCGCCAGCCCCTCAACTCCCAAATCTTTTGAAAAATCATTGACATAAAGCCCAATATGCTCCTGTACAACCCGGTCTTCCAGCTCCTGGGCATGAGCTCTGATATAGGACAGGCAACCATCAGGATGAGCAAAGGCCCAAGTAATAGAGTCGCGGATTGCCTGATCTATTACAGCAATCCGCTCCGGCCCCAATGAGCGTCTGGCCGCAATACAGCCTAAGGGAATGGGATGACCGGTCCTCTGCTCCCACCATTGACCCAGATCCTGCAGACAGACCAGAGCCATTTGCTGATAGGTAAATCTGCTCTCATGGATAATGACCCCGGCATCCACGTGTCCCTGTTGCACGGCTGCCATAATGGTATCAAAGCGCATCTCCACTAAATCCACACACTCCGGTAAAAAAAGACGAAGGAGAAAGGCCGCCGTAGTCAAGCGGCCAGGAATCGCCACTCTATAGCGCTCAGGAGTAGTCAGATCAAGAAATCTACGGGCCACCAGGAGCGGTCCACAGCCTCGTCCCAGGGCACTGCCGGCGGACAGCACGCAATATTCATCAAGCACATGGCCGAGGGCATGAAAAGAGAGCTTACTCACATCCAGCCGGTGCTCAAGGCCCCAGCAATTGAGTGTCTCGACGTCTGCCAGCATCGGGGCTGCCAGCTCAATGCCCGGCAGATCGATCTTGCCATGCAGCAGCGCATAAAAGATAAAAGTATCATTGGGACAGGGCGAAAAGCCGATGGTCAGCGGCCTGGCGGCGGCGGGATTGGTCATGACTTCTCCATTGTCCTGACCAGCAGGGCTGCCGCGTTGGCTGCCAGCACACAGGCTTCTGCTAATTGCCAGCGGCTCAGATCCCGGTCTTCCACCAGATTGGAGACTGCCCGCAGCTCAAGCAGGGGCAGAGCAAATTCCGCACAGACCCTTGCCACCGCCGCCCCTTCCATATTTTCACATATTGCCTGATATCTGGCCGCCAGCATCGTCCCCCGCTGCCTTGTAGCGCTGGCCGCTGCAACGGTCACAAAATTACCGCAGTGACAGGCAATCTGATGTCGGCGCAGGATCTCTCGGGCCTGATAAAGCAATGGGTGATCCAGAGGAAAAACTGTGCGGCCGCCCAATTGTTCTTCAAAGGCCTCTATATGATCAGCAAAACAGATACCGAAATCGCCCATACTCTCCTGCTCAGCCAGACATATAGCAAGCAGCGCTACGTTATCTTCAGCCCTTGATGCTTCTGCAATATAGGCCCCGGCTACGCCGAAGTTGATAACTTTAGTTATCTGTTTATAATGTTTGTCCAGATAACGGGTCAGGTGCAGAGTCGTCTCCACCGGCCCAACCCCGGAAATCAGAAGAGCACAGCAAGGCTCCAGTTCCTGGTCAGAGGCAATGCCCCTGTCTTTGCTCAGGGACTGCTCAAAGGATTTCATCTCTAATTCAGTTGCGGCAACAGCAAGGATCATGGTAGGAAGGTCAAGACTTGAAGGAAAAGCTCATAACAACGTTAATACATCTACCCTTTTTACTGCAAAATAGAACTGACATGCAACAGGATTTCATACTCAAGGCCTATGACTACTTACTGCCGCCGGAAAATATCGCTCAACACCCGGCCGACAGACGGGAAGACTCCAGACTCATGGTCCTTAATCGCGCAACCGATCAGAGAGATGATCGCCAGTTCAGCGACATTATAGATCTGCTGCACAAGGGTGATCTGCTGGTCATCAATGACACCAAAGTCTTTCCCGCCCGATTGCTGGGCCAGAAAGATACCGGCGGCAAGGCCGAGGTCTTTTTACTGGACTATCCACTGCTAACAGCAGAGACGGAGCAGGTGGTAGCTACCGCCCTGATCAAAAGCTCCAAAGGTCCGCGGCCAGGATCAGTTATTACCATCGGCACCGGCCTCTCCTGCACAATCTTGGAACGACTGGGTGAAGGCCGGGTCAAGATTGCCCTGCATTATGACCGCCAGCAGAATTTAGCCGAGGTCCTGACCGAGCATGGTCAGATTCCGCTCCCACCTTATATTGCACGAGCTCAGGGCACTACCGCAGAAGACAGCCAACGGTACCAGACCGTTTATGCCAGCCAGCCGGGAGCCGTGGCGGCGCCCACTGCCGGTCTGCATTTCTCGGAAGAGCTATTAGACAAAATCAGGACTAAAGGGGTGACAATTGCCAGAATCACTCTCCACGTCGGCTATGGCACTTTTGCCCCGGTGCGAACCGAGAACATTAGTAACCATAGAATACATAAAGAATATGTCCACATTTCACAAGAGAACGCTGAGGCCATCAATACGGTGCGCCAGGAGGGCGGCAAGATCTGGGCGGTGGGTACCACCACCGTGCGGGCTCTCGAATTTGCCGCCAATGAACAAGGAAAATTGCTAGCAACAGAGGGCTGGTGCGAATTGTATATAATGCCCGGCTACCGCTTCAAAGTGGTGGACAATCTGATCACCAATTTTCACCTGCCCCAGTCATCACTGCTCTTTCTGGTATCAGCCTTCTGCGGCCGGGAAAGATTACTGGACTGTTACCGCCAGGCGATTGGCCAGGGATTCCGCTTTTATTCCTATGGCGATGCCATGGCTATCATCAGCTAAACAGCGGCCGCGAGCTCCACCATCAGCAAAAATTAAAAAATGCGGAAAATCGATTAAACGGCCGATGCCGGGCACTTGGCACAGGAACCGGAACAGGGAGGAGGGGTAGAGCTCGTGCTGCCGGCCGTGGTCCCTTTATCTTTTGGGGTACTGGCATAGCCATCAGCATACCAGCCGCCACCCTTGAGCTGGAAAGAGCTCATGGACATTACTTTCTTCACCGATCCTGCACATTCGGGACAGGCGCTCAACGGTTTATCGGCCATACGTTGCTGCACCTCAAAAACTTTAGCACAACTGTCACATTCATACTCATAAAGCGGCATCTTATCACTCCTATTTGACAAATAATCTTGTTTACAACTGAAAGCCCCCAATACCAAATACCACCAGCCTGCTGCTTATCTTGGTTATCATATTGTGCATGCAAGGGGGAAAACCCAATTTAACGCTCCCAACCCTATCTGTCAACTACCGCCTATAATGAAATTGCCGCTCCTGATTCTCCTGAAAATACCGCAGAGCTCTCCGGATAACTGACCATCACCAAGAACTCCGCCTACCGAAAAACACTATTGGCAAGTTATTATTATCCGATTAAGATGGTTTTAAAAATACCTATGATGATTATTATTGCAATGCAGCTGACTCACCAATCACCAATGACACTTTTTTCAAGTTTATTGTAACTATGCAGATCCTCCTGAACGGCAATCCGAAGATTATCACTGAACCAATGACCATCGCCCGACTCCTGGAAGATCTGCTGGTGCCAGTCACAGCCATTGTCATCGAACTCAATAAAACCATTCTGCAGCCGGATTGCTACACGACAACTTTTCTCAAGGACAATGACCAGATGGAAATCATCCGATTTGTAGGGGGCGGCTGATATGCTGACCATTGGTGGACATACCTTCAATTCCCGGCTTTTTCTTGGTACCGGTAAATTTTCTTCCTCAGCCGTAATGAAACAGGCCATAGAGGCCTCCGGCACCGAGATGGTGAC